>NZ_CP064786.1:2432901-3041127 GCF_017094485.1 Natranaeroarchaeum sulfidigenes
GCTTCTACGTCGAGCCCACGAGTGCGGTCGCAAGCGCCGCCCTCCACGAGTACCGTGACCGCGGCGTCCTCTCGCCGGATGCGGACGTCGTTGTCCCGCTGACCGGAAGCGGCATGAAAACGCTATGAGCGATTCCGGCGCTGAACAGCCGTATGTCTCATCGGCTATCGTACCCATGTTATGTCACGGGGGCTCGGTGCGGTCGAATTGGTGGGCGAACTGCTGTCCGACATTGCCGTGATTCCGATCGCTCATGACGCAACTGGACACGTTGTCGTACTCTTCGCGGTAGTGTACTGGCGCCCGGACCGCACCAGCACGATTCAATTTCGTGGTATCGAACCACCATCTCTATCCGGGTCAGATTGTTCCAGCCACGACGAAACGTATATTAACTGCAATCATGTGAGTGTTCTAACGCATGCAGCGTGACGTCGGTGCAGTCGACCTGTTCCAGTCGTTGGTCCCTGAATCCCTCGCGATGGTGGTCGCCCTCCTCACGCAGCTCGGTGCCCTCTGGTTCGCCGGATTCGTTCTGGCGGGCGTCTATCTGTTTCACGACCGGGAGGATGCGGTGGTGATCGGTGGACTGCTGATCGCTAGCACGGCGATCTGGCGGGCGATCAAAGACGCGTATCGACTCCCGCGACCCGAGCAACCGCTGGTGGCCGTCGAGTCGCTCCCGGAGCTCCTGCAGCCGGTCTTCCAGTATGCGGTGGTCAACAGCGGCCCGGGGTTCCCGAGCGGGCACGCGATGACCGGGACCGTCGTGTACTTTCTGCTCGCCGAGTACCTCCCGGTCAGTACGCGACGACGGCGATACACCGCCGCAGTCGGTCTCGTCGCGCTCGTCGGCGCGACACGGATCACACTCGGTGTCCACTATCTCGTAGACGTGATCGTAGGCGCGGCGCTGGCACAACTGCTAATACTCGGTGCTGGCCGTATCCTCGGTCGGCATCCCGACCGGCGGGCGACACTCGCAGTCCTGATCGGCGTCTGCTTTGCAGGTCTGGGTCTGCTGGTGAACCTGCTCGTCGACCCCATCAATCCGAAGGACGTGCTCATCGTGACCGCGTCGGTGACGCTGCTGGGCTGGTGGGAGGTAGTAGTACGACACGGCTGGAAGCCACCGAGTGCAACCGTTCGTTCGCTCCCCCCGACCGTGTTTAAGACCGCCTTTGGTGCCGTCATTGCCGCCCAGGTTGCGTTCGGTCTCCTCGCGTTCGGCGTCCATACAATCGCGCTCGGCTAGCCGTGTTCGATCACCGCTCGGGATGTATCGGTGCGTCGAACCCACCCCGCACGAGCGGTTTCGCAATGTGGCGGCGCGCACATGGCGGAACCTCATACCAGCCCGGTTCGAGATCGCGTTCGATCCGGCGCTCGACTTTCCCATCCGAACTGGTCTTGCAGTCCCGACAGCGATAGCCCTGTCCCGCACCTGCGCTCTCCATTCGACGCTCGCAGTCGGGACAGGTTGGCGTCACAAGCTCGGTGGTTTCGAGGGAACGCACCGCGAACTTCTCCAGTTTGAGCGTGCCGCCGCTCACCTCACCACAGACCGTCACTTGATCGCCGGCCCGGAGCGCTCGGACACGGTCTCGAAATCGTTTCGTCGGTTCAAAGGCCGCACATTGTCGGCTGGCGTCCCCGTCCCCAACCGTCAGGAAAACGTGGCCGCCCTCACGGGTTTCGGGCGGGTCAACGACCGTCCCGTCAACACGGTAGGCGTATCCGTCCGTGAGGTCACCGAGTTTGCCGTCGATCAGGTGGACGTCTGTACCCTGATTGGTGTGAAAGAGCCGCGCTGACTCGACAGGCTCTCCCTGGATGTGCTCGGCAAGGCCCCGGACTGCGTCCGCGTCGTCGCCACGGATCCCGTGGAGGATCGGCCCCGGCGTGTGCGGGACACAGACCGCCTGCCCCTCGATACGGTCGACGGTATCCCACGCCTCGGGGTAGTAGTCGTCTGCAGCCGCGAAGACGGTATCGAGGTCGATATCCCGCGGCGTTCCGCGACGCGGCAGCTCGCGGTAGGAAATATACTCGTATGTCCAGTCGTCGTGTGCTCGCCACGCCCCGATCGCCGCGAGCGCGCCGATTCGTCCCCGTCCGCCATCCCACCCGACGCTTCGGTAGCCGTGGGCGTCGATCAGCGCCTCGGCATCGGCGAGATCGTGGTGTCGGGACATCGCATCCCGTGCGAAGGCGGCGATATCGTCAGGCACGGCGTCAGGAGTCCCGTCAGCGACGACGACCCCCGGGCTCGTGCGAGGATCATCGGTCACGGCGGAGTCGGCCACGAACTCACGAGCGACCTCGAAGGCTCGATCGGCTCCGAGATCCGTGTGGATCGCGAGCGCGGCGTTCCCGCGGGTCTTGTGCTGGACCGCGGGGTTGAGGCGAATCAGCAGGACGCGGGTCACTGCTCCGGCTGCAGCACTGATTTCGTCGGCGATCCGACTCGCGGCGTACGTCGTACACATCCCCTGCTCGCGCGAATCGGTGTCGTCGAGCCCGATGACCGTCATTTGCTCCCGGTCAGTGCGCGATCACAACGAATCTTGCGACTCCAGGATCCGGCGGCGAGGCGTTTATTCGGCTGTACGTCGTTTGTACGGCTATGACGCCCGCGACCCACAGGTGTGTCTGCGGTGCGACGTTGCAGTACAAGCAGGATCTCAGGAAAGAGGACGGCGACGTCTACCCGATCTGGAAGTGCAGGGACTGTGAGACGCCGGTACCGGGACAGATCGCCGAGCGAATCCGACACCAGCATCCCTCCTGATCGTTACTCCAGTCGACTGCGATCGTCCACGCTCCGGTCGAGGACTGATGTCACGCGTGTCAGGACGGTCTCCGGCGGTTCCGTGGCATCGATCCGGACGAAGCGATCGGGATCGTCCTCGATCAGCCGTTCGTAGTTCTCCCGGACGCGGGAGAGGTAGGCATCCTGCTCGAACTTGTTGGTCTTGCCACTTCGCCTGGCGGCGGTCTCGGGATCGATATCGAAGTAGAGCGTAACGTCTGGACGGACGGTAAACGGCTCGTGGACGTCCTGAACGTACTGCATCGGCTCGTCGAGGACATCCGCCAGTGTCGCGCCCTGATAGGCGTACCGCGAGTCGGAGTAGCGATCGGAGATCACGAGGTCGCCACGATCCAGAGCAGGCTGGACGGTCTCCGCGAGATGAGCCGCATGGTCGGCCGTGTAGAGGAACAGCTCTGCGAGCGGATCGGCGTCGTCGTCACCGATCGAGCGGTTGACCGCCTCGCCGTACCACGTCTCCGTCGGCTCGCGGGTGAATACGGCATCCGGGAACTCCTCGTGTAGCGATTCCCAGACTGTCGTCTTTCCGCTCCCGTCGATCCCTTCCAGCGTCACCAGCATACCACCTGGTTTGCCCCGACCGGTCAATTGTCTATCGGAGTCCGGCCGCAGGGGTCGCATTTTTCTCATCTGCTGGTGTAACTGAAGTATGGCCCGAAGACTCCTGGCCCTTGTTGGCGTCATCGAACTGCTCGTCCCCGGCCGGGTTATCGAGGCCGCCGAGCGGATCGCCCTCGAAAACCCGGACGACACCGAACTGCGCGCGTGGACGATCCCGATGGCTCGACTCGAAGCGCTGGTCTGGCTACTGCTCGCACGCCGCGGCGATCCACACGGTCGGGTTCGTAAACTGTTCGCATTCCTGTGTGGGCCAGCCGCACTCGTGCCTCGACGGTACGTCGATGTCGGCGCGCGGCTGGTCTACACCGATCCAGATCGCTGCGAGTGGAAGCCATGGGTCGTTCCCGCGACACGCGTGTTTGGAATTCTGTGCATCCTGCTGGCACTCAGTACACGTGGGGAGACAGACGGCGAAGAATAAGAACCAATCCCTCAGTTTCACGGTACATTTATCGGCGATCAACCCCACTCTCGAAGCATGAATGTCCTTGTTGCGGGCGGAACCGGATTTATCGGTCGGAACCTGTGTACGGAACTCGTCGAACGTGACCACGATGTTACGGCCCTCTCTCGCGATCCCGATGCGAGTGAGTTACCGGAGGGCGTCGAGACGGCTGTTGGCGATCTCTCGGCCTACGATTCGATCGAGGGCGCGTTCGAGGGGCAGGATGCGGTGGTCAATCTCGTCGCGCTCTCGCCGCTGTTTCAGCCGCCGAAAGGAGTAACACACATGACGGTCCACTACGGTGGAACCGAAAACGTGCTACGGGCAATGGAAGAACACGGCGTCGAGCGATTGGTCCACATGAGCGCACTGGGTGCTGACCCTGACGGACTGACCGAATACATCCGCGCGAAGGGGCTTGCCGAGGAAGCGGTGCGGGAGGCGGGGGTCAACTCGGTGATCTTCCAGCCGTCCGTCGTGTTCGGTGACGGCGGAGAGTTCGTTCCGTTCGCGCGCAAACTCACACCCGGACCGCTATTCAAGGTACTACCCGGCGGCGGCAAGACCCGGTTCCAGCCGATCCACGTAGACGATCTGGTACCGATGCTCGCCGATGCAGTCGAGGACGACGAACATACGGGCAACACCTACGAGATCGGGGGACCGGAAGTGCTGACGCTTGCGGAGGTGACACGTCTTGCGTACGAGGCAAAAGGGAAGTCAGCCCAAATCGTCCCCATGCCGATGGCGCTTGCAAAATTCGGGCTAACCCTCGCGGGTCCGGTCCCATTCATACCGATGGGGCCGGATCAGGCGCGCTCACTCCGCCTGGATAACACCACGACGGACAACGGCGTCACCGCTTTCGGTGCTGATCCCAGCTCCCTTACGACGCTTCAACAGTACTTAGGACTGTCCTAACGCCAGCACTTCTTTTTTACCCCAATGGTATAACAGATCTTAAACACCCGCTACCGTCCCGTGAGTAGTTCCTTTCTACCCATCAACAATTACCGATGGAACTAACTCACGTCTTGCGGTTTTGAGCTACCGAATAGGTTCAGCTTATTCGCACCATCACAAGGCTTATATTCCTATTACCTCTGTTCTCATGCCAACGGAGACCCGGATACGAATTATGAAACTGGCGATGATCGGTTTTGGACAGGCAGGCGGGAAGATCGTCGATAAATTCCTCGAATACGACGATCGGACCGGCAGCGGGATCGTTCGATCCGCAGTGGCGGTAAACACCGCCAAGGCGGATCTGATGGGGCTAGATCGGATCCCCCAGGAGAACCGCGTACTGATCGGCCAGTCTCGCGTTAAAGGCCACGGCGTCGGCGCGGACAACGAACTTGGGGCCGAGATCGCGGAGGAAGATATCGACGAGGTACAGGGTGCGATCGACGCAATCCCCGTCCACGAGGTCGACGCGTTCCTGATCGTCGCCGGGATGGGTGGCGGTACGGGAAGCGGCGGTGCGCCCGTGCTCGCGAAGCATCTCAAGCGCATCTACACCGAGCCCGTGTACGGACTGGGTGTACTGCCGGGCAGCGACGAAGGTGGAATATACACACTCAACGCCGCGCGCTCGTTCCAGACGTTCGTTCGCGAAGTGGACAACCTGATGGTCTTTGACAACGACTCGTGGCGACAGTCCGGCGAGTCCGTCGAGAGCGGCTACGCCGAAATCAACGATGAGATCGTCCGTCGCTTCGGAATCCTCTTTGGCGCAGGCGAGATCAATCAGGGCGACGAGGTCGCCGAAAGCGTCGTCGACTCCAGCGAGATCATCAATACGCTCTCTGGCGGCGGCGTCTCGACGGTGGGATACGCTCGCGAAGAGGTCGACAAAACCGGCAGCGACGACGGGGGTCTACTCTCGCGGTTCACGGGCGGTGACGAACCGGAGATCGACACGGCCCACACGACGAACCGAATTACCAGTCTCGTCCGCAAGGCCGCGCTCGGCCGACTCACGCTTCCCTGCGAAATCGAAGGGAGCGAGCGTGCACTGCTCGTGCTGAGCGGCCCACCACAGCATCTCAACCGGAAAGGGATCGAGCGCGGGCGCAAGTGGCTCGAAGAGCAGACCGGTAGCATGGAGGTTCGCGGTGGCGACTACCCAGTCCCCGAGTCGAACTTCGTCGCCAGCGTCATCCTGCTTGCGGGCGTCTCGAACGTCCCCCGGATCAAGGAGCTCCAGCAGGTCGCCATCGAGGCACAGGACAACATCGAGGACATCCGGTCGGAAAGCGAAGAGAACTTAGAAAGCCTTGTCGAAGATGACGAAGATGAACTTGAACCGTTATTCTAAGCTTACTACCCTGCTCGTCGTCGGCTGTCTCCTGCTCGCCACGGTCGGTCTCGCAGGAGCCGTTACTGTCACCAGTGAGGACGTCCCCGATGAGGCTGAGGTCGAGTCGGAGATGAGCGCGACTGTCGAGATCGATGATCTCTACGACGACTACGACGAGTGGGCAGTCGACGGGGAGACCGAGTTGAACAACGTCACCTGGACGATTACGTACTACGACGGTGACACCCAGATCGACGAACACCAGATCGATGGACAAGAGATTCGACAGGACGGTATCGACCGGAGCCTCGACGAAGAGCCACGCCAGATCGAAGTGAGCCTGACCGGTGAGGTCCCCGAAGTCGAACAGTACAGCTACGAGCCACGACAGGAGTTCACCGCGATGAACCTCACGCAGGTCCGTAGTGATGACGGTGCAACCGAGGATATCGGTTCGTGGTCGACCCACCACTACACCGCCAACAGCTCGGAGGCTCGCACCGCGATCGACGACGCGAGCGCGGCCATCGATGAGGCTCGCGACAGCGGCGCTGATGTCGACCGAGCCGAAAGCGATCTCCAGAACGCCATCGACTTCTACAACGACGGTAACTTCGAGAGCGCGATCAGCAACGCCGAGCAGGCACAGTCCGAAGCCGAGGACGCACAATCGAGCGCCGAACAGCGCGACTTGCTCCTCTACGGTGGCGTCGGTCTGGTCGGTCTGCTGCTCGTCGCCGGACTCGGTTTCCTGCTTTACAAGCGCCAGCAAGGCGACGACTACGACAAACTCGGCTAGTCCGAATTCGCAACGCCCTTTTTTGCCCGACGTCGACCCATAGCTATGCGTGTACTCGTCCCGTTCGACGCGGCCGAGCCCAAAACGCGCCTTTCGGACGTGTTCGACCGACGAGAGCGGGCCGAGTTCGCGTACGCGATGCTCGAGGACGTGCTGGAAGCGGTTCGGGAAAGCGGTGAAGAGCCGGAGCTACTGGCGACGGCACCGCTGGCGGACGAGCGGGATTTCAGTGTCCCGGTCGCCGTCGACGACCGCCCGCTCTCGCCCGCGATCAATGACGTGCTTGCGGGCGCTGACGAACCGGTCGCCGTCGTGATGGCCGATCTCGCACTGGCACGACCAATCGACCTCCGACGGCTGGTCGACGTCGATGAGGAGGTCGTTGCAGTCCCGGGGCGGGGCGGCGGGACGAACGCTCTCGTGATACGTCATCCCGAGTTCCGGGTCGACTACCACGGTGTCTCCTTCCGTGACCACCGCGAGATCGCAGCCCGGATCGGTGCCGAGTTCACCGCGTTCGACTCACATCGTCTTGCCACGGACGTCGACGAGCGAAGCGACCTGGTCGAACTCCTCCTGCACGGCGAGGGGCATGCCGCCGACTGGCTCGACGCGGCCGGATTCCGCCTCGCGGAGACCGGGGGACGGGTCACCGTCCAGCGCACCGACGGCTCGGATTCCGAACGTCTCAAATAGGCGGGATGGGTACTGTGGCGTGTGTCACGGCAGGTCCCGCAGGTCGACACGCTGTTCCTCCACGAGTCGAACGACGACTACTTCGTCACCGTTCGACGCGACGGCGAGCGACTGTTCCGCGCCCGACTCGACCTCAAGGAGACCTCCGCGGGCCCCCGCCCCGGCCGCTTTCGTATCAAGGACGGCTCCAGCGAGGAGCCACGCAGCCCGGACGAATTCGTCGATATCGCACGCCGGGCCAACAGGATTCGTATCTCCGAACAGACCGCCCCGGAGCATCGAGACCGCCTCCGAGAGGCGCTCGACGGCTACCAGCTCTCGGCCAAGGTCGTCCGCACGTGTCGGCTCTGTGCCTCCGATGGTCGGTACTCGCCGCTGAAGAGCGAGACGGCGATCAAAAAGGACGATGAATACGTCTGTCCGGCCTGCGCGAAAATCGAGCTCGAACGCGAACTCTCCTATCAGGGCGAGGTCACGAGCGCCGCTCAGGAGCGACTCGAAGAGCTCCTGCTGGACGTCCAGGATCTCGAACGGATCACGAACCTCCTCAAGGGCCATCTCGATCCGGATCTGACCAAGTTCGACGAGATCAGCGCAACGACCGACGAGATAGATCGGGTTCGTGTTGACTCGCTGAACCTCCATCCCGGCGTACAGGGGCTTCTGGAGGACCGGTTCGAGACGCTCCTGCCAGTCCAGAGCCTCGCAATCGAGAACGGCCTGCTGGAAGGCGACGACCAGCTCGTCGTGAGTGCGACGGCAACTGGGAAGACACTCGTCGGCGAGATGACCGGGCTCGACCGCGTGCTCAACGGCAAGGGCAAGATGCTCTTTCTCGTACCGCTGGTCGCGCTCGCCAATCAGAAACACGAGGATTTCGAGGACGAGTACGGCGACCTCGTCGACGTGACGATCCGCGTCGGTGCGAGCCGGGTCCGGGATAACGGCAGTCGGTTCGATCCCAGCGCCGACGTCATCGTCGGCACGTACGAGGGGATCGACCACGCGCTCCGGACCGGACGAGATCTGGGCGATATCGGTACCGTCGTCATCGACGAGGTGCACACACTCAAAGAGGACGAACGAGGCCACCGCCTGGACGGGATGATCTCGCGGCTCAAGTACTACTGTGAGCAGCGTTCGAAGTCCCGTTCGGGGTACAGCGGCGCTCAGTGGATCTACCTCTCGGCGACCGTCGGAAACCCCCGCGAACTCGCACAGGGACTGCGTGCGAACCTCGTCGAGTTCGAGGAGCGACCCGTTCCGATCGAACGCCACGTCACCTTCGCCGACCAGCGCGAAAAGACCAGACTGGAGAACAAACTGGTCAAACGCGAGTTCGACTCGAAATCCTCGAAGGGGTATCGCGGGCAGACGATCATTTTCACCAACTCGCGGCGACGCTGTCACGAGATCAGCCGCAAACTGGAGTACGAGTCGGCGGCCTACCACGCCGGGCTCGATTACGGACAGCGCAAATCCGTCGAGCGGAAGTTCGGGAATCAGGATCTCGCTGCAGTAGTGACGACGGCAGCACTGGCAGCCGGTGTGGACTTCCCCGCCTCACAGGTGATTTTCGACACGCTCGCGATGGGGATCGAGTGGCTCTCGGTACAGGAGTTCCACCAGATGCTCGGCCGGGCTGGACGGCCCGACTACCACGACAAAGGCACTGTCTACGTGCTGGTCGAGCCCGACACGTCCTATCACTCCAGCATGGAGATGAGCGAGGACGAGGTCGCATTCAAGCTCCTGAAAGGCGAGATGGAATCGGTGCAGACGGTCTACGACGAACGCGCCGCCGTCGAGGAGACCCTGGCGAACATCACCGTCGCGGGCAAAGCCACCAAACGACTCAATGCCCGGATGCTCGGTGACGTGCCGACCAAACACGCGGTCGGTAAGCTACTCCAGTACGAGTTTATCGACGGCTTCGAGCCGACGGCGCTGGGCAGGGCAGTGACGACGCACTTCCTGTCGCCGAACGATGCCTTCGTCATGCTCGATGCGATCCGCAAGGGCAAGGATCCCTACGATATCGTGGCCGAGATCGAGCTGCAGGACCAGTTCTAGACCACCCTGTTTGACCGCAGTCACACCCCGACCCCGAAGATTATTCTACGTCTGGGTCGAATTCAATACTGTGACAGACCCAGTAGGGGACGGAGATACCGACGAGTTCATCGTCGATTCCTCGATCATCGATGACGACACCGAATTCTACCGAACCCTGCTTGCGAACACGTCAGAAGGTATCCTCACGATCGACGAGGACAGCAACATCGTGTTCGCAAACCCGGCTATCGAAGGGATTCTTGGCTATGCCCCTGACGAACTGGTTGGAAGCTCGAAGATGACGATTATTCCTGAACGTCATCGTGAGGACCATCGAGCTGGGTTAGAAGCGTATCTACGAACCGGCGAGCGACATATCGACTGGGATGGCGTCGAACTACCGGCACAGCACAGGGCTGGTCACGAGCTCGTCGTTTCGGTCAGTCTCCGCGAGCACGAATACAACGGAGAGCGGTTTTTCACCGGTATTTTCACCGACGTAACGGAACGCAAGGAGCGAGAACGACGGCTACAGGAAAAGAACGAACGCCTCGAAAGCTTCGCATCGGTCGTCTCACACGACCTGCGTAACCCGCTTGGGGTCGCAAGCGCCTATGTAGAGCTCGCTCAGGAGACCGATACCGAGGCAGTCGACGAGCTCGTGGAGGTCGAACGCTCCCTCGATCGGATGGAACGGATCATCGACGACCTGCTGTGGCTCGCCCGCACCGGGAATCAGGTCGGAAAGCAAGAGTTACTCGATTTCGCGGGAGTCGCCGAAGATGCCTGGGAGACGACGGAGACTGCCGACGCAACGCTCGTGGTCGACTCCACCGGCAGGATCCGTGCGGACTACGACCGGCTGGTGCAGTTACTCGAAAACCTGTTCCGGAATGCGATCCAGCACGGCGGCGAGGACGTCACTGTCCGGGTCGGACGGATCGAGGGGGGATGGTACGTCGAGGACTCTGGTCCCGGCATCGATGCTGACCTCACTGACGAGATTTTCAGTCCCGGAATGTCGACGGAAGAACTCGGGACCGGCCTCGGCCTCTACATCGTCAAGAGCGTCGCCGAGGGCCACGGCTGGGAGATATCCGTCGGTACGGGCACCGATGGCGGCGCACGATTCGAGTTCACCGGGATCGACGAGGAGTGACTTCCTCCCCACCCTACTCGCTCACCGCTAATGCGGTTCGCTCCTTGAGGGTGGGGCTTCCTGCTTCCACGACGCGCTTTGCAGACACCGAATCGATGTCCGTAGGGAGCGCAGTCTCCACAGGCGTTGATTCGGGACAGCCCGTCCCTACTTGTTCGAGACCGCGAGAAAGGATATTCCACGACGCATTCGCGTCTCTGTCTGCCTCGAACCCACACGACGGACACGAATGCTCGCGTACCCACAACGGCTTGTCCGTCTCGACGCCACATGACGCGCACTCTTTGGTCGTGCCTCGGGGGTCCACGGCGACGAAGTACGTTCCTTCCCGCTCGCACTTGTATTTGAGCAGTCGCAGGAACGTCCCCCATGAGGCCCCGGCGCGGTTCCGAGAGTTGCCCGGAAGTTCGACCAGCCCCTTCGCGTCCAAGTCCTCGACGGCCACAAGGTCATACTCGCGGGCGTAGTACGCCGAGAGTTTGTGCAAGAAGTCTCGACGCTTGCGCTTCAGGTCAGCATGGCGTCGAGCGACCGTCTTGCGCTGTTCCTCCCAATTATTCGAGCCGTGTTCCTTCCGCGAGAGGTTACGTTGAGCGCGTTCTAACCGCTCGCGTTCATCGGAAAGGTCAGGCGACTCGACGGCAATCCCGTCGCTGTCGTGGACGTATTTTAGGATACCCACGTCGATACCAACAGCGTCAGTCACCTCGTCGGGCTTCTTGGGCGGGTTGTCGGGAGTTTCGACGCCAAGGATGGCGTACCACTTGCCGGTGGGGTCGCGTTTGACTGTGACGGTCTTAATGGTGGCGTCGTCGGGCAGGTCGCGGTGGAAATTGATGGGAATGTCACCAATCTTCGAGAGCCACAGTCGGGTCCGACCACTCGTGTTTTTGAGTTTGAAGCCGGACTGACTGTAGGTGAACGATTGGTACTCGCCCGGTGCTTTCCACTTCAACTCCCCGACGCTGTAACCGTTCTGCTTCCGGCCGTTGAGCGTCGAGAGGTTGTCGTACAATCGCTGGACGACTTTCTGCAATACCTTCGAGTGAACGTCTGGCAGGTCAGTCCACCAGTCTTTCAGGTCCGGCAGACGCTTCTGCTCGGAGTACGACGACGTATCGTCGTGGCGGTTGAGACGGTGGAGAAAATGGTTGTAGACCTGCCTACAGGTATCGACAGTCCACGCTAATCGCTCGCGGAGGTCGTCGGACGGGTTTAGTCGATACCTGTAGTTGTAGTTCATCTATTCGTCGTCGGGGTCAGAAGTACGGATGACTTTCACGTCCGCGCCACGCCAGCGTTTCGGGACGTAGACGTGAGCGCCGTTGCCAGTGGCTTTCACGTCGCCGTCCACGACTTCGTGGCCGTTGATTGTGAACTGTTCCATGTACGATGTAGATACATTGTCGGGACTGATAAACGTGTCGGTGGGCCTGTGGGCCGGTCGTTGCAGGGTGTATGTGAGACGATGACGGCGCTGTATCCCCGCCCTACTGCGCTACCCGGTCGCTTCGCTCCCTGCGTTGCTCCTTGAGGACGGGGCCTTAGCGCCTGATTTTAGGTAAAGCGACCGGGAGTTTCTTGATGCTCTCACACCACGTCCGGATATGACCGAGTTTGATGCATGTTACTTCTGCGGTGTCGCCGTCGACGCTCCGGTTGCCGAATACGACGTGGTCCCGGCCGCGGTGGGCAACAAGCATGGACCGATCGCGTCCTTGTGTCCGTCCTGCAAGGGGAAGCTCGAAAAGGTGCTCGAGCCGACCGTCCGACGGCTTGATACGACCGAGGAAAACGCGGCGGTGACGCTCGAACCGATCACTGAAGAGGACGACGCACAGGCGGAATCGGGAGCCGACAGTCGGAGCGCCACTCCGACCCGGACAACCGAGAGTACGCCGGACGAGCGGCCCGAAAAAACGGGTGGTGATCCAGCCCCCGGAAGGGACGCGTTCGACGATGGGATCAAAGTAGAGCCAGCCGACGGGGCGCACGACGACGAACAGGCCGAGAACTCGGACGAACAATCAGGAAAGCAGTCCGCCTCCACCAATTCGACCGCGTCCGCAGATGCTGAAGTGAACACGCGCGAGACACGTGACACTGACGATGCCGATCCCGACGCTCCGGAACGGCCAGAGACGGAGACGTACAACCGGGTGGTCCGCCTGCTCCAGAATCGTGAGTTCCCGGTCGACCGCTCGGAGTTCGAGACGCTTGCGAGTTCGGCGTACGACGTCTCACCCGCGGAGTGCGAACGCGTGATCGAGTATGCGATCTATCGCGACGAACTCGATGAACACGATGGGCTACTGCAAAAACCGAACTCAGAGTAACAGTCACGCGATGTCCCGGTCGATCCGCTCCGGCGCACGCCAGTCGGTCGTCCGCTCGAGAAAGTCGACGACGATCCGACCGGTCGCGCCCCAGACGGTGTAGCCGTCGACGTGGAAGTAGTGGATCACGATCTCGCCGTAGTGGGGGTGATCACGCGCTTCGAACTCGTAATTGTCCGGGTCGAGGAGCCCTGAGACTGGTAGCACCACGATCTCGGCGACCTCCGATTCGTCAGGGACGTACTGACGGTCGGGGACGCGTGCGACGACCGGCGTGACCGCGTACTCGGTGATTGTCCGGATATCATCGAGACGGCCGACGATTCCCGCGTCTGCCGGGTCAAGGGCAATCTCCTCGTTTGCCTCCCGGAGTGCAGTCTCGTGGCTGTCGGCGTCCCTCGGTTCGCGTCCGCCGCCGGGAAAGCTCATCTGACCGGGATGCTCGCCGAGATGGTCGGCGCGTTTCGTAAACAGGAGATGGCTCTCGCCGTCCCGATCGATCACCGGGACGAGGACCGCGGCATCGTGGCGCTCGTCGGTGATCGCGCGGGGGTCGTACGCCGCGACCCGTTCCAGATCGAGATCCATCGGTCGGTACACCCTGCTACGACCTCCGGATGTATAGCGTTTCAGAATCCGATCGCTACTCGCCCGTCGGTGCGTGCTCGTCGAGTCGTCCCCGAATCTCGCCGAGATCGACAGGGGCCCACGCCTCGATGTCGTAACTGACGTCGATCAGCGTCTCGATGCGCTCCGCATCGCTGGCCTCGATCGCGGCATCGGCATCAGATCGGAGCCGTTCTGCGGCGACGGTTCCGAGGTCGTCACGATCCGGAGACCGATCCGGAACGTCCATGATGTGAGGCAGATCCTCCGCGTGCTCGGGGAGCGTCGGAAACGCGGCGGGTCCGGCAACGAGCAAGGAGGGATCTGCGGTCTCGTAGCGGATCAGGTAGTATTCGTCGAGAGCCCGCTGGATCGCGGCGTCGATCGCATCGTCATCAGGTGTGGCCCCGCGTCGTGCGCCGAGTTCGACGAGTGCCTGTACCAGTTCGGCGCGTGTCAGCCCGTCGAAGAGGTCGACGACGCCCGCGAGGTCGTCGAGTGTTGCGGTCATAGTCGATGACCTGTCCCCCATATAAATAGTCGTTTCCGTGCGTTCGCAAACGTTCCGGTGCCGACAGCGTCAGTCCTCGCCCGACGTCAGGGATGGACCGTCGAGTGCGCGGACGGCCGCACGTTCGAGGTCGGCGGGCGACAGCGAGACATCCTTCCAGGCGGGCAGCCGCTCATCTTCCCCTGGTGGCGTCACGGCGGCGCCATAGGCCTCGACCTGTTCGCGCTCTGCCGGGGCGTCGAACTCCAACCCGTTCATCGAGGCGTCGAGCGCGTACTGCTTTACCAGTCGGTTGGCCGTCCGCCGGTACGCGGATGGGAGCGACCCGTACTCCACATCGAGACCGTGATCGTCGAGCACGCGAAACAGCGCATTGCCGACGTGGTCGGCCATGTCGGCGAGCCCGGTCTCGCCACCGACCGCCCGATGGTCGTGCTCGTGGAAGCCGAGATCGACCTGTGCAGTGCCCTCGAACCCACAGTAATCAAAGGCTTCTCCGAGCGTGCCAATCTCCAGCCCCCAGCTCGGCTGTGCCCGGATCGACCGTGCGAGCTCCGCCGTCATGGCGAACTCGCCAGCCAGCGCGTATCGGAAGCTATCGAGATAGCGTAATACTGGGGCCTGATGTCGATCACTGAGGACCCGGATGAGCGGCGCGACAAACAGGCGAAACAGCCGCCCGTACAGGCGCTCGTCCTCGATTCTGGCGTAGTAGCCCTTCGAGAACGAGTACTCGTGAGCTAGCGGCGCGAGCAGACGTGGCACGTGTGCTGCGGAGTAGGTCGTCGCGTCGGCGTCGTGGACGGTGATATACTCGTGGTCCGGTGCGGCCACGCCCAGCGCCAGCCACACGTCACGCCCTTTTCCGCGGTCGGTCGGGACGCCGCTCCGTGCGAGCAACGATTCGACCGGTTCGCTGTTGCACCAGAGCAGTTCGGTGTCGACGTCAAAGCCGTCGAGCCACTCCCGAAACGAGTCGACACGGTCTGGTGGTGCTCTGAGCGGCACCACGACCGTCGCCGGATCGACCCTCGCCAGTGTCGAGAGGACTCGTTCCGCCGCGGGTACACCGTACTCGCGGTGGGTCATCGGAACGACGACAGCGGTGCTGTCCGTCGGGGCCGACGGAACGGGGTTGGTGAAGTCGTGCACCGTGGCGATCCGCTCCTGAACGTACTCCATCGTGACGTAGTTGGTCCGCACGGTCAAAACCTCGGCGCTTCCGGTCGTCGTTTCCGGACCGACCGTTCCATCGGAGTGGCCCCAGTACTTTTGCCGGTTGGTTGTATCTACATATAGTATGAAATCAGTCCGCAAGGCGTTACGAGACGGAACCCTGGAGAAAGATACGTACGAGCGAATCGTCTGTGGGGACTGTGAGGAGAACCTCAAAACGGAGAACGATCCCGATCAGATCGGCTCCGTTCGCGTCTGTCCGGACTGTGGTGGCCGATGGAAAGAGCTTCGATAGTCACTCGAAGACCCCGTCGAACGCCTCGGCCCCGAGCGGATCGTACTCGCCAGCGGCGAGGTTCTCCTCGACGTGTCCAGCGGAACTCGCTCCCACGAGCGAGGATGTCACGCCGGGGGCACTTCGGGCGAAGTTGATCGCACGCTGGGCCGCTGTTTCACCCTCTAAGCGGGCCGCGACCGCGGCCGGGAGCTCCCGTGCTAAGTCCCCCTGTGCGATACTCGCGCTCGTAAAGACGTCCAGTCCGGCCTCGTGGGCGAACCAGAGAGCACTTTGGGAACCGTCCTGTGAGTCGTGGGCCTCGACGGTGAACGCGTCGGCCATCACCACGTTGAACGGGAGCTGAATCGCACGGAGATGCGTCGCCGCGTTGCCGACCGTCGCTGCGGCCGACCGTGCCCGTGAGATCACCTCGGGCAACGACAGGTAGCGGTCGTGGTCGGCCTGCACCCGAAAACACTCCCACGACGCGACGCCGTAGTGGGCGATATCACCCGCCGCGGCGCGTTCTTCTAGCCGTTCGAAGGCGGCTTCTAGCTGATCGTAGACGGCCCCCCTCGATCGCTCCGACAGCTGTGTTTCTGGGTTGTGGACGTAGTACAGGTCGATCGTCTCGACGTCTAGATTCGACAGTGATCGATCTAGCTGGTCGTCAAGGAAGTCGGGATGGAGAGAGTGGTGCCCGCCAACCAGCGAGTCTCGTGGGACGATATCGGTCCCGACGTACTCGTCGAGGACGTACTGGCTGGGATCCTCGGGCCGATCCTCGTCAAAAGGGATAAAGCCGCCTTTCGTCGCGACGACGACCTCATCGCGGCCCACGTCGGCGTCCGCAAGCGCCCGGCCAACCACACGCTCGCTCCGCTGGCAGCGGTAGTTGATCGCCGTATCGACGACGTTGATTCCACCTTCTAGCGCCGCCCGGATCGCCTCGTAGTACCCCTCGTCGACGACGTCGGTTGGCTCCCCGAGGTAGGTTCCGATCCCGATCGACGACACGAGCTCATCGCCGTAGCGCCGGAAGTACGTCCGGCCAAAGTCCTCGTGAAACCGGTCTCGGTAGGACCACGTGCCAGTACTGGTTGCCATAGAGGACGTTCGGGCTTCGGACCGAAAAAGGCGCTAGATGTCGCCTGCCAGTGCATTGAACAGACGATCGGTGAACTGCTCTTCCGTGAGGCCATCCGATGGGCCGATCCCCTCCATGTGGGCAATCGAGATCTGTCCACCTCCCATGCGTGCATGCCCGCCAGCGCTCGCCATCGGGATATCCTCGGTGACTGCCGAGAGTACATCACCCATATGAACGCGGTCGTCGCGAGAGCGTCCCGACAGGCTGAGCTCGCCCTCCCGCCTGCCGTAGACGACGACTGCCGTCACGCCCTCTAGCGTGAGCAGTTCATCCGCCGCCTGGGGGATCGCATCGACGTTCGACACCTCGCCTACGTCCGCGACGGCGAACGAGCCGTCGACCCGCCGTTCCCGGATCGCCCGTGCCTTGATATCCAGCGTCTCCGCGCTCACCTCCGGGTTGGCGATCCGGTCGAGTGCGTCCTCGTCGATGCCGGGGTACAGGAACGATGCCGCCTGAAACTCCGCCGAAGAACAGCCTTTGGTGAGATGGTTCGTGTCCGACTGGATACCATACAGTAGTCCGGTCGACACTTCCCAGGGAATCGGGAGATCGATATCCTCCTCGTCGGCTGCCGGTCGCGCGTCGATCGCCTCGAGATACTCGGCCAGAATCGTCGCGCAGGCCCCGTAGTTCGTCCGGGCATCGGTGAACGACTCGGCCTCGCCGCCGCCGGGATGGTGGTCGATCAGCGCGTCAGGCGAGAGCCCCTCCGCGCCCGAAAACCCGCGCGGGCGGTTGTGATCGACGAGTACGAGTCCGTCTCCGTCTACATCAGCCGCAGAGTCAATCCGTATCATCTCGACGTCGAGGACCGTCCGAAACGCCCGGTTCTCCTGATGTCTGATCTGCCCTGCAAACAACAATCGTGTGTCGGTGTCGACAGTATCAGCGAGAAACGAGACCGCCAGTGCGGCGGACATCGCATCCGGATCCGGATTCGGGTGCATCAGCACGTCGACAGTATCGTACTGGCTCAGTAATCGCTGGAACCGGAGACCGGGCGTCCGGCGAAGCCAGCGGATCGTCAGCCAGAGCGCGCCAAGCAATGCCACTACGATGGCACCGCCAACAAGAAGCGTCCCGTCGATGTCGACGGCGCGGAGTGCGTCGTCGACGACCCCACGACTGACGACAGCGTACCGCATACTCGTTGTGAGACCCCCACCGGCTATGAAACTTCGCCAAAGCGTATATGTACGGGGACGTTTCAGGTGGCGAGTCCAGCGGCGCTCCAGCCCGGATCAGTCCGACTGATACGCCTCGATCGCAGCACGATATCCCTCACGATAGGTCGGGTACGCGAACTCGTACCCGGACGAGCGAAGGAGTTCGTTCGAGCACCGCTTGCTGGTCAGAATACGTCGCCGCGCGGCCTCGGACAGTCCAGGATCGTCGAGTCGCTCCGCTTTCGTCCGTTTTGGCGGTTCGTCTCGTCCACACTCGGCAGCCAGCCAGTCCGCAAACTCCCACTTCGAGACCGGTTCGTCGTCAACGACGACGAATGTGTCTGCAGCCGGGCGCGTTCGGAGAATGTGTGCGACAGCTCCGGCAGCGTCCTCACGATGGACCATGTTCAGATATCCCTCCGTCACTGGCCCCTCGATGTACCGGTTAAGCCGGTATCGCTCCGGACCGTACAGGCCGGCATACCGCGCCACCGTTCCGTCGATACCGTACTCGGCCGCGACCTCCGTCGCGATACGCTCGGCCTCCGCGAGCACCCGCGTCTTCTCAGTGGTCGGATCCAGCGGCGTCGTTTCATCCACCCAGTCGCCGCCGTGGTCCCCATAGACACCGGTACTGGACGTGTAGATCAGCCTGTCCGGCGGGTTTTCGCGCGTCCCGAAGGACTCTATCGCCCGGTGCAGTCCATCGACGTAGATCTGACGGGCGGCGGCCGCTCCTCGGCCACCGGAACTCGCCGCGAAGACGATGGCGTCGACATCGGGAACCACACTCAGTTCGTCAGCGTCGGTGATATCCGCCTGTACGGCGTCGACCCCCGCCGCTTCGATCGCCTCGATACCCTCGTCGGAGCGCCTGACACCGACGGCCTCGTGGCCTGACGCACTCAACTGTCGACCGAGTTCGATCCCGACGTAGCCACATCCGAGAATCCCAACGCGCATACCCGTCGTTCGCACGCTGGCGTGTTAACTCCGTATATCGACACAAGTGTTGCAGCGGCCCAA
This sequence comes from Natranaeroarchaeum sulfidigenes, assembly GCF_017094485.1. Taxonomy (NCBI): domain Archaea; kingdom Methanobacteriati; phylum Methanobacteriota; class Halobacteria; order Halobacteriales; family Natronoarchaeaceae; genus Natranaeroarchaeum; species Natranaeroarchaeum sulfidigenes. The sequence goes on from NZ_CP064786.1 coordinate 2,452,063, forward strand.
CCTCAATACTGTCGGTCAGCGATCGCGTACTCGATGGCGACGAACTCCGCCAGATCCATCGCCGCACGCCGTTCGAGCTTCTGCTGGATCTCCTTTGCCGAGAGATCGAGTCTTACCTCGCTCGCCAGCGCGTCGACGTCCAGCACGGCCATCGACATGCCGAGCAGCAGATGCTCACACGCCATCGTCTCGATGGTTTCGGCGTCTGGATACTCCTCGCCGAGTGCGAGGATCGCCGCCGCGTCCGAAAGCGAGAGCGGCGGGGACTCCCCATCTGCAATCGCTGAAACCGTCCCAACATCGACGTCCGATTCAGCAGCGACGGTCTCGGGACCGTGCCCATCGATCACGGCCCGGAGCTCCTCGTCGTACTCTGCCCGTAGCCCGTCGACCGAGAGGCCATCTACGTCCACGCGCTGATCCTGAAGCATACCGAACTCGTGCGGCGCGGCGTACATAGCGGTTGTCCCTTGTCCCGATCAGGTGCCGACAAGCGTCGCCTCGAGACCCCGCCACCGGACCGGTCGAATACGGATCGTGTCCACGTCGGTACGCCACTCGCGTTGCCGGCTTCGCGCCGTGTCGATCGCACGCTCGAATCCATCCACCGTCTCGAACAGGTGATCCGGCCGTGCACCGCGCAGTAGCTCCCAGAGGAGCGTTCCATGGCACACGGGCGTAACGATGTCGGCGAAGCACTCGTTCGTTACCGTGCCGTCTCGTCTGAGCGCCACCCCGTCGGGACCGATTCTGATCGCATCAGCGGACAGCGCGTACGTTCCCGCCGACACTTGCGGGCTCGTGGCGACCACGTCGACAGCAGCAGCGACGCCGCCCACGCTCGCACCTGAACCTCCGCTCACCTGTGTTGCTGTGTCGCGCCCGAGAGTATCCATGAGTTCGACCATACCTCCTGTCGCCGCCCGTTCGTGTATAAACTCGTGGACGCTCAGACGAACAATCCGCCTGCGATATACGCAGCCATGAATACCCAGACCGAGCATACCAGCGCCCCCCCGACACGATAGCCGACCAGCGGCCGATCGAGACCGTTCTCCAGACCGACCGCAAGCGAGGTCAGGATCAGCGTTAGAAGCACCACGTAGGTTCCGACAATCGGTCCCAGCACGCTGACTGGAACGGCCGCCGTTTCGGTACTCGTGGCATCCAGCCTACCCATCTCACCCGCGAGGGAAACGGTGATACCAGCGACGAGCGGCCCAAAGATCGTTGCTGTGCTGCGGAGCGTCCCGGTGATCCGTCCGAGTTGTCGTTTCGCGTCCGTCTCGACGGTCCGAAGCTCCTCCAGATGGGAGGCCATCGAGACGATTGCACTCCCTGTTGGACGGCCCTCTCGTGCGGCCAGCGCAAGCAATGTCGCCGTACTCTGAACGCGTGGACTCGGTATCTCCGCAACCGCACCGTGCTCGCCGAGAAATGCCGTCCGAACGTCGATCCGTAGCTGCCGCTGACGTCGAACCGCCTCGGAGAGCACGTCTCCAGTCTCGTCGTCGAGTCTATCCCCTGTCCGGCCGATGGCGGTCTCGACCGCCGTTCCCGTTCCTACCTCGCGACCGATCAGGTACAGTGCGTCGACGAGCCCCGCCTCAACCGCGCGGGCGTGGTTTCGCACGCGGACGACCGGGCGAAACCAGGCAAATAGACCGACACCGACCCCGGTGGCAATTGCGGCCAGCGGCACCGACCACGCGGGGAGCAACGCCGTTCCGACGGTGGCAATACCGAGACACGTCCCGAGGGCTACGAACGCCGGTTTCCACCACTCACCATCGATGTCTGGATGTGACCGATCGACGGTTGGGGGCGGAAATGCGACCGGCCGACGCAACAGAAGCCATACCGAACCGAGTAGGACGACGCCCGGCAGGATCAGACAGTAGACGACCACGAGCATAGTCTGCGTAACGGGGACGCCTGCGGTCGCCGCCGCCGGGAGGACGGCAATCAGCGCGAGCGGTAACAGCACGCCGAAGGCGTACAGTCCGGTTGCTGGCCCCTGAATCTCGTTTGCGAACGCGGCCATCCGGTCGCGGGTTCCGTCGAGTACCGTTCTGAGCGCCCGATCGAGCGAACGCGGTCGCTCTTCGGGCTGGGCGTCCGCCGCCGTCCCAACCAGGGTCACCGCCCGCCCGAGTTCCGGGAACCAGTCGTCCCACTCGGCGGCGAACGATTCGAATCCCGAATCGGATCGCCCCCGCGCCCGGCGAACGTGTTCGGACAGGCTCTCGGCCAGCGGTCCATCGCCCGCCGACGCAGCGAAACTCGCAGCGGACTCCGTAGTCGGCGTGATCCGCATCCGGAGCACCGCGCGGCCCACGATCCCCGGCGCGGCACCAAGCGCGAGCGACCGTCGCGCCGAGGCCAGTAGCTCCGGGCCGCTGTGAATCAGGTGTGTACAGACGAGCGCTGCCGTGGCGGAACCAAACACTACCACCGACACAGGCACGTCTGTAAACACGATTCCGACCGGCATCAGGAGACAGGCGAGGACCAGGGCAGCGCCAAAACCCGCCCTGATAACAGTCTCGGGCGCAACCGGCTCGTCGAGAAACGACAGCGAGCGCCGCAGCTCCTCGCTCGTCGAGACGGGAGCCGGATACAGCCGCGCGAGCCCCTCGACGAGTCGAGCCAGCATCACGCATTCCCTCTCTCACGTGGTCGGGATTGCCGGGCGTAGGCATCGGCGACGGCCTGCGGTCGCGTCCGGCCGCTGTCGGCGAGGCGCTCGAAAACACGTTGCCAGTGACCGAGCAGACCCCGGACGTCGGCGTAGGACTCGTCGGATCGCGCGAGGCTATCGACCAGTCGACTCTCTCCGCGTCCGATTCGCCCCGTCGTGACCAGATCACTCCCGTCGAGTTCGTACAGTGGCGCAAACGTCACCCCCTCGTCGGTGACGAGGAGTTCCTCGATCGATCGGACCCGTCGCGCCCGGCCGTCCGGCCCCTGATACGGTTCGAGCGTCGCGACGAACTCGGTGACGGCAAACGACGACTCGGGGACATCCAGATCGGAGATGACCCGCTCCCGGACGGACTCGCCGCCGTCGCCGTGGATCGTCCCGAGGACGGCGCTGCCGCTCGCGCCGACCCGCATCGCCTCGTAGAGCACGCGGGCTTCCTCACCACGGACTTCGCCGAGGACGAGTGCCCCCTCGCCGAGCCGCAGGGCGGTTCTGAGCGCCTCGGCTGGTGAGATCCCCGGCCCGTCCTCGACGTCGACCGCGGTTTCGAGCGCCTGAACGTCCCGACCGGTCTCCTGTAACTGTTCGACCGGTAGCTCGGGTGTGTCTTCGATAACCACGGTTCGCGTGCCAGCTGGCAGTTCCCACAGGAGCGCGCCGAGCGTCGTCGTCTTGCCAGCACCCCGGGTTCCAGCGATCAGTCCCGCCCCCGAGCGTCGAACAGCGACTGATAACAGGGCGGCCGCATCCGCAGGGAGCGTTCCGTTCTCGACGAGTGCCGGGAGCGTCAGCGCCCCGTCACCGTGATCCCGGAAGACAAAGCCCGTGCCGTCGCTGACGGGATCCGTAACGCCCGCAACACGGACGCTTCCAGCCGACTCTCCCGCGGCTGTCGTCGCCGCGAGCGTCGGACTGGCACGAGAGAAGGCGCGGCCACTCGACCGACGGAATCGTGAGGCGAAGGCGGCAGCCCCTTCTTCGGTGAGCCGGACGTTCGTCGCCAACCGGTCACCGTCGTACAGCACTCGGACCGGCGTCGATTCGACCGGCGTCGTGACGAACACGTCCGACACGGAATCATCGGATAGCAGGTCCGTCACGACGCCGAACTCCCGGGTGTGTTTGGCGAGGATCCGGGAGAGCAGTGCGATCTCGTCGTCGCTATCACAGACTGCTCGAACCGCACGACCCGGCGCTCTGTCACCTCCCTCGATCGCTCCCGAAGCCAGCCGGTCGTATGCGTCCGCCAGCTGACGGATTCCAGCCGGGGATAACTCGGTAATCGCCGGTTCCAGCTGGTACGTCCGGGTGCCGGTCGATCTATCGCGGTAGATCCGGGCCGTGCTTTCTGTACCGAGCGATCTCGTTTCGACGAGTGCCGTATTCGCCGGTGGTCGCGCCGCCACGCGTGCACGGGCGACCGTTGACCGAAGCGCCGGTCGAAGCGCCGTCTCGTAGCCTTCGACAGACTCGGCGACGCTCGCGAGTCCGGTTTCGGCCGCAACTCGGGAGACAGGCGGCGTACGCGCTGTTGCACTCCGACACGCATCGATCGGATCCGATCGAGCGGTATTGGCGAGTTCGGCATCGTGGACAGCGACCTGCTCGACGAATCGGCCAGCAGCTACCAGCAGTGCAGCGGCACGGCCGTCGTAGATCCGGTCAAGGCCATCGGAGCGGGTCACGACCATCTCGACATCTCGTCTGGTGAGTGCGTCGACCACCACACTCCGGCAGCCGTCGCTCTCGCCGAGGCGCCCGTTCTCCGGACAGTCAGTGGCGTCGAGCACGAGTCGGTCGTCCTGAAAAGACGGTTGGCACTGACAGTCGTGGGGTCGCCCGGTACAGTCGTCGTCACGAAGCCGGTCGAGTATTTCCGAAGCGGCCGATCCGAGATTCATCTGTCCTCAGAGCTTCCCCCGGAGGCGGTCGACCAGCCCGTCCTCGTCGACCTTCTCCACTGGCGGTGTATCGGTGCTCGGCGCCTCCCCTCGATCGGGGCGGTTGCGGGCGGATCCTGATTCGGCCGCCTGTTCGCTTCCCGGCGCTTTCGAGGGCTGACTGTGTCGGTGAGAGCCACTATCTCGAGGAGAGCCACAACAGGGGCAGGCACCCGCTGAAGCTGGATGGAGCTCTCGCCGCTGTGTATGTCGCTCGTTGTATTCTTGATTTGCGGTACCACCATCGGTCGATGTGCGCTCCCGGGGAGTGGTCGCTCGGTCGTGCTCTCGGCCGGGATACGACGCGGCACTGGAGGGCGGGTCGGTGGAAGGAGCGGGCGGCCTGTCCTCCGTCAGTCCGTCGGCTTCCAGCCGGTCGACGCGCTCACGCAGGTCATCGACGGCTGCAAGCGCCGAGTCCGCCTCCTGTTCGACGGATTCGTCGAGCGAGCGAATATGGCCAACGTAGCCCCTGATCGCCTGAACTGCGGCGTCGAGTTCGGCGACGTTCCCTTCGAGGGTCTCGATTCGCTCTGTCAGTTCGCCGTCCGGGTCGGCCAGTACGACGTTGTCGGCGTCGCCATCGGAGATCGCCCGCTCGACGGCACGAAGCCGCTCGTCGACGGTATCGAGATCGGTCACAGGGGCTCTGGCCGCCCGTTGTGATATAAACCTGTGGCACCCAAGTCGGGGTTCGAGAGCGAGTGCTCCAGCGCCGGGGGAAAGTTGATCACTGTCCAGTGATACCCTGATGTCATGAAGGTCGTACTGATCGGGGTCGGACAGGCCGGGGGAAAGCTGACCCAGGCGCTGGCCGAGTTCGATCACCGGATGGGGTTCGATGCGATCCGTGGGGCACTCGCGGTCAACAGCGCGAAGGCAGATCTGCAATCGCTTTCGATAGATACCTGTCTCGTCGGACAGGCGAGAGTGAACGGCCACGGCGTCGGCGGCGATAACGAACTCGGCGCGGAGGTCATGCAGGAAGACACTGGCGAGGTGATGGGCCAACTCGACGGACAGATCACCGCGGAAGCCGAGGGGATCTTCGTCGTCGCCGGACTCGGCGGCGGCACGGGAAGCGGTGGCGCGCCGGTACTGGTCCGCGAGCTTGCCCGCATCTACGACATCCCTGTCTACGCACTTGGCGTCCTGCCCGGTCGCGACGAGGGAGCGATGTATCAGGCGAACGCCGGTCGATCCCTCAAAACGCTCGTCCGCGAGGCCGACTCGACACTGCTCGTTGATAATGACGCGTGGCACAGTTCCGGCGACAGCGTGGGTGACGCGTTCGATGCGATCAATCGAGCGATCGCACAGCGTGTCGGGCTCCTGTTGGCCTCTGGCGAGGCTATCGAGGGTGTCGGGGAAAGCGTCGTCGACTCAAGCGAAGTCATAAACACGTTCAAAGAGGGTGACATCGCAGCACTTGGCTACGCGAGCGCAGCGGCGAGCGAGGACAGCGCCGAGAACGTTACTACGACGATGAGTACGGCCCGTCAGGCGCTGTTCACCGGGACGAGCTTGCCCGACGCACGGACAGCCGACGCAGCGCTGCTGGTCGTCGCCGGGAGGCCAGAAGCGATCCCGCGCAAGGGCGTCGAGCGCGCGCGGCGGATGGTCGAAGACGAGACCGGGAGTCTGCAGGTCCGCGGCGGGGACTTCCCGCTCGATTCCGATCGGCTGGCGGCGCTCGTGTTGCTCTCGGGCGTCGAGCGGTCCGACCGAATGGAGGAGTTCATGGAACGTGCCAGGGAGGCCAACGAGCAACAGCCCGAGAGCGACGCCGATCCAGCAGCACAGTTCCAGAACGACGAGCTAAACGACCTATTCTGAGTCCGGACCGTCGTAGACGTAGACGAAGTAGACGACGATCACGAGGCCGCTCAGTAAACTCCCATCCACAGCGACGGAGGGGGCCAGACGCTGATCAACGTACAGCAGAGCGAGGAGTAGTAGCGTGAAGGCGAACCAGAGCGTTCCCGCGATAGCACTGTACACGGCCCATCGACGATCGACATGGAACTCGGGAACGTCATGAGACACGACTAATCGCCACTACACCAGGCTCGCACCGTCGTACTCCGGACGATCGTACTCGATGTCGAGTAGATCGAGAATCGTTGGCGTGATATCGAGCAGGTCCGCATCCTTGATTTCGGCTTCCGGGTGGTCGATGAACAGCGATGCGTTCCCGAACGTGTGCATCCCGTTTCGTGGCCCGGTACCGAAGACCTCGTCGTGGCCCTTGAATCCCGCTTTCAGATCGTAGCCATGGTTCGGGATCACGACGAGATCGGGTGCGATGTCGTCGTGGTCGCCCCGGAACGCGTCCTCCTTCTCGACGACGCGCTCGGCTACCGGGTTGCCATCGGGCCCTTCCAGGGCTTCGAGTTCGGCTTTGAGTTCTCCCCGGACCGCCTCGTACTCGTCTTCGGGGACGCTCCCGCGCGGTTCCCGCCCTTCTAGGTTGAGGTAGATCCTGCCCGGGATCAGCGAGTATGCCCGAGTATCGTCGGCGATATCACCCAGTTCGTCGTGCTCGTCATCCTCGAAGGAAAGCCAGCCCTCCTGCTGGAGCCAGGCGTTGAGATGGACCTCGTAGTCGAGCGTCGTGAAGCCGTGGTCGCTGGCGACAGCCATCGTGACGTCGTCACCGAGCATCTCCCGGAGCTGGCCGAGGTAGTCATCGAGCTTTCGATAGAAGTCGAGAAACTCCTCTTTGTACTCGCCGTCGCGTTCGTAGTCCTCGAACAGGAAGTGGTTGACCCGGTCAGTCGTCATGAAGACGCCGAAAAAGAGGTCCCAGTCGTCCTGTTCGAGGTAGTGAGAGAATGCCTCGAACCGACGGTCCAGCGTCTCGTGGGCGTTCTCGATGAACTCGGACTTGTCCTCGCTGTGGCCGAGTTTCGCGTTCGCGTCGATTCTGTAATCGATCCCCTGTAGATAATCGGCGAGCTCGTCCGGATAGGCAGCCTTGTCGATACCGGGAGAGAGAAAGCCAGATACCATCCGCTGGACGTTCCGCTGTGGTGGGAACGTAACCGGGACGTTCATCACTGTGGCCTTTCGGTCATTGTCCTGTGCGACATCCCAGACCCGTTCGGCCTGCACGTCACGCCCCATCGGGACGTACGTGTCGTAGCTCCCGACCTCCCGGTCCTGAAAGCCGTAGACACCAGTTTTCCCGGGGTTCTTTCCGGTCGTCAGGCTCGGCCAGCAGGCGCTCGACTCGGGGGGAACGATGCTGTCGATCGGTCCGGCCCCACCCTCTTCTGCGATCGCTGCTAGATTCTCGAACTCGTCGAACCGGTCCGCGAGTAGACTGTACGGCACCCCGTCAATGCCGAAAAAGGCGACTCGCGGAACGTCCTCGCCGCGTAGCCGATCGAATAGGCCCATGTGACAGGATAGAGGGGACTGCTACAAGAAGGTTCTTTTCACTGTGAGATAATCCGCTCGTCACGGGTCGCGTCAATCCTTGCAGTCGTCCCGGTCGGGGCTCACGGTCGCGTCACTGGTCGACCGTATCCGTCTCCGGATCGAAGTTCTCGGGGACAACCGTCAGATGATCGATCCCGATACGGCTCTCCTGACCGCGAGCGTCGACCGATCGATCACCGTCGAGGCGTTCGTTGAGGGGTCGGCGAGCAGTGTCACTGGTTGCCATTGTGTATGGAGGTAGCCGCTGTACGGGTAAAAAATTACCCATGCTCATAACGTATGTGTCCCGGGTGGAGAATAACTCCGGAGTATCGGAGAAATGAAAGACGTATAGAAAAGCGTCCTCAGTTGCGCGGGCTGTCGAAGTTCTCGTCGTAGAGCTCCATCGAGTGCTCGATCGCGTCTTTGGCGGCCGCCTTGTCTTCCCAGCCCAGCGTTTCGACTTCCTTGCCAGCTTCGAGGTTCTTGTAGGTCTGGAAGAACTCGTCGATCTCGTCGATGAGCTGATCGGGGAGATCCTGTAGATCTTCGATGTGGTCGTAGCGGGGGTCCTCCGTCGGAACGGCGATCACCTTATCATCCTGTTCGCCGTCGTCGTCCATCTTCATCAGGGCGACGGGACGAGCCTCGATGATACAACCGGGGAACGTCTGGTCCTCGACAAGCACGAGGACGTCGAACGGATCTCCGTCGTCGTAGTACGAGCGCGGCAGAAAGCCGTAGTCACTCGGGTAGTGGACGTTGCTGTGGAGCACACGGTCCAGAACGACACCCGGTACGTCCTTGTCGTACTCGTACTTGTTGCGTTCACCTTTCAGACATTCCACGACAGCGTAGATCTCGTCGGGCGCATCCGGCCCGGTTTCGAGGTCTTCCCAGAGGTTCGTCATACAGACTACTCTCCTGCGGGCGGCCAAAAAGTACTTTCGGGATCCGGACGTTATTCAGGAGTGAAGACTGTCCGAATCGTCCGGATTGCGCGCCCTCTTTTGCAAACATTCGAAGCTGCATCTCCGTAATTTTCCGCCAATATAACCTAATAATATCGGTTAATGGTTAAGAAGTGTTAAATATCCTGCCTTCTTTTACTCGTTTAGCCATGTCAGAGGCACAGACAGCCGCCGAAGTGGGTATTGTACGTGATTTGACCGCGTTTCAGCGGAATATTTTGATAATCCTGTCCGAAGAACCGATGTACGGCCTCGCGATCAAACGGGAGCTCGAATCGTATTACGACGACGAGGTCAACCACGGTCGGCTCTATCCGAACCTCGACGAACTGGTTGAGCTCGGACTGGTCGAAAAGAGTGAACTGGACAAACGAACGAACCAGTACGAGCTCACGTCGGACGGTGAGAACGCACTCTTCGAGCAACTCCAGTGGTCGATTGCGAAGCTCAGTGCCGACAAACAGCGTGGTGCCAAGCTTCGCACACTCGTCGACGGGTCGGCCTAGAACTCCGGCACCCTCCGGTTGACCGTCTCGAAGACGAGTTCGATCGATCGGTCAACGAGTTCTCTCTGTTCTTCGGTCGGCCAGACGTTACGCTGATAATACTCAGTCCGGAACTCCTGAATCTCGGCCGACGTCGCCGACTCGATCGGCCGTGCATAATGGTTCCCCATGAAGTCGGCCAGAGCCCTCGCGTTGTCCCCGTGGAGCTCTCCGTGGGTTTCACGAACCCGCTTCACGACCGCCCTGTTATGTTTTTCCACCCTCTGCCAGTCGTCAGGATCGCCGGGACCCGTAAGCGGAATCTCGACGGCACGGTCGGTATTCTCGATCCGATCGGGGCGGATCGTCCCATCGTCGAGCCACTCCGCGGGATGTAACACCAGCACCTCCCGAGAGTCTTCGGATCGAATGCGTGCCTCGAACGCCTCGTCGTCGAGTAGTTCGTCTCGTCTGGAGAGATAGGCATCACGCTCGCTCCCGTCACCCGCTTCACGCGCCAGTTGGGTGAGTCGTTCCGCTTCCTCGAGTACGTCAGTTGGGAGTTCAGACATCGTCAAGTGCCTCGTTTGCCAGTTCGTCGGCCCTGTCGTTGATCTCTCGTGGAACGTGTTCGAGCGTCCACGAGTCGAACCCGTCCAGCAATTCACGAGTTCGCACGCGCAGTTCGCGTAGTTCGGGATTGTTCGTATCCCATTCGCCCCGGACCTGTTTGACGATCAACTCCGAATCGCCGCGGACGTCGACGCGGTCGAAGCCGAAATCGCGAGCGACTTCCAGCGCGTGGATCAGGGCCTGATACTCCGCCCGGTTGTTCGTCGTCCGGCCGATCCGTTCACCACCATCCGCGACGATCCCGTCGCTGTTCACGAGTACCCAGCCGACCGCCCCGGGTCCAGGATTCCCCCGGCATGCCCCGTCGAAATAGACATGCGTGCGACCCCCCTCGTCCCTGAGCACCGCCTCGATTTCCTGCGGGCGCACACCCTGGACGACGACCTTCTCGTCGTAGGCAACCGCGGTCGCACCATCGGTCGACGCGCGCCACTGCTCGTGGTCGGTGTTCCCGTCGGCGATCTCGACCCCCGCCTCTCGAAGCCGGTCGCGCGCCTCGTCGACATCACACTCGTGAACTGGCATTGACGCAAGGTCAGCCTATTCGAGTTATATGTGTTTCCGTTTCCGCCGGGCGTTACCATCGGTATTCGCCGTACTGCGACACGATGAATAAACCACTGATTAACTGACCATCCGTGGGCCACAAAATACTTACCGAGGGTTTAAGTGTGTCGGTAGTACTACTATAAAAATGCGATGACACGGTCCACTCGCCAGCGGGAGCGCGAACAAACGACGGAGCAAGGGGAGGAGGAAAGCGAGGGCGTCCGGGAATGTCCGGAGTGTAGCTCTGATAACCTCGTCAAGAGCTCTGATCGTGGAGAACTGGTCTGTCAAGACTGCGGTCTGGTCGTCGAAGAGGAGAAGATCGACCCGGGGCCGGAGTGGCGGGCGTTCAACCATCAGGAACGCCAGGAGAAATCCCGCGTCGGCGCCCCGACGACCCAGACGATGCATGACAAAGGATTGACGACGACGATCGACTGGAAGGACAAGGATGCCTACGGTCGCTCTATCTCCTCGAAGAAACGCAGCCAGATGCACCGATTGCGGAAGTGGCAAGAACGGATTCGGACGAAGGACGCGGGCGAACGGAACCTGCAGTTCGCACTCAGTGAGATCGACCGGATGGCGAGTGCACTCGGCGTCCCCCGCTCCGTACGCGAGGTCGCCTCAGTAATCTACCGGCGAGCGCTCAAGGAAGACCTCATTCGCGGGCGCTCGATCGAAGGCGTCGCGACGAGCGCGCTCTATGCTGCCTGTCGCAAGGAGGGTATCCCGCGCAGTCTCGAAGAGATTTCCGAGGTCTCCCGGGTCGAGCGCAAGGAGATCGGCCGCACCTATCGTTATATTTCCCAGGAGCTCGGTCTCGAAATGAAACCCGTCGATCCGAAGAAGTACGTCCCCCGTTTTTGTTCCGAACTCGAACTCTCCGAGGAAGTACAGACGAAAGCCAACGAGATCATCGAAACGACCGCCGAGAAAGGACTGCTCTCGGGAAAATCGCCGACGGGCTACGCTGCTGCCGCAATCTACGCCGCATCCCTGCTCTGTAACGAAAAGAAGACCCAGCGAGAAGTCGCTGACGTCGCACAGGTGACGGAAGTAACGATCCGGAACCGGTATCAAGAGCAGATCGAAGCGATGGGCATCCACAGCTGAGTCGGTGGTCGTTTTCACCGCTTTTCCTCCCCAGCGACTGCGTTACGATCTGGTTTCGTCCCTCCGATCGGTCCGCCGCCACGCCGTGGGCCCCACACCACGCCAGAACCGTCCAGGTCACCGGCGTCACCTTGTAAACAATGGTACATTGTAACACCGCGATGGACCCCCGACGCCGACTCCACGAAACGAAGATTCTTCACCCGGAACGACCAACTACGATCGAATGCGCCTCGACGAGTTCGTCGACGGACTGGAACGTGATGACGCCGCCGAGCGTCGCCGCCTCGCCGAGGAGAAGTCCTACGAGATCACGGAGTACATCGACCGCGTCGCTGATCGGTTCGAGGACGCGATTCAGGACGAGACGATGGTCGGGTCGACGTCGCCGTCGGTGTTCGTCGGAACCTCTAACTACCCATCAGTCTCGACCGGCGTGCTCTCGCCGGTCGGCGACGAGGATCGGGCTGGCGACTACGTCACCGACGATAGCTGGTACCGGCAGGGCTACTCCATCGACGACGTCTTTCAGCGCCGGACGGGACTGATGAACTCCCAGCAGCGCGTCGACGTGGACGCGCCGGGCCGTCACGCCGGACACACCACGCCCGCAGTCGCCGACGCGTGGGACGGGATGCTCGGCGCACAGCGTGAGGTCGCGATCGCCGGGAACCCGGTCGACGTCGAGATCGGGCTGGATGGCAGCCCGGACCTCGGCATCGACGTCGACGACATCGCCGCGCCGACCGGGCCAAACGTCGCCGCCGAGTCGGTCGACCTCACCGAGAACCCCTACGTTCCGCGCCCGGTCAAGAAAACGCTCGAAGACGACGACTGGCAGGCCGAGGGCGCGATGACGTATCTCTACCGGCGTGGCTTCGACGTCTACGACATCCGCGAGATCCTCTCGGCGGGGGCGCTCGGGCAGGGCGAGAACCGACGGCTCGTCCCGACGCGCTGGTCGATCACCGCCGTCGACGACACGATCGGCAAGTATCTTCGCGGCACCCTGCGAAACGCCACGAGCATCGACGAGACGCAGGTCTGGTACAACGAGTTCATGGGCAACCGCTTCTGGATCGTGCTCACGCCGGGGCGGTGGGAGTTCGAGCTCGTCGAGATGAAAGCTCCCGGCAGCGTCTGGAACCCGACTGTCGACTCGGGCTACTGGCTTGCCAGCGCCTCGGAAGGCTACGAGGGCCGCACGAGCTACGTCGAGGAGACCGCGGGGGCGTACTACGCCAGCCGGCTGGGCGTCCTCGAACATCTCGCGGAGGAGGGTCGTCAGGCCAAGTGTCTCGTCCTCCGGGAGGTAACCGACGAGTACTGGGCTCCCGTCGGCGTCTGGCAGATCCGCGAGAGCGTCCGGAACGCGTTCGATCCCGATGGCGGGCGGGACGTTCCCGGTGCCGAGATCCCCCCGACGCTCGCCGGGAAACACGCCACGGCCGAGACGTTCCGGGACGCGATCACCGGGCTGGAATCCCAGCTTCCGATCTCGATGGGCGAGCTCCGGCGGAAATCCGACATGGTGGCGGGGATTCAGTCACAGTTGAGCGACTTCTGACTACGGGCGACCGGAAAGGTGCAGCGATCGTTGTAGCCTAGCATAGTGTTTTGTGATCGCTACCCGAACCCTCGTCTATGCGACGGCGAACCCTGCTTGCGACGGTCGGTACTACCGCGATCCCCCTCACGGGCTGTGTCGACCGCCCCGCAGACCGGCCGACTGATGGGGACGGATCGTCCGACACCACGACCGTCCGCGGGGCGTTCGACGACACCCCCGTCCGACCGGAGTGTGAGTACGAGTCCGAGACCGTCACCGTCGAGGAGGGCGACGAGACGCACGAATACAGCACGGCAGAACCGGTAGCCTACCCCGATCCCCCCGGCGGGTTCAAGGACGACGAGGTGATCGCATACGCCGAGGCCTTCGAGGAAGCGTACACGAGCCACGACGCGATCTGTGACAGTACGGACCACATCCTGAATGTGAGCTACAGCACGATGGAAGACGCCGTGGAAGAGCGACAGGACGGGATCACGACCGTCACCCTGCTCCGTGTTGCCGGGGCGAGCAAGGGCGTCGGTGATGAGGGGCCGCCCTGGGCCACCGAACTCGTTCCGGAAGCCGTGGGATACACGGTCGACGAGACGGGCGTAGCGAGAGTCGAGGCCGAGGAACCGGTGGCACCGGATGAACTCGGCAATGTGGCTCTTGAGCCGCTGAGAGATGGCGAGCTGGTCGCGACGTTCGAGTAGCTACCCCGCGGAGACGCTCAGGCGCGCGCTTCGATCTTCTCGAAGGCTTCCGAGGTCATCTCGCCAGTCTCGTCGAGGATCGCCTCCCACTCTTCGCTGTCCGGTGGCACCATCCCCGAGAGCTTCGCCAGTTTCATGATCGAGACGTGGTAGACGACCTGCTTGCCCGGCTCCTCCTCCCAGACGATCATGTTGCAGGGAAAGAGGCCGCCGATCGACTTCGTGACGTCGAGCGCGCGGTTCGCGATAGCGGGATTGCACGCGCCAAGCACGTAGTAGGGATCGCGGTCGGCGTCGACTTTCTCGTTGAGCAACTCGGAGGGCGAAAACTCGACCGGGATGCCGAAACCGACCTCCGCACAGACCTCCCGGACGAGTTCTATCGCTTCCTCGTGGTCCATCTCTAGCGTTGCACGTTTCTCGCCGATGTCGTCATCTGTCAGCTCTGCAGGATCGTACGGGAGCGTCATACAAGTGGCGAGGGCCCCGATCGGCAAAAACCCCCGCCGCTAGAGCGGCACCGGCACCCACCGGAGTGCGCGCAAAGTCAGTTCTGGGGGGATGACCGGATCGCGCAACACGAGCCAGTCGAGCAGGACCAGACCCAGACCATGTGCGACGACCGAGGGCAGAATCGAGTCACTGTAGTAATCGACGGCCCCGAAGAGTACGTCAGTCGGACCCGATAGCAGGAACTCGATTGGCGGTTTTCCGGCGTGTAACAGGGCGTAGACCACTGGGCTAATGAAGACGCATTTGAACCCGAGGTCCCGGACACCGACACAGAGCAGACCCCGGAAGTACGTCTCGGTCGCCAGCGCGAGCAAGAACAGCTGGATCGCATGGGGGACGAACTCGCCCAGCGCCAGCGTCGTCGACCACATCGGGTAGAACGCCCGGATACTCGGCAGCGTCGAGCCGACGATATAGAAGGGTAGCACAAAGGCCGACAGCAGGATGGTGTTACGGATCGCGACCCGATTGATCTGCCAGCCGATCCGACGACCGTGCGCGAGACCGAGGGCTAGCGGGCCGACGACGAACAAGAGAAGGTCGCGGACGACGCGCTCGGTCAGGCCACTCGTCGACCAGTACTGGTAGAGGAGCAGTAGTCCCGCGGCTGCAATCAGTGAGCGCTGTATCCAGGTAAGCGAAGAAACCGTTCGACGCGCAGTGCTCGCGAGTTCGCTCACACCGTATCAGTTGGTCGGGATGGGTCCGTCACCGATGACTGCTTCGAGCTCGCCGACGAACTCCTGCCGACTCTGGAAATACGTCGTCTCGATGTCTTCGAGCAGCGTTTCGAGCGTCTGCGGACCGTCGGGAGTTCGGACCACCGTCTCGCCCTCGCGGCGGACGACCTCGCTTCGTTCGACCGGCCACGTGAGCCGTGAGGCGGGGCGGGCCAGCGGTGCGCCTTCGACTGGCGTCCCCTCGCCGAGCTCGACGGCGGGCGTCTCGTCTTCCGCGTCGTCGTCTGACATGTATCGACGTTCAGGGCCCCGGCGATTATGTGTTTCGCTTCGGCTGTTCGTCGTACTGCTGGAGAACGGCCGTCCGCGGGATCGTCCCGACTTTGTTTCATCACCGGAACTGAACGGCAATACTTGACGGCCCGGCGATCAGTGAACTGCAGGTGTCTGACATACTGTTATGTATGAGGGGCCACAATACGGCAACTATGACTAGCCTCGCGGACGTTTACGAAGGCCACGTCGGGGAGGTCGGGGACGTCCGGCGGCTGTACGTCGGCATCGGTCTGTTCATCGCGGGAGCGGTGCTAACGGTTCTCGCGATGCTCGTCGCGACGACCGGCCTGCCGGGACTCGTCGGTATCGAGGGCGAGTTCACGCCGAACCTGATCGGCGGCGTCCTGGCCGGTCTTGGTGTTCCGGCGACGCTGCTCGGCGTCTCCACGATCCTTCCAGCAAGTGATCGGCTCCGCGCCGCCTCGGTGATCGGCGCGAGTATCGCCGTACTTGGCGTTGCGTTGTTCTGGCACGCCTACCCCAGCGACTGGGCAGGCTACAATCAGAACCTGACGCCATATGTACTGGGCGTGTACTTTCTCGGGATCATGATCACGCTCGGCTGTCTGTTCGTCGGCATTGCGAACTTCAAAGAGCGCAATGATCCGGGCGGCACAGTCTCGCTTGAGGTCCGCACCGAGTCCGGGGAAACCCGCGTCGTCGAGGTCGACCGCTCGGAGGTCCGGTCGGGGGGTCTCGGCGGCATCGGGATGCTCGGCGGGACGCCGGACGGCGAGGTTGAAACGCAGACGAATCGGCCCGGAACGTCAGGAAGCGGCGCACAGAGCGACGCCAGTGCCTCCCGGAGGTCGACCCAGTCGAACCGCGAACCGGGGACCTACGGCACGTCCACCGGCGGAGTGACCCGGTCGAGCGGCGGAAGCGCAGGCGGACTCGGCCCCTCGGACACCGCCAGCGACGGCGGGGCGAGTACGAGCGATATCAGTTCGCCGCTGGGAGATAGCCCCACCACATCGTCGGCGTCAAAGGATGTCGGTGATCAGTACTGCGGGAACTGTGAGCACTTCCGCTACGTCAAGTCCTCGGCCGGGATGCACCCCTACTGTGGCTACCACAACGAGGAGATGGACGACATGGACGCCTGCGAGAAGTGGGAGCCGAACCGCTGATCAGCGTACCGATTCGAGCATCTCGACCATCCGGTTCCAGTGGCTCCCTTTCCAGAAGTACTGCTCACAGGAGCGACAGCGCCACAGCGTTGCCGCCATTTCGTCGCGTGGCAGTTCGTCGGGGACGTACTCCGGAATCTCCGGATCGGCCCCGGAAACCGGCTCGACAGCCCCGTTACAGCGACCGCATCGGCGTGGCGTCTCGGTCGGGCTGAGATCGACCGCGGCCGCGGCGAGTTCCGATAGCTGTCCTTCGGTCTCACGTTCGGTCAGCAAGATGGCAGCCTCCGCACGATCCGCCAGCCGCCGGTCACGCGTCAGTATCGTTCTGTCTTCGGCAACCGCGACCGCGAGCAGGGCGTCGTCGGCCTCGATATCCCGGTCAGGGGCGTAGACGGTATCGTGCCCACAGAGCCGGAGATACGGCGGCAGTCGACCACACATCGTGTCGACGAGAAAGCGCGCCATACGAGACCGTAATCAGTGAAGGAACCCCCGCAGTTCCTCCACGGGCCACGTGTTGACCACGTCGCTCGGCTCGGCCCAGCCGCGACGAGCGGTGTGGACGCCGTAGCGGACGTTTCCAAACTCACCGGGACTGTGGGCGTCCGTATTGATTGCGATCGGTGCTCCGGCCTCGACTGCGGTCTGAACCGGTCGACCCCACAGGTCGAGTCGCGTGGGGTTGCTGTTTACTTCGAGTGCGACGTCCTGCTCGGCGGCCACGGCTGCGATCTCCGTGACGTCCAGATCGAGGCCCGCACGCTGGTTGAGTAGTCGACCGTGGGGGTGACCCAGCACGTCGACTGCCGGGTGTTCCATCGCCGTCGTGAGTCGTTCTGTGGCGGCGTCAATGTCGGCGTCAAGCGCGCTGTGTGGCGAGGCGACGATCACATCCAGCGCGTCCAGGACGTCCTCGCTCACCGAGAGCCCACCCTCGGCGTCGATGTTCGCCTCGACGCCCGTGAGAACCTCGACCTCGGCGTCCGCAGCGACTGCCTCAACGGCATCGATCTGCTCGATCAGTTCGTCGTCGTCCAGACCCGTATTCCCGAAAATACCGGGGCCGCTCGCGTGGTCGGTGACGGCGATGTACTCGTGGCCGAACGCGGCGGCCTGTCCGACCATCTCCTCGATCGTGAAGCCGCCGTCCGACCAGTCCGTGTGCGCGTGGATGTCCCCCCGAACGTCGGCCTCGGTGACGAGGTCGGGAAGCTCGCCCGCGGCCGCGGCCTCGATCTCGCCGCGCCCCTCGCGAAGCTCTGGCGGGATCGTCGGCAGATCGAGGGCGTCGTACATGCTCGCTTCGGTATGCCCACCGATCCGCTCGCCGACGCGCTGGTCGCTCTCGGGAGCCGCCACGTCGCTGATATCAAAGGCCCCGTACTCGTTGAGTTTGATGTCCCGATCGAGCGCGTAGTTACGCAGGTCGACGTTGTGCTCTTTGCTTCCCGTAAAGTACTGCAGCGCGCTCCCGAACTCCGCGTCGACGACGACACGAATGTCGACCCGGACACCGCCGCCCGCCCGGACGCTTGCCTTGTTCTCGCCGGACTCGATCACTGACTCAACCCGCTCCCAGTCGGTGAAGGCATCGAGGACGGCACCGTGATCCTCGGCCCCGACCAGCACGTCGACGTCGCCGATCGTCGCGCGCCAGCGCCGGATCGAGCCAGCCACTTCGACGCGCTCGACCGGATCGCTGTCTGCCAGATGCTTCACGATCGCGTCCGCAAGCGGGCGACCGTCACCCAGCAACTCTCGCTCGCGGGCACTCCGGGCGAACTCGATGTTCTCCAGAATGTTCTGTTCGGTTTTCGGGCCGAAGCCGTGGATCTCGCGTATCTTCTCCTCGCGGGCGGCCCGGTCCAGATCCGCGAGCGTCCGGACGCCGAGTTCGCGATACAGCGTCCCGACGGTCTTCGGGCCGACACCCTCAACCCGCGTGAGGGCGTCCATCTCGACCGGTAGCTCACCGCGAAGCTCCTCTAGCTCCTCGATCTTGCCGGTCTCGGTGTACTCGACGATCTTCGCCGCAATAGCGTCCCCGACGCCGTCTATCTCGTCGAGTGCGTCGGTTCCGTCCTCGGCAAGCGCGGCCACGGAGCTGGGATGCTCGCGGATGTTTTCGGCCGCCCGCCGGTAGGCGCGGGGTTTGTACTCGACGTCTTTCGCTTCGAGCAGGTCGGCCATCGCCTCCAGCGCGCCAGCGATCTCGTCGTCGGTCGTCATCGACCCCTCCCCGCCCCGCCGAGGCGGCCCGAGCTTGTGTCCTCGTGACCGAGTGCCTGTTTGAGAAACGACATCCAGCGCTTCTTGTCGGCAGTCTCCTGTGCCATCGCCTCTCCTTCGAGGTCAGTGGGCTGGAGGTTCTCCAGGGCGTTGAGCGCGCGGTCGAGTCCGACGATCGAGCGGGCCAGTCGTTCGCCCTCCTCGAAACTAATATCCCCCTCTTCGATCCGCTGGCGGCGCTGGAGACGCTCCCGGCGCAGGTTCTTTTTCGCCCGGTCGACGCGCTCGCGCTCGCTCGCCGGGTACGTCTCCCGGCGCTTGATCTCGAAGACGAACTCGTGGAGGTCGATCTCCTCGCCCTGCACGGCGATCCGCTCGGGGATCTCCGCGCCGACCGTCGCACCCTCGCGGTCGACGCGTTCGAGGAGCTGTTTGCGCTGGTACTCCTGCATACTCGTTCGGAGGGCACCGACCGGCAAAAAGCCACGGCGAAATCGGACCGCAAACCCCTTTTGAGGGCCGCCCGAAGGGTGAGCAAATGGCGAACTGCGACGTGTGTGGGCGCGAAGAGAACATGCCGTACAACTGTAGTCAGTGCGGCGGGACGTTCTGTCCGGAGCATCGCCTGCCGGAGAACCACGACTGTCCGGGACTCAACCAGTGGAACGATCCGAGCGGCGTCTTCGACAGCGGGTTCGACGACAGCGTCGACGACCGTGGCGGCTCTCGCAGCCTGCTCGACCGGCTCGGAATCGACACCGGTCCGGGCGGGCCGCTGGCGTACTTCCGCGGGAACATGACGTTCGTGTTCCTCGTGTTGATGTGGCTCACGTTTGCCGCCCAGTTGGCCGTTCAGACGTTTACTGGCGTGGTCGGCAACCCCGGGATCTACGACTGGTCCCTGTTTCGGGCACTGTTCACGCTCGATCCCCAGAACCCACTGTACCTCTGGACGTGGGTCACGTCGATTTTCGCACACGGCGGACTGTTCCACATCGCGGTCAACAGCATCGTGATCTACTTCTTCGGCCGACTGGTCGAGGACTACATCGGCTCCAGAGAGTTCGCCGTACTGTTCATCGTCAGTGGGATCCTCGCGGGGCTCGGACAGATCGGCATCGGTATTCTCATGGGCGATGCAGTGCCCGTACTCGGAGCAAGCGGCGCAGCGCTGGCGATCATGGGCGTCCTGACGATTCTGAACCCCGGACTCAAAGTGTACGTCTACTTCATCCTCCCGATGCCGATCTGGCTGCTGACCGTGCTGTTCGCGGGCTATTCGGTGTTTGCAGCCAGTGCCCCGGGGGTTGGGTCAGGCGTCGCTCATATCGCCCACCTCATCGGTCTCGGTATCGGACTGGTCTACGGGAACTACGTCAAAGGGCAGATCCGGACGCCGAATCAGGTCCAGCTAGGCGGGGGGCGCGGTCCCGGTGGCCCCGGGGGTCCGGGCGGCCCTGGCGGTCCGGGCCGCGGCCGGTTCTGATCGATGCGTGGCCCGCCAGAGCTGGTCCGTCCCGATCTCGTACCCGATCCCGGGAACAGCCACGACGAGATGGAAGCCCAGCAGCGCGAGATTGCTGCTGTAGCGACGTTCACCGACGACTTCGAGTTCGATCCGGCACCGATCATCGATGGGCAGCTTGCGACGCCGGGCGAGGAGCCCCCGCTCGTCGCTGGCGTCGATCAGGCGTTTCTCGACGACCGGGCAATCAGCGCAATCGTCGTTTCACGGGGTGGCGAGATCATCGAGCGCGTCTATTCGGTGACCGATCTCTCGATCCCCTATATTCCGGGGTTGCTGGCGTTCCGAGAGGGCGGCCCGATCCTCGATGCAGTCGAGAAGCTGACGAACACACCCGACCTGTTCGTCTTCGACGGGAGCGGCCGGATCCACTTTCGCGAAGCTGGGATCGCGACCCACATCGGTGTCGTGCTCGACGTGCCAAGTATCGGCGTCGCCAAGAGCCTGCTGTGTGGGACGCCCACCTGGTCAATCGAGGGGCTCGCGGCGGACGAGCGCGTCCCCATCGAGGCTGACGCGGACGTCACCGCGCCGGACGGAGCGACGATCGGCTATGCCGTCCAGACGCGCCAGTACGACTCGCCGAATCGTCACATCAACCCGCTGTACGTCAGCCCAGGACACCGGGTCGGGCCAGCAACCGCCGCCGATCTCGTGCTTGCACTTGCCGACGGCTACAAACTGCCCGAGCCGACACGGCGGGCCGACGCGTACGCCGAGGAAGCGAAGTCGCTCGTCCAGGACTGAACGCCCATTATGACGCCGGAATTTCTCCCACCCTTAATTACCTGGCGGCTAATTGGACCACATGGCCGACACGCAAGACGACGAGACGGGCGAGACGCCGCCCCGTGAGGGGAAACTGAAGACGGTGCTGATAACCGGCTGTTCGTCTGGGATTGGACGCGAGGCCGCGAAGGCATTTCTCGACGACGACGGGTGGACGGTCTACGCGACCGCGCGCGATACCGACGACATCGCCGACCTCGGCGAGGCCGGATGTGAGACGGCCGAGCTGGACGTCACCGACGAGAACCATGTCCGACAGGTGGTCGAACGGGTCCTCAGCGAGACCGGGCGGATCGACGCGCTGATCAACAACGCCGGCTACGGCCAAATGGGACCAATCGAGGAAGTCCCAACCGAAGTCGTCCACGAACAGTTCGATGTCAACGTCTACGGGCCACATCGACTGATCAGAGCCGTCCTCCCCCACATGCGAGAGCGCGAGCGCGGGACCATCGTGAACGTCTCCAGCGTTGGGGGACGCGTTTCCCACCCGGGCGGCGGCGTCTACTGCGGCTCGAAATTCGCGCTCGAAGCGATGAGCGATGCGCTCCGTTCGGAGGTCGAGCCGTTCGACATCGATGTCGCGCTGGTCGAGCCCGGGCCAGTGAATACCTCCTTCGGCGACGAGATGCGAGCCCGAACCGATAAACTGGAGCGTTCCGGCGCGTACGACTGGTTTTACTCGGTGATCGAGGATACCCAGCTCATCGGCGGTGGCGGGTTCGGCTCAATCGAAGCAAAAGAAGTCGCTGAAACCATCCTCGAAGCCGCGAACAGCCCGAATCCCAGCCCACGCTACCCTGTAGGACAGTTCGGCAAGCTGAGTTCGCTCGCCAGACTCGCGCCCGACCCGATCCGCGATGCCGTGTTCGGGATCGTTCGGCGGTTCGTCTGAACCAGTCAAGAGAGACAGCGCGCAACAGTCCGGAGCATCCGTTCTCCACGCACTTCGTCGGCAAACAGCGGGACGCGCTTGATTTCGTGGCCGCGGAACAACTCGTGTGCGGATCCCAGCGCCGCCTGCTGGACGTCCCAGCGACGCTGGCAGAACTCGCAACTGTCGAGGTCCGGCGTGACGAACTGATCGGCATCGACATCGTCGGTCACGTCCGCCAGATCCTCCATCACTTTGTTCACAACCACTGTTCCGACGGGAATCTCGAACTCACGCAACTGGTCGACCAGTCGCTGGCTCTCGAAAACGCTCATCTCCTCGGGGACCATCACGACACGGAAGTCGGTCTGGGCCGGGTCACGCAAGGTCTCACGGAGGCGTTCGATCCGCTCGCTGAGCTCTCGCAACTCGTCGACACCACCCTCCTCGGGGACGTCCTCGCCGCCGAACATCCCTTTGACGCCCTCCAGCATTCCACTGAACCGCTCGCGCATCGCGAGGACCCGGCCGACCATGGTATCCATGATCTCGGGGAGTTCGAGCAGTCGCAGGGTGTGACCCGTCGGCGCAGTATCGACGACCACCCGATCGAAGCGTGGGTCGTCCATGTACTCGATGAGTTTCTGGATCGCCACCGCCTCGTCCGAGCCCGGCATCGACCCGCCCATCAGCATGTCCATCGGCCCATCACCGCCGAGCAGGTCGCCGAGACCGCCCAGACCGCCCTGTGAGCCAGTACCGGCACCGGCCTCTGCACTCATATCCGGGCCGCCTGCAGACCCGGGTTCGGCCCCAGCGCCACCGCCGAACATCGCGGCGTTCTCCTCCATCGCATCATCCGGATCGATCTCGGCGGCGTACAGCGGAACGTCCTCGCGAATCCGTTCCGGGCGCGGCGAGATGTCGGCCTCGAAGGTATCCGACAGCGAGTGAGCCGGATCGGTCGAGACGACCAGCGTTTTCGTCCCCGACTCGGCGCTGGCCAGCGCGGTCGCCGCGGCCATTGTCGTCTTCCCGACGCCGCCTTTGCCGCCGTAGAGGACGTACTCGGGCGTCTCGGGCGTAATTTCGATACCGGGTTCGACGTCAACCTCGACCCCGTCGTCATCACTCTCATCGATCGGATCTGCAGACCCATCATCCGGCTCCGTCGACCCCTCCTCGACCTCGTCGACCGCCTCGACGTCGATGCTGCTCATACCCGCGCTACCGCTCGCGGGCTTGTGTACCCGTCGGTTCATATGGGATCGGGCGGCCAGAGCGCATGGACGCCCGGGGTCGGTGGGCAGGGCCGACCGACAGTCCGACTACCCCGAAAGGGCTGCGCTAGAAATACTCCGCGAGCCGATCCGCGGCCTCGTCGACACGCGGCGAGAGCAACGCGAATCGAAGCCACTCGTCGCGGGCGCTCCCGAACGCCTCGCCGGGCATCCCTGCGACCCCGGTGTCGTCGATCAACTGCTCGACGTTCGCAAGTGTCCCCGGGAACTCCGGGAACCGTGCGAGGACGTAGAAGCCACCGTCAGGAATCGTGTATTCGGCACCCGCCTGTTCAAGACCGTCGGTAAACGCCTCGATCCGCGCATACATCCGTTCGCGGTTCTCCCGGTAGTACGCGGGCTCGGTTTCCTGTAGCGCCTGCAGGACAGCGTACTGGGCAGGACGGCTTCCGGCCACGTTGACCAGCATGTGCCGCGTCTTCACCGAGTCGATCAGCGCGTGCGGGACCACAGCGTAGCCGACCCGGAACCCGGTGATCGCCAGCGACTTCGAGAAGGAGTTGGTGACGATTCGATGGTCGGAGTCGACTGCCAGCGCGCTCGAAAAGTCACCGGAGTAGTCGAAATGGTCATACACCTCGTCGCTAACAAGTATAGCGTCGACATCCTCCGCAATCGCCACGAGTTCGCACATCGTCGACTCGTCGTACACCGCACCGGTCGGGTTGTTCGGCGTCGTCACGACGATCGCCGCAGTCTCCTCGGTGGCGGCGTCGCGGATCAGCGCCGGATCGAGCGTGCCATCCGCATTTGCTGAGACGTACTCCGGAACACCGCTCAACAGCTCCGCCTTCCGTGGGTAGTACGGGTACACCGGATCAGTGAGGAGTACCTCATCGCCTCCTGAACGCTCCAGCGCCGCGGCCATCGCGAGGTAGTTCGCCTCCGCGCCGCCGTTCGTGACGACAACCTGTTCGAGATCGACTCCTCGGCGGTCGGCAATCTCGGCGCGGAGCTTCGTCAGTCCCTCGCTGGGCTGGTACTGGAACGCGTCGGGCTCGCTATCAGCGTACTCGACGAGCCCCTCGCGAAGCGCGGCAGGGGGTTCCCAGTCGGGGCTGCCACTTACCATGTTGATCACGTCACCATCAGCGCGGTCGGCGTACTGCATGACCTGAAAGAACAGTGGCCGGTCGTTGCTCATGGCACTTCGTTCGAGCGGTGACGGGAGTCTCTTTCGGGACGGCGGGGATTCAAGACGGTGCCGATCGATTCGCCGATATGAGCGATCCTGACGACAGCACGAAACCGCCGGGGGCTACTCTCGCCGCCGAACTCGGTGACCAGCTTCGTGAGCAAGACGCCACGATTGCCACCGCAGAATCGTGTACTGGAGGACTCATGGGAGCAGCGCTGACGGCAGTCCCCGGCTCCAGTGACTACTTCGACCGTGCGCTGGTAACCTACGCCTACGACGCCAAGCGGCAGCTGCTGGGGGTCAACCGGGAGGACCTCGACGATCATGGGGCGGTCAGCGAACCGGTTGCTCGACAGATGGCCAGCGGTGTTCGGGATACTGCAGACGTAACCTGGGGTGTTGGGATAACCGGCGTCGCGGGGCCGGGCGGCGGAACCGAGGAGACCCCTGTCGGGACGGTGTATCTCGGCGTCGCGTACGCCGGTCCGTGGGAGACGAACGAGTCGTACACAACGGTCTCACGCTACGAATTCGAGGGAGATCGGTCGGCAGTCCGATCAGCAACCGTCCAGCAGGCGCTGGAAGATGTGCTCGCGGAACTACGGTTGGTATCCGGTCTGTAACCGGATCAAAAGGGAAAGTATCTTTCGGCGGGCGGTCGGAGAAGATCAGTATATCCGATGAATAAAAAAGGACACGTGCTCAACGCCGTCTTCCTGAGCATCGGTCTCGCGTACCTGCTCGAGCCCGCTGGTGACGAGACAACGTTTATTGCGATGGTCGCAATCGGTATTCCCGTCACACTCGGCGCACTGTTTCCGGACGTCGACACTGACTTCGGAAAACACCGCAAGACGCTGCACAACCTCCCAATACTGGCTCTGTTCGTTGCGTTCCCGTACTTCTTTGACGGGAACCTTCAGTACGTCTGGATCGGTGTGCTGACGCACTATGTCCTCGATATCGCGGGGAGCAAGCGTGGCATTGCGCTGTTTTACCCGATCTGGAAGAAGGAGTTCGGTCTCCCGATCGGCGTCGCGGTGAGTAGCAATCGTTCGACGCTGATGACGATCGTGGTTACGCTGGCAGAACTCGTCGTCGCGGCACTGATCATCTACGATGTCCCGCTGATGGCGCTCGACGCTGCCCGGTCGTCGGTCGGCATCTAGTATGCCGAGACGTCGTCGAACCGACTCGCATAGAGCGATCGTGTCGGGTGTGTTGGCTCGGTCTCCGAGAGGACGATTCGATCGAACTTCTTCCCGGTGTTCTCCCAGCCGAGATGGGCGAACTCCGCGACCGACTGGAGCCGGTGGCTCCACCCCCGACGACGACAGGCCTGCCGTGAGACGCCGTCCTGCAGCGCAGTGCACAGCTCGGCTTCGGTCCGGATATCGCGATCGAACGTCGTCCATGCCAAGCCGACAGAGCCAGGGAGATGCGCGTACGACGACGCGGTAACCGGAGCGTCGACGGTCCGCGCAATCTCGCGGGCCCGGGTGGTGTGTCGTTGCCAGTGTTTCAGATTGTACACCTCGACCGCGTCGATCCGCTCACGGTGGGCCAGGATATCGTCTTCGGCCAGTCCAACCGTGAGAAACTCGGGGTGAGGGACGATCACAGTGGCGTCCTGCCGATCGAGTTCAGCCATCGCACCATCGAGCGAGATGAAGTCGGGGATGGGATCGGACAGTCCCAGTGCGAGGACGTGTTTGCGCTCGCGCCAGGGGCCGGTAAACACCTCGCGGGCGGGGACAACGAGGAGTTCATCGTCCGAGAACCGATCCGCCCGGCGCTCTATCTCGGGCAAGGGCATGAAATGAGGAGCGTACACGAGTACGTCGATCCCGCGTGCCTTTGCCCGCTCGGCGACACCTTCGTCGAGTATTTTCACGTGGCAATCGACCCGGGTCCCATCGCGTTCGGTCACAGCCACGAATTCCGGGTGTCCCGAATTAGCGATTACGGTATCCGGTCATCGCCAGAACCCATCGTAGTAATCGAGGACGGAAACGAAGGCGACGTGTGGGAGCGTCAGCACGGCGATAAAGACCAGATAGACCCCCATTAGGCTCCCGGGGTCGGCTGCGGCTCCCGGCAGCAACAGGTAGAGCGCGACGGCAAACACGAGTGAGAGCGCCGTCAGCGGGGCAGCGTCGCGGGCAAACCGGGCCATCGGGGCCACGACAGCCCCGTCGTCCACGGACGCCGCAATCCGGTCGTCAAGCAGCAAAAATCGGACGATGTGCCGGAGCGAGTGCCAGAAACAGAAGTACAGGCCGATCGCAAGCAGTGGTGGGACGGTAGCAAAAAACACGACCAGCAATCCGGTTTCGGCGGCGTCGATCCGCCACGGACGCGTGTTCGACGCACGAATCCACCCCAGCCCGAGTGCAGTGACGACGAGCGAGCCGTACACGACGGCGACGAGAAGGCGCGCTTCGGTAGTGAAGAATGGATCGAGTGCACCGACGGCACCCGGGTCGACTACGCCGACGATCCACTCGGCGACGCGTCGGTACTCGCCGGGGAACGCGACCAGCGGCACCAGCATGGGTGCGCCGCCGCGGACGAGGGCGGTCAGTGCCGTCCCGCCGGGACCCCGGACGTGTGTGACACCGACGAGTTCCCGAAGCGGGTGCACGTCACCCTGTCCCCAGTGAAACCAGGTGAGCAGGATGAAGAAGACGAACGCGGCGGCAGGCGAGAGAAACCAGACCACCGCGTACCCCCCACCGAGCAGTGCGTACACGAGCCCGACCTCCGCCAGTGAGCGGGCGGTCAGTCCCGTCCCTCTCGCACGGGGAGTGACGAGATGGTCGACCGCACCGTGGGGAAGTCCCAGCAGGAGGACGCTCAAGAATAGTGGGGCTAACTGTATCGAAAGCGGAATCTCCGTGCCGACGACCGTGACAACGACGGAGGTCGCAAGGAGCGTGATCCAGCCCGGAAGAAGCGCCAGTCTGGCGGCCCCCTCTAACCGCCGTCCAGCAAGGGCTGTTGTGAGTCGCTCTGCAGTAGGGCTGGAAGTGTCACTCATCAGTGGATACTCCGGAGCGCGACAATAAAAAAGGCGACTCGTCGAATCCGGGTCCGATCAGTCGTCAGCAGGGGCCGCGCCGGACGCCCCGGAGCGGTCGACGCCGACCGACGGCATGTCCGCAATGACCGACTCGTTCTTCGCGACCCAGTTCAGCAGCAGGAACGCGAAGATGTACTTCGCGACGATGTCGAGCCCGCTGTAGGCCCACGAGGTGATCGCGACGTCGAGCACGGCGATCCCCTCGGCGCCGAGCGCCCAGAAGATCGGGTAGCCGAGCCACATCGCGACCGTGAGGATCTTCAGCGTGTTGAAGATTTCAGCCGTCCCGTTCGCTTTGGCGTCCTCCGGCCACTTGACCAGCAGGACGTAGAGGACGACCAGGAAGAACATGCAGCTGATGAAGTACCAGAACCAGCGCAGGCCGTGTGAAGACACGGTCAGTGCAGCTGCAAGCCCGGTCACACACATGCTGATGTCCGCAACAAGGATCGTGAACAGATCCGTCGCGTTAGAGCCTGCAAGCAGACCGAGTGCGAGCAGGATCATCGGAGTCGACAGTGCCCAGGTGAGGTAGCGACCCCACATGGTGAGTACCTCTTCGCCCGCGAGTGCGTGCCCCGCCGGCATCTCCAGGAAACTGATTGTCAGTCCGGACACGAGCCCAGTATAACTGGAGATTGAGACAAGCGGGACCATCAGCGTCGCCACGAAAATCAGCTGCGCGCGTGGATCTTTGACGTTACGACCCATATACACGAACAGCAGGATCGAGAGGCCGGCAAGCGCGATGTTTACCCAGAACGAGGCGCTCAGCAGCGCGTCATCCTGTACTGCCTCGAAGATTTCTGGCTGTGTCATCTCGAGGAACGTCCCGAACTGTGCTATTGCAGCCGCATCACCAGCTATCGCCTCTAACATAATCCAATCGAAGAGGGGTACGACTATGTAAAAAGGGTATGTCCTTACTAGTATGAACACATCCTACAAACATGCGAAAAGGTACCAAGAGAAACTCAGTAGTCGGTTGGGAGCACTAACCCCAACCCGTGTTCTTAATATTTCTAAATTGATAATGAAACATACCAGAACATATTATCCGACGCGCTCCAATACCTTACTATGATCAAACCCCGGACGCTGCTCGTGTATCCGGCGGAAGACGCCGACGACATCAAGGCCTCACTTGAGAGCACGGGCTGTCAGGTCGTCCACGTCAGCAAGGCGACGAGAGCGCTCGCCAAACTGTCCAGCCAGCAGTTCGACTGCCTGGTGAGCGGGTACGAACTCCCCGGCGACGACGGGCTCTCGTTATTATCGGCCGTGCGCGAAACACATCCCGGACTACCGGTCGTTCTTTTTACCGACTCGGACGAAGAGGAGATCACGGAGCGGGCCTTCGATAACGGGGTAAGCAGGTTCCTTCGAAAGAACGGAGCCGAATCGTTACGCCAGTTAAACACCGAAGTCACCGATCTTACCGTCAACAGATCGGCGACGGTCCACAAAGAGGAAATCGAGGAACACAGACCGACGCCGGAAGATATCTCGCGTGCCGTCCACGAGGCACCGATCGGAATCACGATGAGCGACCCCACACTGGCGGATAACCCGCTCGTGTTCGTCAACGAAGCATGGTCCGAACTGACCGGGTACGACGAAGGAGACATGCTCGGTCGGAATCCTCGGATCCTACAGGGGCCGGAAACGGATCCGGATAACGTCGACGAACTGGCGACAGCAATCGAGGACGAAGAGCCAGTCACCGTCGAGATCCGAAACTACCGGAACGATGGGACACCCTTCTGGAACGAGTTGACAGTCGCGCCCATATACGATGACGACGGAGAGCTCGTCCACTACGTCGGGTTCCAGAACGACGTGACAGACAGAAAAGCAGCCGAACGGCTCGCAAAGGGGCGCGCGGAGAAACTAGCAGCCGAACGGACCGTATTGCAACGAATACTATCGCGTGTGAACGGACTCCTTAGCGAGATTACCCGGATCCTCGTCGAGGAGAACGAACGTGCAACGATCGAACAGCAAGTCTGTGAGGAGATAGTCAGCTCGAAAAGTTACGTCGCGAGCTGGATCGGGACGATGAATCCAGCTGATACGAAGCTACAACTGTCGACACAGACGGGAGCGATATCCGGGATTCAGTCGCCAGTCGAGATCGAATCGATGCCGAACGCGGTCGAAGACGCACTCGAGTTGGGGAGCGTCAGGGTTTGCACAGTCGGCTCCGACGAGCGCGGGCGGCTCGCCCCGGACTCAGTCGGCGCACGACGGCTCGCCATCATTCCGCTGGTCTATCAACAAAAGAGGTACGGACTACTGGGCGTCTACGCCGATAGCGACGATGCGCTGGACAGTCGGGAAGTCGAGCTGTTCGAATCGATCGGACAGATGATCGCCAGTGGCCTCAACGCCGCCGAGACGGCACGAATGTTGACGACTGCAAACGTCCTCGAACTGGAGTTCGAGATCTACGACGAGACGTTCCCACTCTCGCGGTTCGCCGACGTGATCGGCACCGATGTCGAGTTCGTCGGGCTGGTGCGCGATAACGGCTACGAGATCTACGTTCGGACGACACGAATGAACGGCAACCCGGCCGATCTGCTATCACTTCCACGCGTCGAGAATATTCGTCGTGTTTCGGAGACGGACGAGGGGTACACGTTCGCTGCCGAGGTCAACACGAAGGAACCATTCGACCAGCTCGGAGATTACGGTGCGTCGGTCGTGAACATTACGGCAGAGCCGACGCAAGCGACGCTATCCCTGGAACTGCCATTAAAGTACAATACCCGATCGGTACTCGAACTGCTTGAGTCGCTGTACGACCGTGTCGAGCTCAAGGCCAAACACGAGCGTGACGGACATGAAGAGACGACCCACGAGTTCGCCGCGGCGGTAAACGAACGATTGACCGACCGTCAGCAGGCGGCGCTGGAGACAGCCCATTTGAACGGCTACTTCGAGTGGCCACGCCAGGTCGACGGTGAAGAGGTCGCGGAAACGATGGGGATCACTCGACAGACGTTCCACCAGCATCTCCGTGCGGCCGAGCGCAAACTCGTCCAATCCTTCGTGAACCCTAACTAGTAAGGAGATGATTCTTAGTCATACGATTCACTGCTTTTTACAGGATGAGCTATCGCTATTACCGGAGTAGCCGCAGGTCGGTTTTCGGGACGTGTCGCCCAAGTACCCATGTCGGTGCTGTCTGCGACGGACGTCACCCCGGTGATCGCACATGAGCGTACCACTTACCTACATGGAGTTTCATCTCGTGTTCATTCTGCCGCCATTGCTGGTCTTGGGGTGGTTTGCGTGGCGGCGGGACGACGCTAGCTGGGGACGTGCTCCACTCTCCGGGCTCGCCATTATGCTGTTTCTCGCGGTCGTCTACACGACACCGTGGACGAACGTCATGATTCCCAGAGGTGTCTGGTGGTACGGCGACGGTGCTGTGCTCGGAACGATCTGGTACACGCCGATAGAGGAATACCTCTTTTTCATCCTGCAGCCGATACTCACGGCGTTCTGGCTATTTCAGTTCCTGACTGTCGAAGACCGGTCGTTACTGATTCCACTATCACATCGGCTCGCGGGAGCGGCTGGCGGTCTCGCGATCTGCGTTCTCGGATACTTCCTCATGGGGACGACCTCGACGTTTTATCTCGGTTCCCTGCTGTTCTGGGCGGGCCCGATCCTCGCCATCCAGTGGGCGTTCGGGATCACGTATCTAATAAAAGAAGTCCCACGACTCCTCGCAGTGGCACTTGTCGTCCCAACGCTATACCTCTGGACCGTCGATCGGATCGCGATCGGTCTGGGGATCTGGTCGATTTCGGAGACACACACGATCGGCCTCTCCCTGCTTGGACTGCCAGTCGAGGAGGCGCTGTTTTTCTTCTTGACGAACGTCTTCCTCGTGCAGGGGATCGTCCTCTACATGTGGCTACTCGACCGCCCCTACGAGTTCGCCGGCGTCGGCTGGTTCAGCGAGCGGGCACAGGCAGTCGACAGCGAGCGAGCGTGAGTGCCGAAGGGTTTTAGCCCCTGCCGGGAGAGGCGTTCACTAATGACCTGGGCATGCGGAATCGATGGCTGTGGCGAGGTATTCGACGAGATCGAGGACGCGATTATCCACCAGACGAGCGAGCACCAGCGCCGTGAGTGCAAGGTCTGTGGCGTCGTCGTCCCCGACGGCTATCTGGCGCTCAGACACGCGTTTAACGAGCACACTCGCGCCGAGTACGTGCGCGCGTACGACGCCGACTCCGATGACGTCCGCGAGCGCGAAGAAGTAAAGGACGAAGTCGAAGCGACAGCCGATCTCCAGCAGGTTGTCGAGCGGTTGAACGACAGCGGTTCGTTATAGTTACCGTTCGTCGCTGTCGAGCACGCGGATCTGGTCGCCCCGGACGGTTACGGGAATCGGAACGGTCGCCTCGTAGAGTTCGACGGTTACCTGATCTTTGCCCTCGTCGATCCGCTGGACCTGTGCCTTCTCGCCTTTGAACGGTCCGGCGACGAGTTCGACGATGTCTCCCTCCGCGATCCCCTCGACGTCCGGCGTGGGCGAGAGAAAGTGTTCGACCTCCGAGATACCGCTCTCACCGGGGACGATACTGCGAGCGTGAGGGATCTCCTCGAGGACGCGAGAGAGGATCGCATCGTCCTCGGCTTCAACCATCACGTAGCTAGTAAGCGAGTCGGGTGCGAGCGCCGCATGGATGTCGTCTTCTTCACGAGTCATGATCATGTCGGCGACGGTGCGTTCCTGACTCGCGGTTGTTTTGACTGCGTAAATCGACATGCTATATCACGCTCCGAGGGCTGCCCAGAGCAGGAAGCCACCCTCGTAGGGTGGCACCAGGTGGAGCATAAACGCGGCGATCAGAAAGCCGATGAAACCGACGACGAGAATGCCAGCACCGGCGATCTTGGCGACCTGTGAGAACTCGTTCCACGACGGCGTGCTGGCCATTTTGAGGACCCGCACGTACGACGTGAGATCTAGAGGGACGTCCATGTGTATAGGGCTTCTAACAGAGGGGCCTTTTTCTATCTTTCTACCCGTGGATGACGTATTTCGGGATCGAGAGGTCAGTTATCGGGAGCTTTGCGATCCACATGGGCGGCCCCCTGATGGGATCGACTCGGCGACCGTATCCGCGTGCAATCGACACCCGATGCAAACCCGCCGTGCTGTCGCTCATCGGTGCAGATTCACACGGACTGACGTAAACGTAGCGAGAGCGGGCCTATTCGACGAAGTCGATATCCTCGACGCCGTCGGCGGGCTGGCCCTGTGGTTCGGGCGCTCGGCCCTGTGGTTCGGGCTGGGACTCGTCCTCGTCGCTGCCGCCGTAGATCTGTGGGGAGTCGACGCCGGTGACGACGATCATCGTTCGCATCATGCCTTCGAGTTCCTCGTCGACGGAGGTGCCCCAGATGATCCGCGCGTCGGGATCGATCCGGTCGTAGATCTCCTCGACGACACCTTCGGCTTCCTCGATGGACATGTCGGAGCCGCCGGTAACGTTGACGAGCGCGGAGTTCGCGCCCGAAATATCGACGTCGAGCAGGGGCGAGCGAAGCGCCGTCTTGACCGAGTCCTGGGCCTTGGCGTCCGAATCGGACTCCCCGAGCCCGATCATGGCGACGCCGCCCCGTTCCATCACGGTCCGGACGTCGGCGAAGTCCAGGTTGACCAGGCCGGGTTTCGTGATCAGTTCGGTGATTCCCTTGACCGATCGCATCAACACCTCGTCGCTAACCTTGAACGCCTGTCGGACGGGGAGTTTGCCAACGGAGTCGAGCAGCCGGTCGTTCGGGACGACGATGACGGTGTCGGCGACGTCGCGGAGCCGTTCGAGACCGGCTTCAGCGTTGGTGCGCCGGACCTCGCCCTCGGCAGTGAACGGCGTCGTGACGATGGCGATGGTCAGCGCCCCGCTCTCGCGGGCGGCCTTGGCGACGACCGGAGCGCTGCCCGTGCCGGTACCCCCACCGAGGCCAGCAGTGACGAAGACCATATCCGAGCCGTCGACGGCGTCGTAGATCTCCTCTTGACTCTCGATGGCAGCCTCCTCGCCGACCTGCGGGAGCGAACCAGCGCCGCGGCCCTGGGTCTTCTGTTCGCCCATCAGGATCTTCGTGTCGGCCTCGATCTCCACGAGGTGCTGGACGTCGGTGTTGGCGGCGACCAGTTTCGCACCGTGGATCCCCTCCTCGAACATCCGATCGACGGTGTTACCGCCCGCGCCACCACAGCCGACCACCGTGATGTTCGTTTGCAGGTCCTGCAGGACATCTTCGAGTTCGTCGTCGGTCATCGTTCCCGATGGGTTCACACTGTGCTGGTCCGGTGGCCCCTCCTCCCCCTCCTCGGCCTCGTCGATGGCATCGTCAACGATTGAGTCCATTTGACCAGTGTTACTAAGTGGAGGTTAATTATCTTTCCCCTCGTGCGTCAGACGCTCGTCAGACGCTCGTCCCGTCCTCGAAGACCGGTAGGCAAAGCCCCCTCGGGATGATACGACTGGTTGAATCGCTGGAATGACGGCCATCCAACCGCTGGTGTCCTAACTGGACTACACAGACCAACACTGAACGGACAACCGTGACGCTCGTCGGTATCGGTGGGTTACGGAATATTCGAGGCGACACCCTTGCGTTTTACCACGGGGAGGTGGTCACGGGCTGTAGAGGTCGACGAACGGATCGACGGTCTCCCGGGTTCCCGAAACTACAACTGTCCGACCGTCCTGCTCGGTGGATACGTCGGTGTGAGACGCGAACCGTTCCTCGCCATCTCCCTCGCCACCGGCCCACGCCTCGACATCGTCGAGCGTGACCGCATCCTCGTCCTCGAAGACGATGACATAGCGCTCGTCGATCGGGTCGCCGTCGAGGGCGACGTCATAGCCATAGGCGACCTGCCCCTCGAATGCCGGGAAGTCGAGGTCGGTTTGAGAGATCGGATCGGACGTTTCGCCGAGGCTTCGCGCACCGCTACCGACGTGATCGAGGAGTTCGGACATCTCCTCGCTCTCGTCAGTGTACCGCGCAGTATCACCGGTCTGTGTGTCTGCGAGCGCTTCGATATCGTCGTCGGGATACTCGTCTTCGACCCACAGCAGGACATCCTCGCTCAGACCGACCGCGATGTCGACCGGCTGGCCCTGTAGCTCGTTCAGGTATATGTCGAATCCGCCGTGGCTACCGACGCGCTCGAAGCCGACATCCTCGACCAGTCCGTCACCGATGGCGTCCGGTGCATGATCGCCGTACAGCACCTGCTGGGCGTTGTTGTCGACTGTGAGGTACTCGCCGAACGTGTCGATCTCCCGCCCGCTCAGGGAGGGAAGCGGACGCGGTTGCGAGCCCTCGCCGTTTACGCCTGCTTCGATCTCCTCGTAGTCGTCTTCGGACAGCGGTCCCTCGCCGAGCGTGTCTTCGAGCGCCAGAAACGCCTCGTAGGAGAAATACTCGAACGGATAGTGGTCCTCGCCGGTGACTGTACCGGGCGCGGAGAGCCACGATGAGAGTTCAAAATCCGCTACTTCGATCGGGTCATCATCGTCATTTTCGTCGTCACTTCCGAGACAGCCTGCCAGCCCTGCGACCGCGCCAGTCGTGGAGAGCACGCCCACGGCCTGCAGTACGTCGCGCCGCGTGGAGATATCGGACCGCCGGGTAGATTGATCGGACATCTGGATATCCGGATCACATTCTCCGAGTTGGTAAATAACTGTTGGCAACCGGCCAGTACCATCCCAGCTTTCGTATGGGTTTTCACCGTCGAGACGGTACAGATGGGTATGACTGACCCCGCGACGCTCGATGTGACCCTCGTCGACGGCTACGTCGACGAGCCCGCTCACTTCGGGGTTCCGCCATACATCTCGACGTATCCGCGCTACACGGCCGGAGCGCTGGTCGACGCCGGTGTCCCGCGAGAACAGATCACCTATCACACGATCGACGAACTCCGCGATGACAGATCGAAGTGGGCGGACGTGGCAAACGCCGACCTGTTCTGTTACATCGGCGGGATCACGGTCCCCGGCAAGTACGTCGGCGGTACTCCGGCCGAACCCGACGAAGTGAAAGAACTCGCCTGGACGGCGAAGGGCACCACGCTGATGGGCGGACCGGTGAAGTTCGGCGTCGGCGACGGCAACGAGGGGGGAATCGAGACCGAGCGCGACGATCTGGACTACGATTTCGTTGCGAAAGGCGACATCGAGGCCGCGGCCTACGACCTCGTCGACAGCGGCCTTGAGGGCTTCGGCAACCGGATGCGCTCGAACGAGGAGATCGATCAGTGGGCTGCCGACGGTACCTTCATCGTCGAACAGCATCCGAACCACCCCGACTATCTCATCTGCGAAATGGAGACCTCGCGGGGCTGTCCGTACCGCTGTTCGTTTTGTACCGAGCCGCTGTATGGCGACCCCGACTTCCGTCCCCCACCGTCGGTCGTCACCGAGGTCGACCTGCTCGCCGACCACGGCGTGAAACACTTCCGGCTCGGACGGCAGGCCGACATCCTCGCGTACGGCGGCGACGGCGAGAAGCCCAATCCCGACGCCCTGCGCCAGCTCTACGGCGGCATCCGCGAGGTCGCACCCGATCTGGAGACACTGCATCTCGACAATATGAATCCGATCACGGTGGTACAGTGGCCGGAGCTGGCCCGCGAGGGGATCCGGATCATCGCCGAGCACAACACCCCCGGTGACACCGCTGCGTTCGGCCTCGAATCCGCCGATCCGAACGTGATGAGCGACAACAACCTGAACGTCACCGCCGACGAGTGCCTCGAAGCGGTGCGGATCGTCAACGAGGAGGGCGGCTGGCGGCCCGGCCAGGAGCCAGACGGGGCAGAGAAACCGTACGGTCCCGCGACCGGCCCGGACGTCCCGAATCGGCTCCCGAAACTCCTGCCCGGAATCAACCTCGTCCACGGCCTCAAGGGCGAGCGCGAGGAGACGTTCGCACACAACAAACGTTTCCTCCAGCGCGTCTACGACGAGGGGCTGATGCTCCGCCGAGTCAACATCCGACAGGTGATGGCCTTCGCCGGAACCGACATGTCCGAGACCGGTGCGGAGATCGCCCGCGACCACAAAAAACAGTTCAAACAGTACAAACGCGAGGTCCGCGAGGAGATCGACAATCCGATGCTCCAGCGGCTCGCCCCGCCCGGAACGCGGCTGCCTGACGTCCATCTTGAGTACCACCAGGACGGGAAGACGTTCGGCAGACAGCTCGGGACCTACCCGCTGCTGGTCGGCATTCCGGGCGAACTCGAACTCGGGCGGACGCTCGATGTCGCCATCGTCGATCACGGCTACCGTTCGGTGACGGGGGTTCCCTACCCGCTCGACGTCAATGCGGCGTCGATGGACGAGCTCACAGCCATTCCCGGGATCGGAAAACAGCGAGCGGGCGACATCGTCGTCAATCGCCCCTACGAGAGTCCTGGGGAGATCGAAGCGGATGTCGATCTGAGGGAGTTTACGCGGGCTGGGCGGCCGGAAGGTGCCGATTGATAGCTGCTGGGTGGGTTGGACTGTCCCGACTGGAGGGCTGGATTGATCCGCTCGTGTTGCGGCGAATATAGCCGCCAGAAACACTGATGTACTGATTCAGCACGTCTTTTCGCCGACACTACTATTACGGACGCCTGCAACGGTTGTGATGGAGGTATTTGACCTTGGAGATATCTGATAAACTGCTGTGTCTGTTCAGTGCTGAGGTGCGAGCGGAGGAGGACAACTACGTGGTCGAGATCCCGCGACGCGAAGTCGAAACCGGCGAGATCGAAGCCGGAAACACCTACCGTGTTGCGCTCATCGAGCGCGAGATTGATGCCGAAACGGGGAGCGAATCGAGCGGCAAAGCGGGGACGCCGCCGGAACCACAGCCACCGGTCGAGATCAACGAGACACGTTACGTCGAGATCGAGGATATCGGCAAACAGGGCGACGGTATCGCCCGCGTCGAGCGGGGTTACGTGATCATCGTCCCGGACGCCGAGGTCGGCGAGCGAGTGAAAGTCGAGATTACCGAAGTGAAATCGAACTTCGCGGTCGGCGAGATCGTCGAAGAAAGCTTCTAGCGGATCTTCTCGCCGTCTCGGTTTTTTGGACCTTCCGAGTCGTAGACGACGATGCCGTCCCGATCGGTTGGGGCGTAGTTGTCCCGGACGCCGATCGCCTCTTCCAGCTCGCGGATCGCCCGTTCTTTGAGTGACCCGGCGAGCGCTTCGGCGTCCTCACGACTGATCGCCCGCCCGAGCCCCTCACACTCGTGGGCACGGACCATTCCTTCCTCGTCGACCGGTTCGCCCATCGGCTGGCTTGTCCCACCCAGCGCAACACTGAACGGGTAGGTTGCACAGATCAACGGCCGGTCTTCGTGGACTGTACAGGCCCCAGTTCCGTCATCCGCTTCTGTATAAAACTGGCAGTCTCCGCAGTCGTCAGTCCCGAGTGCCCACTCGAACGTCTCGCCCTCGGGACCGTCCTCGCCCTCCTCGATGCCGTAGGGCATCGGCCGCGCAACGTCCCGCCAGTCGTACTCATCGTCCTGTAACTCCCGGACTTCATCGGGAAACACCGTCGCCGTATGCGGGTCCTCCTCGTCGGCCTTGCAGCAGGCACCACAGCGTGTGCACTCGAATCCGATGGTCTCGATGGCGTCAGCTAGCCCGTCGACGTCGAGCATCCTCGCACGCTCCAGCTCGGCTTCGAGGCTCTCCATACGGTGTCGAGCGTGCGGGCGGACAAAAGACCCGCGTTCCCGACGCCGAAGCGCCGCTCAGCGCGGGCGAGCAGCGCCGTTCGACCAGACGACTCGATCCTCGACCGCCAGCTTGTCCAGATGGGCGATCACCGTCTTTTGGGCGAGACCACGGACGCCGTCGAGCGACTTTTCGTATACCTGCTCGACGATCTCTTCGGGTGTGGATGCACCTTTCTGGACCGCCCGCTCGATGCGACGCTCGCGATCGATGCGGTGGGCGATGAGCCGTGACAGCGTCTCGTCCGGCTCCTCGATGACGGGGCCGTGTCCTGGATAGAGCCGGTCGGGATTACGTGCCAGCAGTCGCCGGAGCGCGGTGAGATAGCCCCGCATATCGCCGTCCTCTCCGCCGACGAACACGCTCCCATCGGCGACCGCGAGATCACCGACCAGCATCTCGGAGCCTCCGAGAACGTCGAGAGCGAGATGATCCGGGGCGTGGCCGGGCGTTGCGATCGCTCGAAGCGTGTGAGTCCCCGCATCGATGAGCCTCCCGTCGCGAACCGTTTCTTCGGGGGCGATCCCCGTGGCGCGCTCGAAACGGTGTTCATACCCGGCCCGTGCGAGGACGGTCAGATCGTACTCGACGGCGTAGTCGGCGACAGCGCCGACGTGGTCGGGATGTGTGTGCGTAACAAGGAGTTTGGAGGGTGTGCAGTTCTCGACGGCTTCGTCGAGCGCGTCAGTTCGACGGGCTGGGTCGACGAGGATGCCATCGTCGTCGCCGACGACGTACGCGTTCGTCGATCCAGTCGGTACGTGGGCGTCGAGGTCGATCGGGACACGCCGAACGTGGCTCATTCACGGAATATTCGGCGAGGGGGGAGAAAAACGAACCGCTCAGTTGTGCAGGAAGTAGACCTGTTTGCGCGCGTCACGGAAGCTGTACCGGGAGCCGATCAGATCGACCTCTTCGAGTCGGTTGAGCGCGTAGCGGACGGTGCGATCCGGGAGCAGCGACTCTTCTGCAAGCTGGCCCTGCGAGAGCGGTGCATCGGTTTCGAGTACTTTCGCGATCAGTTTCGCGCTCGGGGGGAGTTCGCGGAGGCGCTCGCGGTACTCCGCATCCGAGAGAGGTTCTTCGATGCTGTCCGAGCGTTCACCCGTGATCGTGCTCATACAGAACCAGCGGCTGTCGGAGATGGTAAAACTTGTCTATATTGGGGTCAAAATAAATGGAATAATATTAAGAGTATATATGCCATGCCCAACTTCCACGGTCTTTCGCAATATTTGCGTGGAGTCACGGGCAGCACCGACCCTGCGGAGCCGAACCACCGATCCGTTTCCAGTATCGTTTTATCCCCAGGACAGATACTCCCGGTAAGCGTGAAAGGGCAGGAGTGGTACCAGGCGACTGACATCGCCCAGGAATACGACGACAAGCGGTTCTCCCAGGGCGGCCGTCTCATCGACCGACGGGAGAAAGAAGCCGTGCTCGATGCGATCGGGCCCGTCGAGGACAAGAAGATCCTCGAAATAGCTTGCGGTACCGGCCGGTTCACCGCCATGCTGGCCGAGCGCGGAGCGGATATCGTCGGTCTGGACATCTCGGCGGAGATGCTCGGCGAAGCCCGGACGAAAGCCGACGCCGCCGGGGTTGGTGAGACGATCGAGTTCATGCGTGGCGACGCTGGACGGCTTCCGTTCGAGGACGATGAGTTCGACGCCGTCATCGCGATGCGGTTTTTCCACCTCGCCGATACCCCCGCGGAGTATCTCGCGGAGATCAAGCGCGTCTCGAACGGCGACGTAATGTTCGATACCTTCAAAAACACCAGTACGCGCAGCATCTACAACTGGGCGCTCCCGATGGGCTCACGACTGTATTCTCGCTCCGAGGTCCACTCCTTGATCAAGGGTGCTGGGCTGGAGCTAGTCGGAGACTCTCACGACTTCGTCCTTCCCTACGGGTTCTATCGATCGCTGCCGAACTCGCTCGCGAACGTGTTCCGTCGTGTCGATACGACGATCGGAAAGAGCCCGATCGGCGATTCGATCGCGTCGGTCTCGTACTGGCACGCCAGCGTTTGAGTCTCCACACGTACTTTCGGGATATTTATAGCTCTGGCAGGGAAACCGGGAAATATGGACCTCTCGGTAGTAGTTCCTACGCTAAACAACCGGGAGGAGCTGCGGTGCTGTCTCGACGCACTTGCGGAGCACGCCGGAGAGATAGAGCTGATCGTCGTCAACGGCCCGTCCTCTGACGGGACGACCGGAATGGTACGGGATCGTGACGATGTCGACGTTCTCGTCGAGGTATCAGAACGGAACGAATCGGTTGCCAGAAACGCCGGAATCGAAACGGCAACTGGTGAGGGGATCGCGATCGTCGACAGCACGTACGCGGTCGAGCCGTCCTGGTACGACGCGGTGGTGTCCGCGCTTGACGCCGGTGCCGACGTCGTCACCGGGCCGACACATCGGAGCCTCCGTGCCGGAGTGACGACCGAAACGGAGACAACGGAGACGGTCGCTGGACGGAGGGTGACGTTTTTCAACGGCGATAACGTGGCGTTCACAGCCGACACCCTTCGCGCGCTTGACGGCTTCGACGAGTATCTCGCGAGCGATGGCGAACGCGACGCATCCCACCGTCTCGCCGGGATGAGCTATTCGATTATGTGGAACGGAGAGATGAGCGTCAGGGGGGAGTACGAGGCCGACGGGGGCGAGCTGGGTCGGGAGATCGGTTACAGCTACCGGTCACGGGCCTATCGACTCGTAAAGAATTACGGGATCCGACCGCAGACGGCGGGTAGAACGCTCTGGCGTGCGTTACGCGATTCGATCGACGCTGCGGGTGACGTCACGCGTGGCGACCTCCAGCCAACAGTCTGGTTACGGACTGGCCGCGACGTGACCGGCGGGCTAGTCGCCGGCGTCTACGCCGGTCTTCGGGCGCGTCGTGCCGACCGGTCGTATCGCCGGAACCCGAACGGGATTTCGAGCCGGCACGACCGCGCAGTGCAGCGATACGACCGTCGGTGAGCTGCCGGCCCACTGGCACTCGATCACTCGTGGTCGGAGGCCAGCGCGTCGATTACCCGCGAGGGGTTGGTATCGAATACCCGATGGAGTTTGTCCTCGGAGACATCGAGCGTAAGAATTTCCATTACGGCGACGTTCGGATGGGTCTCTGGGCCGCCGCTCCCGAACAGGATACGGTCGGGATATTCGAGCAAGGCTCGTTCGAGTTGATCTCGATACCGGACGTAGCTCGTGTCCAGATAGTAGTCGTCGTACTCGTCGAGGAGATCGATCCCACGATCCATCGCGTCCTGGTTGAGGGGATGACCGCCGAAATGAGCGAGGATAACGGGGAAGGAGTGATCGAGGAGTTCGTCGGCGATCGTTTCAGGAGGAACCCGCTCGTCGCCATGAACGAGCACCGGCAACCCGACGTCGTCGAGCACCGCGAGCACCTCCCCGTCCGGAATCCCGTCACTGACGGGGTCGAGTTTGAACCCGTGAAACCGGTCGTCGTAGGCGTACTGTTCGATATCCTCGGGCGTCGTATGGTATTCCTCACGGGAGGTAGTCAGGTTTCGGAGCTGTGACGTCGCGCCACGGCCGGGGTCGCGCGTCCCGTTGATCCGGGCGAACGCGACGAACGGTCGGTCGACGCTCAGGCGGGCGACCGCGTTGTTCGCGCGAAGATAATCGGTGTTCGATCGCTGCCCCGGAAAGACCACCGACCGGACGACACCCGCCTGGTGCATCTCGCGTTCTAGCGTATCCGGTGTGATCGACCGACCCGTGCTCGATCCGGGATCCGCGTTGAGCCGGACGTGGACATCGACGACGCGAAACCGGTGTTCCAGCTCCAGCATACGCGGTCCTTTCGCGCCGCTCCTGTTTTAGCTGTCGGTTCTGGCGGGGACGGGACACGACCGTTTCAGCAAGATTTATATAGAATTGCAAGGTACATATCAATCGTAGATCACCATGGCAAACGCAAACCGTCAGCGACGCATGGGTGGACAGCCACTGTTTATTCTGAGTGAGGACTCCGAACGGACGTCGGGGAAGGACGCCCAGCAGTCCAACATCACCGCAGGTAAGGCGATTAGTGAAGCCGTACGCACCACACTGGGCCCCCGCGGGATGGACAAGATGCTGGTGTCGGACTCCGGGGACGTCGTCATCACGAATGACGGCGCAACGATCCTCAATGAGATGGACATCGAGCATCCCGCCGCGGAGATGATCGTCGACGTCGCCCAGACACAGGAAGACGAGATCGGCGACGGGACGACGACCGCGGCGATCATCGCCGGACAGCTACTCGCACAGGCCGAGAGCCTCTTCGAGGATGACGTCCACGCGACGACCGTCGTGGAAGGGTATCACGAGGCTGCAGCACTCGCCCATGAGGCCATCGACGAGATGACGCTCGATGACGAGGTCGACGAGGGGCTCCTGCGATCGGTCGCCGAATCCAGTATGACCGGCAAGGGCACGGGCGGCGTCACCGCCGACTCGCTCGCCGAAACCGTCGTCGAGGCGGTCTCTCAGGTCAGCGGTGAGGAGGGCGTCGAACGGGACAACATCACCCTGCAGACCCAGGTCGGCGGCTCCTCCGGCGAGACCGAACTCATCCAGGGGATCGCTCTGGACGAGGAGCCGGTCCACGACGGGATGCCCGACGCAGTTGAAGACGCCGACATCGGCCTCCTCGATGTCGAACTCGGCGTCAAGACTGGCGATGTCGACGCCGAGTACAGCATCGACAGTATCGACCAGCTCAACGCCGCAATGGACGCCGAGGAGTCCGAGCTGAAAGAGACCGCAGAAGCGATCGTCGACTCCGGCGTCGACGTTCTGTTTAACAGCGAGGATATCGACGATCGCGTCGCCTCAATGCTCGCAAACGAGGGGGTTCTCGCCTTCGATAGCCTTTCGAGCAGCGATATCCGCGGTATCGCCAGCGCCACGGGCGCGCGTCGCGTCGGTGCGCTCGAAGACTTCGAGAGCGAGGAGTTCGGCCACGCCGAATCGATCCGGACCGAACACTTCGCGGAGGATTCCCTGGTGTTCATCGAGGGGGGTGCGGCCGCCGAGTCGGTAACCGTGCTCGTCCGTGGCGGCACCGAACACGTCGTAAACGAGCTCGAACGCGCCATCCGCGACGCGCTCGACGTCGTCTCCTCGGCCGCCGACACCGGCAACGTCGTCCCCGGTGCTGGCGCGACCGAGATCGCCATGGCAGCACACATCCGCGCCGAGGCCGCAGGCGTCTCCGGGCGCAAACAGCTCGCCGTCGAGGCCTTTGCCGACGCGCTCGACACCGTCCCGCGCACCCTCGCCGAGAACGG
This sequence comes from Natranaeroarchaeum sulfidigenes, assembly GCF_017094485.1. Classification (NCBI taxonomy): domain Archaea; kingdom Methanobacteriati; phylum Methanobacteriota; class Halobacteria; order Halobacteriales; family Natronoarchaeaceae; genus Natranaeroarchaeum; species Natranaeroarchaeum sulfidigenes. The sequence goes on from NZ_CP064786.1 coordinate 2,495,861, forward strand.
CGGCCTCGACGCCATCGACTCGCTGGTCGAACTCCGTGGCGAACACGACGACTCCGGTCGAGCGGGCCTGATCATCGACGGCCAGTTCCGCGAGATCGGCGACCCCGTCGAGCACGGCGTCGTCGACCCCGCTGCCGTCAAACACGAGGCCATCGAGAGCGCCACCGAGGCTGCGACGATGATCGCACGAATCGACGACGTGATCGCCGCTGAGTGATCGGTTGAGAGTTCATCTCGAAACCGCAGTCAGCGGCGAGTAGCTGCCGAGTGATCGGTTGAGAGTTCATCTCGAAACCGCAGTCAGCGGCGAGTAGCTGCCGAGTGAGCGGCGGAGCGTTTCATTTTTTGACGGACGGATGGAGCAGCCATGGACGGATCAGCTCGAACTGCCGGAGGGAAGGTAGAAATTGTAGAATGTGTACAAATTGTAGTCCCGAATGTGAGCCGATAGCCTGACACCCGTTCCGTTGCTCCCGACTGTGCCGGGCAGAGCACCCGTACCAACGAAACCACCCGTTCTAATCGGCGAGAAGATAATATTTTCCCACTAGTGTGTCGAATATAGTAGCACCCATGGTCAAATTCGCCATCGTTCTGATCGCACTTGGCACGGCCGCGCTCGCCGCCAGCAGCGCCGTCCTGCCGTCGGTCGTGTATGGCGGACCATTGAGCGACGCGTACCTGCTGCCGCTGATCGCGGTCGTGTTGTACTTCCTTGCCGGGGCAGTGCTACTCAGGTCCGCGCTGGCGAGTGTGTACAGTCAACCGGTGTGATTCGTCCTGTTGGCACGGGACCATACCCGGAGTGCAAAGCCATTTGTTTGTTCCCACCATAGTGGGATCTATGAGTACGGACCGACGTATCGATCGAAAGGGTCGAGTGACAATCCCGAAAGAAATCCGTGATCGTCTCGATATCGACCCTGGAGAACCAGTCCGGATTGAGCTCCAAGGAGGAGACATTGTGATCCGTAGAGAGGTTGACCGGAGCGAGGCAGCCGACGCGCTGGAAGGGTGCATCAACGAGGAGACTCGTCGTTCGGATGCCGAGGAGATTACGCCGGACGATCTCAAACGAGACTGGACATCGGATCTCTGATGTACTGTCTCGACGCCAATATCTGGGTGTACTATCTCGATGCGGACCTGCAGGAACACCAGTTTGTCCGGTCCGAGGTTGCTGACCTGCTCCGATCGGAGGCGTTGTTCACGACGACAGTCATCCAGATGGAGGTGATTCACTACCTGAGCAATCAGGTAGCCAACAGCGAGTCGACGGTCGCTCGGTTTCTGAATCTCGAAGGCACCGCGGTAGCACCACTTACCACGGATGATGTCCGTCGAGCGAACGAGATTCTGAACGCTCACCAGAACACTGGACTGGGCGGGCGTGACGCGACTATTCTCGCTGCCGCCGAACGAAGGGACGTGACGGAGCTCTGGACTCACGACACCGACATGAAGCGAGTTGCGGACGATTCGTTAGATATCGGGGTCCACGACCCGGTCGAGGAATCGTGATACCTTCAGCAGAGACACGCTCACTCCAATCGCCTGTCCATCTTGTGCCGCCGCGTCTCGTACCCACGTGATTCGTAGACCTTCCTCGCGGTCTCGTTGTCCGCGTTCACCGAGAGCGTGACGTACTCGTAATCGCGTTCATCAGCCCATCTCTCAGCACAGTTGATCAGCTCTCCCGCGATTCCTCCTCCCCTGCGGTCCAGCACTACGTACACTTCGCTAATGTTCGCTTCCGCGCCGCGCGCGAACACCTCCGGCGTCTCTTTATCCTTGACATGGACGAACCCCACGACCTCATCGTCGCAGTCCGCAACAAATATCGCATGGTCGTCGTCCGCGTACTGCTCACGTCGGTACGCAACGGCATCCGAACGGGCCTCGTCGGACAGTTCGTGGTATCGAGCGACGAGCTCGTTGTACGAGTCCAGTTCCGCCATCTCCCTGGCGAAGGATGCCAGAGGTCTTCGACGAGTTCTGGAACGTCGTCTTCGTGGAGGCGTCGAACAGCCATACTAGGACGTCGAACCGATCCAGAATAGGTGTTGTCCTGTGCCGATCGGAACGAGTTGATATATCCAGCTGATATTAGTAAGTCATAACACTTCAGAATCGCGTGTACACGAGTGATGAGTTTCAGCGACGAACTACTCGAGGACGGCCAGCACATCTGGAAAGCACAGAAAGACCACCCGTTCGTGACCGAACTCGCGGACGGGACACTCGACCCGGCGGCGTTCCAGACGTGGGTGTGCCAGGACTACCGGTACCTGCTCGATTACGCACGGACCTTCGCCATCGCGGGCGCGAAGGCTCGCGATGAAGAGACCATGACGAACCTGCTCGGCGTGGCCCACACGACACTGGACTACGAGATGGATCTGCACCGGGAGTTCGCCGCCGACTACGGGCTCTCAGTCGAGGACCTGGAGGCGACGACCAAAGCGCCGACCTGCGTGGCCTACACCAACTTTCTCGTCCGGACCGCCCACGAGGGTTCGCTCGCCGAGATCGCGGCCGCGATCTACCCCTGCGGGCAGGGCTACCTCGACATCGCCGAGCACATGGCCGAGCTGGCCGACGAGGAACACCGCTACACACCATTCATCGAGAAGTACACCAGCGAGGAGTTCGTTGAGGCCGTCGACTGGATGCGCGAACTCGTGGATCGATGTGGCGAGCGCTACCCCGGTGAGCACGACGCCATGCGCGAGGCGTTCCTGACGAGCGCACGACTCGAGCACCAGTTCTGGGAGATGGCCTACACGCAGGAAGACTGGGAGCTATGAGTTCTGCAGAGTCAGAAGACGCTCTGGCGTCCTACGAAACGTTCGCCGAGCAGGTCGCGGAGCCCCGTTTTACCGACTGGTTACGCAGGCGTAGCGAACCGACGTGGACCGAGGCGGTCGAGCATCGGTTCACACAGGAGCTGATCGACGGGACCCTCGACGACGACGTGATGGCCCGGTATCTGGTGCAGGACTACGCGTTCGTGAACACGCTGGTCGGCACGTTCGCTCGGGCTGTCGAGGGCGCCCCGACGATGGCAGAGAAGCGACGCCTCATCGAGTTTCTCGACGCGATTACGAGCGACGAAAACGACTATTTCCAGCGATCGTTCGACGCGCTGGACGTGCCCGAGAGCGAGCGGACCGATCCCGAGCTTGCCCCCGCGACGGCCGCGTTCGAGGACCTGCTCGTGCGAGCGGGCGAGGAGGGAGGGTACGCCGAAACGCTCGCAGTGCTCGTCCCCGCCGAATGGATCTATCTGGAGTGGGCAAGCGGCGTCGACAACCCACCGGAGCAGTTCTACTTCGCGGAGTGGATCGACCTGCACGCCGTTCCGTCGTTTGTGTCCTTCGTCGACTGGCTCCGTGCGGAGCTCGATCGGGTCGGTCCGACGCTCTCGCCGAGACGACAGCAGCGGGTTGCCGAGCTGTTCGGGCGAGCTGTCCAGCTGGAAGCGGCCTTCTTTGACGCCGCCTACGAGCGGTCGCCACCGTCGCTACGAGTCGATAACGAGTGATGCGCGGAGTTACAACCCGATCCGGACGTCGTCCCCTGCCGCGAGCCCGAACGCCTCCGCACCGCGCCCCTGATTGACGTCGAGTTCGACGTTGCCGTGACTCCCTACTGTTGCGAGCCACTGACCGATCGGGACCGACGCGAACGTCTCCCCGACGGGGACCGTCTGCCCGTTCACCACTACCTCCCCACAGCCCTCGATAGCGTAGCCCGGAACGTTTGTGATGACGTTGCCGAAGCCGTCGACGACGAGCACTTCTCCGATGATCTCATCGTCGTAGATCTCGGGCTCGGGAATTGACAGATCGACGTACTCTTCGACGGGGGACACCCTGTCGAGTGCGTCGATCGGCTCGTCAGCTTGCCACCGCTCGTGGACAGCCGCGGCAGCAGGAGCGAAGACGTCCCGGCCGTGAAACGTCGAACTTTCGGCGTCGCTGTCATCGATCTCGAAGCACTGCACCGGGTCGTCATCGGCAAGCGCGCGTGCGGCCGGGAGCACCACGCCGTTGTCCGGGGCGACGAGGACGTGCTCGCCCGCCTCGACGGCCACGGCCGCCCGATCGGTTCCGACGCCGGGATCGATCACAGCGAGATGGACCGCGGGCGGAAAGTACGGCAGGATTTCGCGGAGCCAGAACGCGGCCGCGCGGACGTCCTGCCGGGGAAAATCGTGGCTCACGTCGACGAGCCGGGCGTCGCTCTGCTGGAGAATGACGCCTTTCATCGCCGCCGGATAGGGCGAGCCGAAATCGGAGGCGAGCGTGATCATCTAGATGCCGTCGGTCTCGCTGACGCGCTGGATCCGTTCGATGCCCCCGATCTCGTCGACGACCTCGGCGACGGCATCGGGAACCAGTGGTTGCCAGTTCTCGCCTTTGATCATCCGTTCGCGGACCTCCGTCCCTTCGAGGACTTCGCGATTGAACATCGGCGACTGGCGGACCTCGACGCCCGCCTCCTCGAATAGCTGGATCACGAGCGGGTTGTTCGAGTAGGCGATATCGAAGTCGGGACTCATACTTCGGACATGGCTCACCCAGACCGAGTTCCGTTCGAGGTCCTCGATTGGGACGGCGTAGGTAACCAGATCGAGGTCGACGAGCGATTTCGTGATCATCATGATCCGCTCGCCCGCAGTAAAGGGGTCGTGTTTCGAGTGAGAGGCGTCAGCGCTCCCGATGCCGAGCACGAGTTCGTCGATGTCGTTGTCTTCGACGATCCGCTCGACCATGTTCAGGTGCCCGTTGTGAAACGGCTGGAACCGGCCGATGTAGCATCCGCGCTTCATACCGGCAGTTGATCGCAATCCGGGTTAAGCGTGGTTGTTCTCGGGCGAGCGAGCTACCGACGCCGCCATCGGAGCTCATCAGTGCGTGGTGGTAACGGGAACGTAACCACGGAGCTGAGAGCCGTACTGCGATTTTTCCGACGCTAGAGATCGGCGGGAGGGAGAAAGTATATCAGTGGAGGTCCCCTGAAATCAGGTAACAGAACGATTCTATGAGTAACGACAGGGATACCGACGAAGCGCCCCGGAGTGAGGGGGATAGCGATCCGCCCGTGGAGTCCCCGGTGTCCGAGGAGAGTTCCCGCACAGACTCGACTGACGACGCGGGGAGAGCAGGCACTGTCGACGAAACGTCGGCGGAAGACGAGCGAAAGGCCGGATCGGATGACAACACAACCACGCCCGAGGAGTCCGATGATGGAGCCGAATCCGACGAGGTTCTCGATCCGGAAACCCACCCCAAGAGCGAAGACGGCGAGCGCGTCGACAGGTCGGATATCGACGACGACTACGGTCTCGACGACGACCTGGGAAGCGAGGTAGAGGCTGACATACACGACGACTTCGACGAGGACGACCTGCTCGGCGGCCTCGATATCGACTCGACTGCCGACATGTCGATTCCGGACCAGATGGTCGATCAGGTGATCGGCCAGGACGAGGCCCGTGACATCGTCAAGAAGGCTGCCAAACAGCGCCGCCACGTCATGATGATCGGCTCGCCGGGGACCGGCAAGTCGATGCTGGCCAAAGCGATGAGCCACCTCCTGCCGAAAGAGGACCTCCAGGACGTCCTCGTTTATCACAACCCAGATGACGGTAACGAGCCGAAAGTCCGAACGGTTCCGGCGGGGAAAGGCGAGCAGATCATCGACGCCCACAAGGAGGAAGCCCGCAAGCGCAACCAGCTTCGGACGTTCCTGATGTTGATCATCGTCGTGATCATCCTCGGCTACACGATTATCTCGAATGCCTCCATCCTGCTCGGGATCATCGCCGCCATCGCCGTCTACATCCTGTTCCGTTACACTCAACGGGGCAGCGATGCGGTCATCCCGAACATGATCGTCAACGCCACCGATCAGACGACCGCGCCGTTCGAGGACGCGACCGGTGCTCACGCCGGTGCACTGCTCGGTGACGTCCGCCACGACCCGTTCCAGTCCGGTGGAATGGAGACGCCGAGTCACGACCGCGTCGAGCCCGGCGCGATCCACAAGGCCAACAAGGGCGTGCTGTTCGTCGACGAGATCAACACGCTCGACGTTCGCACTCAGCAGAAACTGATGACGGCGATCCAGGAGGGCGAGTTCTCGATCACCGGCCAGTCCGAGCGCTCCTCGGGTGCGATGGTCCAGACCGAGCCCGTCCCCTGTGACTTCATCATGATCGCGGCAGGGAACCGCGACGCACTGGAGAACATGCACCCCGCGCTGCGCTCCCGTATCAAGGGCTACGGGTACGAGGTGTTCATGGACGACACCATCGATGACACCCCCGAGATGCGCCGCAAGTACGTGCGCTTCATCGCACAGGAGGTCGAAAACGACGGTCGATTGCCCCACTTCACGCCGGAAGCCGCCCGCGAAGTGATGCTCGAAGCGAAACGTCGCTCCGGCCGGAAGGGTCACCTAACGCTTCACTTCCGGAATCTGGGTGGGCTCGTGCGGGTCGCAGGCGACATCGCCCGCGCCGAGGACAAGGAGTTCACCGAGCGCGAGGACGTCCTGCAGGCGAAACGCCGCTCGCGATCCATCGAACAGCAGCTCGCGGACAACTACATCGAGCGCCGCAAGGACTACGAGCTCACCGTCGCGGACGGCGACGTGGTTGGCCGCGTGAACGGGCTTGCCGTCATGGGCGAGGACTCCGGGATCATGCTCCCCGTTATGGCCGAGGTCGCCCCCGCACAGGGTGGCGGGCAGGTGATCGCCACCGGGAAGCTCCAGGAGATGGCCGAGGAGTCCGTCCAGAACGTCTCGGCGATCATCAAGAAGTTCTCCGACGTGGACCTCTCCGAAAAGGACGTCCACATCCAGTTCGTGCAGGCGGGCCAGCAGGGCGTCGACGGCGACTCGGCGTCGATCACGGTCGCGACAGCGGTGATCTCCGCGCTCGAAGACATGCCGGTCCGGCAGGATCTGGCGATGACCGGCTCGCTCTCGGTCCGGGGCGACGTGCTCCCGGTCGGCGGCGTCACACACAAGATCGAGGCCGCCGCCAAGTCCGGCATCAACACGGTCATCATCCCCAAGGCGAACGAACAGGACGTGATGATCGAAGACGAGTACGCCGAACAGATAGAGGTTATTCCGGTGAGCCACATCAGCGAGGTGCTCGACATCGCGCTAACCGGCGAGACCGAGAAGGACAGCCTCGTCGACCGCCTCAAATCGATTACGGGCAACGCGCTCGATCGACAGGTCGGTACTGGTAGCCCGAGCCCGCAGTAACGGTCGTTTTTTGACCGTACTTTCATGTCGTCCAGTGGATAGTCCTCGACCCCGACAGCGAGGTGCCCGCGATCGGGCTCGCCGCCGCGCTGTGATTGCGGGACGGCGTTGTCTCGTGGCGGTGCCCTTTTGTCGGTTCGGCGAACTCCTCATACTGTGACACAGTGGGTCATCTTCGCGGCGGTTACCCTGCTCGTGACCGCGCTCGTTCTCGTCTTTGCCCGACAGACCGCGGCTCTCGCAGCGGAAAGCGACGTGTCGGCTGATGGTCCGGAAGTCGACGGGCCGGATGCGGACCCGGATACCGAGTTTCCCGAGGAGACACCGGAATCAGAGCTGCTGGATGACGCTCTGGACACTGCCAGCCCTGGTGAGATCCCGGCCACCGACACCGGGGGGAAACCGACCCCCTCACGCCAGTCGCTGGATCTGTCGGAGCTCTCGAAGCGCGAACTGTTCGCCAACGTCGCGCTGACACAGGGCGTCTTTGGGGGGGTGCTCGTCGCCGCGGCGTGGTGGACCGGCGTCCCGGCATCGGCGCTGGGTATCGAGTGGACCGCCGCCAGTGTCGGGCTCGAAGCGGTCGCATTCGGAGCGGGCGTCGGCGTGGCGCTGTACGTCGCCAACGCCGCGGCGGCGATCGGCCTCGAACGCATCGGCGTCGGCTTCGACGAGTTGCTCCGGGAACTGCTGGCGCCGGATAGCGCCCGTGAATGGGCCGTGCTACTGTTGTTCGTCCTGCCGACCGTCGCACTCTTCGAGGAACTGCTCTTTCGGGCGGCGCTGATCGGGGCACTCTCGACCGGGTTCGGTGTCTCGCCGTGGCTTCTCGCAGTGCTCTCCTCGGTAGCCTTCGGGCTCGGTCACGGTCTGCAGGGGCCGGGTGGCATCCTCGTGACGGGTGTACTCGGCTTCGTTCTCGCCGCGGTCTTTATTCTGACCGGCAGCCTGCTGGTGGTCGTCGTCGCCCACTACGTGATCAACGCTGCGGAGTTCGTCGTTCACGAGGGACTGGGGATCGATCCACGAGAAACCCTCGGATCTAAGTGAGGTGTGAGTCTGTGTTGGGTATGACCGATATCGAGAATGTTCCACGATGGGTGTATCTCGCACTGATCGGGAGCGTCCTCTCGTACGCCGGTATCGTCCTCTACGCGCTCGTCTCGGGCGATCCGATCGCTGAGCTCACTGCCGACGTGTTGTTCGGGCTCATCGCGCTCGCCGTGGGCGCAGGGCTGTACTGGGTCGCCGAGAGTCGAACCGATCCACTCCGGGCCGCGGGCGCAAGCTTCGTCACGGGCGGGCTGGCACAGTTCCTCGCGATCATGGCCGAGGACCCCCTGATCGATCTGCTCGCCACGCTGGCAGTGCTTTCCGGTGTCGGGTTGTACGTTTACGCGACGCGGTACGCGAATTAGAGCCCCTCGATCGCTCGTAACTGCTCGACCACGTCCGGCGGCGTCGCACCCGGCCCATCGCTGATACGATGATCCGGGATGAAAATCGGTGCCGGGTTCTCCCGCAGTGCGGTCCGAGCTGTTTCGAGATCTCCATCGTCCTCGTGTGAGAGCCCGGAGGTCATCCGGGTTAGCGCGTCAATACCGATCGCTTTTCCGAAGGGAACGTCCCGTACGGATTCGAGGACCCGTCGCTGGTCAGTTGGCACCGTGAGTGCGACCTGCACGTCGTCGAAGTAATCCTCCCGGCGGGCCGCGAGGTACGCATCGAGTCGATCCAGCAGTGGGTGGTCGGTCCTCGCCTCGGCGTTCGGCGTTTCCGGAAACGTCACGCGGAGCACCTTGCTACTTGCGACGCCGATCTGAACGTGGCGGTCGATCGGTGCGAACTCCCGTGCGTAGATCCCGGCATCCTCGATCATGTATGCGCATCCGTTCGTCAGGACCTTGAAGATTCGCCGGACTGGTGCGCAAGCCTTATGTACATATCCGTCCGTTAATGTACGATAATGAACGCTGACGAGGGAGTCGCTCCCGCCGTCCGATCGATCCTCGACGCGGCCCGATCCAGAGCCGATCCGGATGGGGGGCACGTCGACGTCGATCCACAGTCGCTGAATGCGGCGCTTTCGGCCGCCGGGGCGGACGGGCGAGTACCGGTGATCGCCGAAGTGAAACCGACCAGTCCGACGACGAAGGGGACTCGCGAGGACGACCCTGTCGAACTGGCACAGGCGATGGTTGATGGTGGGGCCGCGGCGCTATCGGTGCTAACCGAGCCCGATCACTTCGGCGGGAGTCCCGAGTACCTCGAACGTGTGCGAGACGCCGTCGATGTTCCGGTCCTCCGAAAGGACTTCATTCTGCGCGAACCCCAGTTAGACGCGGCCGAGGCCGATGTCGTCCTGTTGATCGTCCGCTTCGTCGACGATCTGGAAGGACTGCTCGCGGCGGCCCGGGAACGTGGCTTCCAGGTGCTCGTCGAGGCCCACACCGAGGCGGAGGTACGAGAAGCGGTAGCGGCGGGAGCCGAGTTCGTGGGCGTAAACAACCGCGATCTGGCGAAACTCGATGTCGATCTCGGTACGTTCGAGCGAGTCGCCGACGCGACAGCCGATGTCACCGAGGACATCACGTTGATCGCCGAAAGTGGCGTGTCGACGCCCGGAGACGTCCGGCGGATGCGGGCGGCGGGCGCGGACGCCCTGTTGATCGGCAGCGCGATTATGAACTACGAGGAAGGGGAAGATCCGGCGGCGACCGTACGGGAGAACACCGAACGACTCACAACGGCGGAGTCCCGAGACGCGGACGACGCTGAGTCGACCGGCGGGGACGCAACACCAGAAAAAAACCTATGAGCACGACGAAATTCGGAGAGTATGGCGGACAGTACGTGCCGGAGGTGCTGATGCCGGCAATCGAAGAGCTAACCGACGCCTACGAACGATACGTCCTCGACAACGAGGACGGCTTCATGGACGAGTTCCGGGAGCGACTGGCCGACTTCGGCGGCCGACCGACGCCGATCCAGCGGGCCGATCGGCTCAGCGAGCGCTACGACGCCGAGGTGTATCTCAAGCGCGAGGACCTGCTCCACGGCGGCGCACACAAACTCAACAACGCGCTGGGACAGGTCCTGCTCGCCAGGTATATGGGCAAAGAGCGGATCGTCGCCGAGACCGGTGCAGGGCAACACGGCACCGCGACGGCGATGGCTGCGGCCCACCTCGATATGCCCTGTGAGATCTACATGGGCAAACGCGACATCCGTCGTCAGCGTCCCAATGTGTTCCGGATGCGACTGAACGGCGCGGAGGTAAATCCCGTGACAGTCGGACGAGGAACGCTCAAGGAGGCGATCAACGAGACCATGCGTGACTGGGCAACCAACGTCGAGGATACCCACTACGTGATCGGCTCGATCGTCGGACCCCACCCGTTCCCGCGGATGGTCCGGGACTTCCACTCGGTGATCGGCGAGGAGATCCGGGACGGGGTTCAGAAGAAAACGGGAGGGCTTCCGGACAGTCTCGTGGCCTGTGCGGGCGGCGGCTCGAACACGATGGGCACGTTCCACGATCTCGTGCCCGACGAGGAGGTCTCCCTGTTCGCCGTCGAGGCGGGCGGCGACGAGCTCGTCGTCGACGACGAGGAAGGTGTTGCACCTCATTCTGCCTCGCTGTCGACCGGAAGTGAGGGGGTACTGCACGGCGCGCGCACGAAACTACTGCAGGACGCCGACGGGCAGATCGTCGAGTCCCACAGCGTCTCCTCGGGGCTGGACTACGCCGGGGTCGGCCCCGAGCTCTCCCACCTTGTCGACGAGGGGCGGGTAACGCCGGTGAACGTCGACGACACCGCCGCACTGGAAGCGTTCCACCGTCTCTCGCGGACCGAGGGGATCATCCCGGCGCTGGAGTCGGCGCATGCCCTCGCGTTCCTCGAAGACGAACTCGGTCCGGACGCCGACGGCGAGCACGATCTGGGCGAAGTGATCGTCGTGAACGTCTCCGGTCGTGGCGACAAGGATCTGGAAGCGGTGATCGAGGAGACCGAAAAGCGTGATCTCGACGCCGCCCCCTCGATGGAGGTCATGTATGAGTGACGACGTGAGGACTGCGGTCTCAGGCGACGAACCGGCGCTGATTCCTTACATCACGGCGGGCGACCCCTCACTTGCGGCCACCGCGGAGTACGTCGAGGCGCTGGCGGCGGGCGGCGCGGACGTGATCGAACTCGGGATGCCGTTCTCCGAACCGATCGCCGACGGGCCGACGATCCAGGACGCTATTCAACGCTCGCTCGAAGCGGGGACCACGCCCGAACGGTACTTCGAGCTCGTCGAATCGCTCGACGTCGACGTACCGATCGTCTGCATGACGTACTACAACCTGCTCTATCAGTACGGAGAGAGCGGTCCGGACGAGAGCGACTACGAGCGACTCCGCCGGTTCGTTGCGCGCGCCGCCGAGGCGGGCGTCTCGGGACTGATCATCCCCGATCTCCCCGTCGACGAGAGTGACCCGCTCCGGCGGGCCTGTGACGAGTACGGCGTCGATCTGATCTTCATCGTCGCACCGACGACGACCGACGAGCGCCTGGCGAAGATGCGCGAGCAGGTGTCGGGCTTCGTCTACGTTCAGGCTCGACTCGGAACCACCGGCGCGCAGGCCGACGTCAGCGACGCGACCCACGAGAGCCTCACACGACTCGCCGAGTGGGAGGTACCGAAAGCGGTCGGATTCGGCGTGAGCGAAGGCCAGCACGCTACCGAAATCGTCGAGGCCGGCGCGGCGGGCGTCGTCGCCGGGAGCGTCTTCGTCGACATCATCGCGGGGGGCGACGACGTGGCCAACCGACTCGAAGCGAAAGCGAGAGAACTCAAGCAGGGCGCCCTCGACGGTGCGACAACCGATACCCCGAAAGCAGGCAAGTGACCCCACGGAATCGCAACACCCATAACCAGCCATTGCCACAGATTCTCATACTATGAATACAGGAACTCTCGCACGACTAGGGCGGATCGGGACAGATGGGAACTACCTCATCGTTCCCATGGACCACGGGATCACGATCGGTGCGGTATCGGGACTCAAGGACATCGAATCGACGATCGACGGGATCACGAGCGGGGGCGCAGACGCCGTACTCACCCAGAAGGGACTCGCTGACCGCGTTCACGCACACAAAAACGGTGCGGGCTACATCATCCATCTCAACGCATCGACCTCGATCGGTCCCGACTCGAACGACAAACGCCGGACAGGAACGGTCGAGGAAGCCGTCCGGGCCGGTGCCGATGCAGTCTCCTATCATATCAACGTCGGCAGCAAGTACGAACGAGAGCAGCTCGCCGATCTGGCGACAGTGACTGACGAGGCCGACCGCCTCGGGATGCCCGTGCTCGCGATGGCGTACGCCCGCGGCGCGCATCTCGACGGCGAGGACCCCGAGCACAACGCCGAGTATCTGGGCCACGCCGCCCGGCTGGCCGAGGAAGCAGGTGCAGATGTCGTCAAGACCGCCTACAGCGGCGACGCCGAGAGCTTCGAGCACGTCACGAGTTCGACCAGTCTCCCGGTCGTCATCGCCGGTGGAAGCCCCGGTACCGACCGGGGGACCGTGGAGATGGTTCGCGGCGCGATGGACGCCGGCGCGGACGGCGTCTCGATGGGCCGCTCGATCTTCCAGCACGACGATCCGGAAGCCATCACCACCGCAGTCAGTGCCGTTATCCACGACGATGCGACCGTCGAGTCCGCCCTCGAACGCGCTGGTCTCGCCGTCGAAGCCTAACGTTTTTTTGTCGTCGCCGCCGCGCTCTTCGCCATGGATACCATCGACCGAGTGCACGTGGTCCCCCTCGGCAACGAGTTCGACCGGATCGTCGAACCGGTAACCCGTCTCAGAGCCGACATCGTCTACCTCCTCGAAGACCCAGACCCACACGTCGATGAGAGAACGTATCACGACGAGATCGAAGCGGAACTGACAGAGGCCGGGATCGAGGTGCGAGAGCGGAGCTGTGACCTTGCGGATGTCTACGACGTGCTCGGAGCGGTGACGACGATCGCCGCCCGACACGAGGGTGACTCCGTGCGCGTAAACGTCTCCGGCGCGGGCACCCTCGCGGCCGTCGGCGCGACGATCGCCTGCATGGACGTCTCGACCGACGCCACACCGTACTACGTCGAACCCGAGGGATACGCCCACGATGCCGCCGAGACGCCGATCAGCCACGGGATGGCTGGCCTGTCGGAACTGCCCTCCTACCCCGTCGACTCGCCCACCCCCGACCAGATCTCGCTGATGGCGTTCCTGCTGGACCAGGAAGGAACCACGAAACGACCGAAAAAGCGCGACCTCATCGAGTACGCCGAAGACGAGGAGCTATCGTTCATTACAGAGCGCGCACCGGCGAACGACAAGGCGAAGTTCAGACTGCTCGACTCGGTGATTTCGCCGCTCGAAGAGGATGGCTACGTCGAGGTGCGCTCGGTGGGGCGCCGACGCGTCGTCGAACTCACCGAGCAGGGTAGAAACGCCGTGCGGGCGTTCCGACACAAAATCGACGCGACTCCGGAGACGTAGTGGAGGCCGAAGCGGCTGGAGGGCCGAAGCGGCTGGAGGGCCGAACGTGGCAGCGGGAAGCTACTGCATCGGTGGGGACCACACGACGCCGGGGACTACGGACCCGGCGGGGACCACACGACGCCGGGGACTACGGACCCGGCGGCGATAGCTCGGCGTCGACGAGGTAGCTGTCGAGGGCCACGCCCAGCCGGGCCGTGCGGAGATCCGCCCGGAGCCGGTGATACCGTGACTTGAAGGCCTCGACGTCCGCGGCGGGTGGGAGCGGCTCCACACCCGCGGCGACTGCCACCTCCTCGGGGTCGTCCTCACAGAGGACGCTGGTCAGTCGGGGCGGCCCGACACGCTCGCGGGCAGTCACGATCAGCACCGCACGGCACCGAGAGACACGGCTGTGGAGTCGATCGATCACCGCGTCGTCCGCCGGGTCGTCAAGCGCGTCGAGCAAGACGTCCTCCGCACGCATGACGTCCGAGATCGGACAGCCGCGCGGGACGATCTCCGACAGCGGAGGGGCGTCACCACGGAGACGACGCCGGACGATGCCCACAGCTGCGACACGGGTCGGTACCGCACCGACCGCGGCCAGCGCCCGCGACCCGACGCGTTCGACGAGCACGTCAGCGAGCCGTGCCACACGCTCGTCGTCGGTGAGCGAATGGACCGCCACGTCGCTCGTACCCGTTTCGTCGTCGAGCCGTCGTCCGATCTCCGACGTCATACTACACGATTGTTGGGGTGTGATTTATCAATTATCCAGAAAGTATTGGTACAATTGATACAATCGTAACAATCCGACTTATGCGCACTTTTTGCCGAACCGCTCGCCGCCCGGATTTCGCTTACGCGTTCCGCCACGTTCAAGCCGGACCGCTGCGAGCGTTGGGACATGACACGCGAAGTCTGGCTGAAAGCCGACAGCTCCGTCGGCGACTGGGACCGACGGCGAAAGCGGATCACGGCGGGCCTCGAATCGGGCGTCGACTGGGTACTCGTCGACGAGGGCGACATCGACAGAGTACGAGAACTGGGCGACGTCAACGTCGCTGCGTTCCGAACGGGTGGGGACGTCGACGTCATCGACGACGCAGAGGAACCGGAAGCGGACGCCGAGCCCGACGCCTGGGTTGTCGGCAAGGAGGGCGAGGGCGACGGAACGGTCGATCTCCCGACGGACTTCTCCGGATCCGCCGATCTGTCGACGCTCCGCCGAAACGACGACCGGGCACAGGGCGCGTACGTCCGCATCTTCGACGAGGACTATGAGGCGTTCG
Source organism: Natranaeroarchaeum sulfidigenes (assembly GCF_017094485.1). Taxonomy (NCBI): domain Archaea; kingdom Methanobacteriati; phylum Methanobacteriota; class Halobacteria; order Halobacteriales; family Natronoarchaeaceae; genus Natranaeroarchaeum; species Natranaeroarchaeum sulfidigenes. Next base: position 2,510,973 of record NZ_CP064786.1, read on the forward strand.
CCGAGGCCGCAGCCGAGGAGGCCGAGTACACGATCATCGTCAGCGAGAACTGGTCGATCATCCCGCTTGAGAACCTCATCGCCCGGATCGGCGACGAGACGACACTGATCGCGGGCGTCACGAGCGCCGAGGAAGCACAGACCGCCTACGAAACCCTCGAAATCGGAGCTGATGCCGTCCTGCTGGATAGCGATAACCCCGACGAAATCCGCTCGACCGTCGACGTCCGGGACGAGGCCGAACGCGAGACGCTCGATCTCACCACGGCCGAAGTGTTGACGATCGAACGTGCCGGGAGCGCCGATCGCGTCTGTGTCGACACCGGCTCACTGATGGAGCACGACGAGGGGATGCTGATCGGCTCGATGTCCCGCGGGCTCGTCTTCGTCCACGCGGAGACGGCCGAATCACCCTACGTCGCCTCCCGACCGTTCCGCGTCAACGCCGGGGCGGTCCACGCCTACATCCGGACGCCCGACGGCGGCACCAAATATCTCTCCGAGCTAAAGAGCGGGGACGAGGTGCAGGTCGTCGACACTGGCGGTAGCACCCGCGAGGCGGTGGTCGGTCGCGTCAAGATCGAACAGCGACCGATGTTCCGCGTCGAGGCCGAACTCGAGGATGGCGACCGGATCGAGACACTGATCCAGAACGCCGAGACGGTGAAAGTCGCGACGAGCGAAGGGCGCAAAGCCGTCACCGACCTCGAAGTCGGTGACAAGATCGTCCTCTACCACGAGGACACGGCTCGGCACTTCGGCGAAGCCGTCGAAGAGAAGATTATCGAAAAGTAATCAGGCGTTTTTTACGCTATCGGCATCGCCCGCCGGCTCCGCGTCGGCTGACGCCTCGGTTTCTGCGAGCTGGTCGAGTTCGGTCGTACACCAGTGACAGAACGTCAGATCCTCGTCGAGGTCCTTCCCGCAGTGTGGACAGGAGGCGGCGGCCTCGCCGTCCTCGCGCTGTGCCGCCGTGGGTCGGTCGACGTAGGCTGCCAGCACGTAGGCGTCGAGCATATTGAAAAAGACGATTGACGCGAGCGCGAGCGACTCCCCGAAGGAGAGCTGTTCGGCGACTGCCCGTGCCCCACCAAGCACCGAGTCGGCGGCCTCGAACGGCTCGTTCGGGATGATGAAGACGACGGCAGAAACGACCAGCCCGAACCAGAGGAGGGCACGCAGCCAGCGGCGGAGATACGCGTGTCCGAGACCGGGATAGACAAAGGCAAGCAGCACGGCGATCAGCGGACGTTTCCGGATCATGACCTTTGCTGCGAGTAGCTACCGTGGACTCATTAGACTGTCGAACGCGCGTCCGACCCCAGTTCGCCGACGAGTCGTCGCAGCGTCGCCAGATCGTACTGGCCGGGAGCAGTCGCATCGGCAGGGTCGACCGGCGCGTAGCCGATCCGCGATCCGTACAGCGGCGCGACGGCCCGGGAGTGGCGTCCGGCCTCGCCCATCGCCATCGTGGCGACGGTGCTGCCGGTCGCCGAAAGCGTCTGGGTCGCACCGAGCAGGTCGAGGACGTCCCGTGGCTTCTGGGCGGTGACGGCTAGCTTTCCGATGTCACCGTGGTCTGTCGCCCGGCGAAGGAGTTTGCGAAGGTCGGCCGACGAGGGCGTCCGATCGAAATCGTGGACCGAGGCGATGATCGAGACATCTGCCGCCCGTGCGTTCTCCGCGAGCGCTACACCTTCCGGCGTTTCGAGCGTCTGGAGCTCGACGTCGATCGCCTCGACCGACGACAGCTGTGCGGCCTCAGCGAGTGCGTCGAGACGCCCGGCTTCGGACGCTTCGCCACCCTCCCACTCCGCGCGGTTGGTCGCGATGACCGGCAACTCGCCGTCATACTCGTGTAGCTGGGGGAGTGGGTCGGCGGCGAGATCCATCCGGAACTCGATCGCGTCGGCATGCTCTCGGGCCGCTGGCTCGTCGTCGAGGCTCGCCGTCGCGGCGGCGAGTACGAACGTGTCGAAGTTCATATTCCCGGGGACGTGAGGGGAGATAAAAAAAGGCGCGTTACTCCGTACGATCTCCAAGAGCGGTAGCTCGTCAGGAGACGAGCGCGCGAAAACGGGTGCCCGATCAGGCGAGACCGAGGCTCTCCTCGGCTTCGAGGAGTTCGTGATAGCGGTTGCGGATCGTGACCTCGGAGATGTCCGCGACTTCGCTGACCGCAGCCTGCGTCGTCTTCTCGTTCGTGAGCAGCGCAGCGGCGTAGACTGCGGCGGCGGCGAGGCCGACCGGCGACTTGCCGCTGTGGACGCCTTTCTCCTTGGCGTTCTGCAGGAGCTTGCGGGCGCGGTGTTCGGACTCGTCGGAGAGGCCGAGTCCCGACGCGAAGCGGGGCACGTAGCTCTCGGGATCTGCGGGCTGGACTTCGAGACCGAGTTCGCGGACCACGTAGCGGTAGGTGCGAGCGACCTCGTTTTTCTCCACCCGGCTCACTTCGGCGATTTCATCGAGACTGCGGGGGACGCCAGCCTGTCGCGCGGCGGCGTACACACAGGCCGTCGAGACGCCCTCGATCGAACGTCCCGGGAGGAGGTCCTCGTTGAGCGCGCGGCGGTAGATGACGCTGGCGGTCTCGCGGACGTTGCTCGGCAGACCGAGGGCCGACGCCATCCGGTCGATCTCGCCGAGCGCCTGCTTGAGGTTGCGCTCCTTGCTGTCGCGGGTTCGGAACCGCTCGTTCCACTTGCGCAGGCGCTGCATCTTCTCGCGCTGGCGGGAGCCAAGCGAGTTGCCGTAGGCGTCCTTGTCACGCCAGTCGATGTTCGTCGACAGCCCCTTGTCGTGCATCGTGTTCGTCGTCGGTGCACCGACGCGGGACTTCTGGTTTTTCTCCTGGGCGTCGAACGCGCGCCACTCCGGCCCGCGGTCAACAGAGTCCTCCTCAACTACAAGCCCGCAGTCGTTGCAGACCGTTTCTCCGTGCTCCTCGTCGTTGATCAGCTGGCCGCTGCACTCGGGACAGGCGAGTCCCTCGTCTTCGGTTTCCTGTTCTTGCTCTACTGCTCTCGATCGGGTTCGCGTTCGGGTGTTTTGTTCTGTCATGGTGCGAAGGCGGCTGCTAACCGGGCAGGTAACCCTGGAAAAATCCCGGGTGATTCCTTTCGTAGGACTTGCGATCACTCCTATATAAGCTCTTTGGAATATGGACGCCATACTCGGTGGCGAGCCGTTATACGCCTCGAATAGCGACAGAAATCAAAACATTCTTGTTGATGAGTATCACGCAACCATCGCGTCGACAACCGTCTCGTCGTCCACGACGAGATTGTACGCGCCCTCATCGTCGTTCCAGAGTGCCAGCACAGACTCGAACGCCAGAAGATCGCCGTACTCGGCGTCGACCAGATCACTGTTGAGCGAGGTCTCACGCGTCAGGACGGCGTAGTGTTCGACTGACTCGCTGCCGTCACTGATCTTGAACAGTGGATTTCCGCCATCCGAGAGCGAGTGACTGAGTTTCAGCGCAACCAGATCGATCCGGTTCGAGACGTGGGCTTCCATGTCGGCCATCTTCGCCCATCGATCAGGATTGGGCGTCACGTCGAGACGGCGTTTCCCGTCAGTTCGGAGGATCGAGTGAGAGAACTGCACGTCGACGTTGACGAACTCTCCCTGGTGGTGGTCCGGTCCTGAGGCGGCATCTTCCAGTCGCCGCTGGAAGGTAGGGACTGCGAGATCGGGTTTGACGTCGAACGACCAGCCGCGGTCGGTCGGCGACTCGCCGGGCCAGAGTCTGACCGTCGGCGAGTAGACCGTCCCGCCGGGTCCCGTCGGATCGTCAGCGAGGGCGCGTTCGACCGCTCGCAGTTCGGTGCTCGTGTTCCGGTCCGCCGGCGCGAGCGCGACGAGCGAGCCATCGGGCGCGAGGGCGTCGAGATACCGCCGGGCAACCGCTCTCGGATCGTCCAGTTCGCTGAGGACGTTCCCGAAGAGGATCAGGTCGAACTCACCTGATGGGTCGAACTCCTCCGCACGCTCCCGGTGGATCTCCGTGTGGACGTTCCGGTCGGCTTCATCGAGTATCGCCGACAGCACGTCCGCTGCGTCGCTCGGCTCGACGGCGTGATACTCGACGAGCGCGTCGTCGGGCAGCAGATCACAGAGCCCCAGCGCGGGACCGCCGACGCCCGCCCCGACGTCGAGTACCCGCAGTTTGCGCGGAAGTAACCGTCGCTCAATCAGATCGGTAAGGGCGTACTGGACGACCGCGTAGTAGTCCGGCAGGTGGTAGATCGCGTAGGCCAGCGCCGCCTCGTAGTCGTACTCGACGGGGTGCTGGCGGTAGTAGGCGTCCTTGAGCTTCCGAATCCGCTCTCGAAGGGCGTTGCCGGACTCGCCATCCGGCCAGTCTATTCCGTACTCCGCGACGAGCAGTTCCTCCAGCACGGCCCCGTACTCGTCGGGGAACCGGTCGACCCGCTCCACGGCGGTCGCGACCGGCTTCTCCCCAACTGGCACGAAGGTTCCCTCGTCGGTCTCGACGAGACCGAGGTCGAACGCCTCCTCGCGAAGGGTCTGGCGCACGACCGCGGGATGTGGCTGGCTCTCGACGTACTCGTAGATCTCCTCGGGATCGATCGGTCGGACCTCCCTGAGATACTTCGCTGTATCCCGGATCGCCGTTCGTTCGTCGTTACTCATCTTCGGTCCTCCCGGCCTCCCGATAGAGTCGCTCGAACTCCTCGTCGTCCGCGTTCGCGATCCGTGCCGCCACCGCGGCGACGTCCTTGGCACCGTCGAAGGCCGACTGGATCTCGCTGTACACGGCCGGGTTGTTCCCGGTCATCTGCTCGACCAGCGCTTCTAGCCCACCCGAGATCGGCGTCTGGAACCGCTCGGGGACGTCCTCGGTCGCCAGCGCGTATGCGAGCACCGCCGCGTGTGCCCCGGATTGCACGTCGTTCATCGCCGCATCGTGTTCTTCCGGCGTCGTCTCGAACAACTCGTTGCCCACCATCGCGAGGCCCCCACGGAGCGTGTCGGTGACCGGTCCCGGACTGTCGGCAACGATGGCGACGTTGCCCGGCGCGTTCTCCGGCGCGAACAGTGGGTGGAAACTGACGCGTTCGAGATCGGGGGCGTGGGTTTCCATCGCGGCGACGGGGCCAGCCATCGCGCCCGTCACGTCAACGATCGCTTCGGTCGCCCGGTCGGCGTATTCGGCGATCACCGTTTCGGCAGCAGACATCGGCACGGCGATACAGACGACCTCGTACGTCTCGTCCGGCGCGGCGACCCGCCCGCCGACGGCGTCCGCTGCACTCGCTGCAGCGTCCCCGTCGATATCCGTAAAGACCGGCGTGGCGTCGACGCTCTCGCCGAACCACCGCCCCATCGCGCCCGCGCCGACGATCAGTACCTCCATCGACGCGAGATAGCAAGTCTCGCCTCAAAAGGGATTCGGAGTGCCGTTCCGAAGGGGTTTTAGCCGCTTCGGGGGATTACTTCGGATATGACTGCTCCCTGGGCCGAGTGGGACCACATCGTGAAGATCGACCCCGACAAGACGTTACCGGAGGGGGAAACGTACGAGGACGTGCTGGCAACCGGAACCGACGCCATCGAGATCGGCGGGACGACCGGGATGACGACCGACAAGATGGAACGCGTCATCGAGGCCTGTGCCGCTCACGACGTTCCGCTGTATCTCGAACCGAGCGCACCCGAAGTGGCCGTCAACGACGAGGCGCTCGACGGCTATCTCATCCCGACCGTCTTCAACACCGAGAACCCATTCTGGCTCGCGGGCGCGCACAAGGAGTGGACACGCATCGAGGACGAGCTCCCCTGGGATCGCATCACGACGGAGGCATACATCGTGATGAACCCCGACTCCGCGGTCGCAACGTACACCGAGGCTGACTGCGATCTGAGTGCCGAGGACGCCGCCGCCTACGCCACCGTCGCCGAGCGCCTGTTCGGCCAGGAGATCATCTACGTCGAGTACTCCGGCACACTCGGTGATCCGGAAATCGTCGGCGCGGCACACGACGCCCTCGACGAGGCCACCCTCTTTTACGGCGGCGGCGTCCACGACTACGACTCCGCATACGAACTCGGCCAGCACACAGACGTCGTCGTCGTCGGTGATCTGGTCCACGACGAAGGGGCAGAGGCAGTCGCCGAAACGGTCCGTGGCGCACAGGACGCCTGAGTTATCGATCGATATCGACCAGCGCAGCGACACAGCCCGCTGCCGCGACGACATGCGTGATCCCCAGCACGACCAGCCGTGGGATCGTTGCGCCCTCCAGCGTCGCAGCGAAATCGAGAGAGACAAAGGAGACGAGCAGAACCACCGCGGCGATAGCAAGGAAGGGGCGGTCCGGATCGGCAAGTCGCCAGTCTAGCAGGCTGTAGGTTATCGCCGCTCCGATTCCGGCGATCGTCGAGACGAGTACGACCGGTACGATGCTGAGCGGGCCGAACCAGCCGACAGTCAGGTACGCGAGTACGAGCACCGCGAGGTTGCCCGCGACCGCGAAACTGAGCGCAGGAACGGCTCGACCGATCACAGTTCGAACGCTACCACGTATTGTCATGCACAGCACTACACTGTTCGAAGTAATAAGCTTGTAACTTTGAAGTGTCAAAGTACTGGGGCTCTATTAACGGTTGTTACAATAGTTCGAAAACAAAAGTATTAGTGATCGGATATCGTTACGACGGCTATGAGCGGGAACAACGGTCCACCAGCCGATCACGAACCGCGGGGACGAACGACGAGCGAGGATATCAGGGCGCGACGCGAGTCGCTCTCCGAGGACGACCGGGCAGCGGTCGAGGAGACCGTCGCCGAGCTGCTCGACGTGCTCGGAAAAACCCACGCGATGGCGGTGCTCAGCGAGTTCGCCGTTGCCGAGGAGCCCCTGCGCTTTTCGGATCTCCAGTCGACACTGGATGTCCCGCCGAACACGCTCTCGACGCGGCTTTCCGAACTAACTGAGGCCGGGCTGCTCGTCCGGGAATCTCACGACGAAGTCCCTCCGAGAGTCGTCTACGAGCCGACCGAGAAGGCTGAGGGGCTGTTCCCCGCGTTTGGTTATCTCCACGAGTGGGCGATCGAGCAGGCTACCGACCGCTGACCGACAGCCTCAGCGCCACGGACCGAACGACTTCTCCATGACACGCACCGGCAACGGCACCGATTCTCCCTCGTACTCCTTCTGGATCGTCTCATCCCGGGTCGTCCGGTAGCCCTGCCGTTCGTAGAACGCAACCGCGTTGAGCGAGGACCACAGTTCGAGACGGTCGACGCCCTGACCAAGTGCGTACCCCTCCAGATGGGCGAGGATCGTTGAGCCGACGCCACGTCGTGCGTGATCGGGGTCGACGTACACCGCACGGATCTCCTCGCCCTCGGGAATAACGTGCCCGTAGCCCACCACTTCGCCGTCCCGTTCGGCAATGACCAGATGATGACTACTCTCTGTGACCGGGTAGGCATCGGTCCCGTCGTCCTTCGTCGCCCACGCCTCGACCTGCCGATCGGTGTAGCCGTTCGGTCCACGCTCACGGATCGCCTCGACGTGAAGCGAGCGGATCCGATCCATGTCTCGGCTGGTTGCGACCCGAATGCATGTCATGGCTGACCATTGTCTTTCCACAGGGAAAATCCCGCGCCGCCAGAAGCAGGTTCGGCGACGAGTTCAAAATACATATAGCACTAATTGATTTACTGCGGTGCACAGCCTCGGTCGCATCGCTGTCCATGCAGCCGTCGAAAATAGCTTCCTGAGCGTTCCCCGCGTCGAAATCGATCAGAGATGCCGCCCGACGGCGGTCATCCCGCCGTCGACGTCGAGCGTCGTTCCGGTGACAAAAGAAGCCTGATCAGATGCCAGAAAGGCGATTCCTTCGGCGAGTTCGCTCGGGTGAGCGTGGCGCTTGAGGATCGCCGGGCCATCCTCTCGTCGGGTCGTCGCGTCGGCGATGCGCTCGTAGGCCTCGTCGTCCTCCAGGTCACCGAGGTGGTAGTCGGTGATCGTCCAGCCCGGCGAGACGGCGTTGGCACGGATACCGTGGTCGGCGTGGTCGCAGGCTATATCGCGGGTTAGTGCCACGACCCCGGCCTTGGTCGCGTCGTAGAGTGACCACTCCTCGCGTCCGATGGTGGCGTTGGCCGACGCGACGTTGACGATCGCGCTCCCCTCATCAAGTTTCGGGATGGCGTGTTTACAACACCGTGCGATTCCCTGGAGGTTGATATCGACGATCTGGTCTATCGCCGCCTCCTCGGCCTCGGGTAACGGCCCTGCGTCGATCCGCGTTCCGACGTTGTTGACGAGGACGTCGAGGCCGCCCCATTCGTCTCCAATACGGCGGAACGCCGACTCGACCGCAGCGTCGTCGGTGACATCACATTCGATCGCGAGGTGTTCGTCCCCATCGAGCGTCGCGACCGTGCGGTCGGCCATCTGCGAGTCGACATCGATCACCGCAACGTCGGCGCCTTCGTCGGCGAGCAATTGTGCTGTCGCTTCACCGATACCGATCGCTCTGTCGGTGTGTGCGCCGCCGCCGGTGACGGCCACCCGTTTTCCCTCGAATCGCCTGGACATGTGCCCGGCTGCACGGCGAGCACACATAACGGTTGGTACACCGGTTAAACGGCCCGACCCAACCAGTTTGTTTCCGGGGCGACACGGTAGGATGGCACGAGGCAAGCGTACCGACGAGAACCGACGCAGTTTAAGGCTCGGCGGCAAAAATCGAGGGTATGGAAGACCGAACGTATACAGCGGACGCCGAACCAGGCGACACCGTCACCGTCGCCGGGTGGGCACACGAGCTCCGCGACCTCGGTGGCATCGCTTTCCTCATCGTGCGAGACACAAGCGGGAAGATTCAGGTCAAATTCGAGAAAGACGAGATGGACGACGACCTCGTCGAGACCGGCCTCAACATCGCCCGCGAGAGCGTCGTACAGGTGACCGGCGCGGTCGAAGAAGAGCCGCGCGCGCCGACCGACGTCGAGATCGTTCCGGAGGAGGTCGAGGTTATCGCCGGGGCCGACCCCGAACTGCCGCTCGATCCCTCGGGGAAGGTCGACGCCGACCTCTCGACGCGACTCGACAACCGGACGCTCGACGTCCGCAAGCCGGAAGTCAAGGCAATCTTCGAGATCCGTGCCGAGATCCTGCGGGCCGTCCGCGAGTACTTCCGCTCGGTCGGTGGGACCGAGATCAACACGCCGAAGATCGTGGCTACGGGCACCGAGGGCGGCACTGAGCTGTTCCCGGTCACCTACTTCGGGCAAGAGGCGTTCATGAACCAGTCGCCGCAGCTGTTCAAGCAGCTGATGGTCGGCTCTGGCCTCGAACGGGTCTTCGAGATCGGCCCGATCTTCCGCGCCGAGGAGCACAACACGCCACGACACCTCAACGAGGCGACGATGATCGACTTCGAATCCGCCTTCATCGACCACAATGAAGCGATGGACGTCTGTGAGGGCACACTGCACGCTGCCTATCAGGCCGTCGAGGAGAACTGTCAGGAGCAGCTCGATCTGCTGGGCTACGACGACTTCGCCGCGCCCGAGGAGGACTTCCCGCGACTCACCTACGAGGAAGCGATCGAGCGGATCAACGCAACGGGCGAACTCGACGAACAGCTCGTCTGGGGCGACGACCTCTCGACCGAGGCCGAGAAGGCACTGGGCGACGAGATCGGCGGTCACTACTTCATCACCGACTGGCCCAGCGAGATCAAGCCCTTCTACATCCAGGACTACGACGACGACCCCGAGCTCTCGAAGGGCTTCGACCTGATGCACCCGCGCATGGAGCTGGTTTCGGGCGGCCAGCGTGAACACCGTTTCGAGGCGCTTGAGGAAGGGTTCGAGCAGCAGGGTCTCGATCCCAGCCAGTTCGAGTACTACACCAAGATGTTCCGGTATGGCATGCCGCCCCACGCCGGATGGGCCTACGGCGTCGAGCGCGTCGTCATGACGATGCTCGATCTCGATAACATCCGGGAAGCCGTGTTGTTCCCGCGAGATCGACAACGGTTGAGTCCGTAGGACTCGCCGTTACTCGGCGAGCGGGAGCTCGATAGACGATCGTAGTGAGTCTATCGGCGTTCCCGCGAGGCAGGCAGCGTCTGTCGCCGTAGGCGACCGCCGACGGATAATCCCCTTTCTGAAGCGCAATCACTAAACGGGTGACGACCGTGAGTACCGTCAATGCGAGCAGAGCCGCAGGATTTCGGTCGGGTCCTGTCGTCGATGTGTACGACACCACACCCGGCAGCCCGTGAAGCGGCCGAGCAGTTTCTCGCCACGAACCCTGGCGATCCCGACACGTATCAAGCAGTCGCGGATCTGGAAGCCGAGGCGATCTCGCAACTGGCCGAGATCACCGGGCTCGTCAACCCACGCGGCTACGTCGCCAGCGGCGGGACAGAAGCCAACATTCAGGCCGTACGTGCGGCCAGAAACCTCGCGGCGACGCCGGAACCGAACGTCGTTGTCCCCGACAGCGGTCACTTCAGTTTTCAGAAGGCTGCTGGCGTACTCAACGTCGAGCTTCGTACTGCGCCAACGACCGACGAGTACCGGGTCGATCTCGACGCAGTCAGTGCGCTCGCGGACGAGGATACCGTTCTGATCGTTGGTGTCGCCGGAACGACCGAGTACGGACGGGTCGATCCGCTCGGCGAACTGAGCCGGATTGCACGGGACGTCGACGCCCTCTTTCACGTCGACGCGGCCTGGGGCGGCTTCGTTCTGCCGTTTACCGACTACGAGTGGCGCTTCGATCAGGTCCCGATCGATACGATGACGATCGATCCGCACAAGATGGGACAGGCTTCGGTACCCGCTGGCGGATTTCTCACATCGTCGTCGGACATCCTCGATGCGCTGGCGATCGACACCCCCTATCTCGAATCGACCGACCAGGCAACGTTGACGGGCACCCGAAGCGGGGCGGGTGTCGCCAGCGCTGTCGCCGCAATGGACGCGCTCTGGCCCGAGGGGTATCGAGAGCAGTACGATCAGTCGATGCGAAACGCCGAGTGGCTGGCCGACGCCTTCACGGAGCGCGGGTTCGACGCCGTATCACCGACGCTCCCGCTGTTGGCTGTCGACCTGCCGGACGGGCTCTTTGCCGGACTTCGCGAGCAAGGATGGCGGATCTCCCGGACAAGCGCGGGAGAACTGCGGATCGTCTGTATGCCCCATGTCACTCGCGAACAGTTGTCGGCGTTCATGACGGATCTCGATGCCCTGCGAGCACGACCTCGAACGAACTCCTGAGCACACAGTTCGTCGAGTCGAAATTCCGTATCCGTCGTGTAAACCCGACTAACAGTGGCTGAAACGAGACTTACCGACAGCTACGGCTTTGATATCCGAAGCCGTTTTTACAGGTAGGACTCCTCGATACCGGGGTCTCACATCATGAACATCGAGATACTCAACTATCCACGGACCGGTGACGAGACGGCGCGAACGATTATCCTCGGCGGGCTACTGGTACTGCTGTCGGTGCTCGTCGTTCCGACGATACTGCTCGTCGGATATCTCCTGCGGGTGCTTCGGAGTTCAGCGGCCGACGAGCCAGACCCACCCGTACTGGACGAGTGGTGGGAGCTGTTCGTCGACGGGCTCCGTGGGACAGTGGTCTCGGTCGTGTACGGCCTGATACCCCTGATTGGGGTTGTCATAGCGGTCGGCGGCGTCATCACGATCGGTGCTGATTTCGGTGCACTCGGCGCACTCGGCGTGCTGATCGGCGGCCTGCTATGGATCGGGCTCACTATCGCCGTCATATACGCGCTTCCGGCCGCACTGGCGAACGTCGCCGAGGAGGGGACGATCGGTTCGGGATTCGACTGGAAGACGCTGCGTCCAGCCCTCCGGAGCGAGGCATACGCCTCGGCGTGGCTGATCGGATTGCTGGTCGTCCTCGCTGGGGGAGCGATCGCTAGCCTGCTGAGTGCCGTTCCCGTACTTGGTACGATCGGCAGCGCCTTCGTGGTGTTTTACGCGCTGGTCGTCGCCTACCACGTCGTCGGTCGGGCGTGGGGCGACCACGCCGAAGCACTGCTGAGCGTCGACCCTGACGTCGGCGGGGAGCAGTCCGCGGTCTGATAATAATTTTATTGTATGGAGCTGATTGGGGACGGCATAAACTATATACTGAGATATCAAATCAATAGCGTATCCGTGAGACGACGCTCCGCGGAAGCTGACCGGTGAGTCACCTAACGTCGAATAGTGTAGTGCAATACTACAACGACTGTAGTTTGAGCAAACTTCGACCGGCGATGCTATGCTGACCGCGCATCATCCTGTGCGGCAAGGTCAAGATACGGCTGTAGTTGCTCAGCCGCCGGGAGGAGTTCGATCGTATCAGTATCGGCATCGTACTGGAGAACTCCTGCATCGGCGAGTTTCGGCAGGTGTCTGTGATAGAGTCCTGTTGCGATTCGCTGGTGGTGGCGCTCCTCCTCGACTGGCTCCCACACGGTCAGCGCGTCGGAGAGATCGGGGAGGCTGACCGTCCCGACCTGCTCGGAGATGTAGTAGAGGGCGTGTCGACGCCGTGTGACACTCAGCAGGTCGAAAATGACGTCCGCGGATAGCTCACTCCGGGCGGGTTTCTGCCTGTCGTCTCTGGTATCTGTATTCATGGCTCTGGACGTACACTCGTGAGTACGACTGCGGTTTCGTCTGAGTTGAAATAATGGTATGTACCCCTTGCGTACCCGTGGGGAGACAATACTTGCTAGCAGGTAGCGTGGAGTGGTCGGCTACTCCTCGCATATGATTTCGATACTCCAGTCCGGGACGCTGCCGGTTGGCGTCTCGATCCGCCAGTGGCCGGCAACATCTGCACCGTCTGCAAAGGATGTCAACAGCAGGTCAGTCAGTCGCGTCTCGAACTCGCTGGTCGCAGCGCCGTTTCGGTGGGTGGCCGCATCGTCGGTCGTCATGGTTGTCGGGAGAGCAGCGCGCCTGAAACGCAGGGTGCGTCGATGGCCCTCGTCGCTACTTCTCAGGGGTTTCAGGCCGGGAAGACGTATAACGGTATCGCGATACTGGAACGGGTCAGTCGGAAACCAGCGGGTTTTACTCCGGCAAGGTACGAGGAGGGTGTATGAGCAACGACGAGTTTCCGACGGACAGTCCTGCAGTGGTGACCTGCGGGCTGCCGTACGCCAACGGCGACCTGCATATCGGTCACCTGCGCGGGTATATCGGCGCTGACGCGTTCAACCGAAGTCTACAGACGCTGGGCCAGCAGTCGGCGTACGTCTGCGGATCGGACATGCACGGCACGCCGGTCGCGGTCAACGCCGAGAAGGAAGGTGTCGATCCCAAGACGTTCGCGCTGGAGTGGCACGAACAGTACGAGGAGACGTTTCCGAAGTTCAACGTCGATTTCGACAACTACGGCCACACCCACGACGAGACGAACACCGAGTTGACTCAGGAGATCGTCCAAACCCTCGACGAGAACGGTTACATCTACGAGAAAGAGATTCAGGTCGCGTACGATCCCGACGCCGACCAGTATCTCCCGGATCGATACGTCGTCGGGACCTGCCCCTACTGCGGCGAAAAGGCTCGCGGCGACGAGTGCGACGAGGGCTGTCAGCGCCACCTCGAACCGGGTGAGGTCGAGGACCCTCGAAGTTCGATCACCGACAACCCCGCGGAGTACCGCGAGCGCACCCACAAGTTCTTCGAGGTTTCCGAATTTGCCGACTACCTCACTGACTTTCTCGACACCCTGGAAGGGACGTCGAACGCACGCAACCAGCCGCGCCAGTGGATCGAGGACGGCCTGCAGGACTGGTGTATCACCCGAGACATGGACTGGGGGATCGACTATCCCGAAAACGGGGGGGCCGATAAAGACGACGGTGACGACCTGGTACTGTACGTCTGGGTGGATGCACCGATCGAGTATATCGCCTCCACCAAGCAGTACAGCGAACGCGTCGGCAGCGACGAGTACGATTGGGAACAGGTCTGGAGGGAAAATGGCGATATCGTCCACGTGATCGGCCGGGACATCATCCAGCACCACGCGATCTTCTGGCCGGCGATGCTCGAAGGAGCGGGCTACAACGCACCGCGCGGGATCGCCGCAACCGGCTTCATCACGATCAACGGAAAGGGCCTGTCGACGAGCCGGAACCGTGCAATCTGGGCCAAAGAATACCTCGACGAGGGGTTCCATCCCGACCTCCTGCGGTACTATCTGACGACGACCGGCGGCCTCCAGCAGGACGTCGACTTCTCGTGGGACGCCTTCCGGGAGAAGGTCAACGGCGAGCTTGTGGGCAACGTCGGGAACTTCCTCTACCGGAGTCTCCTGTTTGCGTACCGGAACTACGAGGGAACACCCGACGCGGACGTCTCCGCCGAGGTCGAAGAGCGCATCAAAGACGCCATCGAGGCGTTCCGGGCTGGCGTCAACGACTATTCGCTACGGGCGGTCGCCACCGCGACGCTCGAACTGACGAAGTTCGGCAACGAGTACATCCAGCGCAACGAGCCCTGGAACCTCGTCGACGACGATCCAGAAGAGGCTGCACAGGTCATCCGCGACTGCGTCCAGATCGCGAAGGCGACCGCCGTGCTGTTCGAGCCGATCGCCCCCGGCAAGGCCCAGCAAATCTGGGAACAGCTGGGAGAAGCGGGGACGGTCGCAGACGCAGAACTCGAGGACGCGCTCGCTTCCCCGCCCCGAGAATTCGACGAACCCGACGAACTGTTCGGCAAGATCGAGGACGACCGCGTCGCCGAACTCAACGAGAAACTCGACGAGCGTATCGGAGCAGCAACGGACGAGGTGGCGGACGACGAGGAAGACAACGACGACGCGAGCGAGGACGATGTCACCGATGTAAAGCCAGTCCTCGACGACCGGATCAGCTTCGAGGAATTCCAGGACCTCGACATGCGAGTCGGCCGGATCGAGAGCGCCGAGGGTATCGACGGCGCAGACGAGTTGCTCCGCCTCGAAGTAGACATCGGCGTCGAGACGCGCCAGATCGTTGCGGGTCTGAAACAGCTTCACGAGGTAGACGAGCTGCCAGGGACGACGGTGATCGTGATGGCAAACCTGGAGCAGGCCGAGTTATTCGGCGTCGAGAGCAACGGAATGGTGCTTGCAGCAGGCGAGCAGGCTGATCTGCTGACGACTCATGAAAACGCCAGGCCGGGAACAAAAGTGCAGTAGTCCGACGAGAGACTCGCTATGTTTTAGGGGAGACGCTCGAAACAGGGTATATGGGTCAACCGAGTTCCGCCCTTCCCACGTGGTGTGAGGGGGACAACTGGTGTCCGATGGAGTCGACGGCCGCGATCATCGGCAAGAAGTGGCACCCCGTCATCGTCCACACGTTACTGGAGAACGGGCCGCTCGGCTTCAATGCCCTGCAACGAAACCTGGGAAGCATCTCCTCGAAAGTCCTTTCGGAGAGCCTCGAAGACATGGAGGAAAAACACCTCCTCGAACGACGGGTTATCAGCGAGACGCCGTTCCGGGTCGAGTACGCGCTCACCGAGCACGGCGAATCGCTCGAGCCGGTGATCGATGCGATGACAGAGTGGGGCGAGGCGTATCTCGAAGAGGCCACAGAGCCCGCCGAATCGATCGTGTAGTCGCCGCTCTACGGGCGTGGTCGGAACGTAAAAGTGTGCGCCGCGCAGTTTCCCTTCTATGATCGATACGCTACTCGGACGCGCTGGCCTCAAAGAGCGTATTCACGAGCTAGAAGCCGAGCTAGCCGAGCTCGAAGAGGAACGCGACGGGCTGCGAGAGCAACTCGACGCCGCGGAGGAGCGGCGTGCCGACGCAGTCAGTGACCGGCAGGACGCGCAAGAACGGGTCAACCGGCTGGAGGACAAGGTAACACAGCTCGAAGATACGGTCGAACGACTCCGGGACGAGGACAGCGAGATCTCGTTTCGTTCGGTCGACGACGTGCAAGGGGGGCGTCTGGCTGGAGTACTCGATCGTCTGGAGAGCTTCGAGACGGACGAGGAAGGAGTCTTTACAGCGATGGTGGACCGCCATGCCTCAGCGACGACGCGGGATGCCTTCGGTGAGCGAACGGCGCTCGTCGAGCGCGCCAGCCCCTGTCTGGCGATCACCGACGACGAGGGGCTGCTGAGCGTCGCGTTGCGTCCCCCTGTTGCCCCCGAGCCGTTCGAGCGGTGGGGTGAGCGCGTCGAGATCGACCGCGAATGGTTCCGACCGACCGGCCGATACGCGGTGGCGCTCGTCCGGGCCGATCTGTTCGCACTCGGCGAGTACACGGGCGACGAGCAGCTATCGGCCAGCGGCTTCCGGACGGACGTGAAAGGCGATCACTCGAAGGGCGGCTACTCGCAGGCCCGCTTCGAGCGGCTCCGGGAAGAGCAGGTGCGTCGGCATCTGAACAAATGTCGAGAAAAGATCCAGGAACGGTCCGCAGATAGACTGTTCTTGCTCGGCGACGCCGAAGCGATCGACCGGCTAGAGGCGGACGTCGACCCCGCTGCAACGGGGACGGTGGACGCATCCGGCAAGCCCAAGCCAGCCCTGAAGAACGCAGTTCAGGAGTTTTTCACGGTCCGAATGTACACGCTGTGACATCGGGTGTCGGAGCGTACGCTGAATATTCAACAATGACCGCTGTCAGTCGTCCGTTCCGGACGACATGGTACCGGCCGCCGTCTCGGCCACGGTCACCGCCGCCGCGTTCTCGGCGACGTCGTGCACGCGAACGATATCTACACCGCGCTCGGTCGCAAGCGTCGTTCCGGCGATCGTCGACGGCAGGCGCTCGTCGGCGTCTTGGCCGGACAGCGCGAACATCGACTTGTGCGAATGGCCGACCATGATCGGACAACCAAGCGCGGCGAGTTCGTCACACCGGTCCAGTAGCTCGAAGCTTTCCGCCGAACTTTTTCCGAAGCCCAGTCCGGGATCGACAACGATCTGCTCGCGGTCGAGCCCTGCTTTCTCGGCGAGCAGGACGCGTTCTGCGAGCTGGTCGATCACGTCCTCGACGACGTCGTCGTACTCGATTTCGGTGTCGGGATCGACCGGCGCGTCAACGCTGTGCATGACGACGAGGGCAGCGTCGTGCTCGGCGGCGACAAAGCGCATCTCTGGATCTTCGAGGCCGGACACGTCGTTGATAATGTCCGCACCCGCCTCGACGGCGGCCCGGGCAACCTCGGCTTTGCGGGTGTCCACGGAGATCATCGCATCCAGGTCGGCGATTGCCTCTATCACCGGGACGACGCGATCTATCTCCTCGTCGACGCTCACCGGCTCGGCACCGGGACGTGTGCTCTCGCCGCCCACGTCGAGGATCGCCGCGCCGTTTGCGACCATCCGCTCGGCGCGCTCGCGGGCCTCGGCGACGGCGTTGTACTCGCCCCCATCGTGAAAGCTATCCGGCGTGATGTTGAGGATGCCCATCACGGCGGTCCCGTCGTCCCACGGGTAGCCGGAGTCGGGCTCGGCCGTACGGATCCCCAGAGTCTCGCGGATCTCCTCGCCGACGACCGAGAGGCCGTAGGGCTGTCCGTCGAGTTTGTCCACGAGCCGGTTGAACTGGGCCATCGTCGCCATCATCACGACGTCGATGATAACGTCGTCCTGATCGTTCAGCCCGGAAAGGGCACACTCGCCGCCGAGGCTGAGCAGTTCCTCCTTGAGATACTGGGCCTGTCGCTTCTGTACGCGGGTTTTGAGCACGCGGTGGACTCCTTTGCCGCGCATCCGCCAGACGCCCGGATCGGTGACGTGGGCGTCCGAGAGGACCGCGCGGGCATCGTTTATCTCCTCGACTCGTTTTGGCACCTGCAAGCGCGTCCATCGCGTCCGGGCCTCGGCGACTGTAAAGAGCGAGCCAGTAACGAGCACGCAGTCGTCGGCGTCGGCCTCGCGCAGCGCTCGCGAGAGCGCGCCCTCGACGGAGTTGTTCGTGACGACCTCCTCGGCCCCGCTGGCCTCGAACACACGCGCAAGTACGGCCTCGTCCTCGGCACGGTCCAGATCGGGCTGACACGCCACGACGCGATCGGCAGTGGGGAGCGTGTCGGCCATAGCGCGGTGGTCCTTGTCGTGCATCGCACCGAAGACGAGATGGAGGTCGTCGTACTCGAACTCCGTCAGGACCTCCGCGATCCGCTCGCAGGCACCAGGGTTGTGTGCGCCGTCCAGCACGGTCAGGGGCTCCTGCTCCACGACCTCGAACCGGCCGGGCCAGTGCGAGCGCCGGAGGCCGGTCTCGATCGTGGTTTCGGCGAGGTCGCCCCCCTGCTCGTCGATGACGTGCCGGGCGAGCGTCGCCGCGATGGCCGCGTTCTCGGACTGGTGGGCACCCAGTGTCGGGAGCCGCGTGTCGACTGACCAGTCCGGCCCCTCGATTCCGATTGCGGCTTCGGTGTGATTCGTCCGGCCACCGTAGGTCGGTACGACATCGCCGCCCGCGCCGACGGTGACGACCTCACCAGCAATCGAGCGGACCGCGTCGAGCGCTACACCGTCGACGCCCGTGACCAGTGGCGCATCGGCGGGTGCGACGTGTGCTTTGTCCTGTGCGATCTCCTCGATTGTATCGCCGAGGACGCCGGTGTGTTCCAGCGTGACGGAGGTGACTGCGCTGGCGACCGGATCGACGACGCTCGTGGCATCTTTCTTGCCGCCGATGCCGACCTCCAGCACGACGACGTCGACGCCCTCGCGGGCGAACTGCCAGAGCGCCATCGCCGTCGTCGCCTCGAAGAAAGTGGGAGAGATCCCCTCAGCACCTCGGTCGCGGACGTGCCCCTCGACGTGCTCGACGAACTCGCAGACGGCCGCTTTCGGGATCTTGCGCCCGTCGACGCGAATGCGTTCGCGCAGGTCCTCCAGATGTGGCGACGTAAAGAGTCCGACGGTGAGACCGGCCTCCCGGAGGATCGACTCCGTCATTCGGGCCGTGCTGCCCTTGCCGTTCGAGCCAGCGACCTGCACGCAGTCGAGATCGTCGTGTGGGTCGTCCAGTGCGGCGAGCAGATCCGCGGTCGACTCGATCCCTGGGCGTGGACCGAACCGACGCAGATCGTAGAGGAAGTTCGCCGCGTCGTGGAACTTCATACGAAACACGTCCCGTGCCGTGCGCTTTAGACTGTCGGATGGCGCTACTCGATCCGGGCGTACACGACGTAGTACGCGATTACGAGCACGATCAGCAGGAGGGCAAAGGCCGTCGCGGCGACGAGCGCGTCGTCGGTAGTCGCGAAGTCGTCGAGCCGGAAGCTGATGATCTCCCGGGCCACGGCGATGATTGCCGCACCGATGACCGTGCGGACGACCGGTCCGTCACGGACGTACGCCAGCAGCGTTCGGTGGACCTCGACGATGATCAACAACAGCAACACGGTATCGAGCAACCGGACCAGCGCGACCGGTTCGGTGAACTGGCCCGTCACGAACAACTCGTACAGGCCGATCAGGATGTCGAAAACGCCGACCAGAAACAGAATCAACAGGACGTAAGCGGTCGCGAGGACCAGCCAGTCCATCGCCGTCTGGCTCGGAGCAGAAAGCTGTCGCAACCGGTTTCCCATACACGTGGAATGACCTGTCGGGTAAAAAAACGAATCCCTGACGAGCCCGTTCGTCCGGGTGCGTTCCTCCTTGCCAGCCACTCTCCGGCCCGACGCCCGACCCAC
The DNA here is from genome assembly GCF_017094485.1 of Natranaeroarchaeum sulfidigenes. Classification (NCBI taxonomy): domain Archaea; kingdom Methanobacteriati; phylum Methanobacteriota; class Halobacteria; order Halobacteriales; family Natronoarchaeaceae; genus Natranaeroarchaeum; species Natranaeroarchaeum sulfidigenes. Next base: position 2,530,665 of record NZ_CP064786.1, read on the forward strand.
ATCTCGAATTCTGAACGGTTGAACAGGAGGGACTCGCGGGTTTTATATTTGAGGAAAGACGATATCCGCGCGCTATGGGAAAAACACTAACAGAGAAGATCCTCGATGATCACCTCGTCGAAGGCGAGCTGACGCCCGGCGAGGAGATCGGTATCGAGATCGATCAGGTTCTCACTCAGGATACTACCGGGACGATGGTCTGGCTGCAGTTCGAGGCGATGGGCCTGGAGGAGGTCCAGACCGAGATTGCCGCCCAGTACTGTGACCACCAGACCTATCAGTTCGACTTCAAGAATACGGACGACCACCGCTTCCTGCGCTCTGCAGCCGGTACTTTTGGGGCACACTTCTCCCGCCCCGGCAACGGTATCTGCCACAACGTCCACCGCGAGAACTTCGCGGCCCCCGGCAAGACGATGCTGGGTTCGGACTCTCACACCCCGACGCCCGGCGGGCTCGGCGAGCTTGCCATCGGTGCAGGTGGGATCGACGTCACCGTCGCGATGGGTGGCGCACCGTACTACATCGAGATGCCGGAAGTCGTCAGCGTTCGACTCGAGGGTGAACTCCCCGAGTGGGCAACCGCGAAAGACGTCATCCTCGAGCTGCTCCGACGTCTCTCCGTGAAGGGTGGCGTCGGAAAGATCCTCGAGTACACCGGTCCGGGCGTCGAGACGCTCACCGCTCCCGAGCGCATGACGATCACCAACATGGGCACGGAGCTCGGTGCGACCTCCTCGATCTTCCCGACCGACGAGCAGACGAAAGACTACCTCGAACGCGTTGGCCGCGGCGAGGAGTACGTTGAGCTCCAGCCCGACGACGACGCCGAGTATCACGACGAGATTGTCGTCGATCTCTCTGATCTGGAACCGCTCATCGCACAGCCCTCGATGCCCGACAACGTCGTGCCCGTCAGCGAGGCCGCTGGCGAGGACGTCGAGCAGGTCATCGTCGGCTCCTGTACGAACGGCGGCTACGAGGACATCCTCCCCGTCGCGAAGATGCTGGAAGGCCGCGAGGTCTCTATGGAGACCGAGACCATCGTTGCACCCGGCTCCAAGCAGGCCTCCGAGATGCTCGCCCGGGAGGGATGGGTCGCCGAGATGATGGCGGCTGGCGTCAACTTCTCCGAGTCGACCTGTGGTGCCTGTATCGGTATCGGTCACGTGCCGGCGAGCGACTCCGTGTCGCTGCGGACCTTCAACCGCAACTTCGAGGGGCGTTCGGGTATCGAAGACGACAACGTCTACCTCTGTTCGCCCGAGGTCGCCGCCGCCGCGGCGCTCAAAGGCGAGATCGTCGATCCGCGTGAACTCGAGGACGAGGGCATCGAGGCACCAGGCGTCGAACTGCCCGATCAGTACGACGGCTCCAAGACGGACCTCATCGCACCCGACGAGGCCGTCGACGACGAGCTCATCAAGGGCCCCAACATCGGCGACGTGCCGCTGAAGGACGAACTCGACAGCGACCTCGCGGGTGAGGCGCTGCTCAAGATGGACGACAACATCACGACCGACCACATCATTCCTGCGACCCAGGACATCCTGATGTACCGGTCGAACATCGACAAGCTCTCCGAGTTCACCCTCTCGCGTGTCGACGATACCTTCGCACAGCGAGCGGCCGACGCCGACGGCGGCTTCCTCGTCGCCGGCGAGAACTACGGGCAGGGCTCCTCGCGCGAACACGCCGCCATGTGCCCGATGTATCTGGGCATCGACGGCGTGCTCGCACAGAGCTTCGCACGGATCCACCGCGCGAACCTGTTTAACTTCGGGCTCGTTCCGCTGATCATCGACGAAGACACCTACGAGAAGATCAACCAGGGCGACGACATCGAGATCGTCGACGACGTCCGCGAGGGCGTCGAGAGCGGACAGGAGGAGTTCACCGTCCGCGTCAACGACGACTGGGAAGCGACCGCACAGCTCAAAGCCTCCCGGCGCGAGCGCGACATGCTCTCGCTGGGCGGCAAGCTCCCGTGGACGAAACAGCAAGCCGAAGGCGGCGACAGTCCCGCTCCCGCGGACGACTGAATCGATATTCGGAACAGATTTTTTTGCTGTCGACGCACGAGCGGCGTGTCTGTTGATTGTCAAATCACTGATGGCCAGCCGTCCGAGCGCTCTGCAAGGATAGAGCTTAACGACCCGAGGCGCGTAGCCGAGGTAGTGACCGTCACATCGAGGGACGTGCCGTCCGATGTCCGAATACGACAGGCCGAGCGTGCGGATCTGCTCGCCGTTTACCGCATCGAGAAGACCTCATTTGGGAGCCCGTGGCCGTTCGAGGCGTTCGAGCGACAGCTCTCCGAGCCGGGCTTTCTCGTCGCCGTCGATGACGAGGAGACCGGCGAGACCATCGACACGGCAGCCGTCATCGGTTTCGTCGTTGCGGATCTCGTGCCGAATCACGGCCAGCCGCTGGGGCACATCAAGGACCTGGCAGTCCATCCCAAGTACCGGGGAAAGGGGGTCGGGACGGCACTGCTTCGACGCGGACTGGACGCGCTGTACGAGCAGTCGGTTCGCTCGGTAAAGCTCGAAGTTCGGGAGAGCAATGAGGGCGCACGTCGGCTTTACAGCAGGTTCGGGTTTCAGCCGCTGCGGCGCATCCCACGATACTATGACGACGGCGAGGACGCGATCATCATGGTCCTGTCGCGCAAGGACCGCACCGGACAGACGAACGACTGACGCCCGCCAACGTGAGCTCCATCCCGCAACCGGACGCGCTAGTCTTTTCCACCTGACCCGCCAACCCACGCCCATGGGATACGCCTGTCCGGTGTGCGAGGCTCCACAGGCCGATGGGGAACACCTCGCCAACCACCTCGCGATCACCGCGATTATGGGTCGTGAAGGGCACGAGGAGTGGCTCGACGAACACGCCCCCGAGTGGGAGGACTCGACCCGGAGCGAACTCGCCGAAGCGGTCGTCGAGCACGTTCCAGAGACGGAGTTTCCGCAGTTGTTCGAGGACACGACCGATGGGCACGGCCACGGTGGGCAGTCAGGAGCCACGCTCGAACAGGAGATGGCCCGCCAGACCGCGGGCCGCGGGCGCGGTGACCTCACCGACGAGACGCGGGACGTGCTTGCCGAAGCGCGCGAGCTGACCGAGGAGATGCTGGACGCGGGGGAAGAGACGACGGGGGCCCCCGACGAGGAGTAAGGATCGAAGTCGGAACCGGTAACTTCCCCGGCCCGAACCGTCGGATATGCACACGACGGGACTATTCTCCCCGGACGACGAATCCGAGGCCGTAGAGACCTACGACTCGCTGGGACCGGCCGCCCAGACCGTCGTCAAGGAGACGGCCAAGGCGATGGCGTTTGACGCCGACGAGTACGGCGAGCGTGTAACTGGCGACGTGATCGAGACCGCACGAGACGCACTGTTTGCCTCGCTGCTCTCGGTTCAGGTCGGAACCACCGAGGAGTTCGAGGCGTGGCGTGACGGCTTCGACGGCGAGGTCGAGGTGCGGGGGAGCGAGCACGTCGACAACGTCGTCTGGCACGTCGCGCCCGGCGGTCGGGCGGTCGCGGCGACGTTCCAGAGCGAGGAGCAGGCGGCTGTCGGGACGCTCCGGCGGCAGGCGTTCGGGACGATCTATCGAGATATACTCAGGTGACCACCGAACTCAATTGTCCGGAGACCGTAGTCCGACTGTGACACTGGATCCGGTTCGACTCGGACAACGACTGGACGACGAGTTCGGCGGCAAGCCCGGTGAACAGCGTGTCGTTGCCCGGCAGGCTGTCGACCTCGCCGACGCAAGCAAGTACGAGGCCGATACGGGGGCAGAGCTAACGGTCCAGGAGATCATCAGCCACCTCGCCGACGCGCCGGAAGGGACACCTGCCGAGCGCTGGAACTGGTGGATAGGCTCGCTCGACGTCGCCTACGGCGGCTACGAGCGGTTCTCAGTTCGTCGCTACCCCGAGTGAGTCGCGGGCGGTGTCGAAACCGACAGCTCCGTGAGTCACGAGTCCGTCGACCCCGTATGGACGACTCCGAACAGCAGGGGACGACGAGAACAGGCGACGACTGGACGGTGCTCGAATCGGTCACCGAATACGAGACCGGCTGGTACGAGGGGGGATACGATCTGGTCGAACAGCCAAACGGTACGACAAAACGCTACTACTGGGCCGAGCTTCCGCCCGCAGTCGTGATCGTTGCCGTCACGAACGACCAACTGGTCTGTGTCGAGCAGTACCGGCCGACGATTCACGAGAGCCAGCTCGAACTGCCCGCCGGGATCGTCGAGGATGGTGAGTCCTACACTACGGCGGGAGCACGTGAACTCCGTGAGGAGACCGGCTTCGAGCCGTCGGGCACCTCGCTGTTGCAGACGTATCAGGTGGCGACCGGCGTGCTCCGCCACGAACGTGGAATCGTCTTCGCCGAGGGGCTAACGCCGGTCGAACAGGAACTCGACGACAACGAGTTCCTCGAGGTCCGGACAGTTCCGGTCGATGAGGCCGTCGAGCGCGTACGGGACAATCCGACTAACGACGCAACGATCAACGGCGTGTTGCTTGCAAAAGAGGATGGGCTACTGTAGCGGCGACATCGCTTGCATATTGGTGACTGACTACCGTCGACGAAGCGCTTGTTCGAGCGTCACGTCACCCCGTACCACTGGGCGGACAGAGGGAAACGCGTTTTACCGGTGCCTACGGACCTGTGATAATGAGTTACCGGATCGGACTGGTCGGCAAGCCCTCCGTGGGCAAGTCGACGTTTTTCAACGCGGCGACGATGAACGACGTGCCCGAGGGAGCCTATCCCTTCACGACGATCGATCCGAGCGTGGGCGAGGCCTACGTTCGCGTCGAATGTGCGGCCCCCGAGTTCGGCGAGACGTGCACGCCTTCGGTCGGCTACTGTGAGGACGGGACGCGCTTTGTCCCGACGAAGCTGGTCGATGTCGCGGGACTGATCCCCGGCGCACACGAGGGCGCTGGGCTGGGCAACCAGTTCCTGAGCGACCTGAACGAGACCGACGTGCTGGTCCACGTCGTCGACTTCTCGGGCGAGACCGACATCGAGGGAGAACCGACTGAAGGCCACGACCCACGGGACGATATCGACTTCCTCGAAACCGAGCTCGACCAGTGGTACCTGAGCGTCCTCGGGAAGGGAATCGAGCGCTACGAGACGGGCTACACCACAGAAGACGACGATATCGAGGAGGAGCTCGCAGAGCAGATGAGCGCGTTCCGGATCACCGAAGACGAGATCAAGCGCCTGATTCGGCGAGTCGACATCGGCTTCGACCCCGGGGAGTGGGATGATGACGATCGGCTCGAACTGGCCCGTGAGATCCGCCGCGAGACCAAGCCGATGGTGATCGCGGCCAACAAGATGGATACCCCGGAGGCACAGGAAAACTACGACGAGATTACGTCGGATCCTGACTACGAGCATCTGACGATGGTTCCTGCGAGCGCCCATGCGGAGAAGGCGCTCAAATCCGCCGCAGAGGCCGGTGTCGTCGAGTACACCCCCGGCACGAGCGAGTTCGAGATCGTCGGCGACATCTCCGGAAGTCAGGAGGCCGGACTCGAACAGATCCGGGAGTTCATCGACGAGTACGGTGCGACCGGAGTACAGGATGCGCTTGAAGCCGCGCTGTTCGACGTCCTCGGTGTTATCCCCGTCTTCCCCGGCGGCGCGAACGGCCTCGGAAACGAACGCGGCGAGGTGCTTCCCGACTGCTACCTTCTTCCGCCGAACTCGACTGCTGAAGACTTCGCGTACAGCCTTCATTCCGATATCGGCGAGGGCTTCCTCCACGCGATCGACTGTCGATCCAACCGCCAGCGTGGTGCGAGTTACGACCTCGACGAGCGCGACGTACTCGAAGTTATTACCACAAACTAGTCCTTGTATCGACTCTAGGTATCGAAGGTGTTTGGGTGGTGGATTTTTGTAGGCCGTCGTTGCTACACATCATACGATGCCGCCCAGCACAGTAACGTACGTCCAGAAAGCCTGTGCGTACATCACCCGAACTGAGGGAGAACTGCTCGTGTTTGATGGTCCCGAGTACGAGAAAAAACAGGTCCCGAAAGGAACACTTGATGAGGACGAGACGCCGCGCGAGGCACTGATACGCGAGGTGCGTGAGGAGACGGGACTCGAGGAGCTCGATTCCATTGACTACCTGACAACCGATCTCTGGCAGCGTCGCGAGCGCCGCTGGTACGTCCGTCATTTCTTTCACGCGGTCGTTGACGAGCCCCGTGACGAGTGGGTTCACACGGTGACTGGAGAGGGCGAAGAGGTCGGTAACGAATACGAATGTAGCTGGATCGAGACGCCCGCTCAGGTTCAGTTCGCCCTCGATCTGGACGACTATCTTCACTTGCTTCGCCGTCAGCCGCTCACAGCGGTGCCAAGTCCACAGTCGAGCCAGCCGTAGCCGCCGAAGCGTTGATGTGCCTCTGATACGTGTGGCCGGTAGATGGTTGGCGAGAGACTGTCAGTGCTCGCAGATCGGCTCCGTGAGGAACTGGACCGGGCACTGCTCGAAGATAACTCGCCTCAGGAGATTGCCGCTAGCTTCTCGATCGGCGTCTTCATCACGTCAATGCCGACACTCGGAACCGGTCTGTTGCTGTTTGTGATCCTCGCGTATATTTCCGATCGCATCAGCAAGATCGCTCTGCTGGCCTCGGTGGTCGTGCTCAATCCCGTCGTCAAGTGGGGCGTCTACGCCGCGAGTTTCTGGCTCGGCATCCAGTTACTTGGCGTTCCCCCCGGTGGAGTTCCCTCGACGGTCTCGTTTTCGGCTGGCTCGGATATCGTCGTTCGACTGTTGGTCGGTAACCTGATTATCGGGGTTGTCTTCACTGCGATCGCCTATCCCGTTTCGCTCCGGCTGGTTCGGGAATGTCATCGCCGGAATATCGAACCGACCGAGCTTCCCGCAGAGATCCTTTCGGACTGACATGAACCGTGAGGATAACATTCAAGCGGCAGTCCCCGAAACCACCTGACGATGGAGGTCTCCGTTGTCATCGCCGCACACTCGATGGCCCGCTATTCGGAGCTACGCGATGCAGTAGAGAGCATACTCGCCCAGAGATACGGGCAGGTCGAACTGGTCCTCGTTGTTGACGGCACCGACGCCGTCGCGGACCGCGCCCGGCGGGAGTTCGGCGACCGAGAATCCGTCCGAGTCCACTGTCTGCCGGAGAATCGTGGAGTCTCCGCGGCGCGGACTCACGGCGCAGAACTCGCCACTGGCGATGTCGTCGCCTTTCTCGACGACGACGCGGTCGCCAATCCGGACTGGATTGAGCGACTCGTCACAGCCTACGACGACCACGGTGCCCTCGCAGTTGGCGGGAGGATGACCGGCGACTGGCGAGGTGGTCGCCCATGGTATCTTCCGACGGAGTTCGACTGGCTCGTCGGCGTCACCTACCCCAGCTTCGCCGAGGCGGGCGAGGAGGTCCGAAATACTTTCGAGTCGAACCTCTCGGTTCGGCGGGACGTCTTCCTCGAACTGGGCGGCTTCGATCCCGACCTCGGGCCGACCGCCGAGCGGTACCGTCACGGTGAGGGTGCAGCATTCGGCGAGCGTCTTCGGGCGGAGTACGGCCGCGGTGTCGTCTACGCCCCCGATGCAGTCGTCGAACACACGGTCTTTGAGTACCGAACGCGACCGGGGTTTCTCGCCCGGCGCGCGTTCCAGCAAGGCGTCTCGAAACGGCGGCTGTCACGTGAGCACACGGACCCGGACCGCTCCGCGAGCACCGAGGGTGCGTACCTCTTTCGGCTGCTAACCGAACACGTCCCACTGCGGCTCCGTGCTCTCGTCACGTCGCCCTCACTCCGCTCTGTCGGACAGCTGTGTGCGCTCTGTGTGCTCACCGTACTGGTCGGTCTCGGCTACCTGTGGGCGATACTGGAGGAACTCCGATGAGGGTGGATCTGGTCACTCATCGGTACCCCCCGGACCTCGGCGGGATCGAGCGACACGTCGCTGAACTGGCCCGCTGGCTCGCGGGCGAGGGCCACGACGTTACCGTCCACGCGACCGACTGGGACGGCAGCTACGACCGCGAGACCCAGGACGGTGCGATTCGAGTCCGCCGCTATCCCGCCGTCGCACCGGGAGAGGCGTACTACGTCTCGCCGCACATCGCCCGTGCAGTCTATCGCTCCGATGCTGATGTCGTCCACGCTCACGGCTATCACTCGTTTCCACTCCTCTTTGCCGCGCTCGGCGCACGTTCGACGCCGCTGGTCGTGACGCCCCATTACGCGGGTCGCGGATCGTCCGACCTGCGAAAGCTGCTCCACCGGCTGTATGCACCCATCGGCGGCCGCGCGCTCCGCAGCGCCGACGCCACAATCGCAGTCAGCGAGTGGGAGCGCGACTGTCTCCGCGACGACTTTGGCTGTGACGCACGGGTTGTTCCGAATGGCATCGATATCGATCGGTTCGTCGCTGCGGAGCCCGAGGGGCGCGAGCGACCGTACCTGCTCTCAGTCGGTCGGCTGGTCGAGTACAAGGGGGTCCAGCATATCATCGACGCGCTCGCCAAACTTCCGGAGTACGACCTGATCATCGCAGGGAGCGGTGAGTTCCGTGCAGAGCTCGAAGCCCACGCCGCGGCACGCGGCGTCGACGACCGCGTCGAGTTCCTCGGCTACGTTCCGGAGGATCGCTTGCCCGGGCTCTATGCCGGTGCAGCAGCCCACGTCTTCCTCTCCGAATACGAGTGCTACGGACTGACAGTTGGCGAGTCGCTGGCTGCGGGGACGCCCTGCGTCGTCCGGGACGCGACCGCGCTGTCGGAGTGGACCGAATTTTCGGGCTGTGTCGGCGTCGAGGATGTCGACGCGGGGTTAGTCGCGGGCGCGGTCCGGGAGGCAGTCGAGTTGACGCCCCATCCCGACGCACTGATGACGTGGGGGGAGATGAGTGCGGAGGTATTGGGAGTATACGAGGCAGTTGTTGAGGAATGAGGTCGAGAAACGATTGGCCGACGTGACTGCTCAGTCGAGCCGATCGACTACCGCAGCCAGTAGCTCCCGTTTGCTGTCCCAGAACTCACTTCGCTCCTTTTCGGCAAGCGAGTGCAGCAGGTACAGTAGCGGCAGGCCGGAGTACCGGCCTGGATCCGGCATCGCGTACTCTCCTATACCCTTCAGGTAGTCGTCGACGATTCTTCCTCCCTCCCCCTCGAACGTACACAACTGGATGACTGCTGTCGGGTCGCGGGTGTCGTAGTGGGCGATCGTGAAGGGACGAAAGAGGTCGCGAATGACCAGATCCCGGCCAGCGCTCTCCCAGTCGACGATGTAGACTCGCTCACCGTCGACGAGCACGTTTCGGGTGTGGAGGTCCCGGTGTGCCCGCGCACGGAACAGAGTCTCGGGGAGGTCGAGTTCCGTAAGGAGGGCGAACGCCTGGCTGAACGGTGCCTTGGGGAGCAGCCCCCGCTCATCAAGTATCGACCTCGCGTCCTCAACGATTCCGGAAACCGTCACCGGCTCGGGATCTATCCGGTAGAGATGGGTAAGCTGTTCGAGGGCGTCGAGCAGGAACGGCCAGCCCTCGACCGGTGAGCGGGGATGATGACCGGTGACGAACTGCTCGGCGAGGTAGGGGTAGTCCAGATCGTACTCGTAGAGTTCCGGCGCGTTGATCCCGGTCGGAAGTCCCTCGCGAGCGCGCGCCTCGTCGACGACTCTGCTCGGGTCTCCTGCCGGAATCGTGTACACGATTCGCTCGTCGAGATCGACCAGCCGCGTCCGGTTGCTGAAGACAGCGACGTCAACGTCGACATCCGACGCTATCGTGATCGAACGCGCCGAAATCATTGGCACCAGTCGTGCCAGTGGGGGAACGATCCCACAGACGCGTAGCGTGTAGCCACCGAGCCGTCGCTTCAGTCCCTTACCGGCGATCATCCCCGCAACCGTCCGGAACGCCGCGCGCGTCGGCCGGAACAGGTAGTAGTGTTCCCCTGGGGGATCGAGTGCGTAGAACGATCTGGGCTGTGGTGCGCCACTACTGACGTGTCCGGTGAACGCGGTGACGTGCGAGAGATCGGGACCCATCGAGTACCCGACCGTTTTGGACGGACCCCTATCAGTCTGTTCCGTCCGTCCGGCGACCGAAAACGGCATAGCCGATTCGTCCGATAGGCCGACAGATGCGGATCGGCCAGACCTCGATCGTCGTCTTCCTCTCGAAGCTCACAAGCTCCGCGCTCGGCTTTCTGGGAACGATCTACTTCGCGCGTGTGCTGGGCGCAGAGGTGCTCGGGTTGTACGCGCTGGTCATCGCCCTCGTCGGGTGGCTCAAACTCGGCGGTTCGATGGGCGTCGGCACTGCTGTGACCAAGCGCGTCAGCGAGGGCGACGAGCAGGGTGCGTACGTCGCCGCCGGGGTTCTCTCGACGCTGGCGATTGGCGGGCTCGTCTCGGTCCTGCTACTACTTGGTCGAGGGTATCTCGCTGACTATGTTGGGGAGTTCGACGCCTACGTCGCCGTCTCCGTGGTCTGGTTCGTCCTCGCGTTACTGGCGATCAAACTGTTCTACAAGCTCGTGCTGGCGGTGCTCGAAGGTGAACGGAAAGTCCACCTCGCGGGGCTGCTCGCACCGGTCCGGATCGGCGTCGCGACGCTCGTCCAGATCGGACTTGTGATTGCGGGTTTTTCGCTCGCCGGACTGCTTGTTGGCTACGGTGTCGGCGGCGTCCTGATCGGCGTGCTCGGCCTGTTGTACGTCTCGACATCGCTGGAACGTCCACGAAAACGACACTTCCGGAGCCTCTACGAGTACGCGAAGTACGCCTGGCTTGGTGGGCTCAAATCGCGGTCGTTCAACGACGTCGACATACTGGTGCTCGGCGCGTTCGTCCCCACGGCGCTGGTCGGCGTCTACGCCGTCGCCTGGTCGATCGCGAAGTTCCTCGACCTGTTCGGGACGGCGGTGAGCGACACGCTTTTTCCCGAGATCAGCCGTGCGACCGCGGACGGCGAGGACGCGACCGCAAGCCAGCTGGTCGAGGACAGTCTCGCCTACGGCGGCCTGATCGTCGTTCCGGGGCTGGTCGGCGGACTGCTGGTCGGCGATCGACTGCTCGCCATCTACGGCCCCGAGTTCGTGCAGGGGACAGCAGTGCTGGGGCTGTTGTTGGTCGCGACGCTACTGTACGGCTATCAAAAACAGCTACTGACCGCGCTGAATGCGGTCGACCGCCCCGACCTCGCCTTTCGGATCAATCTCGCGTTCATCACAGTCAATGCCGTCCTGAACGTCGTGCTGGTCTGGCAGATCGGGTGGAGGGGTGCGGCCATCGCCACGGCACTCTCCGCTGGAATCGGTCTCGTCCTTGCGTACGCCGCGCTTACTGACGTGCTCGCGTTCCGAACGCCGATCCGGGAGATTGGACGTCAGTGGGTGTCGGCCGGACTGATGGGCGGTGGCGTCTGGCTCGTTCTCGAACTCGTCGAGACGGCAGAGGTAGGGAACCTCGTTGCCGTTCCCGCCGTCGTCGCCTTCGGGGCGGGTCTGTATTTCACCACATTGCTGGGAATCTCCGGTCAGTTCCGGCGGACTGTCCAGCGTAACCTGCCGTTACTGAGCAGTCGGTGAACGCGGATAGAGGCAGCCGCCCGGCGCTCGTGATGTCGTACTGATTGGTCTTCGATGGGGAGTGTACTGTTCGCTGATTGGTCGAAATGCCGAGGAAGAGCGCCAGAAACAACAGATTAAAGCGATCTTACCATAGCTACTGGTACAGGTAGTATGGATCCATTTACCATCGCCGGAGTGTCCGGTGTACTCCTGCTAACGCTCTGTCTGGGGACTGTCGTGCACGAGTACACACACGCGCTTGCCCTGCGGGCGTTCGGAATCGAGTATCGGATCGACTGGCTCGGTGGGCGCAAGGGGATCGGCCGACTCAGAGCGGGGGTCCTCGGCACATGGGCGTCGGTAACGCCGCAGCTCTCCGATGGAACATCAGTGGCCGGACTCCGTGTTGCTGCCCTGATGCCGCTCACACTGACGATCCCGTTCGTACTGGTCGCCGTTGGCATCGTTTCGGATCCGCTCGCGACCGGGAGTCCGTACGTGATCGCCGCCGCCGTCGCGTGGCTCGCCTGTGCACTACCAAGCCCCCAGGACTTCTCGACGGTCTGGTACGCTCATCGGCTCGTCGACGAGGAGACATCGGCGAAAAGAGATTCGTGCTGAGAGAATATATCAACTCGTGGACCGATACAAAAAATAATGGGTGTTCGGTACAAATCCTGCGTATATGAGTAACCACGACGACAGGAGTTGGGGGCAGTTCGTCGAGGAGATCCCCGACGACACCGTCGTCGAACGGTTCGAGGGAGCGGAGCCGAAGACGGCGACGGAAATTGCCGATATCCTGTCCTGCACCGAGTATGAGGCCCGGAGCAAACTCGACGCGCTGTGTCGCACCGGTCAGCTGGACCGCAAAAAGGTACGCGAAGAGCCGCCGCTGACTGTCTGGTACCAGCCTCGCGCAACGTTTGTCGGAGAGGATAACGGAACGGGTCGGCCGGTTGACGAACACGTCTCCGCACTGCTTGACGATATGGACGTCCCCGGAATCAGCGGGATGATGCGGGACTGGCGGCGCGATGCGATTCGCGCCACGTTCGACCGGCTCCGAGACACTCGCGAAATCGAGGAAGCCGAACTGATCGAACAGGTGTATCCGGCGCACTCTGCGGGGTACGACGAGGCAGAACAGTGGTGGGCAATGGTGTCAGAACGGCTTGGAGATCTGCCTGGCGTCGTCGAGCCTCGCTGGGGCGGCAAAACCTGGCGATACGACGGTCAGTAGATCAGCTCGTCGTTGCTCTCGATCATATACAGGGTTCGCGCGGAGATGTTGACTGCGTGGTCGCCGACGCGTTCGAGATCTCGAATCGTCAAGAGGAGCCGTGACACGTCGTTCATCAGAGTCTCGATATCCTCACTTGATTTCTCGTCGAACTCCCGTTCGAGCAGGTCACGAACGACCGTCTGGCTTGCTTCTTCGCAGAGTGCGTCGATGTCGTCGTCGCGGCGCGAAATCTCACGACACGCGTCCGGGTCGTCGGTCGCATACGCGTCCATCGCGTCCTCGACCATCTCGTGGGTTAGATCGCCCAGTCCCTGCACGTCGACTTCGGGATAGAGGTCCTGTTCGGCGTTGCGGGAGTACTCGGCGAGGTTTGTAGCGAGATCACCAACCCGTTCCAGATCGGTGATGATCTTGAACGTCGAGGCGATAAATCGAAGATCACCGGCGACGGGCTGCTGGAGCGCCAGAATATCGATACAGTCCTGTTCGAGGTCGAGATACAACTGGTTGATTTCGTGGTCGCCCTGAATCACTTCCTCCGCTAGCCCCTCGTCTTTCTGTTCGAGGGCGTCGAAGCTCATCCGTAGCCGTTCGAGAACGAGTTCGCTCATGTAGAGAACGTCCTCACGGAGGGACTCCAGCTGTTGTTGGTAGTCCTGTCGTGCCATACTCGGGCACAGACCGGCCGGACGTATAAGTGCTATCGGATCGGGGAAGCTTGCCACCGTGCCAGTGGCGACGGCCTGACGTTTCCATGACCGACTCCTTTTATCTGCTCGGACGGTAGATGGCCGGTATGAGTGAGACAACGGAGCGGATCGGGACGCGCTGTCCGTCCTGTTCGCCAGATGCGGAGACAGTCCACGAGGTTCTCAAACCGGGGGGACAGGCGACCGTTCGCTGTACGGAGTGCAGCCACGTCCACAAGGTTCGTATCGAAGAAGATCGGACGGTCGAGCGCGATGTCGTCGTCTCTCAGGAGGGTGACTCGTTCTCAGCGACGGCAGAACCGCCAGCTGACGAAACGCTTGCAACCGGCGAAGAGTTCGTCCTCGATACGCCCGAGGCGATTATGACCGTCCGGATCACCAGCCTCGAACTCGACGGCGACAAACGCGTCGACGAAGCGAGCGCCGAGGAGGTCAGCACGATCTGGACCCGTGCGGTCGGGAATGTCGGAGTCAACACGACAATTCACCCGAAAGACGGTCGTCGTGAGGAGACCAGAAGCGTCACCCTGCAGGTGCCGGGAGACTACGAGTTCACCGTCGGCGCGACCGACGAACTCGCCGGTGAGGAGTTCACCATCGAGGGGATCGTCGTCCGGGACGACGCGACCGGCTACAAGTTCGACAAACTGGATCACGACCGCGATACGGCGGTCGCAAAGGACGTCAAACGGCTATACGTTCGCGACGAGTCCTCGACTGCCTGGTCGGCCTGGTAGCCGATGTCCGGGGGCTCGTTTGCGGACCGGCGGGACCGGATGGTCGACCGTCTCGTAGAGAGCGGCCGAATCAGTGATAGGGCGACTATCGACGCGCTTCGTTCGGTCCCCCGCCACGAGTTCGTCCCCTCCCCCAAACGTGATGCCGCCTACGAGGACCGCCCGCTCCCGATCGGCGACGATCAGACGATTAGCGCCCCACACATGGTCGGGATGATGACCGAGTTGCTCGCTGCCGAAGCCGGGAATGCCGTCCTCGAAATCGGCACTGGCTGTGGCTATCATGCCGCGGTCACCGCTGAAATTGTCGGTCCAGAGAACTTGTACTCCGTAGAGTACAGCGAGCGCCTCGGCGAGCGTGCTGCGGACACGCTCTCCGACCTCGGGTACGGTGACGTCTCGATCCGCGTCGGCGATGGCTGGGATGGCTGGCCGGAACACGCCCCGTACGACCGTGCGTATCTGACCTGTGCGGCACCAGAACTCCCCGAACCAGTTGCCGAACAGGTCGCGGCTGGTGGCCGAATCCTCGCCCCGATCGGTCGACGACAGCAGCTGCTCGAACGGTTCGACAAGCGAGCGGATGGCAGTCTCGCCACGGAATCCCACGGTGGGGTCCGGTTCGTACAGATGCGCGGCTGACTCGACACCGGACAACCCCGTCCGCCAGCCGCGCGATTGATTACCTTTCGGGACGAACCCGAAGACATGGAACCGGCGGTACTCCGAGACGACATGGTCGATAGCCTCGAACACGAGGCCAAGGCCGTCGTCCGGAGCGAACAGGTGGGGCTCGCGATGCGGGAAGTCCCGCGCCACGAGTTCGTCGACGCCGACCGGGCCGCCTACGCCGATATCTCCCATCAGGAGCACGGCACACGCGTCCTCTCGCCGAGCGAAGCGGCCAGACTACTCGAACTGGTCGATGTCAGGCCGGAGCACTCGGTGCTGGTCGTCGGCGTCGGCGTCGGTTATACAGCCGCTGTTCTCGCTGAGATTGTCGACGCACGGAACGTGCACGCGATCGATATCACCCGCTCACTGGTCTACGCTGCCCGCGAAAATCTCGCCGCTGCGGGTCACGATGAGGTGCTGGTCGACTGCCGTGACGGTGCTGATGGCTTCCCGGAGTACGCGCCTTACGATCGGATTCTGCTGGAAGCCGCGGCGGTGCGACCGCCACCAGCCCTGCTGGATCAGCTCGCTCCCGAGGGGAAACTCGTCTTGCCGCAGGGTAACGGTACCCAGCGGCTCACCGTCGTCGAGAGCGGTGGTGACGTCGAAGAACACGGTACGGTGGCGTTTGCGCCGCTGCTCGTCGAGGGCGAACAGGCCGACGCCATCGAGCGCAACCGCACCGCCCGCGAGGACCGCGAGCACGCAAAGCGCGCCGCTCAGTCGCGTCACGGCTGGGAGCGTGACTGGATCGACTGGGACGGCGTCTAGTCGTCGATCACCAGTAGTTCCGTATTCTCGCGTTGGTCCTCGTACTCGGTTCCTGCTGGTGGGTTGATGTCGATATCCAGCGTCCCTTTGTCCTGATTGTCCCTGAGTTCGGGCCGGATCTCTACTGTCGCCTCGCCGTCAGCGTCCGACTCCTCGTTTACAACCCCATCGATGCTCGCGGTCCCGCTGGAGACGATCACTGTCGCGCCCTCGACCGGGTCGCCCTGATCGTCGATCACCGTCAGGTCGACCGAGTTGTGCCCCGTCCCGATCACCTCCTCGTCGGGCTCGACGTCGAGTTCGGTCGTTCCGAGCGTCCCGACGCCCGAGAGCATAGACATCATGATTGACAGACTCGCCACACCCACGACGATTGCGATGACGAGTCTGATTGGCAAGCCCTCGATTGCCCGGTCATCCGACCGGAAGGCTTCGAATCGCATGGCGGGGCTGGCCGCCCGATCATATATAAACGGCTGGTGTCGGGGGAACGATCACACTCCCGTCCGGAAGGATAGATCGAGCGCGGGCGCGCTGTGAGTCAACGCGCCCATCGAGATGATATCGACGCCGGTTGTCGCGTACGCCGGGACATCCTCGACGCCGATGCCGCCCGACGCCTCGGCGAGGACGCCGTCGTACTCTGCCAGCAGGTTGACGGCTTCGCTGGTTTCGGCGGGCGTCATGTTGTCCAGCAGGACGATATCGGCTCCGGCTTTCGCGGCCCGCGGGGCGTCTTCGACGTGCTCGACCTCGACATCGAGCTTCGTGGCGAATGAGGTCCGCTCGTCGAAGCGCTCGATTGCCTGTTCAAGCCCCAGCTCCGCGATCTGATTGTCCTTGACCATCACCATATGCGAGAGATCGAGGCGGTGGGTGTCGCCGCCGCCCGCGACTACTGCGCGTTTTTCGATCCCGCGGAGGCCCGGCGTCGTTTTGCGGGTCGCCGCGACCTCCGGAGCCGTTTCCGCCCCGACCGCGGCCTCCACACGCTCGACCGTCTGGCGCGTCTTCGTGGCGATGCCCGAGGCATGGCCCGTAATGTTCACGGCGACGCGCTCGCCGCGCAGGACGTCGCGGGCGGGTCCTTCGACGGAGAGGACCTGATCACCTGGCTCGACGCGGTCACCGTCCGCCAGCGCTTCGGTCACGTCGACGCCGAGATACGCGAAGACCGCGCGGACGGCGTCGAGTCCGGCGACGACACCCGCCTCTTTCGCCACGAGGCGGCCGGATGTCTCGCCGGGCACCTCGTTCGTCACGTCGTGATGGCCCAGATCCTCCCGCAGCCAGCATTCGATCTGTGAGTCGGTAATCATCAGTCGTCCGCCGGCGTCGCAGTTGATTCAGTGGGCTCGTCGACGAGGTAGTGACAGCCCACGGAGCGCTCGTTTTCCGCAGCGGCGCGCGCGATCAACAGGGCAGTAACGCTCGCATGTCGGAGTTCGTAGAGGTCTCTGGCCGTCCGGGTCCTGACGTAGGCGTCGACCTCACCCTTGAGCCGTCGGAGGACGGCAGCGGCGCGGGCGAGACCGTCTGAGTCGCGCCGCAGGCCGACGTGCTCGCCCATCACGCGGTGCAGGCGGGTGAACTTCTCGGCGGCGAAACGCGGTGGGAGGTCGGGATCGCTATCGAGCAGGTCCGCGGCCTCGATCGGCTCCGGCTCGTTGCCGACCGCCGTCTCGCCGGCCCGGAGCCCCCAGACCAGCCCTTCCAGCAGGCTCGTCGAGGCCAGCCGGTTTGCGCCGTGGACGCCGGTCCGGGCACACTCGCCGACGGCGAACAGGCGGTCGAGGCTGGCTCGCCCGCGGTCGTCGACGGCGATGCCGCCACAGAGGAAGTGCTCGCAGGGCGCAACCGGAATCCCGTCTGCCGGGTCGACACCGCGCCGTTCACAGCGCTCGGCGAGGTCGGGAAACTGCGCGGCGAAATCGAAGGTCGAGACGTCGAGTCGGACCTCGCCGGTCTCGTCGCGCCCCCGAGCGACCGCGCGCGCTACCACGTCACGCGGGGCGAGTTCGGCGTCCTCGTGGATCGCGGGCATGAAGCGCTCGCCGTTTCCGTTCAGGAGGTGTGCACCCTCCCCGCGGACGGCCTCGCTGATCAGGACCGTCTCCATCGCGTCGCTGTCCGCGGCCTCTGCGACATCTGCTGACGTCTCATCGAGTGCGGTCGGGTGGAACTGCACGTACTCCATATCCGCGATTTCAGCGCCTGCAAGCGCGGCCATCCCGATACCGTCGCCGGTCGAGCCGGTGGGGTTCGTCGAGCGTGGATACAGTGAGCCGATTCCACCAGTCGCGAGGACGGTCGATCCGGCGAAGACCGGATAGCCAGTCCGTGAACGCTCCCCGTCTGGCGTCCGATCCAGCTGAACGCCGTGGACGCGCCCTTCGTGAGTAATCAGGTCGAGCGCGGCAGTGTCTTCCAAGATCTGTACGCGGTCGTGGTCGTCGAGATAGGATAGAAGGGGTCGGAGGATGTGAGACCCCGTTTCGGCGTTGACGTGCAGGATTCGGTTCTCGGAATGGGCCGCTTCGCGGCCGTAGTCCCAGCCCGGCGAATCGAACTCCCCGCCAGCCGTATCGAACTCGATTCCAAGTGTTTCCAGCAGGACGTCCTCGACGGCGTCATTGGCGTTCTCGACGAGAACGTCGACGGCGCCGGGATCTGCGGTGTTACTGCTTGCCGCCAGAATATCGCGTTTGAACCCCTCGGGATCGTCCCGTGAGACGGCGATACCGCCCTGTGCCCAGTCGGTGCTGGCGTCCTCGGGGCGTTCGGCTTTCGTCGCGACCAGCACGTCGCTTCCCTCGCGTGCAGCCGCGAGCGCGGCGGCACAGCCCGCAATGCCGGTGCCGACGACGAGCACGTCCGCAGTGATGTAGTCCGTCATCGTTCACCCCTGCAGCTCCAGCATTCGGTTCATCGCGATTTCGGCGAGCTCCTTTTCACGCTCTGTGACCTCGATGACGTTGCGTTCCCTGCCCGCGACCAGCTCTTCGAGCACCCAAGTGAGGTAGTTCGGGTCGATCTGGCGCATCGCGTTACAGTCCATGCAGGCGTCGCCACACAGCGGCAGGACGTTCACCTCTGGATACCAGCGATCGAGGTGGTTCGCCAGATGAATCTCGGTCCCGATCGCCCAGGTGTCGCCCGGATCGGCCCCCTCCACGACTTCGCAGATGGTGCTCGTCGACCCGACGACGTCCGCGGCCTCGACGACTTCGCGGCGACACTCCGGATGCACCACGACGTTTGCCTCGGGATGGTCCTCGCGCAGTTGATCGATATGACTCTCGCGGAACCGCTCGTGCACCTGGCAGTACCCATCCCAGAGGATAATATCGCTTTCGGCAACCTCCTCGGCGTCTTTCCCCTCGGGATCCCACGGATCCCAGTCGGCAGTCTCGTCTTCGAGGCCGAGTCGATGGGCCGTGTTCTCGCCGAGGTGTTTGTCGGGCAGGAACAGGACCTTGTCGCCCTTTTCGAGCGCCCACTCGAAAACGAGATGGGCGTTCGAGGACGTACAGATCGCGCCGCCGTGCTCCGCGGTAAACGCCTTCAGGTCTGCGTAGGAGTTCATGTACGTGATCGGGATGATCTCCTCGTCGGGCGCGGCCGCCGTGATCTCGGCCCACGCGGCGTCGACCTGCAGGGCTTCTGCCATCCCGGCCATCGGACAGGACGCCTCCATGCTCGGAAGGATAACGGTTTGATCGTCGTCGGTGATGATGTCCGCACTCTCGGCCATGAACGTGACGCCGCCGAAGATTACGTACTCGGCATCCGCGTTCGCGGCTTCCTTCGAGAGCTGGTAGGAATCACCGATGAAGTCGGCGTGTTCAACGATCTCCCGGCGCTGGTAGTTGTGGCCGAGGATCACGACATCGTCGCCCAGTTCGGACAGCGCGGCCTCAATGCGGTCTGTGCGCTCGGATTCGTCCAGTTCCCGATATCGTTCGGGCAACTGTTCGAGGTTGTCGTATTTGAAGAGACTCAGGTCGGTATCGATGTCTGCGGTTTCCATTCGTGGCACTAACTGACACCAGTGGTTACTTCGAACTTCAGAGTCGCCTTATGAAAAGATTTTCTTTTCAATCGCTCATTTCGGCTGCTTTCAGGAACTGGAATCCGCTATTTGAGACTGGGCTCCTGCAGACTGGCATCTGGACAAGTACGTGTTATAGGACGGGAGAATACGACAAAATACCACTCGGAGATGATTGTCGTGGAACTCGTTCTGGCTGAATCGGGGGGTGTCAGTTCCTGGTACAACCCCATGATTATGACTGTCTCACTCGTCACTCGACGTATGGCCGACGACAAAAAAGGACGGGACAAACAGGCCCACAACGCGGAGAAACGCCAACGACAGCGCGAACTCAGGGAAGCCCTGGAACGCGGCGACGAAACGGAACCGCTCTGGGAAGACGAATCGCTTCCGAAGGAGTGTCACCGGCGTGGCTGTGCCGCGGACCCCTCATTTATCGTCGTCGAGCGCTATCAGGAAGAAACAGGGCAGGGCGCAGTCGAGGCCGTCGCGTATCTCTGTCAGACACATACGCGTGAAGAATCGCCCGCAAACCTCGATCAGGCCTACCCGGAATATCAGTTCCGCATCGAGGCGCTACCGTAGAACTAGGAGGCGAATCGAATCAATGTGTTTCGAGGGGGCCTGTCCGCGGTGGTCGAGGCTCTCAGCGATCCCCGAATCAGTTGTCTTCTGACGTTTCTTCGACTTTCTTTTCGACCGTTTCCTCAACCTTCTCCTCGACTTTCTCTTCGACTTTCTTTTCGACTGTATCCTCGACTTTCTCTTCGGCCGTTTCTTCAGCTGTCTCTTCGACTTTCTGCTCGACTTTCTCTTCGACTTTCTCTTCGGCCGTTTCTTCAGCTGTCTCTTCGACTTTCTGCTCGACCGTCGCTTTGACCTTCTCGTCTGCGGTCTCTTCGACTTTCAGCTCGACGGTTTCTTCGACCTTCTCGTCGACTGTTTCCTCGACCTTTTGTTCGACTTTCTTGTCGACCGTATCTTCGACCTTCTCGTCGGCTGTCTGCTCAACCTTCTGCTCGACCGTTTCCTCGACCTTTTCGTCGACTGTCTCCTCGACCTTCTTTTCGGTCGTCTCCTCGACCTTCTGCTCGACGGTCTCATCCACTTTTTCGCCGACTGTTTCTTCAACGGTCTTTTCGACGGTCTCACCGACCTGCTCGCCGACTGCGTGCTGGACGTCTTCCTCGCGCGGCCGACGATCGACACGCTGGTTCACCTCGTCGATCTGGTTCCGGACGTCGTCGACCTCTTCTTCGACCTGTTTTTCGACGCGCTCGGAGACCTTCTGTTCGACCTCTTCTTGAACCTGTCTGGTCATCCAGTCCGGATCGAATCGACCCATCTTCCAGACGACGTGGATGACATACGAGGCGATGATACCGAGACCGAACGCGACGCCCGTCTCTGTGCCCACGAGCACAATAATAGCGATCGCCGCCAGCAAGAGGAGCCCGTAGGCCATGTCGACGAGGAAATCGATACGGTTCGGGTTCATTGTACACCACCAGTCAGAGCGAGATATGTTGAACTCATGGAATAGGTACTGTTTACAGTATTTACTTCCCCCAGATAGTAATAGTCAGTGATTCGTCGGGACTAAGCAAAACCGCAGGTTCTGCGAAGGTCGACAAGGCCATTCCCTCCTCGCTTCGCTCAACAGTTAATGTTCTCGTCGGAAACCGATGGCTGTGGACGACGAACCCGGAATCCTTTCGTCGTGCCCATCCCAATGCGAGCGTATGTTCACCGGTATCGTCGAGGAGACGGGCGAGATTGCCGCCCGGACCGAGACTGACGACGGTCTTCGACTCCGTATCGCGGGCGAAGTAGTCACCGAGAATCTGGCACACGGGCAGAGTATCAGCGTCAGTGGGGCCTGCCTAACGGTCGAGGAGTACGGTGACGACTGGTTCGAGACGTTCCTTGCCGCCGAAACCATCGAGAAGACGTATCTCGGAACGCTCGACGTGGGCGACGCCGTCAATCTCGAACGCGCCCTCGCGGCCGACGCGCGTCTCGACGGTCACTTCGTGCAGGGACACGTCGACGGTGTCGCCGAAGTCCGTGACAGCAGGCAGGTTGGCGAGGACTGGGAGTTCGAGTTTACCCTTCCGGAGGAGTTCGATCAGTACGTAGTCGAAAAAGGCTCGATTGCACTCGACGGGATCAGCCTCACGGTGGCGGATCGGACGGACGACTCCGTCACCATCGCCGTGATCCCGACGACGTACGACCTGACGACGCTTTCCGAGAAGTCGGTTGGAGATCCCGTCCACCTCGAAGTCGACGTTATCGCAAAGTACGCGGAACGCATGCTCGACGGCTACTAGAACTCCCAGTCGTCGACCGAGTCAGACTCCTGCCCGTTTTCAGTGCTGTCGAAAGACTTGCCCTCGGGCGATCCAGTGGCTCTATCCCCGGTGTCGGTCGATCCCGGTCCCTCGGCGGAGCCGGTTGCCGAGTCGCTTGGGGGGTCGGACGGTGTTCGCTGTGACGTGACTGCTACCGCTCCAGTCGATGTCGGCGCAGTGTGTGTCGGTCCGTCGAACTCGACCAGTTCGGGCATCGGAGCGCGATCGGGGTGGCCCGCTCCGACTGCCCGGTATGTGTCCTGATATCGTTTTAGCTTCAGGTACAGGAAGTACCCCGCGGCGATCTGGAACGTAACCACATAGATGACGACAGCCGAGAGCGAGGACAACGAGAGCGTTCCGACGAGCAAGGGCGGTACGACGCTCGCCCCGGTGTTGTAGGTGGCGTGGATAACGGCTGCCAGCAGGAGTCCTTTTGCAACCAGTGGGACTGCATGGTCCCGGTTGAACTTCGCCAGCCCGAGATAGAACCCGGCCAGAGCGGAGTAGATGACGTGGCCCGGTCCCGCAAGTGTTCTGGCAGCCGTCGTCCCCCCAGCGGTCTGTAGCACGTCCGCCGTTGTCGTCACCGATTCGAGCGGCCGGGTGATATAGAGCGCGTTCTCAATCGTCGCAAAACCGAGGCCCGCGACTGCCCCGTAGACCGCACCGTCGATCACGGCGTCGAAGCGATCATCCCGGTAGGCATACAGCCTGATCGCGAGGAGCTTTACCGTCTCCTCCACGGGGCCGACGACGAGGAAGAAAAACAGGACGAGCATGATCGGCGTCCCAACGACCTCCGCGCCGAGCGTCGCTGCGCCGACAACGTTGATAATCGTACTCCCGAGTTCGTTCAACAGCGCCGCGGCACCCGCGAGCACCATCGTGAGGAGGAAGGTCACGACGAGCAATGAGGCGGGTTCACCCGTCGTCACGTCGACGTGCCAGATGTAGGCGGCGATGAGCAGTGCGGGGACGACCGAAAGAACCACGAGTGCGGTAACCACTGGGTCGGTGACTGCATCGAGGTTGCCAAACTGGAACTCGGCGACGAGGACGAGCGCGGAGACGCCGATGACTGACGCGAGGGCGAGTCCAGCGGCCAACCACACGAGAAGTCGGTAGAACGTCCGTAGCCGATCTTCCGCCCCGACAAGCAGCCGATCTAGACGTGTTCGTGGCTCCCAGGATGAGACCTCGTAGAGATCGATGTCGTCGTCGGCGACACGCTCGACTGGCTCTCGCTCCATACACTCGACAACGAACGGGTGCGGGTTAGATGTTGGCCTACCCGAACTTCCCGGTGATATAATCCTCGACGCGCTGGTGTTTGGGATTCTCGAAGATCGTATTCGTGTCGTCGAACTCCACGAGCTGGCCGCCGGTGAGGAAGACTGCTGTCTTGTCGGAGATTCGCGCCGCCTGCTGCATGTTGTGTGTGACAACGACGACGGTGTAATCCTCCGATAGCTCGGCGATTAGGTCCTCGATCTGAGAGGTGGCGACGGGATCGAGCGCGCTTGCAGGCTCGTCCATGAGGATGACTTCTGGGTCCGGCGCGATCGCCCGGGCGATACAGAGACGTTGCTGCTGGCCCCCGGAGAGGTCGAGACCGCTCTTGTCGAGCTGGTCTTTTACTTCGTCCCACAGCGCAGCACGTTTCAGTGCCTGCTCGACGGCCTCGTCCATGTTCTCGGTCTGGCCCTTGATGCGCAGGCCGTAGGCGACGTTGTCGTAGATCGACTTGGGGAACGGGTTGGGCTTTTGAAACACCATCCCGATCTTGCGCCGGAGCGCGACGGGGTCGACATCGTCGTCGTAGATGTCCTTTCCACGAAACCGGAGGCTCCCGGTGATGTCGGCGGCGTCGACCAGATCGTTCATCCGGTTGATACAGCGCAGGAACGTGGACTTCCCACAGCCAGAGGGACCGATGATCGCCGTGACCTCCTTTTCCGGGAGGCCAACCGAAACCGGTTGTAGCGCCTGAATATCGCCGTACTGGACGACCAGCTCCTCGGCTTCGAGGATCGGGCTCCGTACGTCGGTGATCCACGGTTCCATCTCGTTGTCCGTTTCGGTGCCCAAACTCCGATCGGCGCTTTCCTCGTCAGTTTCCGTGTCGATCTCCGTCGCCGTCGTCGTACCGAGTGATGTGTCGCTCATTGGTTATGTTGGTGTATCGTACTTGTTACGGATATAGATCGCCGTCGCGTTCATCAGCAAGAG
The DNA here is from genome assembly GCF_017094485.1 of Natranaeroarchaeum sulfidigenes. Taxonomy (NCBI): domain Archaea; kingdom Methanobacteriati; phylum Methanobacteriota; class Halobacteria; order Halobacteriales; family Natronoarchaeaceae; genus Natranaeroarchaeum; species Natranaeroarchaeum sulfidigenes. The sequence goes on from NZ_CP064786.1 coordinate 2,555,065, forward strand.
CACCGTCAGCAGCACAACGATCCCCGCCGCGGCGACGTGCTGGAACTCCGCTGCTGGCTGCTTGGCCCAGTCGAAGATCTGCATAGGCATCGCGGCAAACGCCCCGAGTGGACCGTCCGGCGGCGCGAACATCGCCGTCGCCGCGCCGATCAGCACCAGCGGTGCCGTCTCACCGATCGCCCGGGAGAGCGAGAGGATCATCCCGGTCATGATGCCCGGCAGGGCGTTCGGAAGCACCACGTTCCTGATCGTCTGCCAGCGCGTCGCGCCGACGCCGTAGGATGCGTTCCGCAGTGAGTCCGGAACCGCTCGTAACGCCTCCTGTGAGGAGACGATCACGATTGGTAGAATCAGCAGCGTCAGCGTTAGCGCACCCGCGAGCAGGCTCGATCCGGTGTTGAGCGCCCGGACGAAGATCGCCAGTCCGAGCAGGCCGTAGACGATCGAGGGGACGCCAGCGAGATTGGCGATGTTGGCGTTGATCAGTGTCGTCAACCAGTTGTCGCTGGCGTATTCTTCCAGATAGATTGCCGCACCGACACCGAGGAACACGGTAAACAGCGCGGTCATCGCGATCAGGTAGATCGAACCGATCAGCGCCGGGTAGATACCGGCCGGACGTGTATCGGGATCGGCATACAGCGCGGGATCGAAATTCTCGACGAACCGCGATGGTGGGTACGTCAGGAACTCCCAGGTCACCCATCCCCACGACTCGTAAATCACGTCTGCGATCAACGCGATCAGGGCGACGATACCGACCATCGTCGCCGACAGGCAGAGACCGACAAAGATCTTTCCGTACAGCCGTTTGCGCTGGACCTGTTCGCCTCCGTCGAGTGGGAAATCGTCGACGACTCCGCCGTCAGTTCGTGGTTTGTCGCTCATTGATACTCCTCCCTGTAGCGCGCTTTGATCGCCAGACTCAGCATGTTCATCGCCAGCGTCATCATGAACAGCGTCATGCCGACCGCAAAGAGGCTCTGATAGCCGACCGAGCCCACCGAGACGTCACCCATCCCGACGTTAACCATGTAGGATGTCATCGTCTGGATCGGTTCGAGTGGGTTCGCGGTGATCTGTGGCGTGATCCCTGCCGCCAGCGCGACCGCCATCGTCTCGCCGATCGCCCGCGAGATCGCGAGGATGTACGATGCCAGGATGCCCGACATCGCGGAGGGGACGACGATTCCGGTACTGACCTCGAATTTGGTCGCGCCGAGGCCGTAGCCCGCATTCCGCAACTCGTCCGGCACCGCGCTCATCGCGTCTTCCGACAGCGAGGAGACCATCGGGATGATCATGATTCCGACGACGATCGCCGCCGAGGCGGCGTTAAACGTCCCGGTCTGTGGGAAGACACGCTGGATGAGCGGCGTGATAAAGGACAGGGCGAAGAACCCGTAGACGATCGTCGGGACGCCAGCAAGCACTTCGAGTGTCGGCTTGATAATCGACCGAACACGAGCGCTCGCGTACTCGCTGAGGTAGATCGCCGTTGCCGTCCCGACCGGTAGAGCGACGATTGCCGATCCGACCGTAATCAGCAGTGTCCCGTAGACCAGCGAGAGCACACCGTAACTCGGTGGGTTACGCTGTGGCGACCACTCTGAACCGGTGTAAAACGTCACGATCGATACATCCGAAAAGAACGCCCATGCGCCGCGGAACAACACGACGATGATACCAACTGTGGTTAGTACTGACAGGAACGCACAGGCGAAAAACACCCACTTCACGAACGTATTTCGGCGCTGTTCGCTCGCTGTCCCCGCGTTCGTGAGCTCCGTGCTATCGCTGTAGGAATCCGCGCCCGCCATCAGCGTACCTCCTCGATCTTTGCTTCGAGTCGGTCCGATTCACGTTCGACGAGTGAGTCCGGGATCGGGTAGAACTTCACCCGTGGTGCGACCCGCTGTGTCCACGCGGGACTATCCGGGTCCTCGCGCCGGAAAAAGAACCGTGCGAACTCGCGGACGACATCGCGCTCAAGGTCGTTCACGTTGACGTAGATGTACATCGATCGCGAGAGCGGCGTGTAAGCGGGTCCGTCAGGGTCGTCCTCGAACGCCCGGGCCACCGTTTCGTCAGTCGGGATGACGCCGCCGTTGTCGTCATCGACCTCGATCAGCTTCAGGTCGTCCTCGTTCTCGTAAAAGTAGCCTGCACCCCCGAAGCCGAGGGCGTCCCTGTTTCCACTGACTCCTCGAACGATGACGTTCGTATCTGCCGTCTCGTTGTAATCCCGGCGAATGTTCCCCGGCTCATCGTTGATTGCTTCGGTGAAGTAATCGTAGGTCCCCGACGCCGAGTCACGGCCGTACAGCGAAATTTCCCTGTCGGGCCACTCGGAATCGAGATCACTCCACCGCTCTACATCGGAATCCTGCCGCCAGAGCCGGTGGAGCTGATCGACGGTCAACCGGTCGACTGGTCCATCAGGATGGGCCATGATCGCGATTCCGTCGAGGACGGCTTCGAGTTCGAGGAACTCGATGCCGTTTGCCTCTGCATCCGCACGCTCCTCGTCGGTAATTCGACGACTGGCGTTCTGTAGCGCGGTTTCACCGGCTATGAACTGCTGAAAGCCAGCGCCGGTTCCCGAGCCACGGACGGGGATCCGAACCCGGTTGTTTCGCCACTGGAACTCCTCGGCGACTGCGGCGGTGTGGGGCAACACCGTATTTGAGCCGTCGACGATGATCTCTCCGGTCAGGTCGCTTTCCTCACCGCGAGTGATACATCCCGAAAGCCCAGCCAGTCCGACAGAACCCGCAGCAAAAAGGAACCCACGGCGCGACGATCCGCGAGTTCGCTCACCAGACTCCCGGTGACTTGCCATCATCAGTACTGTGGTGATAGGAGGTCTAAATACCCTTCTATTATTAGTATATAGCACTATATAGAGATATGTTGGGAAATTCATCATATACTGTAGAGTGTCGAAAACACCATACAGAACACATTTAGCGCGACAATGGAATAGATGTCGACTCCATAGATAGGAGGTGTTTAGTATCGGCTACACTATCTACCCGTATGGAGACGCGGAAAGTCCAGATCACCGGCGGCTCGACGTACACGGTCTCACTTCCGAAGTCGTGGGCGACCGAGAACGACGTCGCCGCCGGGACGGAAGTCGAATTTCACGTCGAGGAAGACTCGCTTCTATTGACACCGAAGAGCGAGCGTGAACACACCGAGGGGACGCTTGACGTAACTGATCTCGAAGGGGATCAGCTGACGCGTGCCGTGATGACGATGTACGTTAGCGGGTTCGACCGAATCGCCCTCGAAGGCGCGGTGATCACGAGCGACCAGCGCCGCGCCATTCGAGGTGCTACACAGAGCCTGATCGGCGTCGAGGTACTCGAAGAGACCGGCGAGCGTGTCGTCCTACAGGATCTTCTCGACTCTTCGGAGCTGTCGATCACCAACGCTGTCACACGTATGCGCCTGATCGCCGAATCGATGCTTGCGGACGCCGTCACAGCACTCACCGAGAACGACGACGACCTCGCTCGTGACGTCATCCAGCGCGACGACGACGTCGATCGGCTCTGGTTCGTCGTCTCACGGACCTTCCGGGCAACCTTGCGCTCGGCGAGCGCGGCGACAGATCTCGGCCTCCCACGCGAGGACTGTTTCGATTACCACTCCAGCGCTCGCCAGCTCGAACGCAGCGCCGATCACGCCGCCAAGATCAGCCAGCTCACGCTCCAGCTCGACGATATTCCCGAGGCAGTCAGCGAGGAGATCGTCGAACTCCACGAGGATGCTGCCGGCATCATCGACGAGGCCATGGACGCGCTGCTGGCCGACGACAGTTCCCGGTCGAGCGAGATCGCCCACGAGGTCCGCGAGTCGATCCTTGGCCTCGACGAACAGACCCGCCGCATTCACGACAAACTCCGTCAGCTCGATCCCCACGAGGCACAGCTGCTGGGGATCATCGTCGATTCGCTCTCCCGCAGTGCGGACTACGGCGGCAACATCGCCGAGACGGCACTGCAGAAGGCCGCGCCGCGGCCGTGAGCAAGCGTGTTACCTCAGTCACATTCGACTGTTCGATCGAGCGAAGTACTCACATCTGAGCCGGACGCTGTAATCGTGATGTCGGCACCGCACTCGACCGACTCGAACGTGAGCGTTCGGCTCTCCCCGGCTGCGAGACTGATCTCCTCGTGTTGCTTTCCGACGCGTACTTCGACGTTGTCGAGTGTTACTCCGGGGGAAAATCGGTTGGTGAGCGTGAGCTCCAGCGTCGGTCCACCGTGGGCCGGTGCGGACGTCGCATTGTTCGCCGGAGCCGAGTCGTTGGCCACATCGTCCGGTGGCGCTGTCGTCTCGCTCGTCGAGTTGCCTACTCCGGACGAGTTATCGGCTACACTCGACTGATCTACCGTCTGTTCGATACTCAGGTACGCGTCCCCGTCATCGACGACCGCAACCTCGGTCGGTCGGTCGGCCGTCATCGCGCTGAACGCCCCGCTCGCGGAGACCAGCGATAGCGCGACCAGCAGTGCCACCGCCGCCACGAGAAACCGATGGTGTGCACTCATCGTTCGGCCACCTCCGGCGGTTCCTCGCGGGCCCCGACCCGCATTCGGTAGTGGTTGTCGTAGTAGTGGCCGAGCGCCGAAACGCCGAAGACGGTGACGAAAAAGACGTTCCAGGCGAACATCGAAAAGAACGTGAAGGGGACGACCCCGAGCCCGATCCCGACGAGACAGAGTCCACAGACTGCGGCCAGTCCGAGGTGATAGCTCCCCCATGGGATGCCGCGCTCGGGCAGGACGTCGACGTAGAAATCCGCGCTGGCGGCGGGTTCCGTGAGCCGGATAGTTCCCCGCTGGGCGTCGTACTCGACAAACCCGTATTCGTCCATCTTTGGTAGATGAAACTGTCGAAGCGCGTTCACCACCCGTTTGCGCTCCTGAGCGGTGAGTCGCTCCGGCGGCTTGTCGTACTCCCAGCCAGCGATCCGTTCAGCCAACTCACTCAGTTCGACCGGCTCGGGATGCCGTCCGTTGAATCCGTGCTGGCGCTTGAGATAGTGAATCGCGAACCGTCGTCGCCGGTTGCTCAACACCTCCAGTACGGAATCGCGCGAGAAATCGTGCTGAGCGATCGAAGCGTTCCGCGTGTTGCCTGACGTGTCGGAAGACGTGCTCATCACTCGTTAAAAGAGTTCAATGTGGTATCATTTTAGTATATTCAGCTAAACCGTGGTAACCTCATACAACAAATGACGAGAGTCTGACACGGATATGCGGACCGAGCAGTCGGTTCAGGATCAAAAAAGTGAGTGACCGCAGAAAATATGTTTGCCCAATAATATGATCCATTTGAAAAATTCTATGTGATTTCGGCGGTTCCGAGGACGAACCAGTATCATATCTTCCAGAAGGAACCGAAATCGATCGTACTGTCCTGAAGACACACACGATGGTATCAGTATCCTAACTGATTAGAAGAGGCCCTTTGTCCACTCTCCATAGACTCTATTGCCATAGTACAGGCGTTCTATCCGTCACTGCTGGTCGTATATTCCAAAGTGGGATACTGTGGTGTGATCCAATGCACGCCGGAGTTGATACGGTAGGACGAGACGAGCTGTCGAGCGTACCGGCGTACGACAATGACGGTGACAACACTATGGAACGACGCAAATTCGTAATCGGATTGGGGAGTGCAGCCGCAGGAGCAAGCGCGCTTGTGGGTAGTGGTGCGTTCAATGTTGCCCGTGCCGACCGTGAGATGACTGTCGAAGTCGTCGACGATGAGGATGCATATCTCGGGCTTGAAGCGACGAGTGCTTATTCGGAAATGGATGGCGGTCAGCTACGCGTTGCATTTGACGGGTCCATCGGAGGGCAGAATGGAGATGGGCTCAGTGAAAACGCAAACTACGTATTCACGGACGTATTCGCGATCCGAAATAACGGGACGGACACGATCAGTGTCACCCTGTCGGAGGAACTAGGTGCAATCACGTGGGACACGAACTACCCGCGTGCGTACTACTCATTCGACCAAATTGGCACTTCAAACGATGTGGATGGTGATGGTGATTTCACTGGTGGTACCGCAGCCGACGACGCGGATCTCAACCCAGGAGATAGGCTATTCGTTCACTTCGAGTTCGTCGGTCGCGAGGAGTCTGATCGGTTCGACCAAGGTGATGTCGATGACCCACCAGAGAACATCGGCATCTATACAGAGGTAACTGACTAGTTCTTACTTTCTGCTTAAGTAGGATAAAAACCGACTACCTAAACAATGAATCGAAGACGATTTCTCGGCGTAACTGCCGGGACAGCAGCTGGCTCTGCCCTCCTCGGGAGCGGAGCGTTCAACATCGCCCGCGTAGACCGGGGACTGGACGTCGAAGTTGTCAAAGACCAGCTCGCATACCTCAGTCTCAGCGAGACACCCGACGATCAGGGGCGATCGTATGAAGTCGGTGGTCAGGTTTTCCTCGAAATTCCAGGTATCCACGAGGAGGCGGACGCAGAGGGCGTCGGGATGGATTCCGAGTACTGGTTCGACGATATCCTTCAGATCACGAACCGGGGGACTGAAACGATCGAGGTGGATACGAAAATCGAGATGGATGACGGGATCGAGGTAACGCTATACGATTCCGACGACCCTGACAGAACACTGTTCACGGACGAACCATTCGTCCTGTCAGTCGGTGAGTCCATCACAGCTGGTCTGTACATCAACACGTTCGGCGTCAGTACTGGTTCGTACTCGGGAGAACTAACGATCGCCGGGGAGGCAACTGAAGACTGATCGGTCTTTTTTTCAACACCACCATTGTCCCCCGGCGCATGCAATATTGGCTGTCGAGCCAGAATATCTATCCTAACCATAGTATGTGGCATATATAAAAGAAATGTAAGGACGGTTCTGTAGTTGGGATGTCCTGTCTTGACCCGGAGGTGCGGCCACAAACTGGACCTCAACACAATCGGCGAAGCATAGAGGTCGTCTGGTTCTCGTCGGTACCCGTCGACACGAGTGATCCAAGGCGATAACTATGCGTTCGTATCTCAAAACTGGGCTCGTCGTCCTGCTGTTACTCCTGGTCGCCGCTTTGCTTGTCGGCCAGATCCTCGGCCAGCCGATCCTGCTCTCGTACGCCGAAACCGACAGCATGGAGCCGACGATCGACGCCGGTGACGGCTTCGTCGCGATTCCGGGCGAGCTCACCGGCGAGGTCGAGGAAGGCGACGTCATCGTCTTCCAGTCCGAGGCGGTCCACGGCGGTGACGTGACCACACACCGCGTCGTCGGGGTCACCGAGGAGGGTTACATCACACAGGGCGACGCCAACCCATTCACCGATCAGGCGGACGGCGAACCGCCCGTAACAGACGGGCAGGTACTGGCGAAAGCCTGGCAGGTGAACGGACAGATCGTGACGATCCCTCACCTCGGCACGGCCGTCGAAACAGTCGAAGGTGGCGTCGACCGCGTGCAGTTCACGGTCGCGTCCGTCCTCGGACTCGCCGCGCTTGCCCGGGTCCCGTGGCTCGCGTTCCTGTTCTTGCTCGTGAGTGCCGCCGCGTTCCTGGCCGGGATACTCGACGGAGGTCGCCGACATCGCGAGCGTGGCCGAACGCGGTCGAGAGAGGGCGTGTACAACGCCGGAGTGGTGATCGCGGTTCTGACGTTCGTCCTGATCGCGACCGCGGCCGGAACCATGCTCGTCGCCGGGGGGTCACAGGAGTACGGGATTGTGAGCGCGGAGTTCGACTCCGACCGATCGGACGTAATCTTGCAGGGCGAAACGGCGGAGTGGACGGTCACCACGCGGAACAGCGGCGTCCTGCCGATGTATGTCCTGACGGAGCCGACCAGCCCCGGCATCGAGGTCGAGCCCGACAGCCAGTATCTCGGCCAGCGCAGCGAGGCAAACGCCACCGTGCACGTGAGTGCGCCGCCGGAGACCGGCTACTACGTCAGAACTGTCTCCGAGTATCGCTATCTGGCGGTGCTTCCACCCGCGGTGATCGGGGCGCTGCACTCGGTGCATCCGTGGGTGGCGATCGGCACGATCAGCGCCACGATCGGGGCGGCGTTCGCCCTGCCGCTGGCGTTGCTGTTCGGGACGGGGACGATCCGGACGCGACAGTCGAGACGAACGATTCTGGGGGGAAGACAATCATGACTGACGACGACCGACAGACTGAGGTATCGACATCGGAACGAATGGGGGACGTCCGCAGGGTTCTCGCGGATCGGTACACGATCGTTGTCGTGACACTCGTCGTACTGGCGCTCGTCGGCGGGGCGTTCACGGCGACGACGATCGCCGGGTCCGGCGATGCCGAGCAAGAAGAGGGGACTACGTGGAGCGACTCCGGCGAGTTCACGCATTCGGCGATCGTGCAGAACGATACCGGGGTGTTCGAACAGGGCGACGAGTTACGCGACAGAGGGACGTACTTTACGCGCGCCACTCCCGAGCTGGACGTCGCGTACGAGTACCGTCTGGATACGGAAAACGCGTCAGCTGACGTCGAGACGGAGCTACTGCTGATACTTCAGTCGGTCGGCGACGACGAAGTCTACTGGGAACTGACGGAACCACTCGATAGCCAGCAGAGCGACTCGCTCGCAACAGGGGAGTCCCACGCCGTCGGAGCGACGGTCGACGTTGTGGAGATCGAGGAACGTTTCGCAGCCATCGAGGACGACCTCGGAGCGTCTCCGGGCGACACTGAAGCGCGAATCGTCGCTCGCTCGGAGATCGACGGTACTGTGGGAACCGAGTCGGTCACCCACCACCGCGAGGACGTGCTCGTCATCAGCCCCGACGGAGATACCTACGGTGTCGACGCGCAACTGGAGCAGCGACCGAGTGGCCAGCAGGTCGAAGGCGTGGCCCAAACCGGGGACGACGGCTGGTTCCAGGCTGTCGGTGCCCCACTGGTGGCAACAGTCTCGTTACTCGGACTCGTCGGCGTCGTTCTCGCACGGAAGCGGGGGTATCTGGACGTTTCGGCGGACACGAGACACCGGGCCGACCGCGAGCGATTCGACGACTGGATCACCGTCGGGGCTCTGCCCGCCGCGCTCACCGATCAGCCGAGGATAGATGTGGATTCACTGGAAGGACTCGTCGACGTGGCGATCGACAGCGGGCGGCGCGTCATCGAGGACACGAACGACAACTGCTACTACGTTACTGACGGCCCGCTGCTGTACAGATACGAGCCACCAGTGGGGACGGTGGTCGGCGAAGACGAATCGGACGAACCGACTGACGGGGCCGACGCTCCTGAGTGATCCCGTTCGACGAGGTTCGAGAGGGTTCTTCGGTATCGTCCGGGACTGGTCCCCGGGCCGGTGGACGGGCCCGACCGGTCGACGCGAATAGATCGGAGGACCGGATAATGATCGTTCCGCCACCGGAGTCACTGACTGACAGACAGAAAGCGGATGCCCGTGTCTTCAAGCGCGGTGAGGATGTCAATGTAGGGACCCCACGACACTGTTACAGTCCGTTCTGATCCCGTTATTAAGCCACTACGATAAGTTATACACATACTTTCGATCTAGTGGTCCCTTCTAGGAACTTTTCAGATAGTGTATATATACGCCCCCGTATCCGGCCACTCTCTCTTACGTGGCAGTCGGCGGGACGCCGCTGTCGCGTGTGACAACTATGGCAGACGAAGACAGCGGACGACTCAATCGACGGAGCGTACTGGCCGGGATCGGCGCAGCCGGTGCCGGTGCAGCGCTTGGAGGATTCGGCACATCAGCACTCTTCACCGACGAAGAGCATCTAGACGACAACGAGATCGTTGCGGGCGAGCTAGACCTGTTCATCGACTGGCAGGAGAAGTACGACAAGGGAGATGGGCTAAAGCTCATCGACGTGTTCCCTGCGGATGAAAAAGGGGGTAAAGAACAGGCAGACCTCGAAATAGACGACTTCTGTAAGACGTTCGGCGAGCTCGGTCCACCGCTCCACAGCAAGCGGCGGTCAATCATCGACTACGACGATGACCGGGAAGTAACGAAAGGCAACGAGACGGACGGGACGGAGCCGCTCGTACAACTCGACGACGTCAAGCCCGGTGACCGCTGGGAGACGACCTTCAGCTATCACCTCTGTGGCAACGACGGCTGGGTCTGGTTCCGGACGAAGAACAAGCGCTACGAGGACGAAGACGCGAACAACAAGCCGGAGAACCACCTCGCCGACAAAGCGACCGCTCGCGTCTGGTACGATATGGACGACGGCGACGACGCGGAGCCCGGCGACAACGTCTACCAGCCTGGCAAAGAGCCCATCATCGCGCAGGGCACGCTCCGGGAAGTGTTGGACGAGCTCAACGACGGCGTGTTGCTCGACGCGGATCCCGCGATCGCTCCAACGAATGGGGACAACGATGGGTTCGAGTGTATCGAGCTGGACAAAATCGACAACGAAGACGATACCGAGCTCGAGGTCGGCCGGGAGTACACTTTCGAGGACGGCGACGAGGAGATTACGGTCACGATCACCGGCCTCCGGCTCAAAGACGAAGACGAAAACGGAGAGGTCGTCGGCTTCGACTGGATGAGCGACACCCCGATCTGTCAGATCGACATGGTTGGCGGTCCGCCTGGCGATACACGCACACAAGAGAATGTCTACGACTGTGAGATGAGCGGGACTGCGTTCACCTCGTTCGGTGCCGGTCGCGACGGCGAGAAGCGCTTCGGCGTCAGTAACTTCACGTTCTACTACTGCGATATCGACGAGAAAAACGATGAGGAGAACGGTCCGACCTGCACCGAAGCGTCGACGACCCGGTACATCGGCTTCGAGTGGCAGCTCCCACTGGACGTCGGCAACGAGATCCAGCGTGATCGGCTGGAGTTCGACCTCGGCTTCTACACCGAGCAGTGCCGTCACAATGACGACCCGCAGAATCCGTTCGTCGACGAGGAATTCCCCAACAACCCGTGGCTCGCTGACGCACAAACTCCGAAAGGAGGCGTCTTCTGGAACAACCCTGAAGACGATTTTGCCCTACAAGAGGGAGACGAGTTTGGCGAGTTGCCGAGTCAGGGTCAACCACTCTACGCTAATCCAACAGACCAGACTGTCACTGTCTCGGATAGCGATGGGACGAGTGCGACTAGTACGTTTGATCTGGAACCCTATGATGGAAATCCTCTTGGCGAAGGGCCTGGAGAATGGTATCGGATTCCAACGGGTGCTGGAACTCCAATGCCCGACCAAGGAGACTTCAGGCTGGTTTCCATCGAGGAGACGGCGGACGGTTTCGATGTCGTATGGGAACCGGTTGAGTAAATAACCACTATTGTCTCCCTACCTTTTTGCTAATACCAGATTGGATTAGTTTAATCACCTTCTCAATTGAGAGGTACAGTAATTCCAGACGTGATCTTCAGATCTCCGTTGGTTGCCGGTCTATAGCTACAAACTCTGAATACACCTGTTAGTTCTGGATCAGACCGACCTACCAAACTGTATATAATTCGGTGAGGATTCGGAGTGCTTGATTCAGTATATGAACTCTTCTTATCAAAAACGCTCCACGGGTTATTGTACAATCCCGCCAAATCACCATCTAAAACGGCTAGACTAATTTGCAAAAAAGACTACTAGTCGTCCGCATCCGTCTCGTTCGCAGTCGCCTCACCCTCTGCCGCTTCGTCGTCCGCGTCTGCAGTGGAGTCCTCACTATCGTCCGCCTCGTCATCGCTATCCTCCGTCGTGTCTTCAGCCTCAGCATCCGACGATTCGTTCACGTCCGACTGGCCGGGCGATTCATCGTGCGGTCCACCCGCAGTTTCATCCGGCGTCCCGGCGTCCTCACTCCCTTCGATCTCGTTTCCGTCCAGACTCACGCCGTCGCTCAACAGCCCGCCGGTCATCCCGATCGAGAGGCTGAGCAGCCCCACGAGCGCGATCACGCAGACGAGCGCGACTCGACGTCGACGCCTCATCGATCCACCTCCTCGTCGTCCGTCTCGGCGTCGTCCGACTGATCAGATTCGTCGTCAGTATCGGCTTCGGCGGAGTCATCGGAGTCGTCGGTCTCCGACTCGTCCATCCCTTTTTTCAGCTCCCAGAGTTCGGTGCCGACCAGCGCCAGCCCCGGCAGGATGATCAGCGAGACGATGCCGATCGTCGTCTGCGCGAAGGCGACGAAGCGTCCGAAGTACGGGATCGTCAGCGTGACCTCGCCGATCACGCGGTCAGCGGGAACCGGCGCGGGGTCCACGGCGTCGTTGGCATCGCCCTGAGTGAGGAACTGGAGCTGACTGTCTTCCTCCTGCACCTCGACGACGCGGTGGGTAGTCCGCCGGTCGTCGTCACCCGGCGGGGCGAACGTGATCACGTCGTCCTCCTCGATCCGTTCCGGAGGACGTTCGGTGACGATCACGACGTCACCGCCCTCGATCTCGGGCGACATGCTGTCGGAGGTGACGACGTAGCTTTCGTCGGCACCGATCACCTGCGGGACGGCGACCACGACGACCGCACAGAGCGTGATGATGAGGGCAAATCCCAGCAGGACGCGCGCGGCGGCGCTTGCCTTCCGGCGAAGATACGACATGCTCGATCACCCCCTGGGCGGCCCCTCGCTCCCGACCTGCATGCGTCTATCGTGCAGTACGTGCGCTACCCCTGAGGCGAAAAACAGCGTCGAGAACAGCAACGCCGCGACCCCGCCGGCCAGCATCGAAAAGGGTGGGAGTCCGATCAGGACGAGTGTAGCGAACCCCACACAGAGCGCGCCGAGCCCGGCGTAATACGTACTCCACGGGATATCGTCGTGCGGGACGACATCGAGGTAGACGTCCAGTTGTGCTGCGGCGTCAGTCAGTACGACCGTCGACCGGTCGGCATCGAACTCGACGACGCCGCCGTCGTCCATCTTCGGCAGGTGTGACTGCCGGAGCGCGGTATACACGCGAACCCGTTGCTGGTAGGTGATCTCCTCGGGATCCGTGTCGTTTTCCCACGCGGCGATCTGCCGCGAGAGCGTCCTGAGCGTTGCGCTCCCGTCATTCTGCCGGAGATAGTGCAGGACGTGGCGGCGTCGACGACAACTCAACATCTGAAAGGCCAGTTCCTGGTCGATCGGCTGACGATCGGTCCGAGCCTGTGTCTCATCGTCTGGTTCCGTTCCATCGGGAGTGACCGTCTCACTCTGCTGGACCGCCGTTGCGCTCACGCCCGACCACCGCCGGGCTGGACCCCGGTAGCGATGTAGTTGCTAGATGGCATCGTTCCATTGTCCGATGCAATCTTACTACCGATAGTTATGAAATATATTACAGCGAGTAGACGACGGCATCGTTCGGTAGGAAGTTGTATCGCGACGGTAAGCCCCTTCTAGCGGTACTGGTTGAGTCGGCGTTTCAGCCGCTTGGCGGCGTCACCAGCGGCGCTGGCGAACCGGTCGGCGTCCTGCTCGTCCCGAGCGGCGTTCTCGCCCGCAAAAATAATACCTCGCGAGGAGTTGACGACGCCGATGTCGTCTGCGAGACCGTATTCGACCGCCGCTTCGGCGTCACCGCCCTGACTGCCGACGCCGGGGACGAGGAAGGGGAGGTCAGGAACCTGCTCGCGAACTTCTTCGAGCTCTTCGGGCGTCGTCGCGCCGACGACCAGCCCGATGTTTCCATGCTCGTTCCAGGTATCCGCGAGGGCGGCGACGCGCTCGTACAGCAGGTCGCCCTCGGCGAGTTCGAGCTCCTGCAGGTCCGCGCCGCCCGGATTCGACGTCCGACAGAGGATGAACACGCCCGCCCCTTCGGTGTCGAGGAACGGCTGGAGCGAGTCCCGGCCCATGTAGGGGTTGACCGTGATCGCGTCCGCGCCGGTGTTCGCGTCGGGGTCGAGGAGGTCGGCGTACTGGCGCGTCGTGTTGCCGATATCCGCCCGCTTGGCGTCGAGGAGTACCGGGACGCCCTTGCCCTTGACGTAGGCGATGGTCTCTTCGAGTGCACGCCAGCCGTCGGGGTCCTCGTAGAACGCCGCGTTTGGCTTGAACGCCGCGGCGTGTTCGTGGGTGGCGTCGATGATCCGGCGGTTGAACGCGAATCGCGGGAGATCGTACCCGTGAAATACGTCGGGAAGTCGGTCCATGTCGGGATCGAGACCGACGCTGACGACGCTATCCGCCGTCTCGATGCGGTCGGCCAGCCGATCGAAGAAGTTCATGGCTCCCTCTGGGCGACCGGTCCACTACAAGATATCGATCGCTGCCGGGATGAACTATTCCTGCCTTCCCAGCGGCTAATCCGCGATCGGGACGGATAGGCTCAAATCCGTGGCCGCGAACTACTACCTATGACGGTGTCCGCGGTCGTCTTCGATCTGGACGAGACGCTCGCTATCCCTCGACGCGAACGACAGACGCTGATGACCGACGCGATGGCATCGATCGATGCGCCCGCACCCACGCGCGAGGAATATCTGGAAGCCCACAGCCAGCATCTCACCGGGGAGACGCGTGCACCTATTTTCACGGATATTTTCGAGACCTACGACACCGACGTCGATCCTGCCGACGCGGCGACGGCCTACCGTGGTGAGATTGCCGCCGCCCTGAAGCCCGTCGAGGACGCCGAATCGCTCCTTGCGGAGCTGCGTGGACGCTACCGGGTCGGACTGCTGACCAACGGTCCAGTCGTCGCCCAGCGGGACAAGATCGAAACGCTCGGGTGGGAGACGCTCTTCGACGAGGCGATCGTTACGGGGGAACTGAGTGCGGGGAAACCGGATTCTCGCGCGTTCGAGGCGATCCTCGCCGCGCTCGACGTTCCGGCGGCGGAGACCGTCTACGTCGGTGATCAGGTCCGCACCGACATTCACGGCGCGAAAGACGCCGGACTGCAGGCGATTCAGGTGCTCTACGACGGTGGTCCGGGGCCGGACGAGCGCGCCGACACTCACGTCGACCGGGCGGCGATGGCGACCGAACTACCGGACGCGCTCGGCACCATGTGATGTCTCGGCGGGGGGTTCGTCATATTGTGAACAATGTTACAATGTAACATCGGGGTAGGCGTCGGGATGCACGAGATCGGTCATCGGTCGGCGCCATGCTGACCGCTACTCGGTGAGGGCATCGCTCACAGCGTCGAGGACGGCCGCCCCGCGTTTGGTCTCCGCTCCGCTCTCGACGAAGACGAGCGTCTTCGGCGGGTGGATGGCTTTCGGGCGGACGCGAAGTCCCTCCGCTTTGGCACGCTCGGCCGCCACCTCCTGTGCCGCCGAGAGCTCGATCCGAACCCGGTCGTCGTGGACGAATACCTGTGCGACCTGCCGCCCGCCCTCGACGTCGCCCTGCCGTCTGGCGTCGTCCGGGTCCTCGATCGGCTCCTCCGTCCACTCGATGTCGTACGCCCGCTCGCCCTCGGTGGTTCCCGAGACCGTTCGATCCGGGTTCGTCACCGAGAGGCGGGCGAGCGCGCCGTCGACGCGTCCGTCGATCTCCGAGGAGAGTAGCTGGGCGATCCGGACGCCGTCGGTGACGCGTTCTTCGACCATACCCGCTGTTCGAGTGCAGGGGCTTTCGGCGTTGTGTTCCGGGACGCCGATCGGATCTCAGACGGGCTCCGTCTCGTGCAGGAACGTCTGGATCTCGATCGTGCGCCCCTCCGGATCCGTCCCGAAGCACTGGTAGATCCGGTAGCGCTCGTTCTCGGTCGGCTCGCCATCAGCGACGTGTGTCAGTCGTCGATACAGCGTGTCGACCGCCTCTTTCGTATCGACGACGAACGTTATCGTCCCCTCCGTGTCGGCGGTCTCACGCTCACAGAAGCCCAGAAGCTGGTTGTCGTACTGGAGGATCGTGCAATCGGGCTGTTCGAGCCAGACTGTCGCACCGATCGTGTCGACGTAAAAGTCGACGACTTCGTCGTGGGATTCGGTTCCGAAAAAGACGATACCGGGCATACGGGATCACACGACTGAGAGGAAAAATCAGTTCTGGTCGCGCTCGCTCAGAACTTGCCCAGAATCGCTCCATCCGCGTATCGGCGCTCGTATTCGGCGTCGTCGGCGACGAGCATCAGGATCCCTTCGATGAGCCCGAGGAGGGCCGGGATGCCTGTCCAGAAGAAACACAGGTAGAGGACACCGTACTTGACGTTCCCCTGATAGAACTTGTGCACGCCGATACCACCGAGCAGCAGGGCGAAGATCCCCGCAACGATCTTGTCCGTGCTTGCGTCGCCGCTGACGCCGGGTTGCCGGACTCCACACTCGGGGCAGATTTCGGCTTTTCGGTTGATCGCCTCCCCACACTCGGCACAGTACTTTTCGTTGTCGCTGCGGGTCTGTTGATCCTCTCCGACTGTCGCCGACTGGTTGACGCCACAGTCGAGACAGAGGTCTGCATCCCCGTCGATCTGTGACCCGCAATTTCTGCAGTAGCTCATAACTGGCTCTGGATTCTCACGAGGATCATAAAGGTGTACGGATCACTCTGTTTGTGACAGCGCGACCAAACTACCGGCTGCAAGCGCGTAGCCAGCCCCGACTGCGACAACCCACATGTCCCCGACGACCACGAGTCGATACAGTCCGATACCGTAGCCGTAACCGAGCAAGAGTCCGGTGGCTGTGCGGACCACATTGTACCCTCGACGTTCGGTGAACGTCGTCACGGTCCAGTCGACCAGAGCGGGGAGCGGGAAGGCGGGGATGATGAGCAGCGCGACTGTCGACGAGTGTGCGAGCATGGGGACGAACAGCGCGATTACAAGGGCAATGACGATTCCCGGATAGATCCCCGCACAGCGCGCACAGAGATGCACTCGTCTGCCGAGGAGTTCGGGGGCGTAACACCGATACTGCTCACTGGGTGTGTGATGTGAGAGCAGGTATGGCCACGTTCGGGCCAGCCCCGTTCGGAACTCCTCGCGATCGATCTTCACGTCATGGCGGTTCGGCGGCGGTTGACAAAAGTCGTCTGCAATCCACGGGGCCAGTGTTGTTGCTGACGCTCTCCATCCGAAACCGCGGATACCGGGACCGTTGAGATCGGGCGGGACGGAGAACTCTCTCAGGGGTCAGCTTTAGCCACCGGGTTTCGGCTGGCCTCGGCACTCACGACTCACGATCTGTCTATAATGAACGTGTACCGTTAAACAAGGAGTTACTGAGCAATTCAATAGTATTCCTGGCATTTCCGGACTTCAACAATGATGAAATCCCGCCGAAGTAGGTATCCCCGGAATTTCCGGGTATCGAATATAGTGTTCTGTTGACCTCACTCAGTGTATAATAGGTAAACCCGCCCATTGATACCCTATAGGAGTATACGGAGAAGTAGACAACTCCGAAAACTACAGTTGTGAATGGGGCTACACGACAGATAATTCCCAAGACGAACTGATACAGAAGACAGGACGTCCAAGCAGTTTGTTCAGTCTAGAAAACTCTGAATTAACGGATGTTTTGCTTGACCGTCATAATAATGATGTTACTTTCCAGGATGAACTTAGGGAAGTCTATACAGGTGACAGCTTCGTCGAACAGATGCAAGACTGGGGTAACACCGACCTAGGTACACAGATAATGATAGAGTAAAAGAAGTATGTGTATTCGTGGAAGTTGCTTTCTAGGCGGCTTCTTCTAGAATGTCTTCAACTTCTTGGAACTCAGGATTTTCAATAATCCTTTTGTTTATTCTTGGCTGCCGGGTGCTAAGAAGAACAGGTTCATCAGGCGTACCCATGACTGAAATATTGTTTCCTGTTTCTCTATGGTAGCTTGTTGCAGTATCGATTGCAGGCATAACGTTTTCACGTGGCTGGTTCTCCCTTATCATCTCCAAACTTTTAGAACCAAACTCATCAGTAACCATGACGTCCTCGTCAACAGTTCCATTAGGATTAGAATTTGTACGGAAAAACGTATTCATCCTTTCCATCTTTGTACTGTATAGTAGTCCGTTCATTTCACCTTCCTCAAAATCAGCTATAATCGGTATGTAATTGTCGTTGCTGCCTGTCTTCATATCAATGTCCTCTAAGTTAGTCACATGGTTTACTTCGTTGAACCATGTTTCATGGTGGAACCAGTCGCCGTCAATATAGAGGAGTTTACTACCATGACCGTTACCATCTTTGTCAATGTGTGCGGGATTGCTGAATCCTGCTGCGTATATTTCGTCTTCCTCATAGTTAGTCTTCTCAATTATTATCTGTTTCTCTGCTGCAGCTTTCTGTGCTGCCCATCCTGAGTTTGTACTCATTTCTTCTCTTACGTGTTCTCCGACTATGCCTATTATCTCTTTTTTACTATTTGCGTTATTTAGTTTTGTTCCGTCGAAGTTTCTTACTACGCCTGAACCTCCGGGTACATCTGACGGTCTTCCTGATTCATAACTTTGTAGTCTTCCACGGAACACCTCCATATCTAGCTTGTATGTATCAAAGTTGTATGGTGATTCGAAACCGGTTATTTTTTCGTTATTGACGTAGGCTTCAAGAACATAGTTGAGAGGGACTTTCTTTTCTAACAGTATTTCTTCGTTCACTTGTTCTCCGTCTTTTTCTGCTGTTATCTGTAAGCGGTTTTCTCCGTTGTACGGTAGTTGTGCGGTGCTGATCCGGTATAAACTGTCTTGTGTGTCGTATTCTAGTTGTTCTTCTATACTTAGTTTTAAGTTGTCTGGATTTACTGTTTCTCCGTCTTTTATTAGGTTTATTTGTAGTTCTGCGTAATCTTGATCTCTTACTGTGTCTTCTGTGTATTCCCAGTTGTTTAACTCTCTCAAGCTGATCTGCGTTTTAACTTCATTAACTTCTATATTATGTCTTGTCTCCTCCGTTGTATCCGCAGGAATAACGTCTCTACCATCCGTGTTCTCTGTCTCCGTGCATCCAGCTAAACCGCCAGCTGTTGCTGCGGTGGTTGACAATAGGAATTTCCGGCGTGAGTAAACCTCTTGGTTCATAGACAGTTGTTACCACTGAATTGGTAGTCCAGGTTTCAAATAATTACCGGCAAGTAAACACAACCGGTCCAACGAAATCTACTGAGATCGAGCCCACAGAAGCATTTAACTGTAAAACATCAACTCTCTCTCTCTCGAAAACCCAAACGAAACGAGGAGAGTGAAAGAGGACTTGAAAAACGGCCTTTCAACCGTTTATAGTATGGACCGATCGGCCACCAAACCAACAGTTACTGCCCGTATATTCGCACTTAGGAGAAGCGGCCTCGGCACTCATAGGGCTCGTCGTCGCCGGGTGCCGAGTCCGGCTCGGAGCGAGTGCGTCGTCATCGGCCAACCGGTGCTACAGAGGGCGCGTGCAAGGCGGTTTCGGAACGCGCTCCCGTCTGTTCAGGCGCCCAGCGTGTACATGACCCAACTCCGGGCCGGGACGGTGACCTCGGCTTCGCCGTCCTCGCCGACATCGATACTTGGCTGATGACCAGTGTAGTCCACAAGCGTCGTCCCCTCGTCCCAGGACGTCTCGACCGTGTAGCTTTGCGCGCTCTGGGAGACGTTGATCCCGGCAAGCAGGTTCCCCTCGCGTTCGTATAGATAGGTGCCCTCGCTGACATGTCGGTCGATCAGCGCGCCGCGGGCGAGTCGGTTCTTGACATCGATCAGTCGCTGGGTGTCGGCGTCAAGATCCGCGCCGATATCCGTGCTGAACAGATGAGGCGTGCCGGGATAGGACAGGATGAAGGCGTTGGCGAGTGCCATTGCCTCGCCCTCGGGGTCCCCGGGACCCACTCCCGGTCCCGCGGTGTCGTGGTTCTGGGCGAATGTGACGGCTGCGTCGGGATCTTCGTAGACAACGCCGTTGCCGCCGTCCTGTGCGAGGCCGGTGAGATCGTCCTCCTCGAAGGCAGTGACGATATTGCTGTACAGCGGGAAATCAAACGCGTTCATCCCGGTATCGACGAACTCCATGAGGAAATCGGTGTCTCCCTCGTCCCACATCTCGCCGACGCGCCAGAGACCCAACTCCTCACAGAGGGGGTTTACCTCCTCGGCGAAGTACCACGGCCAGACGTGGGCGGCGGCGTCAAAGCGGATGCCGTCGATCCCGAACTCCGCGATCTTCCTCAGATACGCTTCGTGGGCCTCCTGAACCTCGGGATGGGAGACGTCTAGATTCGGCAGTCCGAGCAACGATTCGTCGTACTGCTCGTCTTCGATCTCGCCGCGGTAGTCGTAGGTGGGAACCTCCGTGAAGTGTTCTTCCACCTCGAACTGGGGCCACTCCAGTTGGGTCGTTTCCGTGGGATCGTCGGAGTCGCCCCACCGATCTGCGGGCGCGGGATCGGGGTTCGCGACGTGGTTCAGGACGGTGTCGACGATTATCTCGATCCCGCGATCGTGTGCGGCATCGACGAGGGACTGGAGCTCCTCCTCGGTCCCGAACACCGAGTCGAACTCCCGGAGATCGACCGGCTGGTACCCGAGCGGCGGGTGCGGTTCGAGGTGCCCGAAGTCGGGATGTTCCGGTTCGTAGAACCCGTCCTGGTCTTCGGTCGCCAGGTGCTGGAAATCGAGCTTGCCGACCGCCGGCTGGGGGAGCCAGAGGGCGTCGATCCCAGCCTCGGCGAGCATCGGAAGATCGTCCTCAACCTCGGCCCACGGCGTGTGAAAGTACTGGTAGATGACACCCTCTCCATCCGAGTCAGTCGTGACGCTCGCCTCGATATCGGGCACGACTGCGGCGTCCGGTCCGCCGAAGTCGCGACCGGGTGTTGTACAGCCTGCAGTCGATACGCCGAGCACCGCCGCCGAGGCGGCTGCCGCCCCGCGAAGGAACTCGCGTCTCTCCGTTCGACCGTCGGCCGGTTCGTCGTCGGTGAGATCTATCACGATGATCTATTACATCGTCGTTCTCGCGTCGTATAGGCTCCCGGATTTCGTGGCGTCTACGAGAGCCGAGATCGAGTCTGTTCGTCTCGTTGACTCTCCGTTATACCAATGTATCAACTACTGGTCGAGGAACTCGTACCCATGGGGGTCGTCCCCCTGTTCGAGTTCCGACGCCTACACGTTCTCCGACTACTCGCTGATCTCGAAGACACCGACGGTATCGACACTGACCGTCTGCCCATCTGCAGTCGTGTCGTCAATCGCGACGAGGTTCTCCGTATCGACAGACTCCGGGAGATCCATCCGAACCGGCTCGGATTCGAAGTTCACGACGACGAGCACTGAGCGGGGGCCGGACACGTCGGCTGCCTCTCCGGCCTCGCGTGTGAACGCCACCGCGTTGACGTTTTCGTCAGTCGACTGGAGTCGCACGTCGGCATCGGGGCCAAGCACGTCGAGGTCGTGGTACAGGTCGATCAGGGCCCTGTAGAACTCCAGATGCGCCTCGTCGTACTCGTCCCAGTTCATGAACGCGCGCTGGCGGCCACCCGGACGGACATCTGCGTGGGCGATGACGCTCCCATCGTCGTTGCGGCCACGGTGGTCGTCGGGATCGGTGACCCGACCCTCTCCGTAGCGGCTGATCTGTCGTTCCTGACCGTAGTAGAGCATCGGCACGCCGGGTAAGGTAACACAGGCAGCGAAGGCGGCGCGCTGGCCCTTCGCTGCGGCCTCCCACTCTTCGTCGGTGACTGCATCGTGATCGGGGTCGGCAAGGTCGACTGCAGTGCGGTTGAGCAACCGTTGCTCGTCGTGGTTTTCGACGGCGTTGATGACCCGCGAGTGATCGGGAATGCCGTGGTCCCGCCGGGTCAGGATATCCTCGACGAGCTGGTCCGGATTCCCGGGATCCTCGGGGAACTCGTACTGGTCGGACATCTCCTGTTGGTTCTCGGTGAGTCCGTCTCCGTCTTCCAGAATATTCTGGACGGTGTAGGTGAACCCGTAGGAGTCATAATGCATGTCGAACTCGTTTTCCGAGAACTTCGGATCGGTCGGCAGCGTCTCGTCGAGCATGATGAAGTCGCTGTTGTTCGCCCGCACGACCTCACGGAGCTCCTTCCAGAAGCTGTGGGGGACGCCGTACGCGACGTCACAGCGGAACCCGTCGACACCAACCTCGCCGGACCAGAAGTCCGCGACTGCGAGGATATATTCTCGCATCGCCAGGTTCTCGTAGTTGATGTTCGGCATCCACTGCAGGTCGGCAAACCCGGTCGCCCGCGGTGCGGCCTCTATTTGTGTGCCGTCCTCGTCGTAGCGTGGGACGTCGACGCGGTCCCACCAGTCGAAGTACTTCGAGTCCTCGTTCCACGCCTCAACGGTAGCGCTGTCGCCTGCCTCGACCGACTGATCACCCTCCGCGATAGTATCGACGAATTGATCTATCCACCGGCCCGCGTGGTTGATTACGAGGTCGAAGAGGACGGCGATACCGTGGTCGTTACACGCCTCGACGAAGTCGGCGTACGCCTCGACTGGATCGTCGTATCCCTCGGGAACGAGGTCCTCGGCGATCCCCAGGTAATCGAGGGTGCTATAGCCGTGCGGGCCGCCCGGCGGCAGATCCATCTGTACACTGGTCGCGGGGACGACGGGGGTCACCCAGAGCACATCGACGCCCAGTTCGTCCAGATACTCGACGCCGCGTGCGCCGGTTTCTTCGTCCCCCTCGATCAGCGTCTCGAAGGTCGTTGCGCCGCGCTCGCCCGCCCACGAGCGCGGGAAGATCTGGTACATAACGGCGTCGTCGATCCACTCGGGTGGCCGGTTCGGCAGGTGTACGTCGCCAGCGGGATCGAGCTCGATCGAATCCTGTGCGCTCGCCGCCTGCCCGTCGAACGCGGCGGCGTGGACGCGTGCTGGCTCGCCCGCCAGCGCGTCAACTGGAACCGTCGCCGTCCGGGCGTCCGCGCCGATCTCGATATTCTCGGTCGATAGGGCGTCCCGATCGTCCGCGAGGAACTCGACCCGAATATCCTCGGGCTCCGCGTCGCTCGAGGGCGCGAGTGTAGCATTCGACTCGATCCGGAACTCCCTGGCGTCGGCGTCGTACTCGCCGTCGAGTTCGATTCGTGGGAGAGGGGCGTCGGTTCCCTTGGGGAAGGCGTACAGCGTCAGTTCGTGGTGTCCGTCCGGCGCGTCCAGCCCGAGTACGTACTCGCCCGGCACGTCTGCCTCGAACTCGGCGGCGTGGTCGTAGCCCGCGTCGTAGCGCGGGATTTCGGTGTCGTCGGTCGCAAACGAAAGCACGTCGCCGTCGCTGTCGGCGGGCGTCGAAACAACTGACCACTCGAACTCTTCGGGGTCGTAGTTGTCGGGATCGACCGAGAGCTCGGTCAGGCGCGGTGCGAGATTGTCGCGGCCCCCGTGCTCGATATCGACATCGACGTCGATGCCGGTCGTGTCGGCGTCGATGACGAACACCGAGTCGTGGATCCGTTCACCTACCTGTACGAATCGGGGATGTCCGGGGTGGTGCGACTCGACTGGCGTCTGCGGATCGAACAGGGATGACATAATTCTTCGTTTCTCACCAAGGGTCAATATCGCTTCGGTCTCACTCCTCGCCCTGTCGCTGCCGCATCCCCTGCCGGGTGAACTGCAGGCGGGCACGGATTCCGCGGCGCTTGGTGAATGAGCGGTAGAGGAGTATTGCGACGATCGCGGTCGGGACGCTTGCCACTGCTGCGGACTCTGGCGTGGCGAAAGCATAGAGCACGGCAACGGAGAGTACACCCGCTGCCACGACCAGACCCAGAACGAGTCGTTTCGCCAGTCGGTCCAGCAGGTTATCGGAGTCTTCGATATCGGCGCGCAGGTGGAAGTTCTCGCGTTCGATCCGGTCGAGCGCGTTTTCGGCTTTCGGCGGAACGTTCAGGAGGGATCTGGCGGTCCCCTGTAGCTCCTCACCGGCCTCCGCGAGATAGCGACGCGCCGTCTCCTCGCGATACCCCTCCTCGGTGAGATACTCGGTTGCGATGGTGATGAAATCGAAGTCGGGATCGAGCGTGACACAGACGCCCTCGACCACCGTTGCGACGCGGAGAACGAGGGCGAGATTTTTCGGTAGGCGAAAGGGGAACTCGTAGATCGAATCCTCGATCTGGCCGACGATTTCCTGAACGCGGTAGGTCTCGATGTCTTCCCCACGGGCGTCAGCGATCGCCAGTTCGAGCGCGTCGGCCATCACCGCCCGGTCCGCGTCCGGAGAGAGGGTCCCGAGTTCGATCAGCACGTCCAGAATCGCATCGATGTCCTGGTTCGCTACTGCGACGTAGAAATCGACGACCTTCTCCTGGACGAACGGGTCGACCTGCCCGCTCATCCCGAAGTCGTAGAAGACGATAGTACCGTCCTCCTGTACCGCGAGGTTACCGGGATGAGGATCGGCGTGGAAGACGCCGTCGTCGATGATCATCTTGAGGTAGGATCGCTGGAGATTCGTCGCGATTTCGGTCCGGTCGAGCCCCTGCTCGTCGAGGCGTTCGATCTCGTTGATCTTCGTCCCCGGGACGTACTCCATAGTGAGCACTTTCGGTCCCGAGTGGGAGTCTACCACAGAAGGGATGCGAACGGTCTCGTCGTCGGCGAAGTTCCCCTTGATCTCCTCGAGCATCGCCGCCTCGCGCTGGTAGTTCATCTCCTCGCGGATCGTCTTGGCGAACTCTTCGGAGAGGTTTCGCAGCGAGAACGATCGGGCCTCGCCGACGAAGAACATCAGGATCGGTAGCGACCAGTTGATCACGCGCAGGTCGGCCTCGACCAGCGACTCGATGTTCGGTCGGCGGATCTTCACCGCCACGTCCTGCCCATCGATCTCCGCACGATGGACCTGTCCGAGGCTCGCGCCGCTGATCGAGTCGGTGTCGAACGAGTCAAATCGTTCGTCGACCGGTCCCAGTTCGTCCTCGATAACCCGTTTCGCATCCCTCCACTCCGCAGGTGGCACCTCATCCTGTAGCTGGGAGAGGACCTGAATGTACTCGGGTGGGAGGATATCCGGCCGAGTCGAGAGCAACTGCCCGAGTTTGATAAAGGTCGGCCCGAGCGTCAACAGCGACTCCAGCAGGTGCTCGGCACGCCGTTGTCGCGTCTCGCTATCGACCGAGCGCCCCCGACCGAACAGGAAGAACCGGTTGCGGTCGCGGGCATAGGCGATCAGGAGGGGAAGGAACTGTCTCGCGACGACGAAAAAACGCCAGTACGCACGGAGGTTTACCAGCGTCACCACCCCCGTCTACTCGTCATTGATGTCGATCGTCGTCTCGACCTCGGCTGTCGTCTTCGGGAGCGTGAGTTCGAGCACCCCCCGGTCGATCGTCGCCGACCCGTCCCGCCCCGTCGCGTCGGGTGGAAGCGGGAGTTCGGCGTCGAGAAACAGCGATCGATCCTCGCGGAGATACTCGTATTCCCGCGATAACGCCTTCTCGCGACGAGCCTCGATAATCAGTCGCCCGTCCGTCACCTGCAGATCGAGTGTTTCCGCGGTCACGCCGGGGAGATCGATCACCAGTAGATACTCCTCCTCGCTCTCTAGGAGATCGGCGAACACGGCGTCGGGCAGGTCCCGCAGAGCATCGCGCAGCGCTGACATGAGAGTACCTTAGGAACGGGAAGCGAAAAAGGCGGTGGTCGCGGTACGTCACTGGTTCACAGGGGAGACAACTCCTCATCGTGCAGTCGGTTTTTTGCGTCCGCGACGCCACACTCCCGTATGAGCGATACAGATGCCGACCGGCGGCGGTCGGGGTTCAAACACCGGACGCCGGTCGATGAGGCCAGAGAGCGACTGCGCGAGGCGACGACCCGGCGTGTCGGGACGACGGAGCTCCCGCTCACGCGGGCCGACGAGCGCGTCCTCGCCGAGTCGGTGAGCGCGAAGCGAAACGTCCCCCATTACCGTCGGGCCGCGATGGACGGCTACGCCGTGCAGGCAGCGGATACCTTCGGTGCGAGCGAGCGCTCGCCGGAACTTCTTCGTGTTGCCGACCGGGACGCCGAGCCTGCACCGGGCGAGGCCTTTCGGGTCCACACGGGCAGCGAGGTGCCCGATAGCTGCAATGCAGTCGTGATGATCGAGGACGTCGACGAGGTCCGCGACGAGCTGGAGGTGTACGACGCGGTCGCCGAGGGCGAGAACGTCGCGCCGATCGGCGAGGACGTCGAGCGCGGTCAGGAACTGTACGAGCCCGGTCACCGGCTCAGACCCTCTGATCTCGGTTTGCTGAAATCCCTCGCCGTGGACGAGGTCGAAGTGTACGAGGCGCCGACGGTCGGCGTGATCCCGACGGGCGAGGAGCTGGTCCAGCACGACCCCGATCCCGGAGAAATCATCGAGACGAACGGGTTGACGGTCTCGCGACTCGTCTCCCGCTGGGGCGGGCGTGTGGAGTACCGGAACGTCGTCACCGACGACCCCGAGAGCCTGCGCGCGGCGATCCAGCGCGATCTGACAAAGGATATTATCGTCACGACCGGGGGTTCCTCGGTCGGGGAGCGCGACCTCATCCCGGAGGTCGTCGACGAACTCGGCGAGGTGCTGGTCCATGGTGTCGGCCTCAAGCCCGGCCATCCGGTTGCGCTGGGCGTCGTCGAGGAAACGCCGGTGATCATGCTGCCGGGCTACCCGGTCGCGTGTATCGTCAACGCCGTCCAGTTCCTGCGCCCCACGATGCACTGGGTGCAGGGGCGCTCGCCGCCGTCACATCCCACTCAGCAGGCACGGTTGACCCGCAAGATCGCCAGCGAGCCCGGCACTAGGACGTTTGCGCGCGTCCGGACCGAGCAGGATGGCGAGGAACTGGTTGCCGAACCGACCCGCGCTAAGGGCTCGGGCGTCCTCTCCAGCGTGGCACTCGCGGACGGCTGGGTCGTGGTGCCCGAAGCGCGCGAGGGAATCCCGGAGGGCGAGACGGTCCCGGTCGAGCACTGGGAGTGGTCGGCATGAGCGAGCGCCGCGAGTTCCGCGAGTTGACTGATCCCGACGTTGCTCACGAGATCGTCGACGACCTCGAACTCGATCCGGCTCCCGAACGCGTCTCGCTGACTGACGCCCGCGGACGGGTGCTGGCCGAGCGCGTCGACGCTGACCTCGACGTACCGGGGTTCGATCGCGCCAGTCTGGACGGTTACGCGCTCCGTGCAAAGGACACGTTCGGCGCGGACGAGGTCGATCCTGCACGGCTCGACGTGATCGGTGTAGTCCACGCAGGGGCCGAACCGGATGTCGAACTCGGCGAGGGTGAAGCAGTCGAGATCTCGACCGGCGCGGTGATGCCGCCCGGGGCAGACGCGATGGTGCCGGTCGAGCAAACCGACGAGGAGCGCGTGGATGGTCAGCGAACCGTGCTGGTTCGCACTGCGGTTGCACCGGGCGACAACGTCATGCTCGCGGGTGCGGACATCGCCGCGGGCGAGCGAGCGCTCGGTCCCGGAACGCGACTCACGGCCCGCGAGATCGGCCTGCTCTCGGCGCTGGGCGTCAACGAGGTGTCAGTCCGCGGGAAACCCACAGTCGGCATCGTCTCGACGGGTGACGAACTCGTCCGGCCGGGCGAGCCCCTGAACAGCGACGCCGGGCAGATCTACGACGTCAACAGCTATACGATCGCTACCGCAGTCGAGGAGGCGGGCGGCGAGCCCGTACTCTACCCCCACGCTGGCGACGATTACGAGGAGATGGAACGGATCCTGATCGAGGCGGGCGAGGAGTGCGATCTCGTACTCTCCTCGGGGTCGACCAGCGCCAGCGCGGTCGACGTGATCTACCGGGTGATCGAGGATCGGGGCGAACTCCTGCTCCACGGCGTCGCTATCAAGCCCGGCAAGCCGATGCTTGTCGGCGAACTTCCGGGCGGCGCGTACGTCGGGTTACCGGGCTATCCCGTCTCCGCGATGATGACGTTCCGGGTCTTCGTCGCGCCGCTGGTTCGGGAGGCTGCAGGACTCCCGGAGCCCGACTCAGCGACGCTGACTGGCGAGATGGCAACTGAAATCCGGCACGATCAGGGTCGCCGCCGCCTCATGCCGGTCGGACTGGTCGAGAACGCCCACGGCGACCGGCTCGTCTACCCGGTTGACAAGGGCAGTGGGGCGACCACGAGCCTCGCGGATGCCGATGGCCTCGTCACGATCGGCGCCGAAACCGACTACCTTGCGGCGGGAGAGTCGGTGACAGTCACGCTGTTCTCACCGGACGTCCGCCCGCCGACCCTGTTCGGCGTCGGCGAGGACGACCCCGCACTCTCCCGATTGCTCGATCGGCTCTCGAACCCGCGATACCTCTCGATCGGTACGCGACAGGGGCTCCGGCGGCTCCGCGAGGGCGTTCCTGATATAGTGGTGACGAGCGGTTCGGCGAGTGTAGATGTCGAACACGAGGTGCTCGCCACGTGGAAGCGCGAGTGGGGGCTGATCGTTCCGGCAGGCAATCCCGAGGGAATCGAGGGGATCCCCGACCTCGTCGACCGTGACCTCCGGTTGATCAACCGGACGACTGACTCGGGCCTCCGAACGACCCTCGGCGAGGCCGTCGCGGAACTCGCTGACGAGCGCGGGACGACTCGCCACGAACTGGTCGAATCGATCGACGGGTTCGAGCTGGCGGCCCGCGCGCACGAGAGCCCAGCACGCAAGGTCGCCGCGGGCGCGGGTGACGCTGGACTCGGACTACGGGCAACAGCAACGAAGCTCGACCTTGAGTTCGTCCCGCTGGGGACCGAAACGGTTCGCTTACTGGGGAATTCGGACAGGATGGGGAAAGCGGGGATGTCGGAGCTACGTGATGCCCTGACCGCGGCCGATAGCGTGCTGGACGGTCTCGCGGGATATCAGTAGTTTCGGGGGCCGAGCTCGTCGAACGACCGGATCATTCGGTCTCCCCACACGACGAAGCCGCGCTCGTGAGGGTCGTATCGCTGGACGTGGATCCCGTCGAGTCCGGCGTTTCTGGCCGCACCGACGTCCTCGGCACTGTCGCCGACGAGCGCGCCGACGTGGCCGTTGTGCGCGACACCGAGATCGGTCATCGCCCGCTCGACAGGGGCAGGATCGGGCTTCCAGCCCAGATCGTCGGTACAGCAGACGACTGTATCGAACCAGTCTGTGATATCGTGATGCTCCAGCACGGGGCCGGTCAGGTAGTTCTGGCAGTGCGTGACGAGCCCGGTCGGCTGGTCCAGGTCGCCGACGAACTCGGCGTCCTCGTACAGGAACGTCGACTCGGCGCGAGTGATCGGGTCCTCGACCTCGTGAAACGTTGCCCAGAAGCGCTGTGGGTCGATGTCCAGCCGTCTCAGGAGCTGGTCGCGCTGGCCGCCGTAGCCGTGCCAGAGGAGTTCGGCCTCTCGGGAGGTGAACTCCTTCCCGAGTCGTCTCCCCACCTCGCCGATCACGTCGTAGACGTAGGCGGGCTCGACGTCGACGAGCGTGCCGTCGAGGTCCAGCAGCCAGAAGTCGTAGTCGGGAACCATCGGACACAAACGTAGTGCCGGGACGTGAATAAGTATTCTCCCTGTTCTGCGTCGCAGGTACTCTCTAGGTATCGGTACGGAATTCCTTCGGGACGCTGCTGGTCGTCGACCGAGTGCTCACTCGATTTCCAGCGAACTCTTGAAATAGTTCGAGAGCACTTCGCTGACGCTGTCGGCGTTGAACTGCCCGAGATCCCTTGCAATCTCGGTTTTCAGTGCATCCAGATATTCCTCGTCGGTCTCGAATGCGCGGTACTCGACCGCCTCGACATCGACGCCGAGCTCCTCGGACGCGACTTTGCACATGTGTTCTTCGTCGCCCACCGCGCCACGCCAGAGGTTATCACGGAAGAACAGCCAGCCCTCCTCACCCGGCGGGTCGGCTGTGCGGTAGAGCCTCGTCTCGAAGGTCGCCGGATCGAGCCGCAGCTCCGCAGACGATGTCGGAATCCGGAACTCCACGGCGAAGACGTACCGGGCGTCCACGGTTAGCTGTGTTCGGACTCGATCAGCTCCGCCATATGGATGTCCTGGTCCGTGATCCCGCCCTCCTCGTGGCTGGTAAAGCGGATTTCGACTTCCTTGTAGCGGATCTCGATCGTCGGATGGTGAAACTCCGCCTCCGAGATCTCCCCGACCATCTGGGCGAAGGCGACGCCACGAAGATACTCGTCGAACTCGTAGACACGGACGATCTCGTCGCCGTCCCGTTCCCATCCGTCGGGGAGTTGCTCACTGATCTCGTCGTCGGATAGCAGGTCAGCCATACAACGCTTATCGACCCGGGGCAAAATAAAAGGCATCCCCGATGAACCCCCTGTCGTCAGTTAATCGTCCGAGAGTACGCTCTCGACGATCTCATCCGGGACCTCGTCGGGAAGTTCGTCGGGGGAGATCCCCTCTAGCGCATCGGGCAGCTCCGAGGGATCGAACCCATCGGGGAACGGCGGGTACGCCTCGCCGTCGAACTCGGGATCGAACAGCTGTAACGCCGTGTTGATCGTCGTCCAGTCGTCCTCGCCCGCGGCTTCGCGCAGACTCTTGGTCGGCGGCGCGAGCAGTTTGTTCACGAGCGCGTCGGCCATCGACTCGACGACTTCGCGTTCGCCCGCGGTGAGTTCGCCGTCCGTCTCGGCTTCCAGTTGCGTGATCGCGGTCGAGACCTCCTGTGATTTCACGCGATCCGCACTCTCGTACATCGCCGCGATGACCTCATCGGCACGTTTTCGCTTGTACTGGTCGAGCAGGCGGTCGAACTCGGCGGCGATGATTCGCTTGGCTTCTTCGGCCGCGGCCCGACGCTGTCGCCGGGTCTGTTCGGTGACCGACGTAAGCGTGTCGAGATCGTACACCGTCACGTCGTCGAGGTCGGCGACGGCAGGATCGACGTCACGGGGCTGAGCGAGATCTACCACGACAGTCTTCCCGCCCTGTTTGAACGGCTCGGGGCCGATCACCGGCTCCTCACTGGCCGTCGTCGAGACGACGAGATCCGCCCGTCGTGCAACGGTGTCGACGCCCTGCAGCGGGACTGCGCCCGCGTCGGCGTCGACCTCGTTCGCCAGATGCTCGGCGTGGGGCACCGTCCGGTTGGCGACGACCATGTCGTCGATTCCGCGATCCGCCAGCGCCTTGACTGCGGTCGTTCCCATCTCGCCCGCCCCGATGACGAGCGCTGTCGGGTCGTCGACGTCGAGGTCGTCGATGGCAACCGTCGCGGCGGCACTTCCCAGCGAGACGATCCCTTCGTTGATTTCGGTCTCGGTTCGAACGCGCTCACCGACTCGGATTGCCTTCGTGACGGCGTCTTCGAGCATCGGGCCGACCCCGTCTTCACCGCGTGCATCCTCGTAGGCAGTCCTGACCTGTCCGAGGATCTGATCCTCGCCGAGCACGAGGGATTCGAGCCCTGCGGCGACCCGCATGAGGTGTTCGAGGCTCTCCTCGTGATCTAGATGCCGAATCGAGTCCTCGTCGACATGGGGCGCGAACGTCTCGAACGCCGCCCGCCCGACTGCGGCATCGTCGGTGACGACGAACGCTTCGGTGCGGTTGCAGGTGTGGAGCGCGAACGCCTCGCTCACGTAGGGTTTGGCGATCAGTTCGGCGACTTCGGCGCGCTGGTCGTCTGCCCCCGCTCGCGCCACGTCGTCGACGGACGCACTGCTGTGCGAGACGGTGATTCCAGTGACGACGCCAGTCGCTCGCATCATTGCTCACCTCCGTGGGTCTCCCCGAACTCCTCCTGAATCACGTCCTCAGCCACTTTCCGACCCTTGGATGTTCGGGTACGTAAAGCCTTCCAAACGTCGGAAGAATTGACGACGGCTCTGACGGCATCCCGTCGCTCGCTCGGAGAGGGCGATCCCTCCCGGAGTTCGCCGCGTAACTTGCCCGTCAACTCGGCCATCGCACCGGCTCCCTCGATATCCGATTCGATCTCCTGGCGAAGGTATCTCGATACTGCCGGACTCGCGCCGCCGGTCGAGACGGACACGACGACGGGATCGTCCCGGATCGTCGCCGGGACCACCACGTCGTCGATTGGTCGGTCCTCACCGGTCGCATCGCTCCGATCCGTCCGGTTTACCAGTGCACCGACCTCTCGGGCCGCCTGCTCTACCGTCTCGTTGATCGACGCATCGTCGGTCGCCGCGACGACCAGTGCGGGTTCGGTTCGGTCGACCCACTCCTGGATCGCTTCAGCGTCCGGCGCGTCACGCACCAGCTCGCTATCCCCGAACTCGCCATCGAAAGACGGGCTAACGACGATCACCTCGGCTTCCCTGGCGAACCGGCGGGCCTTCCGTGCACCGACGGATCCCCCGCCGAAGACGAGTACGGTTTCGTCAGTAAAGTCGTGCAATAGTGGAATCATATGAGATGACCGGCGGTATCCGACGTGTTTACGCCGTCCATAATCAGTGCTGTCCCGGACATGTTCGGAGATCACTCCGCCACGGTATTCGCTTCCGCGCGCTCGTCCAGCCTGATCCCGGTCTTTTTCAGAATACGCGTCGAGAACAGCGAGTCCCAGTCCTCGTCGTCGACGTCCCAGTAGTCTGCCATCCGGTCGCGCACCTGCTCGATCCGGCGCTCGCTCTCGGCCTCGGTACGCCCGTGGGTCATCGCGAAGAAGTTGTACGGCCAGACCCCCTCGTGGCGAGGTCGCCGATAGCAGTGTGTGACGAACGGAAGCCCTGCAATCTCCGGCCCGACCTCGTCGACCAGTTCGTCGGGGACGTTCCAGACGGTCATCCCGTTCTCGGTGTACCCCAGCGCGTAGTGGTTCGGGATCACACCGACCCGGCGGATCTTCCCCTCCGCGTCGAACCGCTTTACCGTCTCGACGACCCAGTCAGTGTCGGCACCGATCGCATCAGCGACGTCCGCGTAGGGCGTCGAAGACAGCGGCAAGCCGTCCTGAATCTCCAGAACGAGATCGAGTTCCGCGGGAGTGAGCGTGCCGCGCTCGCTCGGCGTGACGTCCGGGCCGAGCGCAGAGCAGTCGACCGTCCCGCCCTCGATCGGCCCGTCGACATAGAACTTCGCCTCGACGCGGAACTCGCGTTTTTTCGGCATGTTGTACGTCTGCTGGCCCGTCGCGTCCTCGATTTCCGCGAGGACTTCCTCGACCCGGTCGGGATCGGCGACGCTCACGACGAACCACATATTGAGGTGGGGGTGTTCGCGCTCGTAGTTGTGTGCGACCTCGGTGAACGCGTTGACCTGTTCTGCAACCTCGTCGAAGCGCTCCTCGGGAGCGTGCATGGCGACGAGCGTTGCCGCGCCGCCGATCTCCTGTGCGTTGATCAGCGCGCCAAAGCGGGTCAGAGTGCCGTCCTCGTCCAGTTGCTTGATCCGTGCCAGTAGCTCGTCCGCAGTGATATCGATCCCGTGGTCAGACAGTGCCGCCGCTGCCGGTTCGAAGGGATCGCGGACCACGGGGAACCCCCCCTGAAACGCGTTGACGATCGCCCGGTCTCGATCGTCCAGCTCCGCGGAGTCAGTGCTCATACACGTCATTCGGGAACGGCCGGTCATAAGTCCCTCGGCACCGTGCGGGCACGCGGTTCCGAGGTATACTCCCGTTTGTCCAAGGAGTTAATCGGGTACGGTTCTATCGGCTGATATGAGCGGTCGATATCGGTTGACGAGCATCGAGACAGTCCGAGAGTCGGGGTCGTGGCTGTTCCGGATCCGGGACGCACACGGCGCGCGCGAGGAAGTGATACTCGTCCCCTGCGAGGAGTCGGGTGTCGAGGCGTGGAGCAATAATTGCACGCACGAGGACCAGCGTCTACACCGCGAGGGCGTCGGCGCGACGATCCGCAACTCCGGCATCGTCTGCCCACGTCACGGCTCGATCTTCGACACCTGCTCGGGAGACTGTGACAACGGCGAGGCCGCAGGCACGACGCTTCCGTCAGTCGAGGTCACGGTAGAGGACGGACAGGTGTATCTGACCGACGATGATGTCGACTACCTCGGGAGCGGCGGCTTCGACGACAGTAGCGGTGATGATGGTCCGGATTCGACCTCACACCTGCAGCTTTGACCATCTACGTGTGCCCGTTTCTGCATCCTCGATAGCCGCGAGGGTTAGTTCACTCGCCTTTGACGCCCGTAACCGCAAAGCCTGCGTCCTCGATAGCCGTGAGGATCGCCTCGTGATCAGCGCTGGCTTCATAATAGAAAACGATATCGAAGGAGCCCTCACGCAATAGTTGCTGGCACTCCCAGACGAACTCCTCGTCGTCGAGTGTCAGCCCCTGATGCTGGTTCGAGGAGAAGTCCGGATCGTCGTTGCCCGAGTAGACGTAGGTGTCTTTCGGGTCCAGTCCCGCGTGTTCGGCGATGATGTCGCCGACGTCAAGCGTCGCTTGCATCATATCAATCTCGTCTGCGGAGCCAAGATCGGTGTGGACGACCGCGCCGTTGAGCTGGATCTCGCCCGGTTCGAGTAGCTGTTTGGTGCGTCGATGCAGATCCTCGTCGAGTACCTCGGGCATACCCATACTTTCGGAACTGAACGTATATCGCTCACGGTATCGTTGCCGATTCACGTTCGCGTGATGCGGTGAGTGATTGGGAGGCCATCGGCTCAACGGGACACGGTCGGCTTGATCAGGATACCAGCGGCTGATCGGTCTTGAAAATACGGGAAGACATACTGCACGGGCGGACCGCCTGAGAGTAACCCCAACGCGACGCCCGGAGTCGCACCGTTCGGGTCTTACAGGCGGACGAGGTTCGTCGCTCGTGGGCCTTTATCGGCCTCTTCGATCTCGAACTCGACTTCCTGCCCCTCCTCGAGGTCAGGACCGCCGACGTCTTCCATGTGGAAGAACACGTCTTCGTCCGCGTCGTCAGTTTCGATGAATCCGTAGCCGCCCGTGTCGTTGAAGAAGTCAACCGTACCTTTCGCCATTGCATCCACATATCGTTCGTACGAGTATAAAAACGATTGGGTTCCGTCCGCAGATTGGCCAATCACGCTCCATCTCTCGAACTACCGACCGAACCGGCGCGAACGCTGTTTAAACTCCCGTATCGCCCGCAGGTAGTCTCGCCGCCGGAAGTCCCGCCAGTTGATGTCGGTAAAGTACAGCTCCGAGTAGACCGACTGCCAGATCATGAAATCCGAGAGCCGTTCGGCTCCGGTTTTGACCACCAGATCCGGCGCGTCGGGAAATACCAGCCGCTCCTCGACATCCGCTTCGGTAACTGCATCAGGCTGGAGGTCGCCGTTTGCGACCTCTCCAGCGAGCGATCGTACAGCCGCGGTGAACTCGTGTTTCCCGCCGAGACCGATGC
Source organism: Natranaeroarchaeum sulfidigenes (assembly GCF_017094485.1). NCBI lineage: Archaea > Methanobacteriati > Methanobacteriota > Halobacteria > Halobacteriales > Natronoarchaeaceae > Natranaeroarchaeum > Natranaeroarchaeum sulfidigenes. The sequence goes on from NZ_CP064786.1 coordinate 2,590,268, forward strand.
TCACCTGGATCGGGGCGTCCGCCCGGGTACGGTCTGTCGGTCCCCTGATCGCCATCGGTTTCGGCGCATCGACATCCTGTAGCGCGCGTTCGAGCGTCGGAGCAACCGCCTCATCGAGCACACTGACGTAGACCGTCACACGGTCCGTTCCGTACTCGAAGGCGAGCTCGAAAAACGACTCCAGCGTGTCGTAGGCACCGCGTTCCAGCAGGTCGCGCTCCGCGAGGACGAGCGCGACGTGTGCTGGCGGCGCGGCCTCGTGGCGGCGGACGCGAAGCGAGAGATATCGGTCGTACAGTCCCACGTCTCATCGATCACCCCGCTCCGAAGTAAAAACACTGGGTCGGAACAGGATCGGTTCGGGACTCTTATGTAAGCGACAGGTAAAGGAAGGCAATAGTGTGAGTTCGCCAGTACGACGAGCGGGTGCGTTTGCCGGTGTCGGGACGCTCGCGCTTGTCGCACCAATCGACGAACGCGTCGCGACCGCGCTCTTTGCGGTGGTCGCGCTCGCTGCCGTCTTCGTTACCGACGGGCCGGTCTTCGAGCTGTTTGCCCGCCCCGGCGACCATCGCGACGAGCGTCTGAAGGGTCTGGTCGGCTTCTCCGTTGCCGCCGTCGTTCTCGGCTTTCTCACGAGTTTTACCGGGCTCACTGTGCAGGTCTTTGCCGGATCGATCGTCCTGTACGCCTACGGGAACCTCGCTGCTGAACTCGGCCGAAGCTACGGCGATGGTCCCTTTGCGGACGCCGCCGGCTTCGTGGTCGGCGGGCTACTGGCAGGTATTTCAGCCCAGTACATCGCGCTCGTACTCGCCGGGAGTCCGCTGCCACACGCCTCGCAGATCGTCGTCATGGCGACCTGCGGGGCGCTGGTCGGCGCGCTGATACGGACGGTGCTGCTCGGGCGGGATGATCCCCCTGTGATCCTCTCGATCGGGCTGCTCCTCTGGTTGCTCTCGGAAGTGACGGTAACGCCGAGTACGGTGGATGTCGCGATCGCCCTCGTCGTTACCGTCGCGGTCGGCTATCTCTCCTACGCACTGGAGACAGCCTCCGTCGAGGGGATGCTGACCGGTGTCTTCCTCGCGTTTGTCGCCATCGTGCTCGGCGGCTACGCCTGGTTCGCCGTCATGATCGCCTTCTTCGGCATCGGCGGGCTTTCGACGAAGTATCGTTTCGAGGAGAAACAGGCCCGCGGGGTCGCCGAGGGGAACGATGGCGCGCGCGGGAGCGCGAACGTCCTTGGCAACGCCACGGTCGCACTCGCGTCGGTGTTCGGCTACGCCGCGGCTGATGCGGGTCTGATCGATATCGCCCCGCTCCTCTTTCTGTTTGCGTTTGCAGGCTCGCTCTCGACCGCGCTGGCCGATACCCTCTCCAGTGAGATCGGGAGCGTCTTCGACGACCCGCGGCTCATTACGACGTTCAAGCGCGTCGAACCCGGTACTGACGGCGCGGTAACCTGGCAGGGCGAACTCGCGGGGGGTATCGGGGCAGGGACGATCGGCCTCCTGACCGGGCTACTGTTTGCGAGCATCGGAACGACTGGATCGATCGTGGTCGTCGTCGCTGGCATCGCCGGGATGACCGTCGACAGCCTCGTCGGCGCGACGCTCGAAGGCACGTACCTCGCTAACCAGAGTGTCAACTTCCTCGCGACGCTCTCGGGCGGTCTCGTCGGCGTCGGGCTGGCGATCGGACTGGCTCTCGTATGATCCGCCTTGCCGACCCGGGTGACGCGCCAATCCTCCGTGCGCTCCAGTCAATACTTCCAGAACCTGCTCCGGAGACGCTGGAGCGTGCGCTTTCGGGCTACGGCCTCCTCCTCGTCTCGACGGACGACACCGACACCCCGGTCGGCTACGCCCTCACCCTCCCCGGCGACGAGCGCGCCTACCTGGCCGAACTCGTCGTCGCTCCGGCTGCCCGCCGTGAGGGGCGCGCGACGTCGTTGCTCGAGGCGACTGTCGCACGGCTCTCCGAGGATGTGACGACGCTCTCGCTTGCGGTTTCGCCCGACAACGAGGCGGCGCGGGAGCTGTACGAAACGGCTGGGTTCCGGGTCGTCGACGTCGATCCCGAGTACTACGATAGCGGGCCAGCGTTGATACTCGCGCGGACAGTGTAGGCAGGAGAAGAGATCGACCGCTGGCGCTACACCGGATCGTCGACCAGCTGATCTATCGTTCGCAGCCTGACGTTCGTCGGGCGTTTCGTGAACTCTCCGAGCGACGCCGACACCGTCTGGGTGACTCCCCGCTGGGCGGCCAGATCGAGCAGTCGCTGTGTGAGTGGCCCGTCGAGCACGAGTGCGGTCGGCGTCTCTTCAGTCCTGTCCAGTAGCTCGAACGCCTCCGAAACGGCCCCTTCGACGACGACGGTAGACTCGTCGTCCAGTAGCCGGACGAGAGCGTTTCCGGCGACGGCGTTCGCATGGCCCTGAATCGTCTCTGGCTGGGTAGCTCCGTCGTCCGTCGCATCGTCCGCTGGCTCCTCGCTTGCGTCGATGGTGACACCGGTCTCCGGTATCGGGTTACTGTCGGCCGATGTGGCGACTGCCTCATTGCTCTCTACCGCTGTGGTGTCGGGTTCCGGGTCGATTGTGGTCGCTGGCCGGGTCTCGCCGCCATCCGTCCCGTCGCTCGTCGGTGCCGGGCTGGCACTCCCATCGGTCGCGGCGACGGCAGACCGCGGCGTCGAGGCGTCCTCGACGACGCTGTAAGGTACCTTCTCCCGGAGCGCCTCGAAGACCTCGTCTCTGGAAAGGTCCTCGACGGACTTGCCGTCCGGCGCGAACGTGACGTAGTCGATGTCTCCGACCTGGCTGAACTCTTTGAGTATCAGGTCGCCACCGCGGTCGCCGTCGAGAAAGACAGTGGTCGTGCGCTCGTTCGACAGCGCCGCGACCGACTCGGGGATGTCGGTCCCCTCGACTGCAATAGCGTTTTTGACGCCGTACTGCAGTAGCGTCAGGACGTCTGCACGCCCCTCGACGACGATGATCGCGTCGCTGTCCTCGACACGTGGCCCGGCGGGCAACCCCCTGTGTTCGGTGATATCGGCGACCCGAACCTGCTGGCGTACCTCTTCGAGGATGCGCTCGCTGGAACCAGTCGTCTCGTCGAAGGCCTCGACGAACAGCTCCTGGGCGCGCTCGATCACTTCTCGGCGTTTGGCAGCGCGGACGTCCTCGATGTTCGTCACTTCGAGGTCCGCGCGGCAGGGCCCGATCCGGGTGAGCGTTTCCAGTGCCGCCGCCAGCGTCGCCGTCTCCACCTTGTCGAGGCTCGTCGCGATGGTTACTGTTCCATGCGTCTCGCCGCCCGTGGCGTCGATTTCGACGTCGATGCGACCGACTTTCGAGGACTGCTGTAGGCTCCGGAGATCCAGCTCGTCGCCGAGGAGCCCTTCGGTCTGTCCGAAGATCGCACCGACGACGTCACTGCGTTCGACCACCCCGCTGGCGATGACGTCGGCGTGAATGAGATATTTCGTGGTGTCGTCCATTGATGATCTGCCCCGATGTGGGGCGTGAGTGTGATGTGCCCATGATGATAGCCATGGAACAGTTTATATACGAGTTCGGCGGCCCAAATAGCTGTCGTCATTCCCTCGTAGAGCCCATATATACGGGTACTCGCCGTTTTGCTCGCTAACTACATATCTCGAAGCGGCACACTACAATTTTCGAAGTGTAATACTACAGGGAATGAATCTTTACACTTCAATTTCTGTAGTTTGCACTACGACATCTGTCGTCTTATCGCGCCCGATGCGGATCCTGCAGAACGGCATCGGCGGTCGCCAGCGAGGCTAATGGATCCTCGGGATGGTCGTGCTCGAACAGCACCCACTCGACGCCCGCCTCCCGTGCAGCGTCGACGCAGCCGGGAATATCGAGCACGCCGTCGCCGAGGTCCGTCGGCTCGCCATCCGCCGTGACGTCCTTGAGATGGACAAGTGGGATCCGATCGCTGTACTGGTCAAGCAGGTCGACGGGATCCTGTCCGGCGGCTTCGGCCCAGCCCAGATCCAGTTCGAAGCCGACCGATTCGTCGGTTTCCTCGACGAGCAGGTCGAAAGCCGTCGCGGCGTCCGTGTCGGTCGGCGTGACGAACTCGTGGTCGTGGTTGTGATAGAGCAGGCGACAGTCGTGCTCGTCGAGCAGCTCTGCGAGTGTCTCCAGCCGTTCGGCGGTCTCGATCACCGCTTCGCGGTCCACGAAGTGTGATTCGTCGAGATACGGGACGATGACTGTCACGCAGTCGAGCGCGCGGCAGGCGTCGGCGACCGCTTCGGGATCGTGTTCGATCTCCTCGGCCTGTACGTGTGCCCCGGCCATGGTGAGTCCAGTAGCGGCCAATGCTTCCTGTAGGCCGTCCCCGCTCGGGACGCCCGCGAACTCGACGCCGTCGAGCGACGTCTCGCCAACGGCCGAGAGCTGCTCGGGAAGCGACGCATCCAGTTCGCGCAACGTATACAGCTGAATACCAGTCTGCATGTCCTCCACTCGGACGCCGACGGTGAAAAAGCTCGGCGTCGGTTTCGGCTCGTCCGGAACGAGATCGTCGACGATCCGACACAATGCGACAGGCCTTAACATCCACCACCCTCACTCATTGACAAATGGCGACACGTTTGCGACGGGTTGGCTGGGCGCTGGCGTTTCTCTCGCTGGGGGTGTTTGGAATCCCGTGGTTCCTCTGGGGCGTCGATACGATCGTACTCGGGCTTCCCGTCTGGCTCTGGTGGCATATCGGCGTGATGGTCGGGGCGACGCTTTTGTTCTGGCTGTTCGCCCGCACTGACTGGGGTATCTGGATCGAGCCGGACGCGGATTCGACCGCGGAACCGAACGGCGACGGCGGGGGCGATGGGCGATGAACGCGATCGGCATCCAGCTTGGTATCGTCGTTGCCTACCTGTGTCTGGCGCTCGTGATTGGCCTGCTCGCGTTTCGGGTCACCGAACGCACCGCCGAGGACTTCTATCTCGCGAGCCGCTCGTTTGGCACGATCGTCCTCCTCTTTACGACCTTTGCGACGCTGCTCTCGGCGTTCACGTTCTTCGGCGGGCCGAACCTCGCCTACGCACAGGGGCCCGAGTGGATCCTCGTGATGGGGCTGATGGACGGAATCATCTTCGCCGTCCTCTGGTACGTGATCGGCTACAAGCAGTGGTTGATCGGGAACCGCCACGACTACGTCACGCTCGGGGAGATGCTGGGCGACCGCTTTGGCTCCGTCGGCCTCCGCGGACTGGTCGCCGTTGCCAGCCTCTTCTGGCTCTTTCCGTACGTGATGCTCCAGCAGATGGGGGCCGGGGCGGCGCTGTCGGGGCTGACCGACGGCGTCCTGCCCTTCTGGGCCGGTGCCGCGCTCGTGACCGTGTTCATGATCGTCTACGTTGTGCTCGCCGGGATGCGCGGGATCGCCTGGACCGACACGGTACAGGGTGCGTTCATGCTCGTGATTATCTGGGTCGCCGCGCTGTGGGTGCTGGACGCCGTCAGTGGGGCTGGCGCGGCGACAGCCACCGTCGCGGAGTCGAACCCCGAGTTCCTCGCGCTCGGTAGCGACTTCTACACGCCCGAATACATGCTCTCGACGGCGATCTCGATCGGATTCGGCGTCGCCATGTTTCCGCAGGTTAACCAGCGCTTCTTTACAGCGGGCTCGAAAACGGTGTTCAAACAGACGTTCGTCCTCTGGCCCGTGCTCGTCCTCCTGCTGTTCGTCCCCGCGTTCATGCTCGGAACGTGGGCTGCCGGGCTTGGGATCGAGGTCGACGTCGCCGCAGGCGAGAACGTCGTGCCGCTCCTGCTCAACGAGTACACGCCGGTCTGGTTCGCCGCGCTCGTCATCGCCGGCGCGATGGCTGCAATGATGTCCTCTAGCGACTCGATGTTGCTCTCGGGGTCGTCGTACTTTACGCGGGACATCTACCGGCCATTCGTCGACGCCGACATCTCCGACCGGCGCGAGGACCTGCTCGGTCGGATCGGCGTCGTCGTCTTTGCCACCGCCACCTTCTTTGCCAGTCTGCGCCAGCCGGGGACGCTCATCGAGATCGGTGATCTCGCCTTCTCGGGCTTCGCACAGCTTGCGTTCCCGGTGATCGTCGCACTGTACTGGCGGAAGACCACACTGTCGGGCATGTACGCGGGAATCGGCGGCAGTCAGCTCTTTTACCTGCTGGCCGTCTTCACGCCGGTCGTTCCGGCGACCTACTTCGGCTGGAACGCCTCGGTCGTCGGCATGGGTCTCGGGCTCGTCCTGACGGTCGGTGTCTCGGCGGCAACGACGGCAGCTCCTGGCGAGCGCCGCTCGCGCTTTCTGTACGGGAGTGGCGCTGACTGAGCCGATCCCCGGCCGCGATCCTTCGGTTTCTAGCTAGCCCACCGTAACGTCCTGGATGACTGTCGGTTCACGATCCCCACAGCCATGGCGATAGATCGTGTGTGTCGACCGATCCCGATCCTCCGGGCTGTCGATCGTCTCCAGTGTGACATTTTCGCTGACGTAGTACATGTTGACGTGAGTGAGATCCTCGCCGTCCTCGCCCTCCCACGTTTCACAGAGGTGCTCCGCGAGCGCGAGCGATGCGGGACCGGTGTCACCGGCGCGCCGAACGCTGTTCATATAGAACCGCTCGCGGTAGGTGCCATACTGCTGTTGTAGCTCCTTACCCGGCCGCTCGAAGGAGAGTTCGCGGTCGTTGTACACGTCGATTCGCTCGCCGGAAGTAGTCTGCGCGGGGAAGACGTGATACCGGTCGGTCGTCCGGGGGACCGGCGCGAAGATACTCCATTCGGGCTGGTAGATCATCGTGTCGTAGGCCACGTCCTCGACCTGCTCTTTTGGCCCCTCGTCCGCCGGGACGACGCCTGCGCCAGTACCGACCGCCAGCAGCGCAAGCGCGACGACGAGGAAGGCGGCGATCCCGTAGAACCCGGTGTACACCGCTCGCCGGGTCCACAATTCGCCGCCTGCGGTTGGGATACGACGGGGGAATACACGTGCCACTGCGCCAAGCCGTCTCACGGCAGCGTGAAGCCGATCGACTGGAAGGCCGACCAGCCGTGCCAGCCGGTCCAGATCACGCCAGAACTGCCCCTGTGCGAACAACAGAAGACCTGCCATCGCGACGTACGGGAACGCGCCGATTCGGACGGTAACGGCGAAACTCGCGTGGGCGATGACGAACATTCCCGCGAAGACGAGCCGGAGACGGCCAGTCAGGAAGAAGAGAAGCCAGCCGTACAGCAGCATGTAGTACCAGGTCAGCCCACCCAGCTGCAGCAGCTCGGGGAACTGTCGCATCGTCTCGCCAAGCAGAAAGGTCGTATCGTCGAGTCCCATGATCAGCGGCGTGGCCTCCCCGCCAGTCCACAGCTCCTCGCCCGACTTGTGGTAGCCGTTGATCACGTACATCGCGATCATCTGGAAGAGCGCACCGAGCGTGGCGAGACTGAACACCGACGTCCGTGGCTCTCGATTTCGGTGGACGGCGTCGATCGACCAGCGCTCGCCAAGTGGCAGAAACAGCGCCCAGAAGAGCAGCAGTCGGAAGAGTACGTCGGCGTAGCTCGTCACGTACGGATTGTGCTGATCCAGCGAGATCACGAAGACGAAGGAGATGATCATCGCCACGCGCGTCTTGTAGCCGACAAGCAGTTGCAAGGCAACCAGCGCGTGGATCACGAAGAGCGCGGCGATGATCGTCGGATCGCTCGTGTACGCGAAGACGTTTACTCCGTCGCTCGCCATCGACGCCGTCACGGCACCGTCATCAGTATAATAGAAGTGGAAGTTTCGCGAGCGCGAGAGCACGTCGGCGACGATGAGCACCGCGACGAACATCCGGAAGACAGCGAGCGTCCGGGTGTCGATCGAGCCGCGGCGCTTGAGGCCGCCATAGAGAACACGTCCTGTCCGGGCCGCTCGGCTCCGGACCGCACCGAGATCAGCCATGGGTGATCGGCTTGGTCGTCAGTCGAAGTGATGTGGAGGGCGACATCTCTCGTTTCCAGTTCGTTTCCTATCCGCTGGCATATGTTTTGTGTCTTGGACGGCGATGTGCCGGCTGAGACAGCCTGACTCCTCGCTGTGGGCGAACTCCGGTGGAGTTGGGGAGATTCTTAAGCGCCCCGGCCAATTATCGGCTATGCAAACGCACATCGTTCCGGTCGGCTTCGATTACGACCGGTTGATCGCGCCGCTGGTTCGCGATCAGCAGGACGTCGATCGGGTGATCCTGCTTGAAGGGGCCGTCGGAAGCGAGGAGAACGTCGAGTACGCACAGAACCTCTCACAGAAGCTCGACAAGGACTTTCAGAACCTGCTCGGCGCGGAAACCGATCGGTTCGTTATCGAGGACGTCTACGACTACGACGTCGCCTTCGAACAGGCCTTCGACCTGATCAACGCCGAACTCGATCGCGGCAACGAGATCTGGGTCAACATCAGCGCGATGCCCCGGACCATCTCCTTTGCCTTTGCGACCGCGGCCCACTCGATCATGGTCGAGCGACAGGAAGACAGGGACAAGATCCACACCTACTACACGGCCCCCGAAAAGTATCTGGAGACCGAACTCGCCAAGGAGCTCCGCAAGCAGCGCGAGCTACTGGAAAGTTTGCTAGACGAGGAGGGTGTACCGGACGAGCACATTGACGAGCGACTCGACAGCGCCACCCACCTCCTCTCGGAGTTCGACGAGCGCGGGACGACTATCGGTGCGAAGGAGATCGACGGAAGTCACATCGTCGAACTGCCCGTCGCCTCCTTCTCGAACGTCAAGCCGTTTGAGGAGCTGATTCTCTTCACGCTGGGCGAGCACGGCGAGTTCGAGAGCGTCTCCGAGCTGGCCGAGGCGCTCGCGCGCGAGCTCAACGAGGAATACACCGATAGCTTCCGCTCGAAAGTCATCTACAACGTGGATCTGCTTGGACCCGGCGGGAAAGGGTACATCGAACAGGAATCCCACGGGAAGTCCCACCGGACCCGACTCTCGCGGATCGGCGAACTGTGGGTGCGGGCCCACTCGGACGACCGTGAGAAGGGCCACTGATCCTCGGCGAGTATCACACGCGCTCGGTAACACGCTGACCCAGATCCGGTAGCACCTCTGTGAGAGTAAGCATGTAGCCGAGCGCCAGCATAGTTGCGAGGGTTACGGGCGGGACGGCCTCGGACGGCAGGCCTGCAGGCACGAGCGCCCCGACGTCGACGATGGGCAATGCCGGAGCGGCGACGAGATACCAGACGCCGACGGCGACCACGATCAGAATCGTCGACCCAAGCGCTGCCATGTTCCCGGTGCGATAAGCGTGAAAGACCAGCAGGAGCCCGGCGATATCGGAGATGATCGGGTAGTTGCTGGTCGGATTACCGACCAGCGTCGCGCCGATCAGCAGGATGGCGATGATATAGGTGACGGCGACCACCGACCGCACCAGTTCCTCGTGGTCGTCCACCCACGCGCCGACTGCGCTCCAGTCCATCGGTCGAGTGTACGTACCGCAACCGACAAATCGGTTGTCGTTTCGGATGGTCAGCGACCGATCTGACCATCTGCCCGCCAGTCCCTGATACGCTCACGGAGCACGAACAGGACGGGTAACAGGATCACACAGGCGATAAAGGCGTAGACGATGCTTAGCCCGGTCACCAACCCGAACCGACGGAGGGGTGGGGCGAGCGCCAGTGCGAGAACGCCAAAGCCCGCCGCGGTCGTCGCCGCACTCCCGACCAGCGCGCCGCCCGTTCCGGCGACTGCCCGTGCGAGCGCCTCGTCCAGTGACTGGCCCTCGCTGTCGAGCAACTCGTCCTGTATCCGTTCGCTCAGGTGGATGCTGTAGTCGACGCCAAGCCCGATTGCGAGGCTCGTGATGACCGCAGTCTCGCTGTTGAACGGGATGTCGAGCGCAGCCATCGTCCCCAGCAGCCATGCGAGCGCGACCAGTACCGGCGTGATCGTCACGACTGCAAGGTCCGGCGCGCCCTGGCGAGTCCAGTACAGCACGGAAAGGAACGTCATGATGACGACCAGCGTTACGGCAAACGCCTGCACCAGCGTCTCCAGCAGGGCGTCCTGCAGGACCGCGGTGATCACCGGTCCACCGGTTGCGATGGCGCTGACCGACCCGCTCGCTTCGATCCCGGCTGCCAGCCCACGCGTGTCTTCCGCGACCGACTGGGCCGAGGCGTCGCCCTGCACACCGACGAGCAGGCGCGCGCTCTCGTAGCCGTCGTCGGTCCGGTAGAGCACCTCGGACGCGCGATCCGGTGCGACATCGTAGAGCGTATCATACACCGCCGCGACCTCCTCGTCGGGTAATCCGTTGGCGGTTTCGTCGCGTTCGTCGATTGCCTCGGCAAGGTCGTCTTCCTCGGCGGCGACCTCGCGCAGCACGGTTGCCGGGCTTTCGACCGCCGCGTCGCCGTTCGGCTGTGTGACGATCGTGCTCCCCTCCGCTGGCGGCGCGCTGGCCTCGTCTATCGCCGCCAGCGCGTCGGGATCCGTCACAGCCCCCCTGACGAGTATCTGTGTTTCCGTTCCGTCCCCTTGCTGGCGGAAGTTGTCGCCGAGGTAGGCAGCGTTCTCGCGGACATCGTAGTCGCCCGGAGCGAGCGGCCCGGGAAGGGATTTGATCCAGTCAGGCGGATCTTCGGGCAGAAAGTCGGCCTCGTTGAACTCGGTGTCGATCCCGGTCGCGCCGTAGGCTCCTGCCGAGGCGAGCAGGAGTGCAACCACGAGCACTGCGACGGGCTGTCGCTGCACGAGCGCCACGACCCCGGAGAGGACACGGTTTAGTGGCCCTGCGTCCACGCCAATGGCGGGATTGCGTCGGCCTCTACCTCGCCGTGCCAGGAGCCGTTCGACTTCGAGTTTCGTCGCCGGGACGAGCGCGCCGAACACGATCAGCGTCGCGAGGATCCCGCCCGCGCTGAGCAGGGCGAAATCCTGGATCGCTTCGAGCGGACTGACGTAGTTCGAGAGGAAGCCGATGCCGGTCGAGAAGGTTGCGGCCGCCAGCGCGAGTACGACGCTTGCGACCCCGAGTTGCATCGCCCTGGTCGGCTCGCGGGGGATCGCCGCATCCGGACCGTCGTCCCGCAGCTGTCCCTCGCGGGCCTCGCGATAGCGCATCACGACGTGCAACGAGTAGTCGATGCTCAGCCCGATCACGAGGAAGGGCACGGCGATCAACAGCTGACTGGAGGGGATCGAGAGCCAGCCCTGAATACCGGCGAGCCACGCCATCACGCAGGCGATCCCGAAGACGCCGAGCAACACGTCGACGAGGTCCCGATAGGCGAAGCCGAGCACGCCCAGCACGAGGACGAGTGCGACCGGCGTGATGATGGCGAAGCTATCGCCGACCGCGCGGGTCGAGGCGTCGTCGGTGATGCCCTGACCGAAGGCGAAGCCGTCTGCGAAGCGATCGTCGACCAGCTCCGCAATGCCGAGCTGGGCCGCCCCGACGGCATCCTCGCCGCCCTCGACGCTGTCGGCGTCGGCGTGGAACACGAACGTGAGACGGGCGTCTGCAGTCGTCTCGCCCGGCTCGTAGCTCGTCGGGAGGAACGTCGTGGCGTCCGGACCGGGCGTGTCGGCGTCCGGATCTAGCACCTCCGCGAGCAGCTCGTCGACCTCGTTCTCTTCGAGGGCGTCGAGCGCCGCCACCTGCTCGTCGAGCGTCGGTGGACCCGATGGTTGCTCGCCCTGTTCGGCCTGCCGCTGGAAGTACGCAGCCGTCCCGACGACGTTCTCGACGCCGGTAATAGCGTCCTCGTCCTGTAGTGTGGCGTTGATCGACTCGTCATCTCGGATGTCCTGCTGGAGTTCGAGTCCATCGAGCAGCGACTCACGGGTGAGCACGTCACCGTCCTCGTCACGGACAACGACCTGTGTAACCACCCCCTCGTCGGTGCCGTAGGTGGCATCGATCTCGTCGAGCGCCTGCTGCTCGTCCCCGTCGGTCTCGAACTGGCCGATCTGCCCGGCTTCCGTGTCATCGACCACCGCTCCTGCAGCCACGAGCGCCGTCGCTGCGAGCAAGAGCAGGATAATCAGTTTGCTGTTGTCGACGAGCGCGTCGGCGTACCGGTCGACGATGCGGCCGTTCATCGGTTCGGCCGCCGTGTCGTGCGGTTGTGACGTGGGGAGTGGGTTTCGGGATGTTTACTGCTGTCCGAAGACACTGTGATCGTCCGATACATCGCCCCATCGGAGCCTATACCTTTTGATATACGCATATACAGCGAGGTCGACACCCGTAGATCCGAAATAAATAACAGCGTCCCTGTACTACTGCGGATATGCATCGACTCGGTCCATCCGCCGGTCACGACGACGTTTTCGTAGGGGCCTTCTAGCCCCATCTCTCCCACCCCGTTTCGACGGATGTATTGTGCCCGACCAGTATTCAGCGAACAACGACCAGTATGTACGACAACGACAACGAGCGAACGACGCAGTATCGACGTCGCCCGATCCGGGCGGTGAGAGCATGAGCACGGACGACGCGAGCGACGGGGAAAGCGACATCTCCGGAGCTAGCGACGGCCTCGACGGTAGCTACGACCCGAGCGAGATCGAGCCGTCCTGGCAGGACTACTGGATCGAGCAGGGCGTCAACCAGTACGACGAGTCGGTTACCGACCCGAACACCCTGTTCTCGATCGACACGCCGCCGCCGACGGTCTCGGGGAACCTGCACATGGGCCATCTCTACCAGTTCACCCTGCAGGACTTCGTCGCGCGCTTTCGTCGGATGCACGAGGAGACGACGTTTTTCCCCTTCGGTTACGACGACAACGGTATCGCCTCCGAGCGCCTGACCGAGCGCGAACTCGACATCCGTCATCAGGAGTTCGAGCGTCACGTCTTCCAGGAGAAGTGCCGCGAAGTCTGTCAGCAGTACGAGGACGCGTTCACCAGGGACGTCCAGTCGCTCGCCGTCTCGGTCGACTGGGAGAACACCTACAAGACGATCGAGCCGCGCGTCCAGCGCATCTCCCAGCTGTCCTTTATCGACCTGTACGAGCAGGGCCGCGAGTACCGCCAGAAAGCGCCGGCGATCTGGTGTCCCGACTGCGAGACCGCGATCTCGCAGGTCGAGATGGAGGGTGCCGAACGGGATTCACACTACAACGACATCGCGTTCACCCACACCGAAACTGGCGAGGATATCGTCATCGCGACGACTCGTCCCGAACTGCTGCCCGCCTGTGTCGCGATGTTCGTCCATCCCGACGACGAGGACAACGAACACCTCGTCGGCGACACCGCCCGCGTCCCGATCTTCGATCACGAGGTGCCGATCATCGCGGACGAGCGCGTCGATATGGAGAAAGGGACCGGCGTCGTCATGTCCTGTACCTTCGGCGACCAGACCGACATCGAGTGGTACCAGGCCCACGACCTCCCCCTACGAGTGGCCATCGACGAGTCGGGGACGATGACCGATCTTGCGGGCCAGTACGAGGGACTATCGACCCACGAGGCCCGCGAAGAGATCGTCGAAGAACTGGACGAGGAGGGCTACCTGCAGGACCGCCGCGCGATCACCCACGACGTCAACGTCCACGAGCGCTGTGAGACCGACGTCGAGTTCCTCGTCACCGAGCAGTGGTACGTCAAGATGCTCGACAAGAAAGACGAGTACCTGCAGGCGGGCCGGGAGATGGACTGGTACCCCGAGAAGATGTTCACCCGGTACAAACACTGGATCGAGGGACTCGAATGGGACTGGTGTATCTCCCGCCAGCGCGACTCGGGCATTCCGATCCCGGTCTGGTACTGCGAGGACTGCGGCGAGACGATCGTCGCCGACCGCGAGGATCTCCCGACCGACCCGCTTTCCGACGATCCGCCGGTCGACGCCTGCCACGACTGTGGCAGCGAGAATCTGCGACCCGAAGAAGACGTCTTCGACACATGGGCGACCTCCTCGTTGACGCCGCTGATCAACGCTGGCTGGGACTGGGACGCTGAGGCCGAGGAATTTACCATGGACCGGCCACAGCTCTATCCCTTCGACCTGCGCCCCCAGGGCCACGACATCATCTCCTTCTGGCTGTTCCACACCATCGTCAAGTGTTACGAGCACACCGGCGAGGTGCCCTTCGACGCGACGATGATCAACGGGATGGTTCTCGATGAGAACCGCGAGGCGATGTCCAAATCGAAGGGCAACGTTGTTCGGCCCGAGGAAGTTCTTGATCGGTTCCCGGTCGACGCTGCCCGGTACTGGGCCGCCGGGACGTCGATCGGCGACGACTTCCCGTTCAAAGAGCAGGACCTCGTGACCGGAGAGAAGCTACTCCGGAAGCTCTGGAACGCCTCGAAGCTCGTCGGCCACCTCGTCGACGAGACCGAGCCCGAAGAGCCCGAGGAACTCGCAGCCATCGACGAGTGGCTGCTGGCGAAACAGAACGCCGTTATCGAGGACGTCACAGAGAAGCTCGAAAACTACGAGTTCTCGAAGGCTCGCAACCAGCTTCGGGGCTTCTTCTGGAACACGTTCTGTGACGACTACCTCGAAATCGCGAAACAGCGACTCAATGAAACCGACGACCCGTCAACAGCCTACGCCCTGCGGACGGCCCATCGACGGTTCCTCACACTGTTCGCGCCACTCCTCCCGCACATCACCGAGGAGATCTGGCAGTCGGTGTACGCCGAGGGCGAAAGCATCCACACCGCCGACTGGCCGACGACGACCGACCACGAGGCCGACCTCGCGGCGGGCGAGACGGCGACCGCGGTGATCGGCGCGCTGCGGCGGTACAAGAGCGAACACCAGCTTCCGCTGAACGCCGAACTCGACCGCGTCGAGGTGTACGGCTCGATCGACGGCTTCGAGAGCGCGATCAGCGAGGTCATGCACGTCGGCGAACTGGACGCCTTCGAGGAGGCACCGGACGTGACGACCGAGATCGATGAGATCAGCCTCGATTATTCGCAGGTCGGGCCGAAGTTCGGCGGCAAGGTCGGCGAGTTCGACGCCGCGCTCGAAAGCGGAGAGTACGAACTCGACAACGGAACGCTGAAACTCGCTGGCGAGGAACTCGACGCCGACCTGTTCGAGGTGCGTGAAGAACGGACCTACGCGGGCGAGGGCGAGATGGTCGAGGCCGACGACCTCGTCGTCGTGGTCGATACCTAGTCGTCCTGTAGGCTCAGCCACGCCACCACGGCTGCGACGATCAGCAGTCCACCGAGCCCGACGAGACCGACAGTGCCGCCGAGAAGAGCGATCTGTCCGGCTACTAGTGCAGCAACTGCAAGTCCGTAGCGTCTGGTTCGCTCTCCTGGCGTTGCGAGATACACGATTCCGGCGAGTGAGAGTGCGAGACCGAATGCGAGGACGATGGTCCCGATTCCGTCGATGTCGAGGACAGTTCCGACCGAGACCAGAACGATCCCGGCGGCAGTGATTGCCTGCACTGTGCGGTCGTCCAGCTCGGGGAGGGTGTCTGCGGCCATGGCTACGATCTATCCCAGTACTGACTTAATCGTGCTGGAACGATCCTGTGTCGTCGATGGTAGCACTGGCACTAATTCGCGTTCTGTCCGTCGAAGTGCCCGGATTTATATATTTCCGATTATTTCCCGAATGTATGATGTCAATCAAGCAGAAGGCGATCGCACTGGGCGTCATTGTCGTGATGAACACGGTCGTCTTCTTCCTGTTCGGTCTGTTGGCGGTCATCTCCTTTGTGGCGTCCGCACCGCTTGCCTTTGCGATCCTGAAACGTTAGTCGAGCCTCGCCTCCAGTTTCTTCGACCGGATCGTCAGCGCCAGATACGCCGCCAGCAGGGTAAACGCGAACGTCCCCGCGGCTGTGACGTCGAGCGCAGTCGCGCCGAGTCCGACGTCTGTATCACGCGGCACCGGCAGGACGGTGTGGTGTGGGTCGCCGACGATGGGGACGAGGAAGTCGACGATGAAATCGAAGCCGTACCAGAGGACGGCGACGCCGACGGCCCACGGCGGGAACTCGCTGATCCGGTGGAGCACCAGCGCCTGGACGACCATTGCCAGATGGCTGAAAAACATGAAGGCATAGAGCGCGGGCGATGGCCCGGCGAGATAGACGTCCCAGAAGACCAGAATGGTGTAGGGCGTCCACAGTCCGAGAATGATGTTCCCGAAAAAGGCCAGCGCGGTGAGCCACTCACGAGGGTTCCCACGCGCCCAGCTGGCGAAGGCGGCCGCCGCAAAGAGGGTCGCCAGTGGACTGTCGGGAACCCACGGCCACATGACCAGTGGCGTGTCGAGCAACTGGCCCGTCTCGAAGGCGTAAAACCAGAACCCGAAGGCGGTCCCGACGAGGTTGATCGCGACGACGACCCAGACCAGTCGTAGCCCGAGGTCCTCGACGGCGCGCGGGACCGGCGCAAGCCAGCGTGGCAGCGGATCGCGGTCCGGAAGCTCTGGCATCGTCGTGTACGACACGCGATTGGTTAAAAACGATAGCGGTTCCGGCACGCAGAGACGTCCTGTTGACTCCGCTATGATTGTTGTGTATCGGGTCGCCATCGACCGCCAATCTCGTCGCGGGGGTAATCCTGATACGTACCATTTAGATACGTGGTGACGCGACCGTCTTCTTCACTGAGTGTGATCGCCCAGAGGACGTTCTCGCGAAGCGATGTTTCCAGTGCACTCATGTGCTTTGTTCCCATCCAGTCCGGATAGCTCAGTTCTTCGACGTCCTGGACTTCTGTTGGACTGGGACTCCGAACCCGAACCATCTGTTTTTGGATTGTCCCATCTCCCGTCACGATGATTGCTCCATCTCGACTGAATGCGACATCCTCGGCGACCCGTCGAAACGCCTCTCGAGAGTTCAGGACGACCTGGCATCGATCAACTGGCCACTCATTCTCCCCCAGCGAGTCGGTATACGCCTCGAAATCGGTTTCGGCAACGAGCAAAAAATACAGACTGGGCCCACTCACATACTGTTCGTCCCACCTGTCGAAGCCGATACTCAACGACTCGGCGACGTACCGAATCTGGTCCATGAGCTCCTGACTGGTTGCGTACTTGCTCAACACCCGGTCGATTTCTTCCATATGATTCTATTGGTATTAGACACCGTCTGGGATTAAGTCCTACCCCGACTCTGAGGTCCACAACCTCTCGATCACGAGCGTGTCGTAGGTAACCGTCCTGTCGTCGGATTCGATACCGTGTCCGGGGCCGAATACAGGAGTGTTCACATATCGTCGGGTGAATCGGGATCTGACTCTGTCTGCGAATCTTCCGGCACCGCTCCGAATGATATCCCCTGTTCACTCTGGGCCTGGAGCATGGCTTCTTCGAGGACCGATTCCGGATCACGACCCTCGGCGTCGATCCGGTGTTCGAGGACCCAGCCGTCCGATTTGTACGCGCCAACGACTGCTGCCGAGTCAGTCTGGACGATGACCCGATCGGCAACCTCCTGTTGCTCCTGAAACTGCGTCATCATCGGGATTGCGTTCCGGATTTCGTCGTGATCTTCGAGATCGTGGAGCGTTGTTGTCGATACCGGGCTGTCCGGAAACGAATCGAGTAGCGTGCTCTCTGCAACCATAGGTCGATGCAGTATACGATTACGGATAACACTGTCTCACTCTCTGCACTGGCTCGACTACGGCGGATACACCTCGGTGTACCTGTCCAGCACTGACTGGAGATGCTGTCGGTTCGAGATCTCGTAGGTCTCGCGCTCGATCTCTTCGCCGGTACTCGTGTCGGTGATCTCGACCGTCCACTCGGCGTGGCCGTCCCGTTCCTGTCCCCGTCGCGCGTATAGCAGGAACTCCTCGTCGTGAACCAGTGAGACGGCGTCGTCGTCGTCGAAATCGACGCTCCAGCTCATGGGTACGAGTGCAAGTCGTGGCCCAAAAGCTCTGACGGCATCGCGGCCCGATCGAGCCGGGGCTGGCGGCTCCTCGATCGGCCGAGACGCGCCCCCGATCCTGCCGTTTTTGGCTGTCGAGAGTACCCCAAAGGAGGGGGTTAAGTGTGCTGAGTCCTAAGCCGAATTCATGCCAGAGGAGACCGATCTAGAGGAGCTCAAACGCGGAACCGAACTCGTGAAACGCGGGTTCGCTCGCATGCAGAAAGGCGGCGTCATCATGGATGTCGTCAACCGGGAGCAAGCGCGGATCGCGGAGGACGTCGGTGCGGTGGCAGTGATGGCGCTCGAAGCCGTTCCGGCCGACATCCGCAAGCGAGGCGGCGTGGCCCGGATGCCCGATCCGGTCGAGGTCGAAGCGATCATCGACGAGGTGTCGATCCCCGTGATGGGCAAGTCCCGGATCGGTCACACGGCCGAAGCACAGATCCTCGAATCGCTCGGCGTCGACATGATCGACGAGTCCGAGGTCCTCACGCCCGCCGACGACCGCTTCCACATCGACAAACGCGAGTTTACCTCCCCCTTCGTCTGTGGGGCCCGGAACCTCGGCGAGGCCCTCCGTCGAATCAACGAGGGCGCTGCGATGATCCGCACCAAGGGTGAGGCGGGAACCGGCGACGTGAATCAGGCGGTCCACCACCAGCGCAACATCAAGAGCGCGATCCGAACGCTCACGGGCATGAACCACGAGGAACGCGAGGAGTGGGCTCGCGCGAACGAGGCACCGCTTGACCTGGTCCACGAGACCGCAGAGCAGGGCCGACTGCCGGTCGTCAACTTCGCGGCAGGGGGCATCGCGACGCCAGCAGACGCCGCGCTGATGATGCATCACGGCTGTGACGGCATCTTCGTCGGGTCGGGCATCTTCGGGGCGGAAGATCCCGAGGAGATGGGTGCGGCTATCGTCGAGGCCGTCAACAACTGGGACGATCCGGACGCCCTCGCGGAGATCAGCAAGGACATCGGCTCGGGCATGCGCGGCGACGCCAACGCCGACTTGCCCGAGGACGAACAGCTCCAGCATCGCGGCGTCTGATCCACGACGTAGGCTCCGTTTTTGCAGCCACCGAGAGGCATCGTCGCGCTGATATTACCTTTCGGTCATTTTCAAGTGTTAACAATTGCCGGTAAGTTAAATAGCCGGGACAGCAAAGTCCCTAGTGTGAGTACTATGGATATTTCTGAAATCGCGTCACAGGAGTACGTCGAAGTCGATGTTGGGACGAGGCTCGGGAAGGTGCGCTCGTTGTTCGACGAGGAGAACCCGAAAGGGATCATCGTCACCCGTGACGGCGAGTACGCCGGTGTGCTCGGGGAGCAAGACGTGCTCCAGTCTCACGTTGAGGACGACGCGAAGGCGGGGGCGCTGATCAAACCCAGTCGGAACGATCCCGCGCCGAAGATCGACCGAACAGAAGGCATCCGGGACGTTGCTCGCCAGCTCGTCGAGGGCGGTACCAAGGTCGCTCCGGTGTTCGAGGGCGAGCAGCGCTACGGGATAATCACGGCCGACGCAATTCTCACGGATGTCCTCGACAATCTCGACGCGCTGACTGTCGAGCAGATCTACACGGACAACGTGATTTCGATCGAGGAGACTGCAGGCGTCGGAAAAGCGATCAACTACCTGCGCGAGAACGGCATCTCCCGGCTCCCGGTCGTCAACGAAAACGGCCACCTGTCTGGAGTCATCACGACCCACGATATCAGCGACATCGCGATCCGTCGGATGCACAAACAGACGACCGGCGACCGGAAAGGTGACGTCGAGCGGGTGCTCGATATGCCCGTCTACGATGCGATGAACAGCCCGGTGACGACGACGACGACCACTGCATCGGTCGAGGACGCCGTACGGACAATGCTCGACCACGACTACGGCGGACTGGTCGTGACGCCGGAAGAGGACGACAGGCTGGTGCAGGGAATCCTGACCAAGACTGACGTTCTCCGTGCCCTCTCCTACACCGAGGAGGAGCGACTCGACGTCCAGATCACGAACATCCGGTTGCTCGATACGATCACTCGTGAGGACATCCGGGAACAGATCCAGGGGATCGCTGACAAGTACCGGAAGATGCAGGTGCAACATGCACACGTCCGCTTCCACAAGCACAAGGAGAAACTGCGCGGCACGCCGCTGATCCAGTGTCAGATCCGGCTGCGGACGAACAAGGGGCAGGTCGCCGGCAGCGGTGAGGGCTACGGTGCTGACAACGCGTTCCGTGTCGCCAGCGACAAACTCGAACGGAACGTCCTCGAACTGAAAGGCGTCATTAGCGACGAGGAGTACAGGGGACAGGTACTCCGAAAGCTCGGCGAGATGTGAGCTAGGGCGTCCGTCCGTCCGCCGATTTCAGTCCGGATTCGGTGATCCGAAATTGCGCCGTTTCGCCTGCGGCTTTTGCCCGATGTTTTTCCAGTGTTGCGCGTCTGTTTCCGCCCCTGTAGCGATCCAGTCTGAGCACCGTCCCCGTCCAGTGTTCGAGCGTGTTCCCGCCCAGCGCTCGCGTCTGGTCGCTGTCGGGGTCGGCGAACACCTGATTCGTAACGATCACTGCAAGGTCGTGTTTCCGCGCCAGTGAGAGCAGATGGGTCACCTGTTTGGCGACCTGCCGGAGTGTGTCGCCCTCGTCAGCCTCGTCACGTTCGAGCCGATAAAACCCGGTTGCGCTGTCGAGGACGATCAGGTCGGCCCGGTCGGCGAACTCCGCGGCGTCCCGGACGGCGGTCCGTTGCTCCTCGAAGTCGTGGGCACTCTCGATGACGACGTTCGAGGCGACCTCCTCGAGGCGTTCGTCGTCGACGCGGCCCGACAGTACCTGCTGGAATCGGTCTATCGACAGCCCTTCGGTGTCGATGTAGACTGCCAGCTTCCCGCTCGCGGCGACTTCGACTGCCGCGGCCAGCGCGAGGTTCGTCTTGCCAGCCGCGGGCTGGCCGTACAGCTGCGTGACGGTGCCGCGCTCGAAGCCCTCACCGAGCAACTCGTCGACCGACTCACAGCCCGTCGGGATCGGCGTGCCTGCGTTCACACTCGATCCTTTCGCCGGTTTCCGCAAAAAGCTCCCGGTCCGTGCGACGTGACAGTTAACTCCGGAGGGTGCGAACGGTCGACCAGTGATCGTCGTCGCAACGAGCGATTTCGAGGTGTATCACGGCGTCGTCAACGAGCTTCGCGACCGGGACGTCGAGTTTACAACCGTCGAGCCCACCGAGGACCTGCCCGAGACTACGTCGGTTATCATCACGGACGCCGAAACCAGACACAGCATCGACACCGAATGCGAAACAGTGACGGCAACGCCGGGAGAGCCACGTCGCACAGTCGAGGCGGCGCTGGCCCTGTTGCGAGACGCCGGTGGGCGGCTGGTCGTCGGGATCGATCCCGGCATCGAGCCGGGAATCGCGGTCCTCGCAGGCGAGATAATCGTAAGTGCGTATCACGTCCCACTGAGTGAGGCTGCCGAGACGGTTCACGGGGAGATTGAGGGTGTGACTGACCCGATCGTCCGAATCGGTGACGGTGCGCGTATAGAGGCCGCCCGGATCGTCGACGAACTCGACGTATCCGTCGAACTGGTCGATGAAACGGGAACGACGCCCTATGTCGGAACCGGTGCACGAGGAATGGGTGACGTGCTCGCCGCCGTAAATATCGCCCGGATAGAGGGCGAGCAGATCGACGGGCGGGAGTTCGAACCGACAGACGGGGAGTTGCAGGTGATCAAGAACCGTTCACGCGAGCGCTCCGAACAGAACCGGACGATCGACGAGGCCCTGGCGCGACGGGTCGCTTCGGGGGAACTGACGCTCGACGAAGCGCTCGAAGAACACCGAAAATAGCGGATCAGGCGACGTCAGGACTGCCCTGTCGAAGCGACTGGCTGCCCGTCCTGTGCTCTACCTCGCGCGTGTGACAGACAGTGCAGCGATATTCGACGAGCTTCGTGGTCTCGTCGTCCATGCTCATCCGCGTTCCACACCGCGGGCAATCAGGCATCATAATTCCTTATATTCTTTGGTCGGCTTTATAGTTTGTGTCAATCGGAAGGTGGTGTTCAGCTACGGAGTGAACGGCAAAGCGTGACGTTCTCGAAGTGGTTCATACCCGGACACTCACGTCGTAACGGTATCATCAACCAGTTTGAGTTAGCGTAGAATACCGTACTGCTTCCGAAGCTCTCGGTACAGGTCCAGATACTGTTCTAAGACTATCCCACGATCGAAGCCTGCGAACTCCTCGTCGATGGTCTTCGAATCCATCTCCCCTGCCTCGCGGATGGCGTCGGCGAGTTCGCTCTCCGAGGTGGTCCGGAACCCGCGTTCACGCCCCTCAACGAGTTCATGAGCGCTCGAATCGACGTGATACTCGACGATACCGACACAGCCACAGGCCAGTCCCCACAGTAGTTCAGTCGGGAACCGACACTGTCGTGCAGTCTGGACGAAGACGTGTGCGTTCCGGTAGATGGCGACTCGTTCCTCGCGGTCGAGTTCGCCCGCGAAGGTGATCCGGTCATCGATACGCAGGTCACGGGCTTGCTGTTCGTACTCGTTGCGTCGGGGACCGTCGCCGATAACCGTCGCCGACCAGTCGAATTCTCGGAGTTCTGCCAGCCCGAGCAGGAGGCTTTCAAGGTTCGCACCCTCGTCGAGCCCCCGTGCGTAGACGATGTGGCGTTCGTCGGCAGGCTCCGTTTCGCGGATTAACTCGAAGTCGACGCTGTTCGGGACGACGCCGGTCCGGTCGGCCGCTGCGCCTTGCTCGCGTAGTCGGGTCCGGACGAGTCGCGACGGCGTGACGATTCGGTCGGGTGCTGATAGCCCGCGCCGGGCAAGAAATCCGTCGCCGACCGTCGGATCGTACCAGTCTGTGAGCAACGGAACGCGGGCAAGCGTTGCACCAACGCTTGCGGCGGCGATCGCGGGCGGATACGTCGCTCCGGCATGGACCACGTCGGGATCACAACTGTTGATCGCGAGCGGTAGCCCAAGGAGGAACCCGCGCGTCGATTCGGCCGACCTGACGACTCCATGATAGGTAATCCCCTCGCGCTCGAACGTATCGATCTTTTTGTCCCACCACTGCGCACAGAACACGTGAACGTCGTGACCTCGTTCGACTAGCGACCCCGCAATCCGATCGAGTCTGCGCTGTGGCGCTGCGTCGCGCTGGTGGACCGTCTCCAACGTGACCATCGCGACGCGCATACTCGGGTCGGAAGCAGTCCCTCGTTAAAAATCCCGCCGATTCCGTGCAGCTCCGTCGAGACGTTTACACGGGTTCGCGCGAATCCATCACATATGGACGCGGAGTTGCGGGCCGGGGTCGCGATCTACAACGCGGGGGAGTACCACGCCGCCCACGACGCGTGGGAGGAGCGCTGGCTCGAACTGGAGGACGGCACCGACGACGAGCGGTTCCTGCACGGCCTGATCCAGTTCACTGCCGCGATCTATCATGCACACAATCGAAATTGGGCGGGCGCGACGGGACTGGCAGAGAGTGCGCTTGGCTATCTCGATGGACTACCCGATCCCTATCGTGATGTCCGTCTCGACGGTGTCCGAACGTATCTCGACGTGCTTGCCGATGACCCCGAGGTGATCGAACGACGTGATCCCCCGGAGCTTATGTGGAATGGTACTGCGCTCGGTCTTCCAGAGCTTGAGGTGGACGCAGCGTTCCTCGTGGCGTCCGTACTGGCCGAGGAAGATGACCGCTGGGACGAGTCCCTCGTCGAGGACGCCGTGAGCTACGCCCGCGAAGAACTCGACGCGGCGGAGACGACCTTCCTGACGCTCGTACTCGATTTCGTCGGCGATCACGAGAACAGAGGGCTCATCTATCAACGTCTTGTCGAGCACGTCGAACGGCGGAAGCACCGCGAGGAGGACGTCGACGGGCTCTTCGAATAGCTACTTGACGCGCTGTTTGCCGTCGAACTCGGCGGAGTTGTCGCGTGGTTCGTAGCCCAGTGCTTCCTTCGCGCGTTCGAGGGAGTAATACTTCCGGTCGTTGTCAGAAATCCCATAGACGATCTCGTAGTCGTAGTCGGCTTCGAGCGACCGTTCGGCAAGGTGTGCACAGTCACGATGGGAGAGCCACATCGCCTGGCCGCGCTCGTAGTCGATCGGTGGGTGGTTCTTGGTGAGGTTACCGATTCGCAGACAGACGACATCGAGATCATACTGGTCGTGATAGTATCGACAGAGCGTCTCGCCCGCTGCCTTGCTGACACCGTAGAAGTTCCCCGGGCGGGGGAGTTCGGTGCCATCGAGCCGGAACTCATCGTGTGTCCGATACATTTCGGGTGTGCGCTCGTCGGTCTCGAATGCGCCAACAGCGTGGTTCGAGGACGCGAAGACGAACTTCTCGACGCCCTCATCGACAGCGGCCTGCAGAATCGTTTTCGTCCCATCGATGTTGTTTTCCAGTACGCTGCTCCATGGGGCTTCCGGGCGGGGATCGCCGGCGAGGTGAATAACTGCGCCGATGCCCTCCATCGCGTCGCGCATTGCGTCTTCGTCGGTGATATCCGCGGCAACGAACTCGCCAGGGAGCTCTTTCTCGGGTGGGCTTCGTGCGAGACATCGCCACTCGTAGTCGTCGCCGATGCCGTCGAGGATCGCGGTACCGACCCGTCCCGTCGCGCCGGTGAGTAGTACGGGGTCGTCCATTCATGTGACCAGTGGTATAGCCCAGTAAAGTACCATGCGGTTTCTCCCGATGAACGAGTCGCTCGGCTTACGGGGTCTGAGACGTGGTTTCGGGATCCTTTAGTCCACGCCGCCGCGAGTGGTCGTATGGAACCAACCGTCGGAGAGCGCGCGTGTTTCGAGGCCGGAATCAAGTTCGGCACGCTGTATCACCAGTTCGCCGGAACGCCGGTAAGCCCCGACAGCGCGGCCAGTCTGGAACGCGCCATGGAGGAGGCGATCGAGAACCAACCCCACGCCAGCACGGTCACAGTCGATATCCTCGAAGAGGAACTCGATGCAGCGATCGATCACGGTTACACCGAATTGACTGGCGAGTTTATGGAGGTCGAGATCGTCATCGAGTACGAGGACAACGAGGTGGTCACGAGTATGGCGATGGAAGACGGGTATCCGTTGATGCGAGTCAACGATATTCGCCGCGGAGAGTAGGCGAGCCGCGTCGACGATATTCGCCGCGGAGAGTAGGCGAGCCGCGTCGACGATATTCGCCGCGGAGAGTAGGCGAGCCGCGTCGACGATATTCGCCGCGGAGAGTAGGCGAGCCGCGTCGACGATATTCGCCGCGGAGAGTAGGCGAGCCGCGTCGACGATATTCGCCGCGGAGAGTAGGCGAGCCGCGTCGACGATATTCGCCGCGGAGAGTAGGCGAGCCGCGTCGACGATATTCGCCGCGGAGAGTAGGCGAGCCGCCACGATCAGCGCGGCGCTCTCCAACAGCGTATTTTACCCTGGATCTGTAAGGTCTTTCTATGAGTCTCTCTGCCGTCAGCTCCGCGGGCGACGCGATCGATCTCACACGGGAGTTCATGACGCCGTTTTCGCCCGGTCGAATCCTCAAGCTCTCGGTCGTTGTCTTCCTACTTAGCGGCGGTGGGATCAGCCTCTCGGCGAACGTCCCACCGATCCCGCCGACGCTCGATCCGACCTATAGCGGGCCGACCGCAGAGGATGCCACGGTAGAGGAACTGTTCGCCGAAGCGGAAGTTACAGACGCCGGGCTCGGTGCGATCCCCGAAGAGCTGTTGGTGGCGCTGCTCATCGCAGCCGCAGTCCTCGGACTGCTCGCCATCGCGTTCGCGGCGATCGCATCGATCGCCGAGTTCGTTTTCATCGAGTCGCTCCGCAGCGGCGACGTGACGATCAGAAAGTACACCTCACGGCGCTGGAAACAGGGCCTTTCCCTGCTCGTGTTCCGGATCGCTCTTGGGGTGCTTTCGACGGCGTTCGTACTCCTGACAGCGCTGTTCGTGCTGGAACTCGGAGTCGTCGACTCGCTCACTCGTGCGCTCGTGTACGCCGGAACCGCGGGTGCACTGGTCGTTCTGACGATGACGGTGATCAGTAGTCTAACGACCTATTTCGTCGTCCCGGCGATGATACAGGAAGACAGGGGAATTCTATCGGGCTGGAAACGAGTGTGGACAGCGTTACGGTCCCAACCCGTCGAGTTCGTAGTTTTCGTGATCGTACAGTACGTGCTGGGGCTGGTCCTCGCCGCGGTGGTTGCGACCGTCCTCGTCTTCTCGGGCGGGCTGATCGCGCTCGCGCTCGCCGTCGTGTTTGGGACGATCATCATCGTGGGGGGGCTCGGGGTTACTTCGGGAGCAGGACTGGCACTTGTCGGGGCCGCCGTGGTGATCGGTCTGACACTGCTGGCGATCATCGCCGCAGTCCTGCAGGTTCCAGTCCAGAGCTATCTTCGATACTACGCGTTGCTCGTGCTCGGTGACGTCGATGATCGACTGGATCTGGTACCAGACCAGCGCGAGCGTGCTCGCGAGAGTCAGCTTGGGCTCGGGACGTGATAGACCGTTCGTAACTCGGCTGCCCACGGGATCCGACGAATAACGACCCATACTGACTGATTTCACTTTCACTTTCGGGCGACTTTTTAACAGCAGTCGCGTTGAAGTAGTGATATGAGCCAGTCAACGCTCGACAACGACGAACTGTTCGGCGAAGCGGCCTCGGAGATGCGTGACGATGTCGAGGCCTCGCTTGCAGACGCGCGTGCAGAACTTCCCGACAGCGAGTCGGTCTGGGAGGCGCAGGGCGACAACGTACTCGGGGTGCTAAACGGGTTGCGCTCGGCGCTGGATGTCGGTGCGGCGGCCGACCACCTCCGCGACGCCAAAAAGTGGTTCACGATGGGCCAGCGCGCCGACGCCTTTGACGACGCCGAGGATCTCGAAGCGTCGATCGAGGAGGTCGAGGAGCTGATCGGGACGATCGAGGATGCCAGCGAGCAGGTCGGCGATCTCACCGCAACGATTCCGGATCTCAAAAGCACGCTCGAAGACGCCGCGAGCGAAGACGACGAGGAAGAGTAAGCTCCTGTCGACCACCATTCGGCCGGACAGTCAGTCAGTCGAGCAGCAGCCGTCGATCCGTCATCTGTCTTCTGGTCGTTCTACGTCCCGAGTTACCACCGCATCCAGCAGATCCGCGAGTGCGGCCGCCGCGAGACCCAGTAGCACTTCGCCGCGCTCGGCGTCGCCTGCGGTGGGATCTCCGACGACGCCGTTCTCGGTGAACTCCGCAGAGTCGTAGGCGAGGTTGACCCCGCTTTGCCACTCGCCCCAACCGTCGCTGGCACCCTCTCGGGCGTCCGCGATTCGATCCTCATCGACGTGGGCCGGGCTGACGTGACGCAGTAGCGCGGTTTCGAGCGGGCCGCCGTGACCCATCTCGGAGCTGTGCTCACCGACTGCCTCGAACCAGGTAAACGGGACCGCGTAAGCGTCATCGTGGCGTGTGATCCGCCCGGTAACCTCACGGAGTGCGTCGACGTTCCCCCCGTGTCCGTTTACGAGGACGACCCGGTCCCAGCCGTGATAGGCGAGGCTCCCGACAGTCTCGCGGACGTACGAGCGAAACGTCTCCTCGCTCACCCAGAGGGTCCCGGGGAACTGGCGATGTTCCTCGGCGACGCCGACGGGAATCGAGGGGGCGATGACTACCTCGCCGTCGTACTCCTCCGCCCCGGCCTCAGCGACCGCCTCGGCGGTAAAGACATCCGTTCCCAGTGGCGCGTGTGGGCCGTGCTGTTCCGTACTTCCGACCGGCACGATGGCGACATCGGCGTCACTCGTAGCGGCGTCCGTCCAGGTAGCGTCGCTCAGTTGCACGCCGGTAGGTTGTGTGGGCGAGGGTAAATAATCAGTCGTCGTCGGTCTCGGTGCGGGCCTGACGTTTTGCCGCCCGTTCGATGAACTCCTGTGGTAGCTGGTCTATTTCGCCTGCCTGTACGCCCCAGAGGTGGGCGTAAAGCCCGTCGTTATCCAGCAGGTCCCCGTGGGTCCCTCGCTCGACGATCCGTCCACCTTCGAGAACGAGGATCGTCTCGGCGTCCTTGATCGTCGAGAGCCGGTGGGCAATCGAGAACGTCGTTCGATCCTCGGTGAGCCGGTCCAGACTGCGCTGGATGAGCATCTCCGTCTCGGTGTCGACGTCGCTGGTCGCCTCGTCGAGGATCAGGATCTCGGGGTCCTTGAGGATCGCGCGAGCGATCGAGAGTCGCTGGCGCTGACCCCCGGAGAGCTTGACTCCTCGCTCACCGACTTCGGTGTCGTAGCCGTCGGGCAAGTTCTGAATAAACTCGTGAGCTTCGGCCATCTTTGCGGCCTCGATCACGTCCTCTCGGTCGACGTCAAAGGTGCCGTAACGGATGTTCTCCTCGACCGTTCCATAGAAGAGGAACGTATCCTGGCTGACGTAACCGATAGATCTCCGGAGGCTATCGAGCGTGACGTTCCGGAGATCCTGACCGTCGATCCGAACCGCACCCTCGTCGACGTCGTACATCCGCAATAGGAGTTTGAGAACCGTCGATTTGCCAGCGCCAGTCGGTCCGACGAGCGCAAGCGTCTCGCCTCCCTCGACAGTGAAGTCGATATCGTCGATGATAGTCTCCTCGTCGTAGCCGAAGGTGACGTCGTCGTACTCGACGCGTCCCTCTGAAATAGTCAGGTCGGTTGCGTTCGGATCTTCTTCGACCCGGCTTGGCTCGTCCATCAATCCAAATATCCGTGCCGAGGACGCCCGAGCGCGCTGGTACATGTTGATTATCTGCCCGAACTGGGCCATCGGCCAGATAAAGCGCTGGGTGTAGAGGATGAAGACGACGAAGGTTCCGGTCCGGAGTTCGCCTGTAAACGGTCCCGGCGCGCCCTGAAAGACCCACAGTCCCCCCACGATGAAGGTGATCACGAAACCGAGTCCGGCGATGACTCGCAGGCCAGGGAAGAACTTGATCCGGGTCTCGATCGCGTCCCAGTTGGCGTCGAAGTAGTCCATCGAGACATCGTCGACGCGGTCGGACTCGTAGTCCTCGGTCGTGCTCGACTTGATCACCTGGATCCCACCGAGGTTGTTTTCGAGTCTGGAGTTGACGTTCCCGACCGTCGATCGGACCACTGCGTACTTGGGCTGGATGATCTTGATGAAGACGTAGGTAAAAACCATGATCAGCGGGACGGGCAACATCGCGACCAGGGCGAGCTGCCAGTTGTACGCAAAGAGCAAGAATCCGATCCCGAACACCATCACGACGAGCCGAAACAGCGAGTTCATCCCGTCGTTGAGGAACCGTTCGAGGCGATTGACATCGTTCGAGAGGATCGACATCATCTCGCCGGTCTGCTTGTCGGCGAAAAACTCCATGTTCAGCCGCTGCATCTTGTCGTAGGTGTCGGTGCGGACGTCGTGCTGGATATTCTGTGCAAAGGAGTTGAATCCCCAGTTGCGCGTCCAGTGGAAGGCGGCACCGAACAGAAACGCTCCGGCGATAATGGCGATAGTCAGCCAGAACTGCCCCTCCTGCGACGCCGGAACGATCGGTGCGATGAGACTCCCTCCGACCGGGAATGCCTCGGCATACCCCACATCCTCGAAAAAGACGGCGTCGATCGCGACGCCGAGCATGATCGGCGGGAGCAGATCCAGAATCCGCGCGAAGACGCTCGCGATAATGCCGACGACCGCCTGAAACCGGTACTGGCTACCGTAGGCACTGAACAACCGCTTCATCGGGTTCTCGATCTTGTCCCGCTGCTCCTCGAAGGGATCGTCCTCGTCCCAGTCGACGCCGCTCATTCGAGCGGACTAGCAGACACCGGTTAAAAAGGGTTTGTCAGCACGGGAGATTGGCCGCTTTCTAGAGAGTTCGCGCCTCGACATCGGGATCGATCCCTGCGGCATCGAGATCCAGCCGGATCCGCTCGCGAAGCGGTGCCGGGACCGTTTCGCGCCCGACGGGAACTGCGGTCTCGCCGTCGCCTTTCACCTTCCAGTAGAGCACGCAGTCGCTCGGTTCGTAGTACTCGATGCTGTAGTACTCGCCCGCGCCCTCGTAGTGGACCCGCGCGGCGAAGCCCTCGCGCTGCCAGCCGTCCGCCTCGGTGAGCGCGTCCAGCGTCTCGGTCATACGGGTTCTTCACGTCACACAGTGCCTATGAGTTTCGGTCCGTTACTTCTGGTACTCGATCTCGACCCGATCACCGACGCTTGCCCCCTGCTCGGTCATGTATCCTTCCGGCACTTCGAGGACGTATTTTCCTCGCCCGCTGTACTCCTGGTCCTCGCCGTCCTCGTCGGGCCCCGGTTCGGGCGCGCTGTGGATCGTCGTGATCTCGCCGTCGGTGTCGACGAAAACGATGTCGATGCCGAAGGACATGTTCCGCATGACGTAGGTTCGCTCGTCCTCGTCGTCGTGGACGAACAACATCCCCTCACCCGCATCGAGGGAGTCGTGTTCGCTCAGCCCGGTGAGTCGCTCGGAGCGAGTGTCCGCGACTTCGGCATCGACGACTGCGAGCGTCTCGTCGTCCTCGCCGATGATCTCGACCGTCGCTTCGGAGTGCTCGCTCGACCACGGGAACAGACCCATCTGGCTGGCGTACAGGCCCAGCCCTGCGAACGCGAGCACAATAAGCGTCAGCGAGAACGCGACCCGGAGAGGGCTGTCGACCATAAACGTGGTATCGGTCGGCACGAGGGTAAGCGTACCGACCGAGAAAGAAAGCGTTATTCCGGTGGGTCGTCTTCGTTTCGGTGTCGGGTTCGTGGTCTAGCTGGTTATGACGTGGCCTTTACAAGGCCGAGGTCGGCGGTTCGAACCCGCCCGAACCCATCCTTGCTGTCGCGAACAGCTCCGTGAGCGACAGCAAGATCATAGAGGGCGGTTCGAACCATGGAGTGCGAGGTGAGCGAGCGACTGCGAGCGAACGGGAACGACAGCGGTTCGATTTTACGACGAACGGACGTGAGGAGTAAATCTCACCACGTGAGCGGTGGGTTCGAACCCTGCCAGTCTCGCGCAGCGGAGCGAGCACGTCTGGGTCTGGTTCGAACCCGCCCGAACACAGTCGTCACTACTCGCTGTCGATCCCTCTCAAAAAATCCGGTTTCGCTTACGTGTCGTCTTCGGGCGTCGCGAACCCGGCTCCGCCAGCGACGATTGCCGCGGAGGCGATCAGTGTAGCCCCGAGCACGACGTAGTCGTCACTCGGCGAGAGACCACCGATTGCGGCGGCGGCGTCGACGATGAAGACGGTCACGAAGACGCTCAGGATTGCGAACACGAGCATCACTGCGGCAGCGATCAGCCCGCTTACCAGTGCGCCAAAGGAGTTGAGTACACTCACAGCAGGACAGTATCTGTATCAGACATATATATTCAGTGGATACCAGTCGTGGGCACTGCATCGTACTTCACTCGGAAAGGTTGTACTCTTCGAGACAGTAACTGGCAAATACGTTGATTCGCTGATACTCCATACCGTGGAACGTGTCTACTACTCCGACGGACCGGCGGGCAATACTCGCCGTCCCCGTCACCTTTCTGGCGGGCTGTCTCGGTGGCGAGGACGACGAGCCATCGGAGGTGGCGGAAACCGATTCGCACGACGGGTACGTCAGCGTCCCCGATCAGACGGGAGACGGTCGATCGGTGACGGTGACGGCGATGTCCGCGTCGACGGAGTACTATCTCGAACTCCGGTACGATGGTGGATCGACGACCACGGACGCGTTCGCCGCCAACGAGGTCGGGGAAGACCTCGAACTGGAGCTCGATCCACCGCTCGAATCGGATACGGCTATCACTGCGTTGCTCCGGACGACGGGCGACGACGAAACAGTGCTCCGCCACCAGTTCGAGTACGAGGTCGAGGTGCCCGGAGGGGCGCTCACGGTGCGCGAACAACGGGGGACGGGCGAGCAGTTTGTCGTCGACGAGATGAGCGCTGACGCTCCGTATACTCTCGTCGTCGACTACGGATCGGGCCGCGTCGAAACCAACGAGTTCGAGGCCGACCGCACGGTCGACAACCTCGTCCTCGACCTCGACCCACCGATCAGGGAGGATCACGATGTCGAGGCGGTGCTCCGGACGGCGGACGGCGAGTGGGAACTAGCCGACGAAACGGTGGCGTACGTCTTCGAGCGGACGGCCTCACTTCGCGTCGTAGACCAGAGTGGAGACGGACGGACCCTCGATATCGCCGAGGCGAGCGCGAACGTCGAGTACGAACTCGTCGCTGTGTACGACGGAACCACCATCGAGACCGACGCGTTCGCGACCGAAACACGGGTCGCACCAGAGCTGGAGCTCGACCCGCGAATCGTCGAGGAGACGACCGTCGAAGTCACCGTCCGGGCGGCCGAAGACGCCACACCGCTCCAGCGAGAGGAGCTAACCTTCACTCCCAACTCGCCCGAGGGACCAGTGCTGACCGAAGACGAGGCGATCCGCATCGCGGAGGACACGTTCCCGCTGATCGGCTCGCCGTCCGTCTTCGAGCGCTGGCTGGACGACCCGGTCGAGGTCGAGGCTCACCCCGACGGCTATCGGGTGCGACTGGGCTATCTGGCGGCTCGCCAGCGGGCCGTCTTCTCGTCGGCTGCGGACCGGACGGAGGCGGCGACCGCCGAATTCGCGATCGACGTCTTCGAGGCCCTGTTCACCAGCGACTACCGCGTCCTCGACGTCGAGATAGCGTCCTGGCTGACCTCGGGGACCAATGATATGGAACAGATGGGGACCACACGACTTCATCGGGATGCTGTCTCGGGAGTTAACTGGAACGATCTCCGGGACGATCCGACGGAGACCCTGCCCTCCGTCGCCGAGAGCTACGAATTCGAGTACTTCGACTGATCGACGGCAAGCCGTGGGGTGTGGTAGCCAACCAGCCGTGATTCGAAATCCTTTTTCCTTCCATCGATAGAGTTAGTGATACACCGCACGGTGGGCCGCCTTAGCTCAGACTGGGAGAGCACTCGACTGAAGATCGAGCTGTCCCCGGTTCAAATCCGGGAGGCGGCATGGCTTTTTCGCTCGATCCGCATTCGAAAAGCGATCGCTTCGATTGAAGATCGAGTTGTCCCCGTCCCCGCGAGCGAAGTGAGCGGGGGCTCGGAAGACGAGCGCAGAGAAGTCTTCCGGTGGTTCAAATCCGGGAGGCGGCATGGCTTTTTCGCTCGATCCGCATTCGAAAAGCGATCGCTTCGATTGAAGATCGATTTGAACTAGACTGAGGTTCTGCGAGCGAAGCGAGCAGGTTCTCGGGCGGAGTTCACAATCCGGGAGGCGGCACCCTTACTCCGCCTAGTACGACGCGACACCCCAGACCCATTCGACGGGCTGGACCTCGACACCATCTGGCCGGTCGACGGTATGATCATCCCAGTCCTCGAACTCGACGTGTGTCCGGACTGCATCGAGATCATCGTCCTCTCTGATGAGCTCCTGAGATATTTCGACGACGTACCCGGTCTCCCGGTCGAGTGTCACTTCGACATCCGCGGTTTCGACCGATCCATACCCCTGCCTGTTAACTGGAACGGGATCGGGCCCACTGGCGGCAATCGTAATCGTGTCGTGGGATTCGTCGACGACCGCCCATTCCTGATCGAAGAACTCGGGGGTGGTGGTGATCGATTCGGTCGGCTGGTCGATTATTTCGTACCCGGCGACAGAATAGACGGTCCAGTTTCCGGCCGTCCGTTCGTGCCAGGCGTGGTCGGCAGGCTCGGACGGTGGCTGTGGATCCTGAGGATCGGTCCACTGCATGGCGAACTGTTTCGTACTGAAATAGGCCGTGGTTGAACTCGTCGGCGTATCGTTGTGATCGAATGTGGTAAAGGAAACGAGATGGCGGCGCTGCTGATGATCAGTTTCGTACTGGAACTGCACCGGTTTTTCCCACCGCTCCTGTGTCTCGTTGTACGCGTACGTGGTATCGACGGCACGGTGATTTGCTTCGGTCTGTGGCATCGCAGCGTCATCTATGAGTGCTGTGGCGTCATCGAATTCGTCGACTGGTCCGGGTTCCTCGACGGCGTCGACCGGTTGGACATCCAGTGCGCGGACTGACCCGCTCCCGACCAGCAACGCCGTCACCAGCAGGAGTGCCAGTACAAGAGCGACCGGATTGGCGACGAGTGGTCGGTTCCGAACGGTATACGAGAGCGACTGTGAGTCGGCTTTGTCTCCGGAGCTGTGTTGCTCTGACAGGGCCGTTCCACAGCAGACCGGGAGCAGATGACGGTAACACACCCGCGCGTGGAAGGTGGCGTACACTGCGACGCAAGCGCTCGTGAGGAGTACAAAGACGCCGATCGCGAGCGGCTCGTGTAATGGTGCCACCAGATAGGTAACCACGCTCGGAATCGTAAACAGGACGGTGGTGACGAGCGCGTATCCGAGCACAGTGAGCGGTCGCGTTCTGGCGAACCGGAGGCTCTCGCGGACAGCACTGACTGGTCCCGCATCGGTCCAGCAGACCACGCAGTCGAAGAACCGTACCGAGAGCACACCGACAGACAGTCCCAGTCCAACGAGCACGCCGCTGAGGTGGAACATCCTGACTGCAGAGACCAGTTGTCCGTAGCCGAGTGCGTACGATATGTAGCCAGCAATCGTCAGGATGGTGAGCACGACCGCGTGGAGAACGAGTGTAGCGAGGATGCCGACCAGAAGGCTCACGACCAGTGCAACACCGAGTCCGGCCACCAGCACACGGCCTCGACGCCGGAGCGTGTCGAGAGTGAGCCGGGCCGTCTCCCGAAGCTGGCCGTCGGGAATTCCGGCGATTCGGGTCGTCTCGGGGTCGACGCCGCTTTCGTCTTCGTCCCGGCCGACCCTCGCGTAGATACCGACCAGTACCGGGATACTGATGAAGTTAGCGAGCAACGCGCCGAGGCCAACGACAGCTGTTCTCTCCAGCGGCATGGTTCTGCCCGCGGCGATCGTTCCGGCCCCGAGCAGGACCGCGATAGCGAGACATGTCGCCAGGACGCCCACGAGCAGATCGCCACCTGGCGTGCGACGATACGCCCGCTCTATGGCCGTTTGCATACCGACCGCTTTCACAGCTTCAGCTTATGAATCTACTGCTAGATCCTGGAAGTAAACCCGGATGTCGGCATGTTGCTCTCCGCAAACGTCTCTCGACTGGGTGTCCGCTGGGAGACGGTGAGAGCACTCACCGATCACACCCACTCGTTGCTCAGAACGGAACGGCATCGGGCAGCGGGAGCATCGGGACAACGAACATCCCCAGAATCGTCATCGCACCGATCAGCATCGGGAAGGCGATGATGGCAAGGTTGGTCTCACTGACCAGTCGTTTGAGATCCGGGTACATGGTCGAGAGTGACGGCGTCGAGCTCTTGCTGAGGATCGCCAGTTCAAGCCCGAACAGGATAACTGTCGCGCTCGCCGAAACCATACAGAACGGGCAGATTTCACCGATCGGCACTAGCTGCAGGTAGACGAAGTACGCGGAGAACGCGACGCCGCTTGCCGTGATCGGTGTGAGAATCTTGATGATAAGCGGGTGACGGGTGTCGAACCACCAGAGCGTCAGGCCGAGCGTACCCAGATAGTACACCGCGCCGAGGGTGGCCAGTGGAATGCCGAAGACGTAGGCCCACGGGCTGGTAATGACCTCGATGCTGCCCTGCACCGGAGCATCAGCGGGTATTGCGGGAAGTGCGAACATATGGATAGCCGTCAGCATGATGCTAACGAGCCAGCCGACGACCGCGACGACTCCGAATATGCCGAATAGAACCGACACACGTGAAGAGTATTCCCAGTCGTAGTCGAATGCCTGAATCGTGCGAGTGTGCGTTGCCATACACGAGATAGTACGTCTACGGAGTATTAAAGAATTGTGCTTTATTCCCAATATAGTGTACCACAGCACAGACTGTTTTACAGCCAATCGTCCCATTAGCGTTTTGAGGTCTCTAAACCACTATATACGCCACCTCACGTCCCTCGACACCAGGTGTTGTGCAGAGAAAGAACAACACCGGTTACAGAGCCCGGTATCCAAACACCCATGTCGCATCCGTCCATCGTTTCGATCAAGACGGAATGTTGCCTTCCAAGAGTACCGCGGCAGAGTACCCAGATCGATGAGGAACCTGCTCGGCGTCAATCCGCAGGTGCTTGCACTCGCGCTCGCGCGGATGTCCGAGTCCGTCGGGAACTCGTTTCTCATCGTCGTTCTGCCGCTGTTCATTGCCAGCGAGTTCGTCACCGGCGCGACGTTCGGGCTGACCGAGGTGTTCATTACCGGGCTGGTGCTCTCGATTTTTGGGTTCGTCAACAGTCCGCTCCAGCCGTTTACAGGACGCCTGTCCGATCGAACCGGCAGGCGGAAGATCTACGTTCTGTTCGGGCTAGTCCTGATCGCAGTCGCGAGCTTCGCGTACTCGCTGGCCTCCACCTACTGGCATCTGATCGTGTTGCGGGTCTTCCAGGGCGTCGCGGGCGCATTCATCATCCCGACGACCGTCGCGCTGGTCAACGACCTCGCGACCGACGAGAACCGCGGCGGGAACATGGGGACGTACAACACGTTCCGACTGGTCGGGTTTGGCGTCGGTCCGATCGCCGCCGGTGGTGTCGTCGCGGCGGGGCCGTACTCGATCCCGCTCGGCGCGACGACGCTCTCGATCACCGGCTTCGACGCCGCTTTTTACTTCGCGGCGTCGACGGCGACGCTCGCGTTCGTTCTCGTGCTCGGACTGATCCGGGACCCGGACATCGAGCCCAGTGAACCCGAGGGGTCAGCACTCGACAGCTTTCAGGTGTTCGACCGGACCGGCACACAGCTGTTCGATCCGGTGTTTGCCCTCGGTATCGTCTCCTTCTTCATGGCCGTCGGGATCGCAGTCTTTGCGACACTCGGGGATATCGTGAACACCGAGCTAAATCAGGGTCCCGAGATGTTCGGCCTGCAGTTTGCCGCGTTCGTCCTCGCCCAGATCTTCCTGCAGGCACCGATCGGACGCGCGACGGACTTCTACGGCCGGAAGGCGTTTATCGTGGCCGGGACAATCCTGCTCGTTCCGACGACGCTGGTACAGGGGCTTGTCCCCGACCTTGCGCTGGCAGGAATGTCGGATTCGTGGGTGATGTTCGCCGCTCGATTCCTGCAGGGTGTTGCAGGGGCGATGGTCTTTGCCCCCGCACTTGCACTCGCAGGTGATATCGCTCCCGACGGCGAGTCCGGATCAACACTCTCGGTGCTCACGATGGCCTTCGGGTTCGGCGTCGCCGCCGGACCGCTACTGTCGGGCATCCTCGTCGCGTGGGGATTCGTCGTCCCCTTTGCCTTTGCCGCCGCGCTCGCCGGGATCGGTGTCGTGGTCGTCCTGACACAGGTTGACGAGGTCAACGCGCCCCGCCGAGCAGTCCCGCTGGTCGGCAAGGTGACGTGACGCCACGACGTCCGCGCGATTCGTTTTATATCTCTGCAGTGCCAGCATTGCGTATGGAGATCGAGATCCGTTCGTTCGCCAGTTTCCGCGAGGCACTCGGCCAGAAAACGCTCAACCGGACGGCTCCCGACGGCGCGACCGTCGGCGATGTCCTCCGCGAGCTCGCCGAGGAGTACCCGGATCTGGAAGTGTTCGAGGCGGACGGCACACCGCGGGAGTACATCACGGTGATGAAAAACGGGAAAGACGTCGTACACATGGACGGGATGGAGACGGCGCTCGACGACGGCGATACGATCAGCGCGTTCCCGCCGGTCGCTGGCGGCTGAGCCAATTCAACAGCAGTAGATAAACGGGTAGACGAGCGCGACGCGGTCACCATCCGAGAGTTCCGTATCCAGGCCGTCGAGATGTTCGTTGAACGTTCCGTTAACGACGACCCGGGCGTACCGTCTGGTCTGCTCTCCTTCGGGGTTTTTGGCGTACTTCCCCGGAAGCTCGTCGAGCTGTGGTGCCCACCCCCGTGTGGTCGCCTCGTCTTCGGTGTCGGCGATCAGCATCTCTCGCACGTCGTACTCCGCGAAGAACGCATCGAGGAACTCGCGAAGCGTCTGTCCCTCGAACCGATACTCCAGTCGGCCGGTACCAACTTTCGACCGGACGTGACCGGTACAGCGAACCTGTACGGTGGTTTCTACTGCTCTGGACATCTCCGTGGAGCGCTCGTTCGATCGCCGGGCGCGCTGTCGTGTCTCCCCCATACATCGTTCTACGACGTACACCTGAAAGCAGCTAGTGCCGAAGATGTTCGGTCACTCGGGCGGCGGTATCTTTTCTTTCCAAGGAGCCCACAGTAGCCGTATGGACGAGATCGAGCTGTACATCCCCGAGGGAATCGTCGACGCGCTGCCGGCGGACGGCGAAGAGACGAAACAGGATATGGGCCGAGCAATCGAGGGCTGGGAACGCGAGCTCAACGCCGCGCTCGCCGACGACGAGATGGGGGCGGTGGTGGACATAATCGACCACTTCGAGGAGCGCTGGGAGGCCTACGACGAGTACGTCGTCGAGTTGCGCGC
Organism: Natranaeroarchaeum sulfidigenes; assembly: GCF_017094485.1. Classification (NCBI taxonomy): domain Archaea; kingdom Methanobacteriati; phylum Methanobacteriota; class Halobacteria; order Halobacteriales; family Natronoarchaeaceae; genus Natranaeroarchaeum; species Natranaeroarchaeum sulfidigenes. The sequence continues at coordinate 2,628,741 of NZ_CP064786.1, forward strand.
GTGGGGCCAGTCGCCGATCTACGCGATGGGATGGCGGGATCTTCACGCCGCCGTCATCCACCAGCTCTACGATCACGACGAGCTCGCAAAGCGAATCGACCGCGAGCGCAACGCTCGCATCGTCGACGACGGGATCAGGCACGGCGGCGGGCCCTCGTGATGGCTGGACCGCTCCTCCCGTGGCTTGCACAGGTGGCTCCGCAATGATCGAGCGCGAACGCAGCTATCGCGGTGTATCCGCCAGAGCCCTCGTTGGCTATCTGGATAACCTCGGCGGCGAGCGGGTCGACGATCGAACCGTCGAGGGCGAGGACTGGCGCGCCTCCGTCTCGGAATCGAAAGTGAGCGTTGGCCCCTCGATGACGCTCACCGAAACAACGGTCACGTTCGAGGGCGAGCGCGCGGAGACGCTGGACTCGCTGATCGAGAAGTTCTCACAGAAGGCGATCCGCGCCGGGGGGTAGCTCCGGGAATGGCCGATTCCGAGCGCACGCATCCGATCGAGGGCCAGACCGTACTACTCGCCGGAGCGCGTGCCAGCGTTACCCTCACCCGGCTTTCGGCGCTCCTCGAACGGGCCCAGCAACAGCTCGTCGGTCGGTACGCCGAGTATGAAAGACGCTTCGAGCGCGTCGACGGTGCAGAGGGCCGAAACTACTTTCTCGCACCGGAGGGCCACTGGGCAGAGGTGGGTGAGGACCTCGATCTCACAGACCGCGAGGCCGACGCGCTCAGACGCGCTCACGAAGCGCAGTTCCTCCGGGACGGCCGGACCGTCGGTCGACGTGAGGAGTTCGAGACGAGCGTCGAGATCAGGGAACCAGTCGCTATCGCCCCGCCGTGACGCGGTTGCTCAGGGGGTCGTGATCGTGTCGACGACCCGCTCGGAGAACTCTAGTTCGGTCAACTCCCCGTTGTGTAGCTCGTCGATCCATTCGGCCTCTACGTACCAGCGGCCCTTTTTGTTGCCCTCGAAGTCGGTAACGAGCGCGTCGATATCCGCACCCGACCAGTCCTCGGCGTGCAGGTCGCGAAAGACGTTGATCACCCGGCCGACCTCACGATGGGGAACGACGCTTTCGGAGTCGGCAGCAATGGACTCGTAGCTGAGCTCGTAGCCGTCGGCCGTTTCGGTCACCTCGTCGACGTAGACGCCGTGGCTGGTGAGGCGTGATTCTACTCGAAACTCGAAATCGTCCGTGTCGTTCATACATAGGGGGGCGGTCAGTCGTCGGCCGGTGCCGCCGAGTCTCCCGCGGAGACGCCAGTGCCCGGGCCGATGTCGATGCCGAGGTCGTCGAGCTTTTCGTCCGGTACGACGCCGTCGACCCACTCTCGAACCTCGTAGTACTCGTCTTTGAGCTGGTCGAGTTCGGCCAGTTGGCCCTCACTACCGCCCTGTGCGGGGATGGCGTCCTCGTGGCCCTCGACGAACCGGCCGGGCAGGTCGTCGTCCGCGCCGTCGAAGCCGGCGAGGTTGTTGTAGTAGCGTTCGAGGTTGTAGATGCGCTCGCCCGCCTCCATCAGCTCCTCTTCGGTGACGTCACGGCCGGTCATGCCGTTGTACTGGAGGACGTACTCCTCGATCCCCTCGGCGAAGGCGTTGAACTTGCAGATGTCGAACGAATCCGAGATGGCGTGCAGATCCTGAAAGAGCGCACAGAGTTCGCCTTTCCCCTCCGGGTCATGTGGGTCGACTTGCTCGGGAATGCCGAGAATCTCCGCGGCGGGCGTGTAGCCCCGAAGGTGGCAGGCCCCGCGGTTCGAGGTGGCGTAGCCGATCGCCATCCCTTTCATGCAGCGCGGGTCGTAGGCGGCCATCGTCTGGCCTTTCACCGCCAGCGAGTTCCCTTCGGCGTCGAACTCGTCTTCCAGGTGTGCCGGGCCGCCAGCGAGGTGGTCGCCGAGATCGTCCGACCGGTGGGCGATCCGACCGAGCATGTCGATCATCGTCTCGGTGTCGCCCCAATCCAGGCCATCTCCTATGTCGTCGAACTTCCCCTCGTCGGTCATCTCCATGGCCATCGCCATGGTGTTGCCCGCGTCGATGGTGTCGATGCCGAGGTCGTTACAGCGATCGATCATCACTGTGGTCGCCTCGGCGTCGGTCTGTCCGGAGTTCGGGCCAAGCGCCCAGCCGGACTCGTACTCGAAGGACTCCATCCGGACGTTCAGCTCCTCGCCTTTGTGCTGGGTCTGGACCTCGACTTCCTTCTTGCAGGCGACCGGACAGGAGTGACAGGTCGGCTCGTCGACCAGAATGTTCTCCCGGACGTGCTCGCCCGAGACCAGTTCGGCGTCGAGGTCGCCGCCCTCGGACTCGCGCATCGACCGGGTCGACGTGTACTTCGCGTTCTTGGTCGGCAGACCGTCCATCTCCTCGGTGAGGTTCATCAGGACGTTGGTACCGTACACCGACAGCCCCCCCTTGTTGGGGCCGGTCACGTCGGACTCCTGGATGAGCTGCATCGCCTGCTTGTGTCCCTCGCGGAACGTCTCCTGATCGGCGGGCTTTGGCATCCGAGTCTGGGATTTGACGACGACCGCCTTGAGGTTCTTCGAGCCCATCACCGCGCCAGTGCCGCCACGGCCCGAGGCCCGGTCGTCCTCGTTGACGATACAGGCGTACCGGACCTGATTCTCGCCGCCCGGCCCGATCGCCATGATCGAGAGGTTCTTGCCGTACTGGCCGTCGATCTCGTCTTCGACCGTCTCGACGGTCTCGTGGACGCCGCTTCCCCACAGATGCGAGGCATCGCGGAGCTCGACCTCGCCGTCCTCGACGTAGGCATACACCGGCTCCTCGGCTTTGCCCTCGAACAGCAGGCCGTCGAAGCCAGCCCACTTCAGGCGCGCGCCCGACCAGCCGCCGTGGTGGGAGTCGGTTACCTGCCCTCTGATCGGTGACTTCGTACAGACCGCGATCCGTCCACTCATCGTCGTCTGGGTTCCCGTCAGGGGCCCGTTCATGAACGCGATCAGGTTATCGGGGCCCAGCGGATCGACGTCCGGCCCCTGCTCGAAGACGTACTTGACGCCCAGCCCACGGGCCCCAATGTACTTTTTTGCGTCTTCGTCATCGATCCCCTCGTAGTTCACCTCGCCCTCGCTGAGGTCGATCCGTGCCACGTGATCGTGGAATCCGCCCAAATCTGTCATGATTATCTATGTTTTATAACTCGGAGGACGACCTACTTAATCGTTCGGTAGTAATTCGCAGGGACGTTTCGCACAAGCAGCGGTTTACTCCGCGTCGTCGACGTTTTGCCCCCAGAATCCGGGATGTTTTGTCACTGTGAGGTCGCCGTCGACTATCGTCTGACAGGCTAGCCGCAATCCATCATCGCGGTCGTGGGGCGGGAACGAGAGCCGGCGAAGTTCGCCGTCGGTTGGCTCCCCGGCTGAGCCCTCGACCTCGACCGCACAGGTTCCACATGTCGCCATCCCGTGGCAGTTCAGGCGGTCGGACAGGCCGTTGTGGGGGCTCTCATTCGCCCGGAGCAGGACGTCGCGGAGGATCTCACCGGCCTCACAGTGTATCTCTCGGCCGTGGAACCGTACTGTCGGCATGAGGGCGTGTACGACTCCAGAACCCGTATATTTTGGCGTCGCTGTCCCCGTTGCCAGCGATACCTACTCTTCGCCGACGTACACCGTCGCGAGTCGTTCCTTGCAGTGCGGACAGTTCAGCGTCTGCCACTTCGTCGGATCGAGGTCGCCGTACGTCTCCGACCGGATCGCGTCCTCAACTGGGACCGACGTGTCGCAGGTATCACACTCGTAGATGTCCTGAGTAGGCATGGCGAATCGTTGTCCTCGCGACGGCTTAATTCCCGACGACTACTCGACCGACCGGTAGATAAAAACAGCCTCGCATCGCACCCATCGTATGGCGGAGACATCACTCACAGAGCTCCTCGAACGCAACGCCCGTCACGTCGAATCGCTCGACAGCGACCACTTCGCGGGCGTCGAGGACACACAGGCGCCCGTTGCGGTGTCGATTTGCTGTTCTGACTCGCGGGTTCCTCACGACGGAATGTGGGATGTGACGCATCCGGGCTGGCTGTTCACGCCCAGTACGATCGGTAATCAGGTCTGGGACATCCATGACGGCGAGCGCGTCGTCGACGGAAGCCTGTTGTATCCGATGATCAACACCAGAACGAACGTCACGCTCGTCGTCGGCCATACCGGCTGCGGGGCCGTGTCCGCCGCGCTCGACGCCGTCCAGAACGGGCCCGGGATGGTTCCGGCTGGCATCGAGAAGTGGGTCGATCTGATCGTCCCCGTCGTCGAGGCCGGCCTGAACGACGAGCGGATCGACGCGGACCGGGACGTGAGCCTGGTCGACCAGCTCGTGGAGTACAACGTCGACCGACAGATCGAGTTCTTGCTGGAGAGCGATGACGTCCCCGAGACGGAGACCGTCTACGGCTTCGTGTATGACTTTCAGGGCGTCTACAGCGACGAACGTGGACGTGCGTATCTGGTCAACGCGGACGGCGAAACCGACGTGGCCGCGCTTCGGGAGCTTGCACCCACGAAGTATCACGACGCGGTCGACCGGCTACTACAGTAGTTCGACCCACACGGACCGGAGGACCGTCCGACCGGTCGCTCGTCATCGTTGATAGCTCGGTGTGTTACACACCACAGGGCGAATAAACAAATGTTCATAGTATTCTACCCGGAGTAAGACAATGTTTCAAAATATTTGAAGATGCTAAACACGTATCACAACCCTTATCCGTGTAACCGGCGTCGGTTTGGTTGCAATGGCGAAAGGAAACGTTGATTTCTTCAACGACACAGGCGGCTACGGTTTCATTTCGACGGACGACGCGGACGATGACGTATTCTTCCACATGGAAGACGTTGGCGGTCCGGACCTCGAAGAAGGCACAGACATCGAATTCGATATCGAACAGGCCCCCAAGGGCCCCCGGGCGACCAACGTCACCCGACTCTAATTCGGTTCTCCGTTTTCCGACGGCGAATACGAACGATATTTTATTTCGGACTCACCCCGAACAGTGACGACGCTGTCGGAGCGGCCAAACAAGTAGGACCGACGCTATATTGCTCTCTCGGTAGCGGTCGCTCACCACCGTGACCGTGCCTATGAAGTTCGTTCTGTCCGTAGTATACACGATGCACAGTACGGAAGTACTCGTCGTCGGTGGAGGGGGAACAGGGATCGGAATCGCACGGGACCTGGCGATGCGCGGCGTTGACGTAACGCTCGTCGACCGTGGGGGACTCGGCATCGGGACGACCGGGCGATCACACGGGCTGTTACACAGCGGCGCGCGCTATGCGGAGGCTGACGCGGCTGGCGCACGCGAGTGTATCGTCGAAAACGAGATCCTGCGCGACATTGCTGGTGCGTGTATCCGCGACACTGGTGGCTACTTCATCAGACTCGAAGACGATGATCCCGAGTACTTCGAGGAGAAGTACGAGGCGTGTCTGGACCACGATATCCCGGCAGAGCGGCTCTCACCGGAGCAGGCCCGCGAGGACGTGCCGGACCTGTCCGAGGATGTCACCGAAGTGATGGCCGTCCCAGACGGCGTGATCTACCCGTCACGACTCGTCGCGGCGACGGCCGCCGATGCCCGCGATCACGGTGCGACGATCCTTCCAGACGCCCCCGTGACTGACCTGTTCAAAGACGACGGTCGAGTGATCGGTGCGGCGGTCGATCACGACGTCGGGAAGATCCACGCCGACCACGTGGTCAACGCGACCGGAGCGTGGGCCGGACAGCTGGGCGACATGGCTGGCGTCGACGTCGAGATGAAACCGACACGCGGCGTCATGATCTGCCAGGAGTACGAGGGACTCGACAGGGTTCTCAACCGGGCCCGGGATCCCGACGACGGCGACATAGTCATCCCGCACGCCGACGAGGTGGTTCTTGGGACAACGAGTGTCGAGGTCGACGATCCGGACGAGTACGAGACCGAAGAGTGGGAGGTCGAACGCACCATCGAGGAGTGTGCAGCGATGTTCCCACCTGCGGCCAACGCACACGAAACGCGAACCTACTGGGGCGTCCGCCCGCTGTACGCACCCGAGGAAGCCGAAACCGGCGGTGCACGTGGGATCTCCCGTGGGTTCTTCGTTCTCGATCACGACGAGCGCGACGAAGTCGACGGCTTTACCAGCGTCGTCGGCGGAAAGCTCACGACCCACCGCATGATGGCCGAGGCTGCGGCCGACGCGATTGCCGACCGGCTCGACGTCGAGGAGCCGTCTAGAACTGCCGAGGAGCCGCTGTACGCCAGCGATGATCCCGACACACTCGATGCGCTCGTCGACGAGTTCGACATCGACGGCCCCGCCGACGCCGACGTGATCGGCAGTGGCCAGTAGAACAGGAGCGGAGGACTGAGAACTCCAGTAGCTGTTGATACCGGTCGCTGTCGCCGGGTAATCCCTATACTACAATTCTCGAAGCCCTAACTACAGCTTTCGAGGTATATCGCTACAGTTACCGAACTGGAGTACTACAGCTCTCGAATCGTATTACTACAAATATTGAAGTGAAGCGATCGGCGCGGGCAGTACCGCTATTCGTCGAACTCCTCGATCAACGCTGGGACGACATCGAAGAGATCACCGACGATCCCGTAATCCGCGAGATCGAAGATCGGCGCGTTCGGGTCGGTGTTGATCGCAATGATCGTCTCCGCACCCTTCATTCCGGCGACGTGCTGGACGGCCCCGGAGATGCCAATGGCGAGGTAAACGTCGGGCGTGACAACTTTCCCCGACTGGCCGACCTGCCGGTTCTTCGGCAGCCAGCCGTTGTCGATGATCGGTCGAGACGCCGAGACAGTTGCACCGAGCGTCTCAGCGAGTTCCTCGATCAGTTCGAGGTTCTCCTCCTCCTCGATCCCGCGACCGACCGAAACCAGCAAGTCGGCCTCGCTGATATCGATGTCGCCCGCACCGACCTCCTCGAAGCCTTTCACGGTCGAGCGGATCGTACTCTCGTCGATCTCGACATCGACCGATTCGATCACGGCGTCACCCGCCGCTTCGGTCGTCGGCCATTCGGCGTCCCGGATCGTCACCGCAACGCCACCGCTCGCGTCGACCTCGTTGGTCGTCGCAACCTTCGAGCCGTACATTTCACGGGTTGCTACGAGGCGATCGCCGTCGACGTCGAGTTCAACCGCATCGGGGACGTAGGGCAGGTCGAGCCGTGTCGCCACGGCGGGGGCGTAGTCGAGGCCGTTGACCGTGTTGGGCAACAGAAGGAACTGCGGCGCGACCTCGTCGTACAGCGCCTCGACGGCCTGCGTGTAGATGCCGTGGTTGAACTCCTCGCCCTCGGCGACGGTGAGCACTCGATCGACACCCTCGCGATTTAGCTCGTCGGCGAACGCGTCGACGTCCCCGCCGATCAGAGCGACATGCAGGCCGCCGCCGGTTCCGTCGGCGAGTTCGCGGCCCGCCGTGATCAGTTCGAGACTCACGTCCCGGAGGTCGCCGCGGCGGTGCTCCGCGACGGCGAGTACGTCGCTCATTCTGCCACCCCCTTCTCGCGAAGGACCTCAGCCAACCGCCCGGCGCTTTCGTCTGCTCCGCCCTCGATCAGCTCGACATCGCTCTCGGTTTCAGGGACGTACATCTCCGTGACGTCGAGTGCGCTATCGGTTACCGCGGCGTCGACGTCGAGATCGGCCAGTGTCCGGACGTCGAGGGGTTTGGACTGCGCCTGCCGGATCCCGCGAAGACTGGCGTACCGTGGCTCGTTGATACCAGTCTGGATCGTCAGTACGGCAGGGAGGTCGACGTCGGTCAGCTCCTCGACGCCGCCTTCGAGTTCGCGGCGAACCGATGCTACCCCCGCCTCGGCGTCGAAATCTAGATCGTTGACGACCGCCGCCCATTCGTAGCCGACGCGCTCTGCGAGCGCGACACCGGTCCCACCGAAGGCGTCGTCTTCGGCCTGGACGCCGGTCAGGACGAGATCCGGTTCTTCGGCGTCAACGACCGCCGAGAGGATCTCGGCTTTCGCCTCGACATCGAGGGTGTCGGCCGCGTCGAGGTTGTCATCCCAGATCCGGAGCGCGCGATCCGCACCTTTCGCCAGCGCCATGCGGATCGTCTCGTCGCTGCGTTCCGGTCCGATCGTCGCCGTGACAACCTCAACGTCGCCTTCAGCTTCGCTGATCTGGACGGCCTCCTCGACCGCGTAGTCGTCCCATTCGTTGAGATCGTACTCACGGTACTGCTCGCCGATTTCGGTGCCGCTGATCTCGAACTCGTCGCCGACCGTTACCACTTCTTTGACGGTCACCAGAACCTTCATAATTATCCATTGCACGCGGCAGTCGCTAAACCTTTTTGAAACCTGAAATCCGTCGCTTCCGGTTGATTAGCTGAATGCAGGCGGTAAGCCCCCTTCCTCAAGGAGCAACGCAGCGAAGCGAGTAGCGTTAACGAGAGCAAGCTCTCGTTCGCACATCAGAAATCTTCGATTTCTGAGGACGCAGTAGGGAGGGGATACACCGCCGTCATCGCTTTTCATACACGTGATTATTCTGGCCCACAGGCCCACGTAATCCGAACATATATTAAGTATCGAACGTATAGTATGCATACAGTGAAACGGAAGACAATCACCATCCGAGAAGACCAAGAAGAATGGATTCAGGAGAACCACCTGAATCTCTCCTCGTTCGTCCAAGAACAACTGGATGAACTTATCGAAGAACGCGACTCATAGCCCATGAACTACAACTACAGGTATCGCCTCACGCCGACCAAAAGCCAGCGTGAGACACTGGACTACCACCGCGATACCTGTAGGCAACTCTACAACCACGCTCTGTACCGCTTCAACCAAATTCCCGAAAACGAGGGCACCGTCAAACAGCGTGTTCGCAAAATCCGTGACGAACTTCCCGACCTCAAAGACTGGTGGGACGCACTCACCGACATTTATTCGAAAGTGCTCCAGCCCACCGTCATGCGGATTGCCAAGAATATCAAACGACTTGGCAAACTCAAAGAGAAGGGCTACAAGGTTGGTGAACTCCGGTGGAAGTCACCACGCGAGTTTCGCAGTTTCACCTACAACCAGTCTGGCTTCGAACTCGACAATAAGAGTGGTCAGACCGTGTTGTCACTCTCGAAACTCGCAGATATTCCCATCGAACTTCACCGACCACTGCCTGACGACGCAACGGTCAAGGAAGTCACTCTCAAAAAGGAGAAAACCGGCGAGTGGTTCGCTATCTTCGGCATCGAGATGGATACGGAACCGCCAGCCAAGCCCCCGCTAGGAGATATTGACACTGACGAGATGGTCGGAATCGACGTGGGGATTCTCACGTATGCCCACGATACAGACGGCACAGCGGTCGAATCACTCGACCTCTCAGAGGAACGCGAAAGGCTCGAACGAGAGCAACGAAACCTCTCGCGCAAAGAGCATGGATCGAACAACTGGGAGGAACAACGTCGGCGTGTCGCTGAGTGTCACCTACAAATCAAGTTCAAGCGGCGTGATTTCCTGCATAAACTCTCGAACTACTACGCTCGGGAGTACGAGGTGGTGGCTGTCGAAGACCTCAACGTGAAAGGGATGCTGGAATCGCCGCGAAACAGCCGAAACACGGCGTCGGCGGCATGGAGCACCTTCACCGATATGCTCGAAACGAAGTGTGAGCGGGAAGGTACGCACTTCGTGGAAGTTGACCCCGAAGGGACCACCAAAGAGTGCGCTCAGTGTGGTGTCGAAACCGACAAACCGCTCTGGGTGCGGGAACACTCCTGTCCTGCCTGTGGGTTCAAAGCAGACAGAGACGCAAACGCAGCGTGGAATGTTCTTTCTCGCGGACTCACCAAACTAGGAGTGGGTCACTCCGAATCAACGCCTGTGGAGACTGCACTCCCTGCGGGAACTGCCGTTGTTCCTGCAAAGCGCGTCGTGGAAGCAGGAAGCCCCTGCCTCAAGGAGCCGCCAACGGCGGCGAGTAGGCAGGGGTAGTTCACTGTTCGGAGTCAGCAGGATCCATGTCCGGAAGGCTGATCAGGTTCTCTCGACCGATTCGGAGCTTGTTGATCCGGTCTTCCTCGTCCATCGCCGACAACAACTGTGAGACTTTTGCGTTCGACCAGCCGGTTTCGGTTACGATGTTTGCCTGTTTCATCCGCCCGCCGTTCTGTTCGATAAGCCGGAGCACGCGCTCCTCGTCGCTGAGGAGGTCGGGGTCTACCTCCTCCTCTTCCCCGGTTGTGTCATCAGTGTTCTCGGTTGCGACCGGGGGTTCATCCCTTTGCACCCTCGCCTCATCGGGTGGTGAATCAGCGACACCCTCGTCGTCCGTTTCACCGACTCCAGTGATCACGCCCGGAAGCAGATTCTCGACCTGGTCCCGTTTCTCCGGTCGATTGACCAGTACCACTGCGGCAACGAGCACTACCAGCACCAACAGGCCGATGCCACCACCGATCAGCGCCATCGATGAGAGACCGTTATCGCCGGTAGCCGGCGTCTGTGGCCCACCAGTCTGGACGTAGGATATCTGGATATCGTTTGGCTCGAACGACACCGGACCAGTCCACTGAGCGCTCCGGTCCTCGAATCCGTCATCGGGCGGCGCATCGAGGCTAAATCCATCCACTGCGTACCCATCCGGTGCGACGATAACGAGTCGCTGTTCGTCGTTCAGATCCGGGAGCCACGTTTCGTCGTCCGGAGTCTGGAAGACATCACCCAGCTCGGTCCTGTCACCGTCGACCGCAGCGAAGTTCGTCCACGTAAACGACAGACGGAGCGTTCCGGTATCATCTTCGACCGTCCCATCCCACGCTTCGTCACGGATCTCCATGTCGCGACCGGTCGCCGTGGACGCCTCGGCAGCGTACGGACGGAACGTGTCCGCCGAATAGCCGACATCATCGTCCGCTCCATCCTGGAGGTCCTCGACCAGTTGCTCGAACGACTCCCGATCATCGTCGTCTTCGAGTTCGTATTCGGTCGTCACCGTCCACTCCGCGTGACCATCACCGGTAAGCTGGATCTGAAGGGTCTGTCGGACAGACTCGTTAACCTCTTCGGTCTCCTGAACTGTCTGGAGGCTCTCCGATGCCGGACTCCCATCGAAATCTACGGATTGGTCGCCGGGCGCGGCCACGACACCGCCAGCTGCGACTGCGAGGAGGGCACACGTGAGGGAAACGACCAGCAGGGCGGCAGGTACCCGCATATAGATTCCTGTTATCTCCCGGTAGAAAACGCTTTTCATAAATAAAACGTCTCCACGGGTTATAAATGATCTCACGGCCGCTCGTGGTGTTTCCCACGGTCCGTTCTGTGCTTGATTACCGCGGTGATCCGCGAACTTTTATATAGGAGACGCGTACATCACCGGTAATGACGCGTATCCTCGCGACCGTGTTCGTCGCCCTCCTCGTCGTCACGGCCCCGGTGACGGCAGCGGTCGGCCCAACACCGACCGGCGGCACGGCGTCCTCCCTCGACAGCGCGGAGCAGGAAACGCCGGACGAGATCTCCTGGGTAACGACTGGCGCTGATTCGACTGCTGAGACGACGACGAAGGGCCCCGATCTCGGAAGCGCACTTGCGATGGGTGATGAGCAATTCGAGAACCGGATCGAACTGGGCGCGCTCGAACGCGAGTTCCAGAACGCCGACTCGACCGAAGAAAAAGAGTCACTGCTCGACGCGTACCGGGAGGAAGTCGGCGAGCGGACGATCGCACTGCACGAGCGCGAGGCGGCGATCACTGAGGAGTACAGAGCCGGCGAAATCGACAGCGATACACTGCTACGCGACCTCGCCGAGTTGAGTGAGGAAGCTCGAACGCTCAGCAATACAGCCGACACGATCGAAGAACTCAGTGCGACCGACCCCCGAATCTCAGTGAGCGTTCGGAATGTCCGCGGTGAACTCGATCGGTTCGATAGCCCGATCCGTCAGGAAGCACTCGACGCGACGTACGGCGATGCGGACCGGACGGAACCGATACTGCTGTCCGCAGCGGAAGAGCGGCTGGTTCTAAGCACCCTTGAGGACGGAACATACGTGCGTGAAGGAGTCCAGTTCGATCGGTTCGCCCCCGACGAGCCGGGGACGTTCGATGGCCTCACCGAGCTCGACGACCGCGGGCCCGAACTGTACCCGTGGATCTACGCGAACCTGTTCGAGTTCGGGATCAGCGGCTACGACTGGCTGATCGGACTCAGCCTCGACCATCCACGCGGGCAGTCGATGTCGTATATCGACGCGACCACGCAGGACGTCGTGATGGAGTATCACACGCTCGACGTCGAATCGCTCCCGACCACGAGCACGGTCAGCCGGACGAACGAGAACGTGACGATTTCCAGCAACCGCGTCACGGACGGCGGTCCCGTCTGGGTCGAAGTAACCGACCCCGACTCCGGGGACCCGATGGATGCGAGTATCAGTGTCGAGGGTCAACACTCGGTCGAGACCGACGAGGACGGTACCGCGTGGGTGCTCGCACCCGAAGGTGACGTCGACGTGACGGCGACGACCGACGAAGGCGAGGTCTCGATTACGGTCCGGGATCCGAGTTCCTGAACGGACCCACACATTTATACCGGGGACCGCGGCGATGAGTCGACATGGTTCGTATCGGGGGACGAGCGACTGGCCGTGGCGTGTCGCCGGTCATCGGCGTCGTGTTACTGGTTGGGCTCACGATACTACTCGCTGGCGTCGCTGCTGGCGGACTGCTCGCCGCTGACTCCCCCGATCCCCGACCGACTGTCGCCGTCGACGCGAGTGCTGATCCGACAACAAACACAGTCACCCTGCGTCACGTCCGAGGGGACGCGCTCGATCCATCAGCGCTCTCCCTGCAGATCGCTGTTAACGGCACCGAGCTGGAAAAACAGCCGCCGATCCCGTTCTTTTCTGCTCACGGATTCGTGCCAGGTCCGACGGGACCGTTCAACCCCGAGACTGACAGCGAGTGGACGGCAGGCGAGACTGGGACAGTCCGGATCGCATCGACGAACGAACCAGCAGGGATCGAGGCCGGCGGTCGCGTCGAGCTGACGCTCTCCCACGGCGACCATGTGCTCGTAGAAACGACGGTAACCGCCCAGTGAGTCGTTTTTAACTGTCGTCGGGGACCGTCGCGACGGTTGTAATCGCAATATCGGGCTTGTGGGAGGGACCCATCAGATAATGGTCGAACTCCTCGTAGCCCGCGCGTTCGAACATTTCGTCGGCCTCGTCGGCATCGTAAAACAGCATGATCGCATCGGCAACCCGCTGCATCACCGAGTTTCGGGGATTGTTGGGCCCCACCACGAGCACCTGTCCACCCGGTTTTGTAACGCGGCGGAACTCTCTCAGAGCGTTGACCGGGTTCGGCCAGTACTCGATGGAGCCAGACGACCAGAGCACGTCGAAACTGTTCGTCCTGTATGGAAGTCGTTCGGCATCGCCACGGGAGAACTGGACCGGATCGTGTTTCCCGAGTTTGGCCCACGCCTTCTCTAGCTGGTGGACGCTCTGGTCGATACCGTAGACGTCGTCCGTCTCTTCGAGCAGTCCTTCGGTGGCGAAGCCGGTGCCACAACCGACATCGAGGACGCGATCGTCTTCGTCGATATCGAGGAGGTCGATCGCCTCGGTTCGCATCGCTTCGTTCCAGATAAACGGGTTGATCTGATCGTATACCTGCGAGAGGTACTTGTAGAATACCCGTGCACGTCGCTTGTCTTCGAGAACACCCATTGGGCCGGGGTTAGAACTGGACAATCATAATCCTGACCGTTCCACGCCCGCTCGTCCACCGTGGCTTCGGGTCGAATTGGACGATATCAATCTCCGACAAATGAGCGGATTCAGTTTCGCAACTACCTTATAGGCTCCTTCGTAAACATCCGCCTGCCAAAAGATATGCCGAGGCCAGAGGTCCTTGACCAAATTCAGACGGCTGAAGACGAAGCTGACGAGATCGTTGCCGAGGCCGAGGCGGAGCGGGACGACCGTATCGCCGAGGCCCGTGAGCGTGCCGCGGAGATCCGTGAGGAGGCGGAGGCCGAGGCACGAGAGCTGAAAGAACAGCGCCTTGCGGACGCCCGCGAGGAAATAGAGGACGAACGCGAGACGATCCTCGAGGAGGGTCGTCAGAAACGAGAGGAACTCGTCGATCAAGCGAGCGAGCGCGAAGACGACGCTGTCGAGTTCGTCCTCGAGCTTTTCGAGGAGGCGGTGCATGCTCAGACCTGAGCAGATGAGCAAGGTGTCGGTGGCAGGCTCCCGCTCGGTAATGGAGCCGGTCATCGAAACCGTCCACGGGATGAATCTGGTGCACCTGAGTGATTACGACGGCTCCTGGGAAGGCTTCGACAACGGCGACCCGATCGAGGGCGCCGAAGAGGCCTCCGAGACGCTCGTCACAATCCGTGCGCTCGAGAGCATCCTCGACATCGAAAACGGCGAAGCCGGCCCGAACCGGATCGTCACACGGGATGAGATCGACGACGAACTCCCGGGGATCCGGGAGACGGTGAACGATCTCGACGACCGACGTGACGAGATCCGAGACGAGATCCGAACCGTCGACGAACGGATCGCGGCGATCGAGCCGTTCGTCGACCTCGGAATCGATCTGGATCTCCTCGGAGGCTATGACTCCCTGGAGGTACAGATCGGCCGTGGGAACGTCAACGAGATCGAGGCGGCGCTTTCCGACGAGGAGAGCGTCGACGCCTACGAGACGTTCACTGGCGACGACGTCGTCGCGGTGTTCGCCTACCCGGCTGACGACGCCGAGCACGTTATCGACGACGCGCTGGTCGGCGTCGAGTTCACGACCTACGAGGTGCCTGACAGCGCTCGTGCACCCGAAGAGTTCCTCGCGGAGCTTCGCGAACAAAAACGAGAGCTGCAGGCCCAGCGCGATCAGATCCAGACCGAGATTGACGAGCTTCGCGACGAGGTCGGCGGCTTCCTGCTGGCGGCCGAAGAGAAGCTCTCGATCGACGTCCAGCGGGCGGAAGCGCCGCTGCAATTCGCGACGTCCAAGCGGGCGTTTATTGCCGAGGGATGGATCCCCACGGAGCGATATGATGAACTGGAATCGAAGCTCCGTGACGCGGTCGGTGATAGCCTCGAAATCGAGGAGCTCGTCGTCGCGGAGTACGACGATCACGGTCACGCGGTCCACGCCGAGAACGTCGAACACGAGGACTCCGATGAGGAAGCAACAGCAGAGGAGAAAGAGCCAGCAGAGGATGATACGCCCCAGAAGGCGGTGACCGACGGCGGTCACTCCACTGGCAGCGCCGCTACTGCTGGTGGTGGCGTCGCGATGATGCGGGACTCGCCACCCGTCGTACAGGATAATCCCGATATCACCGAGCCGTTCGAGTTGCTGGTTAACACGGTCAACCGACCGAGCTACAACGAACTCGATCCGACGGTGCTCGTTTTCCTGACGTTCCCGTTCGCATTCGGGTTCATGATCGGCGACATCGGCTACGGGATCCTCTATGCGGCGATGGGATACCCGATGCTCAAATCGAACTCGAAAGCGACCCAGGCGATGGGCGCAATCGCCATTTGGGCTGGTATCTTCACGTTCATCTTCGGCTATCTGTACGACGACCTGTTCGGCGTGTATCTGAGCGATCTCGGCATTGATCTTCCGCTTGCGGGGATCATATCCAAAGGGATCACGTCGCCAGCGTATCTCGATCTCTGGCTCGTCGTCGCCGTCCTGTTCGGCGTCGCGATGTTGAGTGCTGGCTGGATCGTCGGCTTCGTCAACGATCTCGACCACGGGATCAAGGAGGCTGCACTGGAGAACCTCTCGTGGGTTGTCGGTATCACCGGCTTCTTCATGTGGGTGTTCTCACACCACGTCGGTGATCTCAAACCGGACTTCATCGTCGGGCCTGATGCAGCACTTGCAAACGAAGAGATCGCGAGTTTCCTCACGTTCACCGGATTCCCCGAAGAGATTGGCCTTCTCGGGATTGGCTTGCTTGTCGTCGGTCTGATCGGGATCTATCTCGGTGAAGGAGGTGTGGGGCTCGTTGAAACACCCGCGTACCTGTTCGGACACAGCCTCTCGTTCCTGCGGATCCCCGCCGTGTTGCTCGCGAAAGGGGGCATGGCCTTCGCAGTGAACGTGATCGTCTTCGGCCAGTACGTCGCCGATGATGGCTCCGAAGTGTTCGGACTCCCGACCAAAGACATCGCGGCGATGGATCCGAACTTCGCTGGCCTGTTACACATCGATGGAGTACCGTTCATACTCCTCGTGTTGGCTGCAATAGTCGTGTTCGCTATCGGACACTTCATTGTATTGATGCTGGGCATTACGGCTGCAGGCATCCAGATGGTCCGGCTTGAGTACGTCGAATTCTTTCAGAAGTTTTATGAAGGCGGCGGGGAGAAATACGATCCGTTCGGTTACGATCGCAACTACACCACACAGGATTAATTACAGACATGGAAACTGAACTACTGACAACACTGGCAGAAAGCGCAACGATTCTCGAAGCAATGAGCCCGGAAGCTGCGGAAGCACTGGCGACCGGCTACGCACAGGTGGCTGCCGCCATCGCGGTCGCTGTCTCGGCGCTCGCCGCAGGATATGCAGAGCGGGGTATCGGATCCGCTGCGATCGGTGCGATATCAGAAGACGAAGACCTGTTCGGTAAGTCGCTGGTCATCACTGTTCTACCGGAGACGCTGGTGATCTTCGCACTGGTTGTCTTCATCCTGACGCTGTAGACGCGACCACCCTCTATTTCCAACCATGAGTTTAGAAACGGTAGTTGAGGACATTCGAGACGAGGCCCGCGCGCGTGCGGAGGAGATAATCTCCGACGCCGACGAGCGTGCCGAGGAGATCGTCGCCGAGGCCGAAGCCGACAAAGAGGACACTCTCGCGGAGGCCGAAGCGGAGATCGAAAAGCAGATCGAACAGGAGCAGGAACAGCGCCTCTCCAGCGCCAAGCTCGAAGCGAAACAAGAGCGTCTCGAAGCGCGTCGTGATGCACTCGAACGTGTCTACGACGCGGTGAAGACGGAACTCACGGAGCTCGACGAGGAGCGGCGACGGGAGCTGACCACGGCACTGCTCGATTCGGCTGCGGCCGAGTTCGAGGACGGCGCCGAGATCGATGTCTACGGTCGTCCGGGCGACGAGGAGTTGCTCGCGTCGATCCTCGATTCGTACGATGGCTTCGAGCTCGCGGGCGAACACGACTGTCTCGGCGGCGTGGTGCTCGAAAGTGACAGCTCGAACGTACGGGTGAACAACACCTTCGATGCCGTTCTCGAAGAGGTGTGGGAAGACAACCTGCGAGACATCAGCACACGGTTGTTCGACCAATGAGGTACTTCGACGCATCGAACCCCGAGTACGTCAACGCTCGTATTCGCGCCAGAAAGTCGGCGTTGCTCGCCGACGAGGACTATCGGAAACTGGTCCGAATGGGTCCCGGCGGCATCGCTCGGTTCATGGAGGAGACCGAGTACGAGACGGAGATCAACGCGCTCGGTGCCCGGTACAGCGGAACCGACCTGATAGAGTACGCACTGAACCGGAACCTCTCGAAGCACTTTCAGGACCTGCTCGACTGGTCACAGGGGCGTCTACGGGATCTGATCGCCCGGTATCTGCGCAAATACGACGCGTGGAATCTCAAGACGATTATTCGCGGCGTCTACTCGGGTGCATCGGCCGAAGCGATCCAGTCGGACCTGATCCGAGCTGGCGAGCTCGACGAAGCGCTTCTCGACCGGCTCAGCGAGGCCGACTCGATCGAGACCGTCGTAGAAGAGCTGGAGGACACGATGTACGGCGAGCCCCTCGAGGCGGCACTCGAGGAGTTCGAGACGGACAATGTTCTCGTCCCGCTGGAAAACGCGATCGACAGGGAGTTCTACACGCACCTGCTCGACAACCTCTCGACCGATCGACGCCGTGACGGGCCGACGACACAGTACGTCGAGTTCCTGCAGGCAGAGATCGACTTCCGGAACGCACAGAACGCGCTTCGGCTCGGTCGAAGCGGTGCCGACCTAGACCCGACCGAGTACTTCATCGAGGGTGGGAAGCTGTTCGAGCAGAGCGAGCTTCGGACCCTGGTTTCGGATACCGACCAGTTGATCGACCACATCCGGAACAGCGAGTACGGCGACGACCTGTCGCGCGCACTCGACGAGTTAGCGGACGCGGACAGCCTGATCCAGTTCGAGCACGCACTCGACGCGGCGCTGCTTGAGTACACGGATCAGCTGTCGACCATCTACCCGGTATCGATCACCGCAGTGATGTCGTACATTCTCGCCAAGGAGCGAGAGGTAGAGAACATTCGCGCGATCGCGCGCGGTCGGGAAGTCGGCCTCGATGAGGCGGAGATCGAAAACGAGCTGGTGATACTATGAGCCAGGAGATCGCAGTCGTCGGCAGTCCCGAGTTCACGACCGGCTTTCGGCTCGCCGGCGTTCGCGAGTTCCACAACGTCGCGGACGAGGACAAAGACGACGAGCTCGACGACGCGGTGACCGCGGTGCTCAACGACGAGAACATCGGCATCGTCGTCATGCACGACGACGACCTCGAGCACCTGTCGCGGGCCGTGCGACAGGACGTCGAGACGAGCGTCGAACCGGTCGTCGTCACGCTCGGCGGCGGTGCCGGGAGCGGCGGGCTGCGCGACCAGATCAAACGAGCCATCGGGATCGACCTGATGGAGGAGGAAGACCAATCATGAGCAAAGCAACAGACACGGACACTGTGCAGGAGGACGGTGTCATCGACAGCGTGAGCGGTCCTGTCGTGACGGCGACCGACCTCGATGCCCGGATGAACGACGTTGTGTACGTTGGCGAAGAAGGGCTGATGGGCGAGGTCATCGAGATCGAAGGTAACGTCACGACGATTCAGGTGTACGAGGAAACGTCGGGTGTCGGACCCGGCGAACCCGTCGAAAACACGGGCGAACCACTGAGCGTGGATCTCGGCCCCGGCATGCTGGACTCCATCTACGACGGCGTCCAGCGCCCCCTCGACGTGCTGGAGGGGAAGATGGGCGCGTTCCTCGACCGTGGGGTCGACGCCCCCGGGATCGACCTGGACAAAGAGTGGGAGTTCACGCCGACCGTCGAGGAGGGCGACGAGGTTAGCCCGAACGACATCATCGGTACCGTCCCCGAGACCGAGAGTATCGAACATAAAGTAATGGTGCCCCCCGATTCCGAGGGTGGCGAGGTCGTCGCCATCGAGGGCGGCGAGTTCACCGTCGAGGAGACGGTCGCCGAACTCGATTCCGGCGAGGAGATCCAGATGCATCAGGAGTGGCCGGTCCGCAAGCAGCGTCCGGCCGACGAGAAGCAGACGCCGACGACCCCGCTGGTTTCGGGCCAGCGCATCCTCGATGGGCTCTTCCCGATCGCGAAAGGTGGGACAGCGGCGATTCCCGGGCCGTTCGGGTCTGGGAAGACCGTGACCCAGCACCAGCTCGCCAAGTGGGCCGACGCCGACATCGTCGTCTACGTCGGCTGTGGCGAACGCGGAAACGAGATGACCGAAGTGATCGAGGACTTCCCGGAACTGGAAGACCCAGTTACCGGGAAGCCGCTGATGAGCCGAACCTGTCTCATCGCGAACACCTCGAACATGCCCGTCGCAGCGCGTGAATCCTGTATTTACACCGGGATCACGATCGCGGAGTTCTTCCGTGACATGGGCTATGACGTCGCGCTGATGGCCGACTCCACCTCCCGGTGGGCAGAGGCCATGCGCGAGATCTCCTCGCGACTGGAGGAGATGCCCGGCGAGGAGGGGTATCCCGCCTATCTCGCCGCGCGGCTCGCACAGTTCTACGAGCGAGCCGGCTACTTCGAGAACATCAACGGGACCGAGGGATCGGTGTCGGCGATCGGTGCAGTTAGCCCACCCGGCGGTGACTTCTCCGAGCCGGTTACTCAGAACACGCTCCGGATCGTCAAGACGTTCTGGGCGCTGGACGCCGACCTCGCGGAACGACGTCACTTCCCCTCGATCAACTGGAACGAGTCGTACTCGCTCTATCGTGACCAGCTCGATCCCTGGTACCGGGAGAACGTTGCCGAGGACTATCCGGAGATCCGCCAGTGGGCGATCGACGTCCTCGACGAGGAGACCGAGCTCCAGGAGATCGTCCAGCTGGTCGGGAAGGACGCCCTGCCGGAGGACCAGCAGTTGACGCTGGAGGTCGCACGGTATCTGCGTGAATCGTGGCTCCAGCAGAACGCGTTCCACGACGTTGATACCTACTGCGAACCGAACAAGACCTACCGAATGCTTCAGGCGATCAAGACGTTCAACGACGAAGCGTTCGACGCGCTTGACGCTGGGGTGCCGGTCGAAGAGATCCAGGACATCGACGCCGCGCCGCAGCTGAACCGGATGGGCGTCGCCGAGGAGTACGAACAGTTCATCGGCGACCTGGAAGACGACATCACAACAGAGCTGCGGGAGCTGTACTAACCATGAAAGAGTATCAGACAATCACAGAGATCAGCGGTCCGCTGGTGTTTGCCGAGGTGGACGAGCCGATCGGCTACGACGAGATCGTCGAGATCGAGACACCAGACGGCGACGTCAAACGCGGACAGATTCTGGAATCGAGCCAGGGGCTCGTCGCGATTCAGGTTTTCGAGGGAACCGAGGGAATCGACCGCCAGTCCTCCGTTCGGTTCCTCGGCGAGACCATGAAGATGCCCGTCACCGAGGATCTGCTCGGCCGGGTGCTCGACGGTTCCGGGAACCCCATCGACGGCGGTCCCGAGATCGTTCCGGACGAGCGCATCGACATCGTCGGCGAGGCGATCAACCCCTACGCCCGCGAGTACCCCGAGGAGTTCATCCAGACCGGCGTTTCGGCCATCGACGGCATGAACACGCTGGTTCGCGGGCAGAAGCTACCGATCTTCTCCGGTTCAGGCCTGCCTCACAGCGATCTCGCCCTGCAGATCGCCCGACAGGCGTCCGTTCCGGAAGAGGAAGAGGGCGACGGTGAGGGCTCGGAGTTCGCGGTGATCTTCGGCGCGATGGGGATCACCCAGGAGGAGGCAAACGAGTTCATGGACGACTTCGAGCGCACCGGCGCACTGGAACGCTCGGTCGTCTTCATGAACCTCGCGGACGACCCCGCAGTCGAGCGGACAGTCACGCCGCGACTTGCCCTGACGACCGCCGAGTATCTCGCCTTCGAGAAGGATTACCACGTACTGGTGATCCTCACCGACATGACCAACTACTGTGAGGCACTGCGCGAGATCGGTGCCGCACGTGAGGAGGTCCCGGGTCGGCGTGGCTACCCCGGATACATGTACACCGACCTGGCCCAGCTCTACGAGCGTGCGGGTCGGATCGAAGGTCGTGAGGGATCGGTTACCCAGATCCCGATCCTCACGATGCCCGGCGACGACGACACCCACCCGATCCCGGACCTGACCGGGTACATTACCGAGGGCCAGATCTACATCGATCGGGACCTCAACAGCCAGGGCGTCAAGCCCCCGATCAACGTCCTGCCGAGCCTCTCGCGACTCATGGACGACGGGATCGGCGAGGGACTGACCCGTGGCGACCACGGCGACGTCTCCGACCAGATGTACGCCGCCTACGCCGAGGGTGAGGACCTGCGCGATCTGGTGAACATCGTCGGGCGCGAGGCGCTCTCCGAACGGGACAACAAGTTCCTCGATTTCGCTGACCGGTTCGAAGAGGAGTTCGTCCAGCAGGGCTACGACAACAGCCGATCGATCGAGGAGACGCTGGAACTCGGCTGGGATCTGCTCTCGATGCTGCCGAAAGAGGCCCTGAACCGCATCGACGAGGACCTCATCGAGGAGCACTACCGCGAGGACGACTCCGAGCTCGTCGAGACGACCGCCGACTGACCGGAATCGACTTTTTTGATCGTGTGAACCGGCCGGAGCTACTGCTCTGTCACTACCGGCGCCCGTAAAATGGCCCGTGGCTCAGCCGTCTCTGAAAAACTCGTCCTGCTCGAACGCCTCTTCCTCCCCCTCTACGTCCAGCACGTCCAACGCCGTCACTTCGGCGTCGACGCCGAGCAGTCCAGCGAGACTGGGCTCCGTCCGACCGTTGTCACTGCTTACCAGCTCCTTGACGTAGAGCCCGCCAGCCCCGTGGAGCTCGATGTCGGCGTGGTGGTCGTCTTCGAGGGCCCCCTCGATCTCGTAGACCTCTCGCGTGCGCGTGAGACTCGCGCGGCGGTGGTCGACGCGCTCGGGCGTGTACTGCTCGATCGTCGCGCCCTCTAGCTCGGCGAGTGCAGCCTCGAACGCGCCGTTCTCGACCGGCTCCGCGAACTCGACGTCCATCCGGTAGGTCTTGCTCGCTTCGAGTTCCTTGACGCGCTCGACCATTTCGTGGGTGGCGAGTCGAAGGCCCTCGACTTCGACCGAACCGTCGGCTTCCTCGTTGATCTGTGCTTCCAGCGCCTCGACGTCCGGGCTCCGGAAGCCCGGCTCTTTGACTTCGGTGACGAAGGGCCGGCCGCGTTCGAGCATCAGCGCGTCGACGTCCTCGCGGCCAGCGCCGTGGAAGACGGCCTCCTCGCCCTCCATCGCCTCGCGGACGTGTGGCGCGACGTAGCCCTCGACGCTATCGTCGTAGAGGTAGCCGCTCCCGCCGCAGTGATCGCAGTCGATCTCGCCGTCGGGTCCGAGGTCCTTGCCGCTGCCGCCACACTCCCGGCAGGGCCACTCGGTCTGGGGGATATCGCGTTCGAGCTTTCGGTATCGGCCGTAGACGAAGGCCGGATTGACTTGAATCTCCACGTCGCCCTCGCGTTCGAGGTTGAGCAGGGCCAGCACGTCGGGGCGCTCAAAGTCGACCATGGTGTCGGTCTTCTGTCCAACGCGCTTGCCGACTTCGCGGTTGAACTCGGATTTGAACAGTTCGCCCGCGTCCTCGTCGAGTCCGGCGTCTTCCCGCAGCAGGACGTCGTTTTCCTCGATCAGGGGCGGGGTGCGCGTCCCGACCTGATACGTCTCGAAGTGGATGTCTCCGACCGCCTCGGCGACGCGCTCGGCCCACTCGTCGTACTCGCCACAGAAACCCTCACAGACCCAGCAATCCTCGGATGGTGTGGGATCGTAGTCAGTATCGTCTTCCAGCGCGATCGTCGTCCGGAGTGCCCGGCCGCGCTCGTCGTTGGTCAGCCCGAAACTCCGATCCGAGAAGGGCCGCCCGAGACACGCGTCACAGAGCGGTCCCGTCTCCAGGAGCGCGCGAGCGTCGTCAAGTACCGTCATACCCGTATCCAGTCGGAGCGCGTGTAACTAGCTTGTGGAAGCCGGTCGTTTCGGCTCACTCCAGCCCGGTCACCTCCCGGACGCCGGCGTAGACGCCGTAGCCGATCACAAGCGAGAAAATCAGGGAACCGATCCACGCGAGCGCGGTGTAGAGAAACTTCTCTCGGCTAACCCCGGCACCGCCCGCGGCGAGTCCCATCCCACCGATCGCACTGATGAATATCTGATTGAATGACATGGGAATGCCATAGAAGATCCCGATCTGAGCAATGACGAAGGACGGCACGAGGATCGCGACAGAGCGTCTCGGGCCAAGGTCGGCGTAGTCCTGTGAGAGCGCCTTGATCATACGCGAGGAGACCATCCAGGAACCGAATAGGATTCCGATTCCGCCGAAGATCAGCACGGGCGTGATCGCGACATCGCCGAGCACTTCGCCAAGCAGCGGGACGAGCGGGCCGACAGCGAGACCGACCTTCCCGCCGCCTGCGGTGAACGCGACCAGTGCGCCAAGAGACAACAGTAGCCAGCGCTGGGCCCGAATCGGGTCGTAGCGGACGGCCCGGACCGATAGCGCAGAGAGGCCACCGGCGATGACAGCCGTGATACCAAGCACACCGCCGATCTGTGGCCCCGGAATCTGCGCCCCGAGCACGGCCGCAATCGACATCTGCTCGTCGGGCGGCCCAAGCAGGAGAAACTCCATGTTGGCGATGACTACCCCGACGATCACAACGAGCAATGCCGTTGCGATCGTCTCTTTGACGTCGCTTCGGAGGAACTTGGTCGTCGCATACGCGGCAGGCACACCGACAACCGGCGTCAATAGCCAGTAGAGTCCGATCTCGCCGTACTCCTGCCAGGCCGGTTCTCCACCCATTGCGAGACCAACACCGACAACGCTGCCAGTGATCGCGAACGCAGTGGCTATCGGATACCCCTTGAAGACCCCCGCAGCGATGTAGATTGCCGCGATGGTGAGTGCAACCGCCGCTGCCAGCGGTGAGAGAGTAACACCACGGATCAACCCCTCGCCGACGGTTTCGGTGACCGCCGCACCCTGTAACACCGCGCCGGCGAAGCCGAGGATACCCACGATGAAGGTGGCACGCATCGTGGTGATCGCGTTCGCGCCGACCGCGGGTGCAAAGGGTGTGGCACCGGTCGATCCCGCGCCAATCGTCCACGCGGCAAAAAGGCTCGCGGCAGCGGCAACGACGAACAGGAGTCCAGTCGTCAGGTCTACCATCAGTATTTACGTCGGATACACACGGCTCGCCCACACACCCTGTCGGTAGTCGATCGTTCGTTCGACTGTCTACGGTGGTACCGTCATCTCGGTGGAATATATTCTTTGTCCCGGTGCAGCGAGCCGGCCCTACAGACGGTCCCGTCCCAGCTACCTGTACAGGAACCCGGAGCGAGTGCTGTTCTACAGGCTGAGCAGGCCGAGTGCCTCGGGGTCGTCCGGAAGACTTCGTCTTCCGTGATGACGAGACACTCTGCGTCTCGAACCACTTGACCCGGAGGCGGTTCACTGTGTGTCGGAATACGCCCATACGATGAGGCAGGGTGGAGCCTTAGCGCCTCAATTCAGGTACGGTTCTTGGGCGGTTCACGCCAAGTCGACGCACATTTTTGTGCCCCCATCGAACCCCGCCTATGCGCCAGTTCATCGTGCACGGTCACGACGCGCCCGTCGAATCGGATTTCGCGCTTTCGGATCTCGCGGGCGGGGCGGGTCGCCTCGACGTGCTCTGTCGGTGTGTCAACTCCGCGTTCTTTCTCTCCCACGACATTCGCGAGGACGTCCGCGTCCATCTCGTCTTGCAGGACGAGTTTACAGTGACGTTCGAGGGGAGCGAGCTCCGCCGGCTGAATCCCGACGAGCGCTCGACTGCGGCGCTCGTCCGCAATGCCCTCGAAGAGCGCGAGGAGGCGATCGGACACATCCCCGTCGAGACCTCGCCCGGCGTCTCGCTCAGACGGATGGGGTTCGAGGACCTCCTCAACGATATCGAGGGGACGGTCGTCCAGCTCCACGAGGACGGCGATTCGATCGTCGAGGTTGATGCACCGAGCGATCCCGTGTTCGTTCTCTCGGATCACCACGATTTCGAGCCGTGGGAGGCCGATCTACTGGTTGAGTACTCCGACCTGCGCGTCCGGCTCGGCCCGGAGCGGCTACACGCCGACCACGCGATCACCGTCGCGCAACACTACCTCGATACCGACGGTTACACGCGCTTTTGATACCAGTCCGGAAGCGTTAAAAACGACAGCAGCCAATTCTTGGGTGCGGGCCGGTGGGGTAGCTTGGTATCCTTCGGCCTTCGGGTGGCCGTAACCGCGATTCGAATTCGCGCCGGCCCACTTCTCCCGCATTCCCAACAGGTGAGCTACCGCCTTCGGGTGGCCGTAACCGCGTCCTCGTGAGCGAAGCGAACGAGGGCAAGCGAGACCGAAGGTCTCGCGTGATTCGAATTCGCGCCGGCCCACTTCTCCCGCATTCCAATACCGCGAGCGGAGCGAGCGGTCCGGAATGCGGGGAAGTTCATCTAAGGGAATTCGAATAAGACCAGTCGCGCGCAACACAGTGAGCACGTCCGGACGTAATTCGAGATTCGCGCCGGTCCTCATTCAGTCCAATCCACTACTTCGGCAACGCATCCCGGATCGCCACACGTTTCACGATCGCAAACCCCGCACAGATGAGCAGAAAGCCACCGATAGTCGTCA
Organism: Natranaeroarchaeum sulfidigenes; assembly: GCF_017094485.1. Taxonomy (NCBI): domain Archaea; kingdom Methanobacteriati; phylum Methanobacteriota; class Halobacteria; order Halobacteriales; family Natronoarchaeaceae; genus Natranaeroarchaeum; species Natranaeroarchaeum sulfidigenes. The sequence goes on from NZ_CP064786.1 coordinate 2,654,803, forward strand.
GCGTGAGCCCCTCGTCCAGGACGAGCCAGCCCGACAGCGCGGCAAAGACGGGCGCGACGTAGGAGACGAGGTTGATCTCGATCGGGCCGAGCCGATCCAGCAGGTCGAAGTAGATGAGAAAGCCGAGCCCGCTTGCGACGATTGCGAGGTAGCCAAGCGCCAGCACGGCCTCGGTCGTCCAGACGATCGCGCCCATCGACTCGCCTAGTGCAACGGCGATCAGGTGGGTCAGCGCCGCGCCGACGAGCATCGACCAGGCCTCCATCGTCTCGATCCGCAGCCCGCTGTCAAGTGCCCGTGTCAGGACCGATCCCAGCGCGAACGACGCCGCAGCCAGGAAGACGAGGAACTTTGCGGTCGTCCCGCTACCGGTCAAGTTTCCGGGGTCGGGAGCGGCAAGAACGACTACCCCGAGTAGGCCGACAAGCAGTCCCAGTACACCGATCAGTGTCAGTCGTTCCGAGGGGAGAAAGACGCGGGCAAAGACTGTCGTCAGGACGGGCGAGAGCCCGACGATGACGGCGGCAATGGCGCTGGTCACCGCGGGGTCGCTCTCGCCGATGAAGAGAAAGGCGTGATAGCCAGCGATAATCAGTGTCGCGCCGATGGCGACGTCGGCCCACTCGCGCCGACCGCGGGGAATTGGATCGTCGACGGTGTAGACGGCGTATCCCAGCATGACGACGCCAGCCACGTCAAACCGGAGCGCGGCAAAGAGGACGGGCGGGAAGTACGCCAGCCCCGCGTTGATCGCCATAAACGCGGACCCCCAGATTGCGGCGAGGGCGAGAAACAACAGGGTGGTGCGGTATCGGCTCACAGCAAAGCTGGTTGCTGTGGTGGTCAAAAGCTTGCGAAACCGATCAGTTCAGTACCCCGAAAGCGGCTCTTCCACGTCGAGCCACTCGGCGCTTCGCTCCCAGAGCCGCTGTGCGCCATCCCGGTTTCTCGCTGCACTCGATGGCGTCGTGACGTCCCGCCCTGAAAAATATCGCCCGGACGTCCCGTCGAGACGGGGCGACACAGCGAGATTGACCAGCGCCGCTGCGCCGTCCTCGACAGACGTGATCCCCGGTACTGCGTCGAGCTTTGCGAACAGATCCGGTAGTGGGCCGGGGAGAAACCTGCTGAAGCCGCTGCCCGGGATCGCACCCGGATGGAAGCTATTGGCGGTCACGTCGTGGCCGGCGGCATCGAGCCGGCGGGCGAGCTCCGCCGAAAACAGGATGTTCGCGAGCTTCGAGTGACTGTATGCACCCATTCCGCCGTCGGCTTCGGTCACACGTTCGAGATCCAACGACGCCCCCTTGTGGGCTGCTGATGCCGTCGTGATGACGCGAGCCTCGGGTGCGAGATGGTCGAGCAGTTCGGCGGTCAGCAGGTACGGGGAGAGATGGTTAACGTGGAAGGTGTACTCCACGCCGAGACCCGTCAATCGGTCGTTTCGGAAGAACCCACCCGCGTTGTTCGCGAGGATGTCGAGGCTCTCTGTCTGCGCCCGGACAGTGGCCGCAAGCTCCCGGACAGAGTCGGTGTTGACAAAGTCAGCCTCAACGAACTGGCCGTCCACGCCGAGTGCGATGAGTTCGTCGACGACGGCCTCACCTGCCCGTCGATTGCGTCCATGCACGATCACGTCCGCACCGAGGCGACCGAGCGCAAGGGCGGCGTGACGACCGATGCCGCTCGTCGAGCCGGTAACGAGTGCCTGCGTTCCGGTGCAATCGATATCCGCGAGGCCAGCGATCCGTTCGGGGAGGTTACTCATCAGTCGTGTCAGGGACCGGACGAACAAGAGCCTGCGGTCCTGTCGTCGGGATCAGATCGCGTCAAGCAGGCCCTGCTCGGCGACATCGTCCCGGACCACCTCCGCGACGTGCTCGCCGCTCAGCAGACACATCGGGACGCCGATTCCCGGGTTCACGTCCCCGCCGACGTAGTAGGTGCGCTCGACGCCCGGCACTTTGAACCCGGGGCGTAGCGGACCGGTCTGTTCGAGGGTGTGGGCCAGGCCGAGTGCCGTCCCGCCGAGCTTGTTGAACTGGACTTTGTAGTCGGTGACACAGGCGCTGTGTTCGACCCGGATCCGGTCGCGCAGGTCGACGCCGGCGTGTTCCGCGAGACTGTCGAGGACGTCCTCGCGGTACCGCTCGCGTGCCTCCGGACCGTCCGCCAGCTCCGCGGCGATCGGGACGAGCACGACCATCGTCTCGGCGTCGTCGGGAGCGACGGAGGGATCGGTTCTGGACGGGACGTTGACGTAGTACGCCGGGTCATCGGGCCAGCCTGGCTCGTCGAAGATCGAGTCGAAGTGTCCGGACCAGTCGGTCGGCAGGACCAGCGTGTGATGTTCGAACTCCGGCAGGTCGCCGTCGATACCGAGATAGAGCATAAAGGCCGAGGGGGCGAGGGTTCGGCCGTCCCAGTACTCGTTGCTGTCGCCCATCAGCCTGCCGATCGGCCGGGAGCCGGCCGCGCCGTCGGGCAGCAGGTCACGCTCGACATGTGCGGGTGGCGCGTTGTTGACCACGCGGTCGTGACTCGTGGGGCCACCACGGTGTTCGACCGTGACGCCGCTCCCGTACGGTTTCAGTCCGGTCACTGGCGTATCGGTCCGGATCTCGACGCCCTGTTCGCGGGCGACCGATTCCATCGCCTCGATGAACGACCACATCCCACCCTGCGGATAGTAGACGCCCAGCCCGTAATCGACGTGGCTCATCAGTGTGTACAGCGCGGGCGTGTTGTACGGCGACCCACCGAGGAACACGAGCGTGTACTGGACGAGCTGCTGGAGTTTGGGATGGTCGAAGTACTGGGCGACGTGCTCGTCCATGTTACCGAGGAAGCTCAATCCCTTGCCCGACCGAGCAACGTCGGCGGACACGTAGTCGCGGAACCGCCAGCGGTTGGCCAGCACGAACCGGTTCATCCCGATCTCGTAGGCCTCCTCGGCCTGATCGAGATAGCGCTCGAAGGCTTCCCCGCCGCCGGGCTCGTAGGACTCGAACAGCTCGGCGGCCTGATTCGGGTCCGCGGGCACGTCGACGCTATCGCCGTCCTTCCAGTACACCCGGTAGTTCGGGTCGAGCCGTTCGAGTTCGTAGAAATCCGAGGGCTCGTGGCCGAAGTCCTCGAAGAAGCGATCGAACAGCTCCGGCATCAGATACCACGATGGCCCGGTGTCGAACTGGAACTCCCCGTCGACAAGTTTTCCGGCGACGCCGCCGACCTGCGAGCGCTGTTCGTACACTGTGACGTCGGCCCCATCGCGGGCGAGATACGCCGCCGCGGAGAGGCCGCCGATCCCGGCACCGACGATACCGATCGAGGTGCCAGCAAGCGAAGTTGTCGTGGATGGTGTCATGGTCATGGCTGTGTAACGGAGTTCGGGAACTGCAAACCGATCGATGGCGGTCGATCAGGGAACGTACCAGATGCCGCGCTTGAAGTCGAGCCACTCGCCGACGACGACGTGTGGCAGGGCCACGATACAGATGAAGATCGTGTAGAACGCGACCAGTCCGGGAAGGAGGCCCTGTGTCCCGAGCGGGTTCGGCGCGACGAGCCAGAGCGTCGCCGCGACGAGGCCGGTTGCCAGCGCGCCGACGATCAGAACGCCCCAGACGATCGGTACAGGGAGCCCCTGACTCTCATCTGCAGGCTCCTTCCGGTGGGCGGCAAAGGTCCGGCCGGACTGGCGCATCGAGTACCACAGCGGGAAGTACAGTCCGATCGAGACAACGACCGGGACGGCGGCGAAGTAGCCCACGAGCAGGGAGGTTTCACCGAGATCCGCGAGCCAGGCCGTCGAGCCCCCGCTGGTGGCGTAGCCCCAGACGAGGTGGGCGACGAGGGCGAGCCCGTACGCGCCCCCGAGGATCGGGGTCATCAGCTCCATACGGGTATGGAGCGCGCCTACGGCACCCGGGTCGAACATCGAGATCATGTAGGAAGCGAAGCCGTAGAACGTCTCGGGCCAGAAGACGAGCGGGACGATCATCACCGCGCCACCACGGACGAACGCGGCGAGTCCACGCTGTAGATCGCTTTGTAGGTGATCGCTCCCGACCAGTGCGTCCATCACCCGGAGGTCGCCGTGGCCGCCTTTCGCGACCGCCGTGGCGAACGCCAGCGAGAGCGCGATCAGGGGTGTGATGAAAAACAGCGCGATGAACCCGGCGACGAAGGTCACGTACATCGCGACGTACTTCGCACCCATGGGGAGCCCGCGCCGCCGAAGGTTCTCGAAGTGCTCGTAGCCGCCGTGTGGGAGGTTCAGGCCGACCATCCCGACGAGGTAGATGATCATCTGCACTTCCAGAGAGGGGATCGATCCCGTCAGTCCTGCGGCGGCGAAGACGACAAACAGCGCCAGCAACGCCCCACGGGACGCCTGGATCGTCCAGTTCTCGATCCGTCTCGTCCGTCTTTCGGCGAGTTGCCACGTTCCCGTTCCCATACCCCTCACTTAGGAGTGGTATCGGTTGTTCGGCTGGCTACATTCTGTGGTATTTTATATGCAGTTCACTCACGGCGCGCGCCAGTCCCCGGCCGGTCGGCCGCGCCGAGATCCAGCAGTCCATCCGGCATCGGGACTCCCTCGAACGGATCGTCCGCAAGTAACAGTGGGCTATCGAGGTCGGCGTAATCGAGCAGCGGCGCGAGCTGTGCCGCGGCGGCAATCGAGGCGTTGGACTCGTACATACAGCCACACATGACTTCCAGGCCGTGTGCGTGGGCTGTCTCGATGATCCGCCGCGCTTCACGGAGTCCACCGCATTTCATCAGCTTCAGCACAGCGATGTCACAGCGATCGGCGACTCGCGTGACGTCTACCGCGGTTTCGATCGACTCGTCGGCAGCGACGGGCAGCGGGGAGTGCTCGAAGACGTAGCGCAGTCCCTCGGGATCCTCGGCGGGAACCGGCTGTTCGACGAACTCGACGTCGTACTTGGCGATCCGCTCGATCGTCCGGACTGCCTCCTTGGGCGTCCACGCTTCGTTGGCGTCGACGCGGACCGTCGCATCGGGTGCGGCCTCCCGGATCGTTCGCACGATCTCCTCGTCGCGGTCGGTGCCGAGCTTGACTTTCAGGACCTCGTACCCTCTCGATGTCGCCGTCTCGACTTTCTCGCGCATCGTCTCGGTGTCGTCGATGCCGATCGTGTAGGACGTCCGGACGCTCTCGGTCGGGTCGAGCCCCCAGTACCGGTACAGCGGCAGATCGAGACGCTTGCCCACGAGGTCGTGGAGTGCAACACTCACTGCGGCGCGTGCAGCCGGGTTTCGCCGCACCGTCTCCTGCAGTCGACGTTCGATCCGTGCGAGCTGGTGGGGGTCGCCCACATCCTCGACGATCTCCAGGAGATCGGGCAGGACGGCTTCGACGGTATCGACGGTCTCGCCGTAATGGGGTGAGGGTGCAGCCCCGCCGATTCCGACCCGTCCCTCGTCGTCCTCGATCCGAACGAGCACGTTCTCGGCGCTGGTCGTCGTCCCGCGCGCGATGGTAAACGGGAACTCGAAGGGAAGTTCCACCCGCTCGACGGACGTACTCAGGCTCATAATATTGCCTCCAGTACGTCGTCGGTGTCGTACCGTAACACGTCAGTTGCCGGTACATCGATCGCGGACTCGTACTCGGTGAGAGCCTGTCGAGCAGCCGCATCGTCGAGATCGCTGGTGTCGAGCGCCCCAGCCACGACCGGTGTGTCACTCACTGGGGCCGCGAGGCCCTCGTAGAGGTCGACGTACTCCTCGATCGGGGGGAGCGGGAATGACTCATAGCCGTGAATCACCTCGCGGCCCGCCTCGTGACAGAGCACCAGCGCGTCGGGCATCGCGCCGTGAAGAATGCCACAGGTGACCGCGGAGTACGCCGGATGGACGATACTACCCTGTCCCTCGACGAAGAGGTAGTCGTGGTTGTCACCCACTTCGCGGATCATCTCCTCGACCGCGCCGGCGGTAAAGTCACTCACCACGCGGTCGATCGGCGTCCCCCACCCCTCGATCATGATCCCGGTCTGTCCGGTCGGGATCACGGCGGCGTCGTAGCCGGCCTTTCGCGCGTCCTGCGCGAGTTCCATCGTCGTCGTCATCTTTCCGACCGAGCAGTCGGTACCGACGGTCAGGATCACTTCGGCGTCGACCCCATCCGCGAGGCCCTCGCTTACGGAAAGGTCGTCGGGAGGTCGTCGGACGTCCTGCAGTTCGCAGTCGTTCTCGGCAGCGAGGCGAGCGAACTCCTCGTCGTCGGTGAGAAAGTAATGAAGACCGGAGATCACGTCACACCCGCGCGTGAGGGCGGCGATGACGTCCGGTCGCCACGACTCCTCGAAGCCGCCGCCGATCGGCGCGATACCGATCAGGAGGGCGTCGACCGGTTCCGGCACCTCGCCGAACCCGGCGACAATGGGGGCGTCCTGGACAGCTGGGACGTGGTCGGTGACTCGGGAGCCCGCGCGCTCCCGGTCGAGGACGGCGACGACATCGTAGTCGGCGTATCTGAGAACACCTACCGCAGTCTTTGCCCGGTCGGGGAACTTCCCGTGAGCGAGTACGGCGACGCGCATGGACGTGTCATCGCAGACCGGGAACTTAAGAACTGCCGCTCAGTTTCCGACCGGACCGTGATACTCGGGCTGGCGGACGTACAGCGCGACGTAGCCACCCAGGAACGTCGCTCCCGCAGCAATCCCGTAGACGGCAATCTGGCTGCCGGTCACCGCACTCGTCGCGACGACACCGAGAACGCCCACGAGGACCGCCCCGATGGCGATGACGACCATATCGCTCACCGTCTCGCCCGTCGAGTGATCGGCCAGATACTGCTCCCGGTCGAACGTGTCGCCTGCACCGTACAGTAAGAGAATCGGCATCGCGAGGCCAAGTCCGGCGGCGACCGCTTCCGGGCCGTCGATTACGAGACCGACGACGGCCGTATTTGCACCGGCGAGCAGCGCACCAAGCAGGATGCCAATCCAGGGGTGGAGTCCATCGTCGCTCATACAGGGCGCACGTCGGACGCTCCCTTAGATGTGCTGGTCGACCCTTGCTGTCGACGAAAGCCTTTGACTTCGGATATTGAAGTGTTTTACTACAGTAATCGAAGTTACTACTTCGAAAGCTGTAGCATCGCCGAAGCGGTCGATCTCTGTTCAAAATAGTATGTTGTAACCAGCCCAATACGAACCATTATACTGATCAGAGCCTTACGGAGAATATGAACACGAACGTCGGTACGACGGATCGACAGCTCAGGACGGGCGTCGGTGCGATCACTGGACTACTCTCGATCGCGATCCTTGGTGGCATCCTTGCCCTTCCGGAAATGCTCGCAGCGGTACTCGGCATCGTCGCGATTGTGATGTTCGGAACGGCGGCAACGGGAACCTGCGGGCTCTATTCGGTGCTCGGCGTCGACACGTGCTCGCTGGACTCGGACGCCGCGAAGTAGTTGTAGGAAACAACTCGTTACGAGCTTCGTCAGTGCTTCACACACCGCGGACTGACGAAACACTGTCACTTCCCTTCGGTCGTGACAAGCTTCGTTACTGCCTAACACGCTCGGCAGTAACGAAACACCGTCGTTCCGCTACGCTCCACGACGAGCCTCGTCAGTGCTTCACAAGCTCAGCACTGACGAAACAGCACCCTTTTCACCCCGCTAACGATATGAGAGGGTAATGGGTAGACGAAAGAAGATCGTCGAGGAGTGCGAGCGACTGATGGACGAGCCGGAGAACATCCGGAACATCGCCATCGCCGCACACGTCGACCACGGCAAGACGACACTGACGGACAACCTGCTGGCCGGTGCCGGGATGATCTCTCAGGACACCGCAGGCGAGCAGCTCGCGATGGACACGGAAGAGGACGAACAGGAACGTGGGATCACCATCGACGCGGCGAACGTGTCGATGACCCACGAGTACGAGGACACCAACCACCTCATCAACCTGATCGACACGCCGGGCCACGTCGACTTCGGTGGCGACGTGACCCGAGCGATGCGCGCCGTCGACGGTGCGCTCGTGGTTGTCGACGCCGTCGAAGGGGCGATGCCCCAGACCGAGACGGTGCTCCGACAGGCCCTGCGTGAGGGCGTCAAACCGACGCTCTTTATCAACAAGGTCGACCGCCTGATCTCCGAACTGCAGGAGGGTCCCGAGGAGATGCAACAGCGTCTCATGGCGGTCATCCGCGACGTCAACGAGCTGATCGAGGGGATGACCGAGGAGATGGACGACATCGACGACTGGACGGTCTCCGTCGAAGAGGGGACCGTCGGCTTCGGGTCTGCCCTGTACAAGTGGGGCGTCTCGATGCCGTCGATGCAGCGCACCGGCATGGACTTCGGCGACATCATCGACCTCGAACGTGCCGACAAGCGCCAGGAGCTTCACGAGCGCACGCCGCTGTCGGACGTCGTGCTCGACATGGTCTGTGAGCACTTCCCGAACCCGATCGATGCCCAGCCCCGCCGTATTCCACGCGTCTGGCGTGGCGACGCCGACTCGGAACTCGCAGAATCGATGCAGCTCGTCGACGAGGACGGCGAAGTCGTGCTGATGGTCACTGACATCGGCGTCGACCCGCACGCGGGAGAAATCGCCGCCGGTCGTGTCTTCTCGGGCACACTCGAGAAAGGACAGGATCTCTACGTCTCCGGGACGGCCGGGACCAACCGCGTCCAGAGCGTCGGGATCTACATGGGTGGCGAGCGCGAGGAAGTGGACCGCGTTCCCGCAGGGAACATCGCGGCAGTCACCGGTCTGGGTGACGCCATTGCGGGATCGACGGTTTCGTCCGTGGAGATGACACCGTTCGAGTCGATCGAGCACATCTCCGAGCCCGTCATCACGAAGGCCGTCGAGGCCAAGAACATGGACGACCTGCCGAAACTCATCGAGACGCTCCGACAGGTCTCCAAGGAGGACCCGACGATCCAGATCGAGATCAACGAGGACACCGGCGAGCACCTGATCTCCGGTCAGGGTGAGCTTCACCTCGAAGTGATCGGCCAGCGGATCGAGCGCAATCAGGGCATCCCGATCAACACCGGCGAACCGATCGTCGTCTTCCGCGAGATGCCACAGAGCGAGAGCCGCGAGGTCGAGGGGATCTCCCCGAACCGCCACAACCGTTTCTACATCTCGGTCCACCCGCTCGGCAAGGAAATTGTCGACGTGATCAAGAAGGGCGAGGCCTCGATGGACATGCCCGAGCAGGAACGCCGTGAAGTCCTGCAGGAGGCCGGAATGGACAAGGACACCAGCCAGAACGTCGAGCACATCCACGGGACGAACGTCCTGATCGACGACACGAAGGGTATCCAGCACCTGAACGAGACGATGGAGCTGTTCATCGAGGGGCTCGAGGACGCGCTGAACGACGGCCCGCTGGCCGCAGAGCCAGTCCAGGGATCGCTCATCCGTCTCCACGACGCGCGGCTTCACGAGGACACCATCCACCGCGGTCCGGCACAGGTTATCCCCGCAGTACGTAACGCAGCCCACAATGCCCTGATCGACGCCGACATCAAACTGCTCGAACCTATCCAGGACGTCCGAATCGACGTGCCGAACGACTACATGGGCTCGGCATCCGGCGAGATCCAGGGCCGCCGTGGCCGTGTCGACGACATGTACCAGGAAGGCGATCTGATGGTCGTCGAAGGGATCGCACCGGTCGAGGAAATGATCGGTTTCGCCAGCGACATCCGCTCGGCAACCGAGGGTCGTGCCTCCTGGAACACCGAGAACGCAGGGTTCCAGGTCATGGCCGACAACCTCCAGCGCGACCAGATCATGGAGATCCGCGAGCGCAAGGGCATGAAGCTCGAACTGCCTCAGGCCGTCGACTACCTGTAACTGCCGTTCTTCTCTTCTGTTTTCAATAGTCCGACAGCGACTGCACTATCCCGGACGTTCAAACGGGGAGAAACCGGTCGTACAGATCGTCGATTCGATCGTTGATCCGGTCGCCGTCGCCCGATCCCCAGGGGTTCCGCGAGAAGTAGAACGTGGCCGCGATGAGCATCCCCAGCGACTGGGCGAGACCGGGAACCACAGGTGCGGTAACTGCGATCGTTATTGCAGACAGGACAACTGCGATCAGTGCATCGAACAGGCGACGGTAAACGGACATGCCCCGGACTTGGCCCGCCGCGCGCAAAAACTCGCCGACTCCGTGCGAACGCGACACAGTCCGGAATGATGGTACTCTTATACCTCCTTCCCCTCAGGAACGGATATGACTGATCTGTACGCACGACCCGTCGTCGGGGTGGTCCACGATGAGTGACGACGCCGTAGACGAGGAAACCGAGACGGACGGCGGCCAGACCGTGCAGGCGTACACTGTCCGCCTGGAACTGGTCGACGAACCGGGGGAACTGCTGAACGCGCTCCAGCCGATCTCCGATCACGGCGCGAACCTGCTCTCGATCTTCCACGAGCGAGGCAACGTCACGCCACGCGGGCATATCCCCGTTGAGGTCGATATAGAGTGCCCACCCGATCGGTTCGAGACCATCGTCGAGGCGCTCCGGGATGCGGGCATCAACGTCATCCAGGCCGGTGCGGAACGGTACAGTGAAGAGCTGACCGTGATCCTCGTCGGGCACCTGATCGACACCGATCTCTCCGATAGCCTGCGGAAGTTCCAGACGACTTCGCGGGCGGAAGTCGTCGACGTCTCGCTGTCAGCCCCCGAGGGAACGGAAGGCGTCTCCAGTGCACGGCTGCGGCTCGCAACGGAGGCCGACCGCGCCGACGAAGTGCTGGCGACGGTGCGAGAGATCGCCGAGGAAAAAGATATTCACGTTATCGAGCCCCAGATCGCGGGTGGTTCGGCATGAAGCTCGCCGTGCTGGGTGCCGGTGCTGTCGGGCGCTCGGTCGTCGAACTCGCCGGGCAGTACGGTCACGACGTGATCGCGCTGGCCGACTCCAGCAGCGGGGCCGTCGACGAGGACGGTATCGACACCGAGAGCGTTCTCGAACGGAAAGATCAGGAGGGAACGGTTGGCGATGGGACGCCCGAAGACGTGCTCGCCGCCGACTACGACGTACTGGTCGAGGCGACCCCTACAACGCTGGGCGACGCCCAGCCCGGGTTCGGTCACGTCGAGACGGCGCTCTCCCGCGATCGGCACGTCGTGCTGGCGAACAAAGGGCCGGTCGCCGAACGCTACGGCGAACTGATGGCGCTGGCCGAGGACAGCGCGGGCGAGGTGTTGTTCGAGGCGACCGTCGGCGGCGCAATCCCCATCCTCTCGACGATCGACGACTTCGGACCCGACCAGATCACCGCCGCTCGCGGCGTTCTGAATGGCACGGCGAACTTCATTCTCTCGCGGATGGCCGCGGACGGACTCGACTACGAGCATGTCCTCGCGGAAGCGCAGGATCTGGGCGTCGCCGAGGCGGACCCGACCTTCGACGTCGACGGAACCGACGCCGCCCTGAAGTTCGTCATCATCTCGAACGTCCTGTCGCAGGGCGAGCGCGAGTACACGCTCTCGGATGCCACGGTCGAGGGCATCCAGAACATCCCCGGGAACGCGCTCGACCTCGCGGCCGAGGACAACCGGACGATCCGCCTGATCGGCGAGGCGACGCCCGAGGGCGTTCAGGTCGCACCCAAGCTCGTCCCACAGAACGGTGTCCTTGCTGTAACGGGGACCCGGAACATCATCCAGTTCGAGACCGAGAACGCGGGCGAGCTGAACGTGAGCGGTCGCGGTGCGGGTGGACCCGAGACGGCGACAGCAGTGCTCGCGGACGTCGGGCGACTGCCACCGCTGTAGCCGATTTTTTGATTATAACCCCGATTTCGCCGGGCTTTCACAACCATCAGTCGTGGCAACGGTACACAAACCGCAAGAGGGCACCGGGATGGAGAACGCACTGTATCGAAATCGTTTTAACTGCTACAGGCGAAAGGATCCGATATAGCGCCTCTGCGCGTGAGACACAACAATGAGCGACCAACACCAGAACCTGGCCATTATCGGCCACGTCGACCACGGGAAGAGCACGCTCGTGGGACGCCTCCTGTACGAGACAGGCAGCGTACCAGAGCACGTCATCGAACAGCACAAAGAAGAAGCAGAAGAGAAGGGCAAGGGTGGCTTCGAGTTCGCCTACGTCATGGACAACCTCGCCGAGGAGCGAGAGCGTGGTGTCACCATCGACATCGCCCACCAGGAGTTCAGCACGGACGCCTACGACTTTACCATCGTCGACTGTCCCGGCCACCGTGACTTCGTGAAGAACATGATCACGGGCGCGAGCCAGGCCGACAACGCGGTTCTCGTCGTCGCGGCAGACGACGGTGTCGCACCGCAGACCCAGGAGCACGTCTTCCTCGCCCGGACGCTGGGCATCGACGAGCTCATTATCGGCATTAACAAGATGGACCTCGTCGACTACAAGGAATCCTCCTACAAGGAGGTCGTCTCCGAGGTTACCGACCTGCTCAACCAGGTCCAGTTCAACACCGACGACGCGGAGTTCATCCCGATCTCCGCGTTCGAGGGCGACAACATCGCCGAGGAGTCCGAGAACACCGACTGGTACGACGGCAACATCCTGCTGGAAGCGCTCAACAACCTTCCGGCTCCGGAGCCACCAACGGACGCGCCGCTCCGACTCCCGATCCAGGATGTCTACACCATCTCCGGTATCGGTACCGTCCCCGTCGGACGGATCGAGACCGGTGTCATGAACGTCGGCGACAACGTCTCCTTCCAGCCCAGCGACGTGGGCGGCGAAGTGAAGACGATCGAGATGCACCACGAAGAGGTCCCCAAGGCAGAACCCGGTGACAACGTCGGATTCAACGTCCGCGGCATCGGCAAGGACGACATCCGCCGCGGTGACGTCTGTGGCCCCGCCGACGACCCGCCAAGCGTCGCCGAGACGTTCCAGGCACAGGTCGTCGTCATGCAGCACCCCAGCGTGATCACCGCGGGCTACACCCCGGTTTTCCACGCACACACCGCACAGGTCGCGTGTACCATCGAGTCCATCGACAAGAAGATGGACCCGTCCTCGGGCGAGGTCGCCGAGGAGAACCCGGACTTCATCCAGTCCGGCGACGCCGCGGTCGTCACCATCCGACCGCAGAAACCGCTCTCGATCGAACCCAGCAGCGAGATCCCGGAACTCGGCTCCTTCGCGATCCGAGACATGGGTCAGACCATCGCAGCTGGGAAGGTCCTGAGCGTCGACGGGAAATAAATGCAGCAAGCACGTGTCCGCCTCGCGGGAACGAACCCCGAGGATCTCGACGACATCACCGCGGACGTCCGTGAAATCGCGGACAAGACCGGCGTTGCGCTGTCGGGCCCGATCCCACTCCCGACCAAGACGCTGGAGATCCCCACCCGCAAGTCCCCTGACGGCGAGGGGACCGCGACGTGGGAACACTGGGAGATGCGCGTCCACAAGCGTCTGATCGATCTGGACGCCGACGAGCGTGCGCTCCGTCAGCTCATGCGGATCCAGGTCCCCAACGACGTCAGCATCGAGATCGTTCTCGAAGACTGACTCGGGACGTCCGCTCGCACACTCGCGTGCACTTTCTTCGATTTATTACGAACACCAGCGTTAGCCACGGGAGTCGTATGCTTTTGTGCCTCGCCACCTTACGAAGCGGTATGGACGGGTCCGCTGACGCTCGTAGCCCAACGCTGGAGATCCTGCTCGTTATCACGGTGGTGTTCATACTCCAGCAGCTGATCGCGTTCGTCAGCCAGCCGCTTGCATTCGTGCTCTTTACGCTTCAGGCACCAGTACTGGCCGATCCCTGGGCGCTCGTCACCAGCGTCTACGCCCATAGCGGTGTCGACCACCTGCTCGCGAACGCCATCGCGCTGGCCGTCGTTGGCTTCCTGCTCGAACGCCACACGACACGGGCCCGCTTTCACGTCTTCTTTCTCACGACCGGGGTCGCCGCCGGCGTCTTCCAGATCGGGATCGCATCGCTCTTCGGCGTCGACGCCGCGCTGCTCGGTGCCAGCGGGGCCGTCTTCGGGCTGATCGGCTATCTCGTCACCGGCAACCGCCTCTCCGGGCGACTGTTCGACCGGATCGACCTCTCCGGTCGTGCGACGCTCGCGATCTTCATCCTCCTTGCCGTGCTCGTGACGCTCGTCACCGCCGCTCCCGGCGTCGCCCTCGCGGCACACTTTTTCGGCTTCTTGCTCGGGCTCGTCGCCGGACAGCTGAATCTGCTTCGACCGCCCCGAAACGCAAGCCTGAAATAGGCTTCTCCGAGTACAAACAGGTGCGCGGGCTCGTAGATCAGCGGTAGATCGCTTCCTTCGCAAGGAAGAGGCCTCGGGTTCAAATCCCGACGAGTCCATTTCCTTCCTCGCTTCGCTCGTCAGTCAATGGACTCGTCGACCCTCGCAAACAAACCGCGTTTGCTCAGCCCCGACGAGTCCATCGGAGCGACTGAGTTTTACGAAGGAGCGAGAATGGTCGAGTCGGGATCTGAATTACGCGAGACGAGCGTAACGAGTCTCGCCATCGGGTTCAAATCTCGATTGACTCCGTCGATCGTAGCTCGTAAACAAACCGCGTTTGTTCACTCCTCTGGACAGCGTCGGACTCGACGACGCAGTGTGTATTTGTAGCAACCAAGATAGTTCAGTGCTCCTCAATCTGGACCGCGACAACGGGGCAGAAATACCGTGAAGCAGCGTACAATGTTTAGAATGTGTAGAACTTCTTCGGGTGGGGTCCGATACCGCCTCACTCCTCGGCCAGCTCCGCTCGTGCCTGCTCGGCCACGCCGTCGAGCGCGATGCCGTTCCGACGCGCGTAGACGACCGCGGCCGTCTCGATGGTCACGCCGAGATTGGACTGGAGGCGATTGATCCCCGCGACGGCGTCCTGTTTCTCGATCCCCTCGTCATCGAGCGCCGAGAGCGCCTGCTCGAAGGGCGACTGTTGCTGGATGATCTCCTCGTCGGGGACGAAGCCATCGGGGATGGTGACCGCAGTCGGGTCGAACGTGATCTCGACGTGACCCTCGGTACGGTCGAGCAGGCCCCGACCGGTTGCAACGTCGACGAGGCGGGTCGCCTGGTCCGGCGAGAACCAGTCCCGATCCAGCGAGAGTGCGACGACGAACTCGTTTTCGGCGAGCCGTTCCGTTCCCTTCTGGCGGAACGGCGCGGCGACGGTGATCCGGAGGCTCATATCCTGTGGGTATCACAGGCGCTCGGTAAACCTGCCGGTTCGACCTGCAAGTCGATCCATTCAAGTGTTGCCCGCTGTTTCACCTGTGTATGGTAGACCACGGACGCTCTCTGCGGAAGCGTACTGGCGGGCGACTCCGACCGAACACCGACCGAAAGAAACACCAGCTCGGCCGCGAGCCGACTGAAACCAGCGTCGGCGAGACGTCACTGCGAACCGTCGACGCACGTGGCGGCACCGTCAAGGTCCGCGCGCTCAAGATCGACACCGCAAGCGTCGCCACGGGCGAGGAAACGGTACAGGCAGACATCGAAGACGTCGTCGAGAACGACGCCGACCCGAACTACGCCCGACGAAACATCATCACGAAAGGCGCAGTCATCGAGACGAGCGAAGGTCGTGCCCGCGTGACCTCCCGTCCCGGCCAGACCGGTCAGGTCAACGCCGTTCTCGTCGAATAATTTAGAACTGCCGTGTCGGCCCGCCGGACTCCCCGTCGGACCCACACTCGATACAGCGGTCCGTCTTCTCGCGGTAATGGGTGTGACAGACCAGGGTGCCACAGCCGCGGCACCGCTCGATCGCAGGGCTGACCTCACAGATTCCACAGAGACCGGTGACGCTCATACGAGTGGTACGGTTACTCACAGGCTTAATTATCGGGGGTGACGACACACAGTAGGCTGTTCTCAATAGCTGGGAATAGGCGTGTTATTAAACCACGTACTACACTGAGATGTTGGTATACGAGCAGCGCCCGGGTGAGATAATGTCAGTTAATACACAATCTGAGGAGGTCGTCGGGGAACTGTCGGGGACGAGGCAGCGGCCGGCCAACCAGTCTACCACATCCGAGACCCACAGCGACAGTCGGATCCTCGCACTCGACGGAGCGAGCAAACACTACGGGCACGAAGCCGCGGTCGACGAACTCTCGCTGTCGGTGCAGGATGGAGAGTTCGTCACGCTGCTGGGTCCATCGGGCTGTGGCAAATCGACTACCCTCCGACTAATCGCCGGGCTCGAACGTCCCGATACCGGACGAGTGCGGATCGAGGGCGAAACCGTCGCCGCAGCGGACGATGGGACGTTCGTCCGCCCAGAACACCGCGATGTCGGCGTCGTCTTTCAGGACTTTGCCCTGTTCCCACATATGACCGCCGCCGAGAACGTCGCCTTCGGGATCGACGACCTCCCCGACGCCGAACGCGAGGCGCGCGTCGACGAACTACTAGAACTGGTCGGCCTCTCCACGCACTGTGAGTGTCGCCCCGAGGAGCTATCAGGGGGCCAGCAACAGCGCGTCGCACTCGCCCGGGCCCTCGCGCCCGAACCGGAAATCCTTCTGCTCGACGAACCGTTCTCGAACCTCGACGTCGATCTACGCGTCGAGATGCGCGAGGAGGTCCGCCGGATCGTCAAAGAGACCGGTGTTACAGCCGTTTCTGTCACCCACGATCAGGAAGAAGCGTTGTCGATAAGCGATCGCGTCGCCGTGATGCATGACGGGAAGATCGAACAGGTTGGCCCGCCCGAAGAGGTGTTCCAGCGCCCCACCTCCCGGTTTGTCGCGACGTTTCTGGGACACGCAAGCTTTCTCCCCGGCTATGTCCAGGGTGACGAGATCGAAACCTCAGTTGACACCCTTCCCCGTGAGCAGGTCCACGGGCTACAGTCCCAGTACGACCACACCGAACTGGACGTTCTCGTCAGACCCGACGACGTCCTCGCCTCCTGTAACTGCGATGGCGATGCCGACGGGGAGATCACCTACCGACGGTATCTCGGTCCGACAGTACTGTACCGGGTGGAACTCGACAGCGGCGAAACGCTCCAGTGTATGCACAACCACAGCGAGAAGCTAGAACTCGGCATGCGCGTTGACGTCAGTCTCGTCGCTGACCACGAACTCGTCTGGTTCCCGATCGAGGACGACTCCGGTAGCTAGCCACCCGAAACCGTCCACACTGTTTTGTATCGGATCCCCCTAGAGTCGGGCATGTACAGACGTATTTTATTGCCCACTGATGGAAGTGAGGGGAGTCATCGGGCCATCGAACACGCCGTTGCGCTCGCCGACGATGTCGGCGCGGACATTCACACTGTTTACGTGCTCAATGCGACCGAGTTCGACGAACTCGACGGGGACGCGGTCGACAAGCGAAAACACGTCGGAGAGTCCGCGCTCGATGCGGTCGAACGAGCATGCGATCGGGTCGGTATCGACGTAGATCGAGAGCTGCGGCGGGGTGTCCCCCACGAGGAGATCCTGGCAACCGCCGAGGAGTCGGGGTCGGATGCAGTGGTAATGGGAACACACGGACGAACCGGCATCGACCGCCTGCTCGTCGGAAGCGTCACCGAGCGTGTGATCAGGGAGTCACCAATACCGGTTACGACCGTACGGGTTGCCGAAGAAAACCTTGCGATCGACACTCCTGATCGTGCGCTCGAACGAGCGAAAGAAGCGGTTGCTGAGGCCGGATACGAGGAGATGGATGTTCTCGACAAGCCCTATCGGGGAACGAGTTTCTGGATCGTCCCGATGGAACTGGAGGGACAGAAAGCACGAGTCCACATCGACGGTTCGAACGGAAGCATCAGGATCGCCTCCTCGGATAGTTAAGTCCCCTTTCAGCCCCGAACAAGTGGTGGATGGCGCGTTGTCAGGGCGCTCGGCGAGGAGAGTTCAAACCGCATCTGGAAGGAGGGTGCACGGCGATCTATCCGGGAGCGAGAGCCTCCAGCCTCGGCGCGCTCGAACCCGAGCCGTTCGTACATACCGATGGCGTGTCGGTTCGACGGCTCGACTTCGAGGACAAGCGCATCACGCCCGGCAGCCGAGGCATCCGCGATGACGTGTTTGCAGAGCTCGGTCCCGAGCCCCCGGGACTGATACTCCTGGTGAACGAAGACGGCAAGTTCGGGCTCGGGATCGTGTGTCGGCATGTAGACCGCGTGGCCCGCAATCTCGCCGTCGGCGGTGGCGACGAAATTCCCGCCGTCGGCGACGAGTGTGTCGATCCACTCGACACGCCGCTCTTCGGTCAGTGGCGGGAGCCCCTGCGCACGGTCGTCGGAGTCGAACTCGCGATACATCTCCAGCAGGGCCTCGCGGTCCGAGGACACGTAGGGACGGACGGTCCATACCGACCCGGTCGTGTCAACAAACCGGGGACAGCGAGACGGGCAGTGTTCGGTCCCCTCACACTCCGACGGGTCCCAGTACTGGCAGGTGGGTTCGGGGCTCATGCGTCGATATTGGCGAGAGCGGAGGATAAACCGACGGCCCGCTCTCAGAAACTGAGAACGAGATTAGCGATCCGGGAGCAGTTCCGCGAGCGAAACATTCCTCGTGCTGTCGGGATCGAGTGTTGCGACGACACCACTGTCCCCGGTCACCGGCGCGTGGAGTACTAGCACATCCTCGTAGCTGTAAATCGTCGCCGAATGCTCTCCGTACGGTCCGCCGACCGGACGATAGCCGGTCGTCTGTTTGAGTACGGGGAGTTTCTTTTCCGGCGGGATACCGTCCTTTGCGCCGTCGTTCATACGCTGTATCTCGATACTGTCCTCGTCGTACCGGACGACAGCGCGGAGGTCATCACCGCAAGCACGAGTCAGTCGGGTTTCGAGGGCCGAGGCGAGTTCATCCGCAGTGTGTGAATCGGTTGTGGAAGACATGGGTACAGGTAGACGGGGCAGTCAGCCAGCCGTCGTGTCCGTATCGATGGTACGGCGTCGAGAGATATGCCGTACAGGGTGCGATCTGTGGGCATTTACGGTCAGCCGTGTGGACGGGCGTCGAAGAATGTCAACTGCTGGCTCACTCGGAAATCTCTTCCGGGACAGCCATCTCCGCCTGTGGCGAGACCGATGACGAACCGCTGTCGAGGGTGACAGCACCCGGTTCCCAGCAATGACTCTCGACTCGCTCGCAGACCGATCGCAGGGCCGCGAGTGACTTCTGGTTTGCCTCCGAGGAGACGAACGTGTCGAGCGCCTGCCTGTCGGGGAACTCGAACTGGATCCGGACCGCGTTGCCATCAAGCTCTGCAAGCGGACGGAAGCCACCGAGGCGCTCGATCGCAAACCACCGGAGTACCGACTCGGCCATCGTGTTCCGGTAGGCCCGTTCGTGTTCTGGATCGACCTTGCAAGTAAGTTCGTACCGATACCCACCCCCAGTCATCGGCCGATACACCCCCATCGTCTCCCCGGTTGGCCGCAGTTCCGGAAATATGTCCGGTGTTCTGCCATACTCAGTAGTACAACAGCGTTCCCCATTGGTGGTTCGCTAAATTATTGAGGGTTTAATAGCGAACGCGGACCGGTCGAGTGGCCGAGTCGGTCGGTGGATCGTAAATAAAACAGGTTACAATGCATCGGCGTAACGTGCAGATCCCGTTATATGTTGGTAACACTTTTGAGCACGTACGCCTTTCTCCCCGGTATGACGACCGAGGACGGGCAGACGAGTCACACTCTCTACGTCGAGTTCGAGTTGAGCTCGGTCGCAGACGTAGAATGCCCCCTGGAGGCATTCGGAGAGGAGGAGGTGACACGTGTCACACAACAGTCCCTCGGTGACGATTGTCACGTCGACACGACCCTCGAAACCGACGACGGCGAGACGGAGATCGTTCACAGTACGGCCACGATGGGTGAGGACTGTCACTGTCCCGTCTTTCTCGAGTTCGATTCGATCCCGGAGATCATCGAGGTCCAGGAGGAGCACGTCGTCGTCAGGACACATCTCGCGGATCGAACGCAGCTCGCGGCGCTGGTCGACGAGCTGAAAGCGGTTACCGGTCGCCTCGCATTGCGACGACTCGTTCGCACGGACGCCACCGAGGCTGACCAGCCCCGACAGACGTCACTTGATCTATCGGAGCTGACCGAGACGGAGCGGGCTACCGCAGCCAAGGCAGTCGCCAGAGGGTACTACCGAACGCCCAGAGAGACGACCATCGGAGAGCTCGCGACAGAGGCTGGCATCTCCGATTCGGCGATGTCACAGCGTTTGAGCGCGGTCGAGTCGAAGCTGGCACTTGCCGCCTTTGCGGATACTGTCGGGTGATGGGGCTGTTCGGTTCGTGCGCGAATGGAGACAGAGAAGTCGTCGGCCAGAAACGGAGCCACTCAGAAGATCGGGACGTTCAGCGCCGCATAGAGGATCGACAGACGGAGGAATAGCCCGCCGATCAGGACGAAGCCAAACTTGGAGCCGTATGCCGCGCGCCCGACCAGCCCGTCGACGTGGGTGCCACGGCGGTGCAGGAGGATGAGCGTCCCCGAAATCAGAAGCGGGAGCAGCAGTCCGACCACCACGACGAAGCCCCAGAACTCCAGCATGAACGTCTGGGTCAACAGCTCGTAGCTCGCGGTAGCGGTGCCACCTGCACCGGCGAGATACCACAGCAGGGCAGCGAGTACACCAATCTCCCCGAGGATCACGGCGTCGTCAGCGAGACTGAACTCGTGAACGCCGGTGTCATCGACACCGAGCAGCAGCGTCGGTACGAGCGCCGTTGCGCTGATACCCATCGAGATGCCGCTGGTGAGAAAGAGCAGCGGGAGCAAGATCGGATGCCAGAGCGGGACAACCGGAGCGACCGCGCTGAGCAGCAGTGCGGTGTACACGATCAACGTCACTGCGAGGGCTCCGCCGACGATGTGGAGTGCAAGCCGGGTATCCGTGGCCGGACGGGTCCGGTCGACGATCTCGTCGATCGGGCCGAGATCGAGGCCAAACCCGCCGTCACGACCGAAGCCGAGCCAGGCGAGCTGTGCCAGTGCCGCGACGACAAACAGGATAATCACCCAGACGCCGATGGCCATCCACGATTCGATGTTGGTGAACAGCCACAGCTCGATCGCGTTGAGCGGTTCGCCCAGGTGGAACAACAACAGCAGGCCGCCAAGCGAGATCGCGGCGAAGCTAACGACCATTCCGCCCAGCGCGGTGAGTCCATACGCCCTCGATTTCGTGTCGGTGCGATCGAAGCCAGGGACGCCGCCGCTCTCCGATCGCTGGCGGAGGTAGTCCGCGGCCGCGCCAGTCAGGTACGCTCCCCCGGAGATCCCACCGAGGAAGAGGTACGCTCCGATCATCCAGTCCCAGAACAGCGCCGGTGAGTCGTGTATCATTGATGTATCCTCCGTAGTTATTTTGCCGTGGGCTCGCTCAGTCCCATGTCGTCGTAGGTAACCGGACCGGGCACCTGTGCGGTTTCGACGTCCTCGGGGTTGTCACCGATGTAGGTGACTTTCGGGTTCGAGGCGTCGGTCCGGAGCTTGAACGTCTCCTCCTCGTCGAACTGATCGAGGTACTGGTTCGGATCGCTGTCCTCGTCGTTGAGATCGCCAAAGTGGATGGCGTCGACCGGACAGGCATCCTCACACGCCGTCGACTCCTGGTGGCCCTCGCCCTGCTCGCGATGCGAACAGAAGGTACACTTGCTACAGGAGCCCTCCGGTGGCGGACCGGAGACCCAGCGATCCTCGTCGTCGCGGGGCTCGCCGACGAACTCGACGCCGTCGGGCTGCTCCGAGAAGACGAACTCGTTGACGTGGTACGGACACGCGACCTCACAGTACTTGCAGCCGAGACAGATGTCGTAGTCACAGAGCACCCGCCCGTCCTCGCTGTAAAACCGCGAGTTGTTGGGACAGACGCTGACACACGGTGCGTCCTCACAGTGCATACAGGGCCGCTGCATCGCTTCGACCTGATCTTCCTCGTCGTCGCTCGTGTACTCGCGGTCCTCACGCTGGTAGCGGAAGACGTCCATCCAGAAGTCGCCCTCGTGAGTGGCGTTTTCCTCCTTGCAGGCCTCGACACACTGGAGACATTTGATACATGCTTCCGTATCGAGGACCATCCCGACCTTCCGCCCCTCGTCGTCGCTCGTTTCCTCCGCAACGACCGTATCGTCGCCGGAGCCGACACCGAAGCGCGTGCTCGCGTCTCGGAATCCCGCCCCGCCGGCAGTCGCAACACCGGCGGCCATCCCGAGAGCCGCCAGCACGGAGCGTCGGGACTTCGATTTCCCGCCGAGCGCTTGCTCTTTGACGTTGATTTCCGAGTACTCGGGGACGTCGAGGTCGAACTCGTCTTCGACCGCCTCCCGGTAGCGCTCGTGGAACTCGCCTTCCGCGAGTTCGCCGTTGCTCACACGCCGCGCGTCGCGGCTCATTTGCTTTGCAAGCTCCGTGTCGTACTCGACGTCGTCGAGAAGGTTTGCAGCGCGGTCCTCGATATCGTCGTGAGAGTCGTCGGGTATCATGGCGTTTCTGTCTCCATAGATGATCGGTCGTGATGATCGATGCTCGCAACCGGATGAAGATCCACCCGGCCGGCGTCCTATTACAATAGTACATACGGACAGTTCCCCGATTTGAATGCCGCTTGATACTGAAGTTCTTTAAGTGACACCGGGATACAGCACGACGACACCCGGGTCTGGTCTGGCCCCGGGACCGTTTCACGAACTGGGAGCGAACAGCACACTTATTGCCTGTTTCGAGTAATCCGTGATACGATGACCGAGCGTTCCCCTTCCGCCGCTGATGGGTCGACGCCGACTGATGGGCTTCGCACGACGGTCGATACCGTTGTCGCCGCCGGACAGCTGCTCGCTGATCCTCGCAAGTGCCGGATCTGGCACGAGTGCTGGCTGCAAAACGGCCTCGACGTGAAAGAACTCGCCAGTACCGTGTCGATCCCACAGAGCACGCTGTACAACCTCACCAAAGAGATGGTCACGGAGGGGAGCCTCTACGAATCCGGGGCGGCGACCGGCCGATCGACGGTGTACAAACCGGTCTCGATGCAGATTTTCGTCTCCGAACATCCGGAGGGGATCGGACCCCAGTTCAATATTCACGGGACGCTCATCGGCGTGGTCGGCGCTGGCACCTATTCCGAGGACGTCGAGACGTTTCTGGACCGGAACAGCTACACGATGCTCGTCGAGACGATCACCGGCGTGTTGGCACTGCTGAGCGACGATGATCCGTCGGAAACCAGCGCCCACGAACTCGTCGATGGGCTTCGACCAGTCGATGCGCAGCTGGTCCAGGGTCATATCGCGGCGGTCCTGAAACGGGAAACCGAGCTGGATAAACTCGGGCTGACGTTCCCGAAGAATCCGGTGATCCAGCCGATCGAAACGCCCGCTCCCGAGTAGTTCGAGGGGATGCTTCTCACCCGGCGAGAACTCGACTGCATCTTTATTTGCCGTTACAAGAAATCTGTTACCAGCAATGCAAAATAACTCGACCAACGGGCTGGATCCCCGAGGCCGTGAGAGACGTTCGGGCCCGGACCACCGTTCCGGCGTCACTGCATCGCGTCGTCGCTTCCTCGCTGCAGGGAGCGGAGCCGCACTCGCCGCGACTGCCGGTTGTTTGTCGATGCTTCGGGACGATGGCGACGTAGTAACGTTCGGGACGCTCCCGATCGCTGCAGTTGCGGAGATACATCTCGCAGAGGAACGTGGCTACTTCGAGGACAGGGGGATCGATCTGGAGATCGAACGGGTCACCGGCGCACCGCAGGCGGTACCACAGCTCGCGTCCGGGGAGCTGGATGTGGCGAGCGGTTCGATCGGCGCAAGTATCTTCAACTCGATCGCACAGGACGTCCCTGTCCAGATCGTCGCGGACCAGACCCAGTGGTGGGAGAACCAGCCCTCCGGAAACCGGATCTGGGTCAGGGAGGAACTGTACTCCGATGGGATGGCGCTGTCCGATGTCGAGGGGACGCCGACAGTAGCGATCAACGGCGAAGGGGGATCGATGGATTACGTGGTCGGCCGACTGCTCGCCAGCGAAGGGATGGGCTGGGCCGACATCGAGATCACGGAGATGCCGTTCCCGGACATGATCGGCGCGATGGCGGGGGGCGAGATCGATCTCTGTTCGATTCCGGACCCGCTCGGCCTGCAGGTCGCCTCGGAGGCCAACGCCGGACAGCTACTGTACGGATCGGAAGTCGCGCCACGAATGCAGATCGCGGGATACTTTTACGGCCAGCCGTTCATCGAGGAGCGTCCGGCGGTCGCGCGTCGATGGCTGGAGGCGTATCTGCTCGGCGTCAGGGAGTACTACGAGATGGGCGGCTTTCCAGACGAGGAGCTGGCCGGAATCATCAGCGACGCGATCGACGTCCCGGTCGGGGCGATCCGCTCGTCGATCCCATCGCTCCCACACAAAAACGGGTTCGTCAACGTCGACAGTATCATGCGACAGCAGGAGTACCACGCCTGCCGGGGGTACGTCGACGAGACCGTCGAGGCCGAGGCGATCGTCAACGAGTCGATTCTCGACGAGGCGCTGGCGGAAGTCGGCCGACTCGACGAGGCGGAAGCAACGCCGTCGGTAGCGAACATCGAGGAGTGGAGCGAGTCGGCACCCGCTCCGTACCCACCGCTCGGGGACATGACGCCGCCGTCGGAGTTCCCGACCGACGCGATCTGCGAGTAGGTAACCGACACGGCACCGAGGACGACCGATAATGATGCCCGAACCGACAGCCGACCGAACCGAGCCCCGGATCAGCGTCAGCGACGTCAGCAAGACGTACCGGAGCCGGTCCGGAGCGGTCCGCGCTCTCAGCGACGTGCAGCTGCGGGTGGAAGACAGGGAGTTTTTCTGTATCGTCGGCCCGTCGGGCTGTGGGAAGTCGACGCTCCTCCGACTACTGGGAGGGCTTCTCGACAGTGATGAGGGCACCATCGAGATCCGGACCGGCGATGCGGACCGACCGACGACGAACATGGTGTTTCAGGAGTACGGGATCTTTCCGTGGAAGTCCGTCATCGACAACGTCGCGTTCGGGCTCAAAATGCAGGGCGTTCCCCGGGAGGAGCGATACGAGACCGCCAGACGGTACATCGGAAAAGTCGATCTCGACGGCTTCGAGGAATCGTACCCACATCAGCTCTCCGGCGGGATGAAACAGCGGGTCGGCATCGCCCGCGCGTTCGCGAACGATCCCGAGGTGTTCCTGATGGACGAACCGTTCGGCGCGCTCGACGCCCAGACCAAGGGGTTTCTCGTCGAGGAACTGCTGGAACTCTGGAACGAGTCGACAAAGACGGTCGTCTACGTCACCCACGACATCGAGGAGGCGATCCGACTCGGTGACAGAATCGGCGTGATGTCGGCTCGCCCCGGTCGAATCAAGGAAGTAATCGATGTCGACCTGGAACGACCACGTGGCCGGACGGAGATCCCGCTCGAACGACTCGACCGGCTCGAAGAGCGGATCTGGTCGTCGTTGAGCGGCGAGGTCGAGCGATCGATGCACGGGCGGTCGTGACCATGTACGTCCGTCGGCTCCTGTTAAACGTCGCGCCGATCGTCAGTGGCCTGCTCCTCTGGGAGCTACTGGCCCGGCTGGCGCTGATCACTCCACAGTTCTTCCCGCCGCCGACCGTCGTGCTCGACGCCGCATACACCGAGATCGTGCATGGTGAGATGCTCTACCACTTCGGCGTCAGCCTTCGCCGGATCGTCCTTGCGTTTGCCATCGGTGCATCGACCGGCGTCGTCGCCGGGTTGCTCATGGGCTGGTCCAGACAGGTCCGACTCGTGTTGAACCCCTACGTCGGTCTCCTGTACCCGGTGCCGAAGATCACGCTGTTGCCGATCTCGTTTGCCCTGTTTGGCGTCACCGAGACGGCGAGGGTGGTGACGATGAGCCTCGCCGTCTTCCTGCTGGTGTCAGTCAGTACCATGGGGGGTGTCAGAGCGATCGATGACGTCTATATCGACGCTGCGATCGACAACGGGGCCGGCACCATCGATCTGTATCGGGAAGTGTTGCTCCCCGGCGCGCTGTCACAGACCGTGTCCGGGCTGAGCCTGGGCTTTGGAATCGGCTTTATTTTGATCGTCGTGATCGAGATGGTCGCCGCCGACGCCGGGCTCGGATACGTCATCTGGAACTCCTGGCAACTGTTTACGATCCCACGACTGTACGTCGCACTGATGTTGATCAACGTCATCGGGATCGTCTTCGTCTACGGCATCGAGGCCGCAGGTGATTACCTGACGCCCTGGGAGGGCCAGTAGACGAATCTCACGGACTGAGAACCCAGACAACACCTAATTATACCACCGGCATAGGGGACGTATGAACAGCCAGGAATCGACTGACACTGCGGAGGGTGAGGGGTCCGGCGACGAGGCCGAGCGAGACGACACACAACTGGAGTTCGAGGACTCCGTCACGATCGACGCCGGAAAAGAGGAGCTCTGGGGGTTTATTTCCGAAGCGCAGAATCTCGCCCAGTGTATTCCCGGCGCGGAATCGGTCACCAGGGAGACGGAACGCCGGTACACCTGTGAGGTCACCCGCGGAATCAGCAAGATGACGATCTCGATCGACGGCGAACTGGAGATGGTCGAGATGAACGAGCCGGACTGGATCGTCGCCGACGGGGAGGCGTTCGATTCGACGACCGGAAGTCGGTTCGACGTGCTCGCCGCGATGGAGATGAGCGAGGTCGAAGGCGATCGAACGGAGCTGGCGTATACGGCCGAGCTATCCTACTCCGGCGGGGTCGCCTCGCTCCCGAAACTCGTCGTGCGGAAGGCGGTCACGTCGGATCTCAACAGCTACTTCGAGAACATCAGAACGGAGATCGAACCCGAACGCGAGTAGCGGATCAGGGTTCGGTATCGAGCGTAAAGTCGTCGCGAGGCTGGGCGACGCAGGTCAGTAGCTGTCCGTCCTCGACCTCTTCCTCGGACAGGTAGTCGTTGCCGTCCATCTCGACCACGTCGTTGGCATCACCATCGACTTCTGCGACACACTGCCCACAGACGCCGACCTCGCACTGGTATGGCAGATCCCATCCCTCGTCCAGTGCCGGGTACAACAGTTCCTCGTCTTCTGGGACATTAAGCGTCGTCCCACCAGTGTCGTGACCGAGATATTCTACCGCAAACGTCTGTGCCTCCTCGACATCATCGAGTGGACTGTCGCCCTCGTCCGGGCGTTCGTCCATGCTAAAGTCAGCGCGCGGCTCGGCGACACAGGTGAGGAAGGCTCCGTCTTCGATCTCCGAGTCGTCGAGATACTCGTTGCCGTCCATCTCGACCACGTCGTTGGCATCTCCATTAACCTGCGCAACACACTGTCCACAGGTTCCTACCTCACACTGGTACGGAAGATCGAGATCGGCATCCAGTCCGGCATCAAGGATAATCTCGTCTTCGGCAATATCGAGCGTCTCTTCGTTTCGGAGGAACTCCAGTTCGTATGCGAGCGCCTCCTCGCCGTTTTCCTCACCGTTTTCATCAGCGTCTTCGGAGACGAAGTTCTCCTGGCTGTCGTCCTCGCCGGTATCGAACAGCCCGGCACAGCCAGCGACTGCCGCCGTGCTACCCGCAGCCAGCGCAGTGAGTACCCGTCGTCGACGAGCGTTGGTATCGGCGTTAGGACAGTTCGTACAGTCTCCGGCCGCTTCGGAATCACAATCAACCGCTTTGTCAGTACCTCTTTTGCTCATACCTAGCCGTTGTGTCGTATTCACTACAGGGCTCGGGTGTAATATACACGGTATTATAAGGGTGGAGACAGTGGATAGCGTCGCGTGAAGCTGACGAAACGGTTGTCTGGGATTATATTATCTCGATCTCGGACGCGGAGACCCCGACATTGTAGAACACACCCTCATTCGTTACCTCGACAGTGTACTCGACCGTTCCTTCTTCTGCATCATCTGGAATAATCCAGCCGGCGTCCCACTCGTCGTCATCCCAGTCGTCCTCGTCTTCCGTGCCGAGCTCCACGGTATCGAACCCGTCAACGTCGACGGTAACCTCGTCAAGGGTATCCGGACCAACCATCTCTCCGGTCGTCCCGTCGTAGACGCCGACCTTGAATACAGCCTGCATGCCCGGGCGGAACTGGTTTTGTGGCGCACACGCCTGTGCAAAACCGTTTGCGTCGTCCGGAATCTCTTCGGAACCGGCCCAAACATCATCGGTAACGACGTAGTTTCGTGGGTCATCACCTTCGATTACTTCCAGCTCACCCTGGTAGATGCCGACGTTTTGATACTGCCCCTCGTTCGTTACCTCGACGACGTACTCGACCGTGCCGGGATCCTGGTCGTCGGGGATCATCCAGTTGCCGCTCCACTCGAACTCGTCGTCCTCGCCTTCCTCGCCGTGCTCGAGCTCGACGGTGTCGTCTCCAATTTCGACGACTGCCTCGTCGACGGTCTCGTTGTCGACGGGATCGCCGGTTTCGGGGTCGTAGATTCCGATCTTGAACACCGCCTGCATGCCGGGCATGAACTGGCGCGTCGGCGAACACGACTGGGCAAAGCCCGTGTCCGGCGCACCGGCGGAGCCGGCGATCAGGTCGTCCGTGACCACGTAGTTGAGGACCTCGTTTTCCTCGTCACCGTTCTCGTCATCGTTTGCCGCGCCGTTTTCGTCACCGTTCTCGTCGCCGTTGTCGTCGCCAGTACAGCCGGCGACAGCAACGGAGGCGAAGGCTGCGCCACCTGCTGCCATCACGCGACGGCGGGACGCACTCATTCGGTCATCAGCATCGTCGGTCGGGGTAGGTACCATTGTAGTTCTACTGTATACCCTCCATTACTAATAAAACCGCATCATTTCCGCAGATTGAGAATACCACTTCTCCATTATGAGTTTCTGATTACAAACAATTTGTAATTTGGTCGTTCGTGAGCAGACCTATCGGACCCCCGATATCACCGTTGAGAGCCGTTCATACCGGGATTCTCGAAAATCGGATACTGTATTACAAAATCAAGTCATACGAAAAACCGACAGTAATCATCTACAATCATCGGCCAGTTCTACATACGTATTATTTTATTGTTATCTTTGTCACGGCCCAAGAGCCGTTGGGAGTCCGCGGTCTCAGGTCCGAACCTGGATCACGCAAAACCGGTCGCACATACGGATACGTACAAGAATACGGTAGAGCAGGGACACGAACTATCGTTCGTCGACCGTCGCAGCGTCGTTAAAAAATCCTTATTTGTGAAGGCAGAGTTATAGGGAACTGCCGGTAAACAGTAAACTAGAACAATGACAGAGAAGGGAGATGGAATTACGTCGACGCTGCGGGACACGTTCGAGGAACATCGGCGTGGGCGTCAGGACCAGTCAACCAACCTGACGGTGACGCCGGAGGCGGGCTACGTCGGTGACGAGATCACGATCGAGGGCTCATCGTTGCCCGAAAACCAGGGCTTCGAGCTGATCTGGCACTCCGTCAGAGGTCGGTGGGGCGTGATCGAGGGCAACGAGATTCACGGCCCACAGTATCAGCCACGGACCGAACAGATCGCGACGGTACGGACGAACGCCAGCGGCGAGTTCAGCCAGCGCTGGGAGATCCCGGAAGACTACGGCGGGGACCACACGATCGAGCTCCGGACGAGCGATGGCAACACGCTCGCTGAAGCCGAGTTCTCCGTGACCGCGTGGTTCGAGATCGATCGGACGACCGCCGAACTCGGCGAGACGTTTACCGTCGTCGGCTACGGACTCGGGCCGGGCGTCGAGCGGAGCAACTACCAGATCGCCTGGGACAACGGGATGGTCGGGTTTATCACCGGTGTCGTCAATCGCGGTACCGCCACGGCGGAAGTCCGTGCTGTCGGTCCGCCGGGCGAGCACGTCCTGCAGGTCTGGCGGAACTATCGGGGCGTTCCGTTCCTGCAGAACAACACACAGTCGCCGTTTGGCCCGGTCGCGGGTGAACGCCAGTCTACGTGGACGGTCGAGGTTACGGAACAGAGCGCCACGCCGGACCCCTACTGGGTGGATCCGATGTACGACGAGGAGGCTCTGGGCGTCCATCTGCCCGACCCCGATCGGGAGACGGACGCACAACTCGAGATCAGCCCGACGTCCGGACAGGCCGGTGACACGGCGACACTCTCAGGGAAGGCGTTCCCAGCCAACACCGAGATCGATCTGGTCTGGTACTCACACGGCGGCCACCGCCCGCTCGATATCGATATCACGCCGAACGCCAAGCCCGAGATACTACCGACGGTTACGACTGACGAGAACGGCGGGTTCGACCACGAGTTCACGATCCCCAACGAAATGGGGGCGACCCGTCCGATTATGGCGGAGATCGACGGCGAGTCGGTCGCCGTGACGGGCTTTATGATGCAGCCCAAGATCGTCGATATGTCCCCGACCAGCGGTCCGGTCGGAACCGAGATCGAGTTCGAGGTGACCGGTATCGGTTGGCCGCTCTACGAGAACGCCTACCATTTCGTCTACGACAACAAGCCACTTGGCTACATCTGCAGTCTGGACGAGGAAGACGGTATCCTTCGGACGAAGCTCCGGGCGACCGGTGAACCCGGCTACCACTTCATCGACGTGTACCCGAGCCTGTTCGAGACCGAGACCGACGAGCCGAACTTCACGACGAAACCCCATCTCTCGTACTGGGACAACCATCCAGTGCGACCACTGCCAGCACTGCACTTCGCGTTCGAGATCACCGAGTAAGCTCGGATCGATCACGCGCCGTCGTGCAGTCCTTTCGAACCATCCGTACCGCGAGACACCTGATGAACCGAGACACGCTGTACCAGGCGCTTTCCGTCGGGGTACTGGTTGGTCTCTGGCAACTGGTTCTGCATCTCGAACTCGTGCATGCGGCCGTGCTTCCCGCACCGACAACGATTCTGGCGAGTACCGTGGCGTTGCTGGGCGACGGGGAGTTTCTGCGACACTTCTCGACGAGCATGACACGTACCGTCGTTGCCGGGGGAGTTGCGGTGATGAGTGGGACGGTGATCGGGCTGGCGATGGGGTGGAACACGACGGTACGTGCGCTGTTGCAGCCGCCGATTTCGGCGCTGTACCCACTGCCAGTGATCGCGTTGCTTCCGCTTCTGGTCCTCGCGTTCGGATCGAGCGAGACCGCACTCGTTTTTACCGCTGCGTTCGGCGGGTTCTTTCTCGTCGTCTCGAACGCGAAAAACGGTGCAACAAGAATCGAGCAGGTGTATCTCGATGCGGCGCGAGATAACGGTGCAACATCCACGTACCAGCTCTTTCGGGAAGTGTTGCTACCGGGGTCGTTGCCGCTGCTTTTCACCGGCGTTCGCCTCGGGGTGAGCACGTCGTTTCTGATCGTGATCTCGGTCGAACTGATCGCCGGTGGCGAAGGGCTCGGCTATCTGATGTGGGTTGCATGGAACACGTACGCGCTCGAGGAGCTCTACGGGACGATCGTTGTGATCGGCCTCGTCGGCGTCGCGATCACGTACGGACTGGAGTATCTCCAGCACCGACTCGTGCCATGGACCGGTGGCTCGACCGGGGGTAGTTTCATTTGACATCCTCCGCCGCCTGAAGCCCGCGCCACTGCACCTGCTCCGCGTATAAACCGGTGTATATTGCAGGGCCACGTAGTTGGGGAAATAGGTACTATGATTGGGTATGAGCCGGACGTACCAACACTACCCTGACGGTGGAATCGACGAACGCGAGCTCGGGGAGTGTTTCGATTCCGAACTGGTCGTCGAGCTGCTGGACGATGCGGAAGCTGTCAGACTGTTTCAGACCGCCGCCGACCCGATGACGATCCAGCAACTGGCCGAAGAATGTGACGTCTCACAGTCGACCGCATACCGGAAAGTCGACAAGCTCACCGAGGCAGGACTGTTGGTCGAAACGACGGAGAAACGTCCTGATGGCGATCCGCCCGCACGGTACAAACGGCGAGCACCGGCTGTGACCGTGACAATTGGCGAAGACGTCGAAGTCGTCTGTGCCGACCTGCTACCGGACCGGCTATCCGAGACGGCCGCCGAGGAGTAGAACGGTGGATCAGTCGTCGGCAGAAACACCCGCGGACACTGACCTACGGGGACCGGCAATATCCTCGGTCTGGAGTAATCCGACTACCAGCTTCGATGCGACAGCGTTGAGTCGCTGTGAGGCCGCGGACTTCGAGATATCGAGTTCGTTGGCGACAGCACCGAGGTCTGCCTGTCGCGGCGTCTCGTAGTAGCCGAGTTCGTAGGCAGTGCGGATGGCCTCGCGTTGCTTGTCGGTGACCGGCGCATTGGTGAGTTGCGAGCCGTCGCAGTCGTCCGTACTGAGATCGACAAGGCGCTGGAGACGAACGGTCGCGCCGGTGTCCCGCAGATCAGTGATGATGGCGCGGAGTTCATCGCGGCCGTGAATCGTGACCGAAAATACGAGCTCTCCGTTCTGCACACACTCGATCTCGGAGACACAGGAGTGGTTACGAAACGTCCGACAGACACACCGACTCGTGACTTCCTTGGTGAGAAACTGCGGACCATCCGGACCGTCTCGCGAGGCTACTTCCGCGTGACATTCACAGGACTGATCGGGACAGTCGCCGTCAGGACAGGACAGCGACTGACGAATACTGCTGGTGGTGGTAGCCGCCGAAAGTAGCTCACATCCCGCGCTCGAGGGGGGCTCGACGCGGAGGCGCGCACGGAGCGTATCAACATCCCCAAGGTTGGTGTCCGCGCTATGGGCTGCAGTCATACTCAGTACTACACGATCGCCTTTTGAATGACCCAGTGGTCGTTCTCAGTTCGTGAGAAAACACGACGGACGGCGATGGAAATGCGAAACAGCGAGGGGCCAGATCAGCCGTAGCTGTAGGTCACGCCGGAGCCGTTCTCGGGGTACGTCCAGACGACGTTGTTGTGCGGGCAGGCGAACCGACAGCTACTGCACTCCAGACAGTTCTCGTAGGCGATGTGCGGGACGCCGTCCTCGCCTTCCCGCCAGACGTCGGCCGGGCAGACGTCGACGCAATCGTCGGTTCGACAGCGTTCTTCACAGATACCGGGCACCTTGACATCAAGGTGGGACTCGCCGGGGTCCTCGTACTTGACGGTGTACAGCCGGTCTTCGAGCGATGCGTTGTCGACGGAGTTCTGTTTCGTGCTCATGAGGTCATCACCTTGCGGTAGCGCCAGGCCAGTTTTGCCGCGCCGCTCCAGCCGCCGATGGTCTGGAGGATCCGGTCTTTCGCGTCGTCTGCGTGCTCTGCCTTCGGGTCACGGTCGATGCTGAAGTACTCCTCGCTGGCGTCGGCGATCGCCCGCGGCAGATCACGGAAGAGGAGGTCTTTGTCTTCGACTGCAGTCTCCATCAGCCACTCGTAGCGTTCGAGATTCTGAACGACAAAGGAGTCTTCCAGGTTCCGTGGATACTCCAGCAGTGCGTTCGCGTCGGTTCGATCGTTGGCCATCGCCGTGATGATCGCGTTCCCTGCGTGGTAGCCGCTCTCGACCGCCATGTTCGTCCCTTCGAGGTGGACGCCGTTGTTCAGGACGAGTCCAGCAGTATCCCCGACCAGTACCGCGCCGTCGTGGACGAGGTCCGGCATGGCGTCGGCACCACCCTCCGGGATCGTCTTCGCGGAGTACTCCACAGTGCGACCGCCGCGTACCAGTGGTGCGACCGCCGGATGGGACTTGAATTCGTTGAGCGTCTGCTCGGGCTTTGGCTGGCTTGTCACCGCGTCCTCGATGCGGTAGGCAAGCCCGATGCTCACCGTGTCGTCGTTGGTGTAGATGAACGCGCCGCCGAAGGCGTCGCCGACGGCACCCTCGCCGAAGTAGTGATACGATGCGCCCGAGTCCTCGGTCAGTCGGAACCGGTCCTCGATCTCGTTGCCATCGCCGGGGAACTCGATGACCTCCTTGACCGCCACGGCGACATCTTCGCGTGGCGATGGATCCTTGAGGTCGGCCCCCTCTGCGACGAGGGAGTTGCCACCTTCAGCGAGTACGACGACCGGGGCGCGGAGTTCGCCCTCCGGGCGATCGGTGTCGACGCCGACGATCCGTCCGTCGTCCTCGCGGATGAGGTCGGTCACCGTCGTCTCGGTGATCAGGGTTGCACCCGCTTCGACTGCCTGCTCGGCGAACCACTCGTCGAAGTCCCCGCGCAGGACCGTGTAGGAGTCGTTGTGGGGCTCCTGGTGCCACTGGTTGGGCTTGACCGAGACGGCGGTCTCGTCCTCGGGCGAGAGCATGCCAAAGCGTTTCTCCCCGACGTACCGTTCCAGTGGCGCGTCGTCGATGTCGGTCAGCTCCCGGATGGTCGGCGTGTACAGTACGCCACCGAAGACGTTCTTCGCGCCGGGATAGGCACCGCGCTCGATCATGATAACGTCGAGCCCGGCGTCGGCCATCGTCAGCGCCGATGCGCTCCCGGCGGGGCCTGCGCCGACGACGATAGCGTCGAACTCGCCGTCGTAGTTCGGGTCGGCTGGTGGTTTCGCTCGCTCGCTTTCCTCGCTCATGCTAGTACCTCCGCTGGGTCGTCAACGTCCTCTAGCTGTTCGACCAGCTCGGGACAGATCTCGAAGAGGTCGCCGACGATGCCGTAGTCGGCGTGTTCGAAGATCGGCGCGTTGGGATCGTTGTTGATCGCGACCACGATGTCGCTATCGTTCATCCCTTCGATGTGCTGGATTGCACCGCTGATACCGACTGCGACATAGAGATCCGGCCGGACGTTTTTGCCGGTCTGGCCGACCTGTCGCGCACCGTCGATCCAGCCCTCATCGACCGCCGCTCGGCTGGCGGCGAGTTCAGCGTCAAGCGCCTCCGCGAGTTCCGCGACCGGCTCGACGTTGCCCTCGACGCCGCGACCGGCAGCGACCACGCGGTCGGCATCCGTGATATCCGCGGTGTCGCCGACGTTCCGCTCGACGACTTCGGAGATCGTGTCCGCCTCCTCGACGATGACCTCGACCTCCTCGATCTCGCCCTCGTGGTCGGGGTCGGGATCGGCCGTCGCGAAGACGCCGGGGCGAATCGTCGCCATCTGCGGCCGGTGACGTTCACACTTGATCGTCGCCAGCACGTTGCCGCCGAAGGCCGGGCGGCGGGCTTCGAGGTGGCCGTCCTCGTCGATCCCAAGCTCCGTGCAGTCGGCGGTGAGCCCCGCGTACGCTGGGACTGCGACGCGGCCCGCGAAGTCCCGTCCCGTGTGGGTCCCGCCGATCAGGACGACATCGGGTTCCCGCTCCTCGACGAGATAGCGGAACTGCTCGCCGTAGGGGTCCGCACGATATGGCTCGAAGACCGGATCGTCAGCGACAAGCACTTTGTCCGCGCCACGCTCAACCGCTTCCTCGGCCACGTCGTCCAGATCTTCCCCGATCGCGAGTGCCACGAGATCTTCGTCCAGTTCTTCTGCCAGCCCTTTGGCTTCCGAGAGTAGCTCCCAGGAGACCGGCGCGACCTCTCCGGCGTGTTCCTCGATGAACACCCAGACGTCGGAATGGTCGTCGATGTCGATGTCTGGCATTCAGACCACCCCCTCCTCGGCGAGCGTTTCGAGCAGCTCTGCAGGTGATTCGAGGCGCTCTTGCTCGCGCTCGACTGGATCGACCGTCTCCATCCCGCCGACCTGTGTGGGCGAAGCGGCAAGTCCGACCCTGTCAGTGTCTATCGGCAGCTCCTCGGCAGTGACCTGCTCTGGCTCGAACTCGGTCTCGGCGTAGATCTTTCGGTGAAGTCCGGCCGGTCGGGGTTCGTTCTCGCCGTAGGCGAAGGCGATGACGACTGGCAGGTCGGCAGCGACGTACTCGTGGCCGCCTTCCACGTCGCGTTTGGCGACGATCTGATCCTCGTCGGGCTTCGGTTCGAGCTCTTCGGCGTAGGTGAGCTGTGCCCAGCCGTTGTGTGCAGCGATCCCCGGCGGAACCTGACCCGTCGAGGAGTCGGTCGTCTCCTCACCACAGAGTACGACATCCGCGTCGAGATAGTCCGCAGCCGATGCGAGTACAAGGCTTGTTGGCCAGGTATCGCTACCAGCGAACGCCCGATCGGTCACGAGCACGGCGTCGTCACAGCCCATCGCAATCGCTTCTTCAAGGACGGGTGTGGCCTGTGGTGGGCCCATCGTCACGGCAATGACGTTCGCATCCACCTGGTCTTTGATTTCTAACGCTGCTTCCAGCGCGTTTCTGTCCGGCCGGTTCAGGATCGAATCGGCGCCCGATCGATTGAGCGTCCCCGTGTCGGGATCGATCGTGACGTCGTCCTCGTCGGGTACCTGCTTGATCCCTACTACGACGGTCCATTGATCAGTCATAGTGGCTGTTCACGGTGGGGCTACGATACAGCCAACAATGAGGGATCCAGACGCTTCCCAGCATCTGAGAAAGCACCGCCCGAACACCCACATACGCTGGTAGTTTATATTCGAGAGGATACCGGAAACGTACTGCGACGGGGAGCGCCAGGAGATGGACCGGGTCATCGGCGAGTGCTCAGAGGCGCGGAGCCCACTACTCTACAATGACAGCGCCGTCCGAGGGAACAGTCGTGCCCTCCTGGGCCGCAAACGCGTCGTACACTCGCCCGTAGGTGTCTTCAAGCGCCTCAACGATCACCTGCGTATCACTCACCGTTGCCATGAAGTTCGTATCGCCCTCCCAGCGCGGGACGACGTGCGTGTGGAGATGGTCGTCGATCGATCCGCCTGCCCCCTTGCCGAGGTTCAGGCCGGTATTGAACCCATCCGGGTTCATCGCGCTTTCCAGCGCGTCGAACGTCCGCTGTTTGAGTCTCGCGTGATCTGTCAACACGGCCTCGTCAAGGTCACGGTAGTCCCCCGTATGACGGTGGGGGATCACCATCATATGTCCGGGATTGTACGGGTAGTTGTTGAGGAGCACGAAGGCGTGATCGCTACGGGCGACGATCATATTCCGTCGGTCGGCGTCCTGTTCCGGTAGCTCACAGAAAACACAGTCGTCGATATCGGTGCGAGAGCTATCTCGTTCAACCCATTCGATGCGCCACGGCGCGAACACCTGGTCCATACGGACAGTGTGACCGTTCCAGGAATATATACTGTCGCCCACGGCACAGGGTGGGTGCCGCCGCCGGTCGGACGCACCGACGGTTCGATCGGTGGCCACAAAGGATATAAATGAACGCTTACATCCGATTTTAAACGCTTTTGGCCGATCTTACCGCGTCAGATCGGGAACCCAGAGACACGGAGGCGCTCTCCAGTAAACAGTTCCTAACGGAGTCTCCGTTTTATAGCTATCCCCGAGCAGACGAAAAGCAATGGCAACTACTGAGGGATCGTTTGACGGAGTGCGTGAACGCTGTGACAGCTGTGACGTGGAGACGACCCACCGAGTATCGGTCCAGCTCAAGACCGAAAGCAGAAAAGAGGAGAACGCACAGTTCTCGCGGGAGCCGTACCGGATCGCGGAGTGTCAGGAGTGTGGTACCCGAACGAGCCAGCGGATGAACAACGCCTAGCGGGTCGTCACCTCACAGCCATCAGGCGTGACGATGACGGTGTGTTCTTTCTGACTGACCAGACAGCCGTCGTCCTCTTTGAGTACTGGATAGCCGTGAACGATGTCCTGCGATTTGAGCCGTCTGAGAGCCATCTTTGGGCGGGAACTCTCCAGCCAGCGTGTCGCGAAGGGAAGCGTACGGAACTCCTCGGTGATCTGTTCTAGAACCTGTCGTGTCTGTCGATTTCGGACGGACCCCTCCCGTTCGAGCGCGAAGATCTCCTCGGCGCTTCCCTCGCTCACCTTGCCGGAGCCATCCGTTGCGAACGGCTCGATCGCGACGACGTCGCCGACCTCGAGTTCGGTACCCTGTGGGACGGCCCGATTCGGAATCGACGGGTCGGTGTGTTGTTCCCAGTGGCCCAGTCCGTGGCCGGTGAGATTGACGACGGGGTTGAAACCGTAGCCGTCGATCGCCTCTTCGATCGCCGCCCCGATCTCTGCGGTGTCGACACCGGGTTCAATCAGCTCGATCGCGGCGTCGAGCGCGGCTCCGGGTGCCTCGGCCAGATCCGGGTTGCCCGACAGGTCGATCGTGATCGCCGAATCCGCGAGCCAGCCGTCGACGGCGACGCCGATGTCGATATTGATCATCTCCTCACCGAAGGTCGAATCGTCTTCGATGCCCGGTGTCGCATGAGCGGCCTCCTCGTCGATACTGACGTTGACCGGGAAGGCTGGCTGGCCGCCGAGCTCCCGGATCCGGTCTTCGGCGTACTCGGCAACTTCGAGATGACTCGCGCCGACCTCGATACGCTCGACCGTCTCTTCGCGAACCTGTGCGAGTATCTCGCCAGCCTCACGGTGTTTCTCGTACTGCTCGGATTCGAGATCGACCTCGGTATCTACCATACTCCTACTCGACACAGCGACACAAAAGGCGTTACGGGCTATCGCCGCCGGAGCTAGCGACGCTCGTCTGCATCGCTGCGCTGTTGTACGCGCTCCCAACCCTCCCACTGATATCGGAGACGATCACGCCAGCCGATTCGCCAGTTTTCTCCCCTAGTTCCTCGATCGAGCGCCTCGCCGCCGTTTCAGGACTCTCTCCGGCGTCAAGCAGATCGACGGCCCGCCGTGCCACGCCGGTCCGGGCGATCGCCTCACCCGCACCCGTGGCACTCGCTCCGCCGGCGTCCGATGCGAAAAATCCGGCACCGATCTGTGGAACGTCACCGACCCGGCCTGCGAGTGCGTACCAGCGCCCGCCGGTCGATGTCGCCGCGGCGACCTGCCCGTCAGCGACCGCGACTGCGCCGACGGTATCGTGGTCGTCGACCCGGCGCGAGGACGTGTCGCCGAAGTGCTCGGCGATCCAGTCGAGTTGGTCCCGGGCACTACCCTCAGGGGGCGACTGCTCGGCCCACCGGTCCCGCGAGCGATCCGACCACAGGTCGACGTCAGTCTCGATTCCGTACTCGGCAGCAAGCGCACGGGCGTGCTCGCCGGATACGAACACGTGTGGCGTCTCTTCGAGGACGACCCGGGCGGCCCCAAGAGCGTGTTCGACGCCCGGCATCGAACAGGCCGCCCCCGCTTCGCCCGCCCCAGTCATCACGCCCGCATCCGTCCGGATCACGCCGTCGCTCTGGACTGCGCTACCGGTCCCGGCGTTGAACCGCGGCGATGATTCGAGGAGTTCGACGGCACGCACGACGGCATCGAGCGGGTCGGATTCAGTAGCGCCCGACTCCGCCGCATCGTCGAGTACAGCCTGTCTCGGCTCCGGTTCGTCGGGGCTCCCGCCTGCACCGCCGTGAACGATTACGCGCATGTGATACCAGTAGCAGCGGACCTCCTTCAGTACTTTCCACCGAGTTCCACTGCCATCGTTGGCGACGCTACTGCTACCAATAATTGCGCCACCGGACGCAAAAGACAGGGCTTTTACCCCCATCATGATTCGTTAGAAATGACCATGAGCTACGACAAGGTCGAAGTCCCCGAGGAGGGGGAACCGATCACTCTTGCTGACGAAGACACCGGCGAACTCGATGTGCCGGAGAACCCGATCATCCCCATTATTCACGGGGACGGAATCGGTACGGACGTCGGTCCCGCGGCACAGAAAGTTCTCGATGCTGCCGCGGAAGCAACTGGCCGTTCGATCTCCTGGATGCGCGTGTACGCAGGCTCGTCCGCCCGCGAAAAGTACGACGAGAACCTGCCCGAGGATACGGTCTCCGCGATCCGCG
This sequence comes from Natranaeroarchaeum sulfidigenes, assembly GCF_017094485.1. NCBI lineage: Archaea > Methanobacteriati > Methanobacteriota > Halobacteria > Halobacteriales > Natronoarchaeaceae > Natranaeroarchaeum > Natranaeroarchaeum sulfidigenes. Next base: position 2,694,578 of record NZ_CP064786.1, read on the forward strand.
ACCACCGCGTCGCGATCAAGGGTCCGCTGACGACGCCCGTCGGCGCTGGCTTCCGCTCGCTCAACGTCGCGCTTCGGCAGACGCTGGATATGTACGCCAACGTCCGCCCGACCTACCACATCGACGGCGTCCCCTCGCCTGTCAAATCCCCCGAGAAGATGGACATGGTGACGTTCCGGGAAAACACCGAGGACGTCTACTCGGGCGTCGAATGGGAAGCCGGAACTGACGAGGTCGAGCAGGTTCGTGACTTCCTCGAAGACGATATGGACATCAAAGACGTCATCCACGACGGCCCGGTCGGCATCGGCGTCAAGCCGATCTCCGAGTTCGGCTCCAAGCGCCTCATCCGCGAGGCGATCGACTACGCCGTCGCCAACGACCGCGACTCCGTTACCCTCGTCCACAAGGGTAACATCATGAAGTTCACCGAAGGAGCCTTCCGCGACTGGGGCTACGAGGTCGCCGAGGAGGAGTACGGCGAGGACGTCATTACCGAGGACGAACTATGGGAGGAGTACGACGGCGAACAGCCCGAGGGCACGGTTGTCGTGCAGGACCGCATCGCCGACAACATGCTCCAGCAGATCCTCACCCGAACGGACGAGTATTCCGTCATCGCGACGATGAACCTCAACGGCGACTACATGTCCGACGCCGCCGGTGCACAGATCGGCGGGCTCGGCATCGCCCCTGGTGCGAACTTCGGTCACGGTCGCTGTCTCGCAGAGCCAGTCCACGGCTCCGCACCCAAATACGCCGGTGAAGACAAGGTCAACCCGACCGCGATGATCCTCTCGGGCCGCGAGATGCTCGACTATCTGGGCTGGTCCGACGCAGCCGACCTCGTGCGCGACGCCGTCGAGGAGACCATCTCCTCTGGCACCGTCACCTACGATCTCCACCGACAGATCGAGGGCGGCACGAAGGTGGCCACCAGCGAGTTCGCCGATGCCGTCGTCGAGAACATCGAGCAGCTCTCGTAGAGCGTCCTTCACACCCGATCTCCGATTTTTCTGCGGTCCCGGCTCCTCAGGACAACGTGTCGTAACGCTCACCAACCGCCCCTCCGTATCGGACTCTCATGACTGACATACGAGTCGTCGACTCGACAGCCGAGCGCCAAGACGCGTTCGCAGTACGACAGACTGTCTTCGTCGAAGAACAGGGTGTCGATGAAGAGCTGGAGTACGACGAACACGAGGAGACGGCGACACATTTCGTGGCCTACGACGGCGACGAGCCAGTTGGGGCGGCACGGCTCCGCGAACCCGAAGACGGACTGGGCAAAGTCGAGCGCGTGGCTGTACTCGAATCACGCCGCGAGCAGGGCGTCGGGGAAGCGCTGATGGAGGCCGTTGAGCGCGAGGCCCGCGAAGCGGGGATGACGAAGCTCAAGCTCCACTCGCAGACGCGCGCGATGGGGTTTTACGTGTCAGTCGGGTTCGAGCGCCGCGGCGAGGAGTTCGAGGAGGCGGGGATCCCACACGTGAAGATGTACAAACGGATCGAGTGACAGTACTCCCTCAGTCCTGCCAGTCGGGATCCGTCCGCGGCGGGGCGAAGACGTCGATCCCTGTGACGACCTTGTCAGTTCGGTTTTCTGCCGCGTGAGCCTCATCGCCGGGGATGGCATAGGTATCACCGGGACCGATCTCGTATTCCGTACCGTCAGCGAGGACGAACGTGAGCGTCCCCGAGAGAACGACGCCGGTCTGTTCGTGTGGATGGTCGTGTTCGGGGACGGTTGCGCCCGGTTCGATCTCGAACCGCTGGACGTTCATCTCGTCGCCGCCAGCAAGCAGGGCAAGGTGGACACCGTCGACGGCTTCGGTCGATGCACGATCAGTTGGTCCAATGACTTCCATACTGCTGGCTGGCCGGCGATCGGCAAGAAGTTTGCCACAGCACGAGTGCCGGTGCGTTCATAATGATCGCCCCATAAACCGGGCGTATGTACGCGGTCGTCGGCTGTAACGCGTGTAGCAATCTCTGGCTCGTGGAGGGACGACAGCAGACCGCACAGTGTTCTCGCTGTGGGAAGACCCACCAGTTCGACCGCCTGAAGAAGTTCGCCGAGACCGACGACGAGGACCACGCCCGCGAGCTCCGGGCCTCGATGCTCGCGAACCGGAGCGATCACGGCGATGCGTTCGCTGCCGTCGACTCCTTCGGCGAGCTAGAAAACGAGATCGACGACGCCGGCGTTAGTGACCGCGAATATCTTGAGGGATCGGGGCTCGATGCCGACGAGATCGCGGATGCAGGAGCAAGGACCAACGAGCAGACGGGGAGTTCACGAACCAGGAAAGAGACGGTTCTCGACGCCATCCGGACGCTTGATGAGCCGACCGAGAGCGCCGTCATTGATTACGCGACCGATCACGATGTCCCGGCGGAGTACGTCACGAGATGCCTGGACAAACTCGCCCAGCGAGGGGAAGTCTCACGCTCACGGGACGGCTATCGATTGCTCTGATCGGGTCACGATCAGTGAGAAAATAGTAGCCCGTTATCGGTCAACGTGCTACACCGGTATTCAATGCTGACCCGTCAGAGTTCGTCGTCCTCTTCGTCATCGAGGTCATCATCTTCTTCATCCGGATCGTCTTCGGGGTCGTCTTCCGGGTCATCTTCCGGATCGTCTTCCGGATCGTCTTCTGGATCATCTTCTGGATCATCTTCCGGATCGTCTTCTGGATCGTCTACTGGCTCGTCTTCCGGGTCATCCGTACAACCTGCGAGCCCGAGTAGACCGATACTCCCCGCGATACCGACGAACGTACGCCTGTCGAGTCGTTTCATTGTATCCCCAACCGGTGATTCGACGGCTTCGGTGATTAGTATATACCAGCTACACGATAGATGACGCGAAAATTAGACATTGAAACGACCTGACAGTCCGACTAATGGATCTCCAGAAACAGATGACAGCAAAGCAATACTGATCGGTGTCGAACTCGTTCAACTGTAGCCTGATACAACGCCGTTGACGCGCCAGCCGCCGACCGTTGTGCGGTGTCGTTCGTTTACCATTCCCGTACACAACACAGGCTTACTCCAGTCTATCGTACGATGCATTGGTCAGATTCGTGTCGTCAATCTATGAATCCGTTGATCGGGCTGGCTGGCGCACGGGAGATCTGAAACCGAGGCATTCACGGCGTTACAACCGCAATAGAGTGTATGAGCGAGAACGGAACTGAGGCCGATTACGAGCTCGTCGGGAAGACGCTGACACTCGTCGCAGTTGGCGTCGTCGTTCCCGGAATCGTCGCCCGATATCTCAACGAAGTCGGCTACGGCGTCATCGGGACGTTTATTTTCGGGATGAGCTTTTTTGCGCTAGTGTTCATTGCGTGGTATATCTGGATTCGGCCGATCGATCTTACGGGCCCGATGGGCTAGAAGTGCTGCAGTGATATAGGTAGACCCACAGAGTAACGGAACTTTAATCACCTGCTCGGTAGCAATATCGGATATCAATGAACGCCGTTCCACTGCAACTGCTGGACACGTTCCTGCTCGACTATCACATTGGGCACGTGCTGGTACTGACGTTCGTGCTGGTAATGCTGGGATCGCTACCGCTTCGGTCGCGCAAGATCCTCTCGCTGAACGCGGTACTCTTTGGCGTCATTTTCGTTGCCGTCCCGTTCTCGATGACCGACGACATCGTCTACCGCGCGTTTGGCTTCGTGTTGATCGTCGTCGCACCGATCCTCTACACGACAGCAGAGTGACTCACACCAGTTCCTCGTAGCGCGCGCCGGTCTGTTTCAGCGTCTCCGTCGAGTACAGCCGCTCGTGATCGAACGGCAGGTGCTCGGCCGCCAGTTCGTCTATCTTTTCGTCGACCGCGGCCGCGTCACGGCCATGAATCATCGTGAACAGGTTGTACTCCCAGTCGAGTTCAGGCCGACGCGGACGGTGATAACACAGCGTCACATACGGTAGGTCTCCGACAGCGACGCCGCGCTCGTCCAGCTCCTCGTCGTCGACATCCCAGACGACCATACAATTGCTGTCGAAGCCGGTGACGATGTGGTTGACGACACAACCGATGCGCTTGATACAGCCCGCATCGAGCAGACGCTCGATCCCCGCAACGACGTCCGGGACGTCGGCGTCCAGCGTCGCGGCGATGTCGGCGTACGGCGTCCGCGAGAGCGGAAAGCCCGACTGGATCTCCAGTAGTAGTTCGGCCTCGAACTCCGAGAGGTCGCCAGTTGCGTCCTCACTGATCCGCGTCGCGTCCACTTTCGTGGAGCCGAACCCGCTTTCCCCGGGTCCGTCCGTCTCCCGCGCGAACCGGTCGGCGTTGACGACCGGAAATTCCAGATTGATGTAGAAATCGGTCAGCATCGGCAAGTTCAGTATCGTACAGCCGGTCCGCGTCTCGATATCGTCGAGGATTTCGTCGCGGCGCTGGCGAGACCCCGCCGTGACGACGAACCACATGTTCCACTCGTGGTCACGGCGGTAGTTGTGGTTGATCTGTGGGTACGCGTTGATCACATCCGTAATCTCGTCGAACCGATCCTCCGGCGCTTGCACGGCCGCGAGCGTCGAACTGCCGATCACCGGCGGGTTGAGAACCGGACCGAATCGTCGGAAGACACCGCGTTCGTACAGTCGTTCGACACGTTCGAGCGCCTCCGCTTCGCTAACATTAACTGCCTCACCGAGGACACGAAACGGCCGCGGTACGACAGGAAAGCCACTCTGAAAGCCATCGATAATCGACGCATCAACATCGTCGATCGACTCGCGCCAGTCGCTCGACTGGGTACTCATTACACCGATGTTGGGCGGAGTAAATGTACCTCTTTCGGGTCGGTGACAAGGTGAGCTGTATAGGTCCACTCAGGTTTTTGAGGGATCGAGGGGTCAGCAACCAACATGCTCTAAGACCTCGGCCCGGAGCGGTTCGCGGGTGTGTGACACGCCGCTCCGGTCGGTGCCCTGTCGCCTGTTCGCCATGGGATGAGCAGCTGGCTCTCACCAGAAGCGGGACGCTTTTGCGCGTGCTCTCCTAACGCGCAAGCATGGCCCAGACGTCCCAGAAGTACGGCGAGTGGCCGCTCAAACGCCTGATGACCGCAGTCGTCGGCTCCGGACCAAAATCCGCGGACGACATGTCTCGCGCGCAGGCCCGAGAGGCCTTTCAGCGAATCCTCGGCGACGAGCCGGACCAGACGACCCTCGGCGCGTTCTGGCTGGCGAACCGCTGGAAGCGAAACACTCCGGAAGAGCTGGCGGCGTACGTCGACGTGATGGCAGAGGAGTCTACGGTCGTCGCCGAACCGGAAGCCGATCCAGTCGACTGTGGAGCAAACTACGACGGCAAACATAGCTCGGCACTGCTCGGGGTCGCCGCGGGCGTCGTCGCCGCCGGAGCAGGAACGCCGATCGTTACCCACAGCGGCGACCGCGTCCCGACCCAGAAGGAAACGGCGTACAAACACGTCCTCGACGAACTCGGCGTCAGAACCGAACTCGACGTCGAGGAGAGCGCCGAGATGGTCGACGAGACTGGCTTTGGTTTCTACTACCAGCCCGCATTCAACCCCGGCATCGACGACCTGTTCGAGCGGCGAGACATGATGGGTGTCCGGACGTTCGTCAACACGATCGAAACACTGGCAAACCCCGCAAACGCCGACGTCCACCTGGGGAGCTTCTACCATCTCGCCTTCGCGAAGAAGGTCGTCGACACCTTCCGCGAGAGCGAGCAGGTCTCGCCCGGCAAAGTGATCATGTTTCAGGGGATGGAAGGCTACGACGACATCCGCCCGGGCTACACGAAAGTCGCCGAGTGGGAAGCTGATGGAACCGAAGACGGTACGTTCGAGGACTACGAGATCGAAACACCCGAGTACGGGATGGACTTCGAGGAGGAAGACCTGCAGGTCGACGACGTGCAGGCCGATTCAGCGACGATCACTGAAGACGTCGTGACGGGTGAGCGTGAGGACCACTTCGCGGACGCTGTCGCACTGAACGCCGCGTTCCGCATCTATGCGGGCGGGGACGCCGACACGCTCGACGATGGGCTCGAAGCGGCCCGAACGGCAATCGATGACGGCAGCGCGGCCGCAGTGCTCGAGGACCTGCGAGCGTTCTGACGCGACGTCGTTCCACAATCGGTACGCATCAGTACGGCGAGGAGCTATCAGCCCCGTGAACATTATACCACCAGCAGTCCTACGTCTATCCGTATGTTCGGATCGAAACTGCGGAAAATCGGGTACGTGTGGATGGCAGTTCAGGGGTTGTTTTCGCTTGCACTTCCACGGCAGTCGCTCAAGTTGAACCTGAAACTTCTCGGTTGTGGATTCGAGAACCCGACCGATCTCGAGCCACGTGACTGGTACGTCACACAGACGAGAGCACTCGGGGCAGGATTCATCGTAGCCGGACTGCTCGGTTTACTACTTGAGGAACGAGACGAACTACAGGCCGAATCAGATCCCGAGAACGTCTCCGTCGAGAAGGTCGAATAGTTACCGGACTACCGTTACCGGAACCGTCGACCGGCGCATCACTGTTTCGGCGACGCTTCCAAGGAGAATTCGACTCATGCCGGTGCGTCCATGGCTGCCCATGACGATGTGGTCGATGTCGTGTTCATCAGAGAAGCGCACGATCGTATTAGCTGGACGACCAATCTCGGTTGCAGTTCGCAGTTCGACGCCAGCCCCGGCAGCACGGTCCACGGCCTCGTCGAGGACTGTCTGCGCTTCGTCCTCTGCAGTGTCGTACCAGCCCTGTGGGAACTCCGCGACGGCCCCCTCGACTGCGTATCCGGCTTCGGCTGGGTCGATAACCGTCAACCCCACAAGTTCCGCGTCGGGGAACTCCGTGATGGCATGATCGAGCGCCTCCTCCGACTGTGGGGATCCGTCGATCGCAACAAGTACAGTTTTGCCCATACAGATACTCCAGCGGACAGCCTCAAAAACCTCATCCCGAAACGTCAAACACCGCTCACCCGTGCCGGGTGAGACAGTTCGGTAGCCCGATGATCTCGACCGGCTCGGAGTTGTCGGGCGAGTAGACGACCATCTGTCCTTTCTCCATATAGGGGACTTTGTTCTCCAGATTGGCGGGGATGTTGACGCTTTTGATCGCATCCTCGTCGCCGAGGTTGAGGACGGCTGTCGTGTTGATCTGTTTGAATACGGCGTCGGCGATGTCCTGTGGATCCTGCGTGATCAAGAAGAGACCGAGCCGTTCCTTTCGCCCCTGCTTGGCCGCGTCAGTGAACTTGCCGATCACTCGCCGGGCCTGTGCACTCTCGGCGTCGGTCAGGAAGTTGTGGGCCTCGTCCATTCCAAGTACGACCGGCGTCTCCTTGATCCGGTCGTAGCGAGGGTCGTTCGAGAGCTTCTGGTCGACGAGCAGGCTCGATACTGCGAGCACGATCGTCTCGGTTGCTCGCGTATTGTTGATGTGGTAGGTCGGAACGACCGTCAGCCCGCCGGGCCGGACGAATCGCTCGATCTGTTCGGTGATCGGGCGGGCGTCCTGATCGAACACCGCCCCGAACCCACGAACACGCCGATTGACAGCGTCGAACGTCGCCTCGTGGACGCGCCCGGATTCATTGAGCTCCTCCCGAAGGGCCGGGTCGTCCATGAACGTCTGGAACTGGTCGTACGTCCCGCTGGAACCGTACTCCCGGAAGAACCGATCGAGCAGATGCCGGAGCGCGTTGTACTGGTTGTCGTTGAGCCCGCCCCCAGCGACCAGCCACTCGTTGTCCCGCACCATCGAGAAGGGGATGGTGAACTCGACCTGTTCGGCGCGGTGATCGTCCGTCGAATACGTCGCGTCACCGACTTTCGGAACGAATGCGATAGTGTCGTCGTGGCCGCCGTGGACGACTCCCTCGCGCTCGTATCGTCGCGAAATCTCGGCGTCGAGATCGGGGTTGTCGTCGTGCATCTGGGCGTACTCGTCCTGCGGGTCGAACTGAACGACTGCGGGCGTGACCGAGCGCCCGTCGTCCATCCGATAGGTTCGCTCGTCGGCGAGGAACTGGCGGAGGATGTTTTTTGCCGTGTGCGTTTTGCCCGATCCTGTTCCCCCGGCGATCAGGGTGTGCCGGAAGACGAGCGGATCGCCGTCCTCGTAGTCGTCTTTGAGGCGGTAATCGATCGTCGGCGGCTGGGCGCTGGTCCGGACCTTCTCGCCACCGACTGCGAGATGGCCGAGAAAGACGCCGTCCTCGGGGATCTTGAGTCCCGTCTTGATCTCCGCCGTGTCGTCCGCCTCTCGTACCGTCGTCTGTGGTTTCGGGACGCGGTCGGTCATCCGGCGCTTGAGACCGTCATCGCTATCATAGAGGACCGCCAGTGGCTCCAGGTCCGCGAGGAACTTGTAATCCGCTTCGTCGATGCCGTCCTGGCGCATCGCTCGCTGGGCGTGGATCTCGGTGGCGTCGTCGGCGTGAAACTCCTGGGCGTACTCCAGTCCGGCAATCCGACAGAAGAGCGTCTCGCCGTCCGGATACGGCGCGAGCAGATACTTCCCGATCCGAACCGACGACCGGTTCCCCTTCGTGACGTAGGCCCGAACCGTCGAGTCATCCTCGTCCTCGTGGATGCGAAGCCCCTGCGAGACGGCGATGGTTCCGATACCGTCCTCGTTTCTGGCGGGCGTCGTCTCGACACGCTCGAAGTCGTCCGCAGCGTCGCGGTCGGCGGCGGTGTCGTCCGCCCCCCCACCGTCCCCGCCGTACGCGTCGAAGTCGTTCAGATCAGCCATGTCCACCCAATGTGGGTCATCCGTGAAACCCGTTTCCCTGCGAACCGACACGTCGATCGCCACCGGGACCCCCAACGGCCTTTTGCCCGCTGCCGACCTCTGTACTACTATGTTACTGGTTCGTGGGCAGGCGAGCGGCACGGCGTTGACAGGGACGCTGTACGAGCGCGGCGAGTCGGCACCGACGTTCAGGGGGGCACCCGACGAGGGCGCCGCCTACGTCTGGGTCTGTGACGCCTTTTATGAGGTCGAGAGCGGCGGTACCGAACAGCAGATCGGCGAGGAGACGGTCAACGTCGCCTTCGAGTCGCCGATGCCCCGCGGGTTCGATACGCGCGAGCAGGCGCTCGAAGCGGCGAAAGAACACGTCCGGACGCAGTTCGCCCGGATCGGCGTCCCCGAAGAGAAAGTCGATGTCGAACTCGAAAAGACCGAACCGGACGTCCCGGTCTAGAACTCCTCTCCGCCCCAGCGGCGGTCGTCGTAGCCGTGCATCTGTTCGGTCTCGAACGCCGCTTCGAGTTCCGACCGGAGCGAATCGGTCCCCTCGGCGCTGATCCGCGCGAGTTCGTCGGCTTTTTGCACCGAAAGCGGCGGCCCTCGCTCGGCCGCGACATCCGCGAGCAGTTGCATCGCCAGCCGCTCGCGACACTCGGCCGATTTCGTGAACGCGTAGGGGGCCTCGATCCGGTAGAGCAGATCGTCACGGGGATCATAGAGTGGGAAGAACGTCACCTCGTAATCCTCGGGATCGAGGGCACGATCGACGCCGAAGGCGTCGCCGTCCGCACTGAGGAAGCGATCCGCACCGCCGCGCGAGCGAAACCAGTTCGTGAACGTGAGGACATCGGTCGCCCGGGTACGCTCCCGTCGTGGCTCGCCGTCCGGCCCCTCGCGCTCGACGAACTCGACCTGTTCGAGTAGTCTGGTAAAGAAAGCGGTATCGTTGACCCACGGTGCTTCCTGCCCGGTGTCCCGAAGCGTTCGCGTGATCGCCTTTGTCGTCGGGTTCTTGACAAATCCCACCAGCGGGACGTCCTTCTCGACGAACGTCTCGACGAGTTCGACGTAGTTTTCGATGACGTCGCGGGGCTCTTGCTCGTCGTGGAGCAGATCCGCGAGTTCGGGCGCGCGGTCGGTCCAGTTCAGCATTCCTTTGGGGTAGATCGGTCCGTCGAGGACGAACAGATCGTCGACAGTGTCGGCGTGTTCGATCGCGTGGTGGCTCTCGGCGAGATAGAGGCCGAGTTCGTGGACGACGCTCTCCTCGAACCGTGAGACCCGGGGGGCCTGCAGGATGCGCCGGTCGGTGTGGCCCTCGTCCCACTTCGTCCACTCCGTCGAGAGGTCCTGGGTGGGGTCACTGATGTGTGCCGTGACGACCACTGTGCGATCCCGATGCAGGTCGAGATCCGACGGGCTCGACGCCATGGCGGCCTGTGCGACGTCCAATACGATCCCGTTTTTGAACGAGGTCGGGTTGATCGTCCCGGAGTCCAGCCCGTGACAGGACGGGAACTCGGCGTCCTGCAGGGCGACGTCATCGATCGGCACCTCACAGCGGCGCTGCTCGCCGAGCGGTTCGAGTACGACCCGACCGTCGTCGACCAGCGGGTCGAGGAACTCCGCCCAGACCGTGTCGACGAACTGCTGTTGGTCGGTTTCGTCGACCGACCGGGTGATCCGTCTCGCAAGCTGTGTGATTCCCTCGAACTGTACCGGATCCAGTGTCACGTCATCACAACGTGGCGGCGAGGCGATAAAACCAGCGGGTTCCGGCGGTTCGGTACTCTCAGACCGTCTTGGTCTCGGCGAGCAGTTCGTCGAACAGGTCCTCGACGCGCCCGGCAATCTCGTCTCTGATCTCACGGACGGCATCGAGGCCCTGTCCGTCAGGATCGTCGAGCCCCCAGTCGCGGTTCTCCCCGTTCCAGGTCGCCGGACAGACGTCCTGTGCCGAACAGCCCATCGTGATGACGTAGTCGACGGTCTGGAGCTCCTCGGGCGTGATATCTTTCGGTGTCCTGTCGGCGAGATCGAATCCCTCCTCGTCCATCACCGTGACGACCTCCTCGTGGACGTGATCGGCGGGCTGGGTGCCGCCGGTGAGGATCTCGATCTCATCGGCGACGCCGCGCTGGTCTCGCTCGCGTTCGGCGAAGGCCGTGGCCATCTGGCTGCGGCCCGCATTCTGGACGCAGACGAAGGCAACGCAAGTCTGGGCTGTTAGCTCGGTCATCACTCTCTGGTTCCAGTAGGAGAGATATAAGCGTTGTTTGCAACGGATATGTCTGGATATGTATCTCTATAGAGCAGGCTAGAGTCGGCGGTAGCTCGGGATACTGCTTCAGCCGACGGGGCAATCGATCCGAAACTTCGTTTAAGCATTTGGGAGTTGACACTCGACACATGAGATACATCGAGATCACGGTACCGGCCGGCCGGCGGCAAGCAGTGATCGACGTCCTCGACGAGGAGGGGATCGACTACATCGTCAGTGACGAAACGAGCGGACGGGAGTACGCGGCAGTCGTCAGGTTCCCGCTCCCCACGCGAGCCGTCGAGCACGTCCTCGATCGACTGAACCGGGTCGGTATCGGCGACGATTCGCGCGTCGTGATCATCGACGCCGAGACGGTCATCTCACAGCAGTTCGACGATCTACTGGATCGCCACTCTCAGGGCGGCACGAAGGGGGAACGAATGTCCAGACAGGTGCTACGGACGAAAGCCGAAGAGCTCACACCGGCGTTTCCCATCTACGTCGTGATGTTGCTCATCAGCGCTGTCGTCGCCACCGCGGGGCTACTTGCGGACTCCCCCGCGGTCGTGGTTGGCTCGATGGTCATCGCGCCGCTAATCGGCCCTGCACTGGCGGCGAACGTCGGAATCGTCACCGACGACGACGGACTCAAGACGTCCGGGTTCGCCTACCAGCTCTCCGGTATCACGATCGTTATCGCCGCCTCGATCGGCCTCGCGCTTCTCGCCCGTCTCGCCGGCCTCGAACCTGGCGGGGTCGATATTGTCGTCGCTGCCGAGTTACAGGAGCGGGTCTCACCGAACCTTCTGTCACTGGCAGTTGCTCTGGGAGCCGGCGTCGCAGGCATCCTGAGCCTCACACGGGGGTTCTCGGAAGCGATCGTCGGCGTGATGATCGCCGCAGCGTTGATCCCGCCTGCCGCTGCGGTCGGGATCACGGTCGCCTGGGGAATGTACGGAGCAGCGAGCGGTGCCGCGATACTCGTACTTGTTAATCTACTATCGATCAATCTGGCGGCACTGGCGACGCTGTGGGTCGCCGGCTACCGTCCGCAGGGACTGTTCGAGGTGGCACCGAGTCGCAGAACGACCTACACGTACGGTGCGGCGTTCGGGGTCGGTCTCCTCGTGCTTGCCGCTCCGCTTGTCGGCGTCACGCTGCTCGATTTTCACACGACTGAAGTGAAATCGGCCGCCGACAAGGAAGTCGATTCCGTGCTGGAAGATCCACAGTACGAGGACGTCGAAGTCGAGTCGGTCGAGGTGTTGCTCGATGACGACTACCCCCTCCGTTCGATCGATCGCGTCGTCGTGACGGTATCGGATACCGAACCCGGCCCGAAGCCGGTGCTGGCCGATCAGCTCCACGAGGCGATCAGCGAGCATGCCGACGACGCCGTCGTCGAGATTCGGTACGACGTCACCGAAGAGCGAGGCGACGATCGGCGCGAGTACGTCGTTCGAACCTCTGAGCGGGAGTAGCGCACCGACGGCCGCGTGACGTGGTACCCGAGTGTCGAGCGCTCACTCGTCGTCTGATCGCACAGGCACGGAGAGTACCGGAACGTCGGCGAGACGTGCGACCGTCTCGGTGACGCTTCCGAGCAGGTACCGTTCGAGCCCGGACCGGCCGTGTGTCCCCATGACCACCAGATCGATGTCGTGATCGGCGATGTAGTCCAGAATGCTTCGTGCAGGCGACCCACTGAGTACCGATGCCTGCACCGATCGGAGCTCCGCATCGTCTGCTCGGTCGAGAACGTCGTTGACAGCCTCTTTCCCGGTGTCTTCTAGCTCTGTGAGGACGGCGGCGCTTTCCCCCAGTGGCGAGGTCACAGCGATGTCGACCACGTGGACGACGTGCAGTGCGGCGTCGGTTCCATCGGCGAGGTCGATCGCGTAGTTGGCCGCGGCGTTTGCGACATCGCTGCCGTCGGTCGGGACGAGAACGGTCTCGAACTCGGGATCGAAGACGGTTCGTTCGTGGATAGTCAGGATAGGGATAGGCGACACGCGGAGCGTGCGTTCGGTGGTGCTCCCGAGGACGCGCTGGTCGAGCCCCCTGCGACCGTGGGTGCCCATGACGATCAGGTCGGCGTCGTGGTCAGTAGCGTACTCGACGATTTCCCGATAGACTGCCCGGTCGGTCTCGACGACGCTGGTGGTCCGCGTCGCGCTGAGCCGCTCACCCGCACCGACGACCGACGCCAGATACTGCTCGGCCCCCCGAGAGAGGTCGGCGACCGTTTCCGAGCCATGACCCTCAGGGAGTTCGCCGAGTTCGAGAACGTGAATCACGTGTGCTGTTGCGTCGTGACGTTCGGCAAGAGCAAGTGCCCCGTCGACCACCGACTCAGCTAGCTCGCTTCCGTCGGTCGGCACGACTATCGTATCGTACATACTGACCACTACGACTGATATACTAGTCAAATGAGGGTGTCGGAAATACCGGGATGTGCTGGCGACAATGGCGATACTGGCGACGGCAAGCGAAGAGTAGTTACAAGATAAACGCGTTTGCTCAGGTATGGACGCTGCACTGATCATCCTCGACGGCTGGGGTATCGGCGAACACGACCGCCGCGACGCGGTGAAAGCCGCCGACACGCCGAACTTCGATCGGCTGGCGAAGACCGGCGCGTACAGCACGCTCACGGTAGCCGGACGCCGCGTCGGCCTGCCGGACGGACAGATGGGTAACAGCGAGGTCGGCCACCTCAATATCGGCGCGGGACGGGTGGTCTATCAGGAGTACACCCGGATCAACGACGCCATCGACGATGGGAGTTTTCTGACGAACGACGCGATCCAGACGGCGTTCGATCATGCGGACGAAAACGACGGACAGGTCCACTTCATGGGGCTCGTCAGCGATGGCGGCGTCCACTCCTCGCAAAAGCACCTGCACGCGCTGATCGAGATGGCCGCCGAACACGGTGTCGAGGCGACTACACACGCCTTCATGGACGGTCGCGACACCGCACCCCACGGTGGCGAAGGGTACCTCGAAGAGCTTGAAGCCGTAGTTGACGAGCACGGCACCGGCGACGTCGCGACCGTTACCGGCCGCTACTACGCGATGGATCGGGACCAGAACTGGGAACGTACCCGACGGGCCTACGACGCAATTGTCAACCGGAACGGCGACCACACCGCCTCCTCTGCCGTCGAGGCCGTCACCGCGTCCTACGAACGGGACACCACCGACGAGTTCGTCGAACCGACGATCATCGATGGCGGCGCGGCACTGGGAGACGGTGACAGCGTCGTCTTCTTCAACTTCCGCTCGGACCGTGCCCGCCAGCTCACTCGAATGCTCGGCGAGATCCGTCCGGAGTGGGCGTTCGAGACGTCCCCGCCGGACGTGACAGTCACCACGATGACCCAGTACGACAAGACGTTCGATGTCCCCGTGGCGTTCCCGCCGACCCAGCCAGAGGACGTACTCGGTGAGGTGCTCGCCGACACCGGCAAGACCCAGCTCCGGCTCGCCGAGTCCGAGAAGTACGCCCACGTCACCTACTTCCTCAACGGCGGACGCGAGGTCGAGTTCGACGGCGAGATCCGGAAGATCGTCGAGAGCCCGGACGTGCCCACCTACGACCTCCAGCCGGAGATGAGCGCGCCCGAGGTGACCCAGACCGCGATCGATGTCCTCGACAGTGACGATCCGGACGCGATGGTGCTCAACTACGCCAACCCCGACATGGTCGGCCATACGGGCGACTACGAGGCCGCGATCGAGGCCGTCGAAGCCGTCGACGAACAGCTCGGCCGGCTCGCCGACGCGCTGGAGGAGGACGGTGCCGAGGTCCTGATCACCGCCGATCACGGCAACGCCGACGACATGGGCACCGAAGACGATCCACACACTGCCCACACCTACAACCTCGTCCCGTTCATCTACGTCGGCTCCGAGGGCGACGATGCCGGGAAATCGGTACGACAGGACGGCTCGCTGTGTGACCTCGCACCGACGATGCTGGACCTGATGGATATCGACCAGCCCGACGCGATGACCGGCGAGAACCTGCTGGAGTAGCTCCGGCCGTTTTTCGGCGATTTCGGCGCTAAACGTTTTACTTCGAATAGTGTAGTAATACACTATAAAAGCCATAGCTATTCACTTCGAAAATTGAAGCTTGGCCTCTTTGCCGCAGTCGGAGCGGCTGGCGCGCGCTGGCGAGTCGTCTATGACGAGCCAGCGTCGCGCGAGGTCTTCGCGAGGGAACCGAGCGAAGGCTCGGAAGACTCGTCTTCCGGTGGGTGAGCGAGCGGAGCGAGCGAATCGGTTGGAGAGGATGAGGTGTTGTAGGTGGACTGAAAGGGGCCGGATCGCTCGACGAGCGAGGCGACGCAAGGACCGCAACGAAGTGAGGACCACAGCGAGCCGTAGCCGTCGAGCGATTCGGGGGCTTTCGTGGTGTCGTTCTCCAGAAGATCATACGTGACAGAAAGCGCCCGAGGCGGGAGTGAGCAAACGCGGTTTGTTTGCGAACTACGATCGACGGAGTCGATCGGGATTTGAACCCGTAGCAAACCTCACTCCGTTCGGTTTGCGTGATTCAAATCCCTTGGAGGGTATTTGCGGCTCACGGAGTGACGAGCACACGCTACGCGGTGCTCGTCGACGTTGTTCGCCGTGGCGTCAAGACGCCACGAGGTTTCACTCACGAGTTCGTGAAACCGCCGCAAAAGTACGCCCGAGGCGGGATTTGAACCCGCGTCACGACCGTGACAGGGTCATATGATAGGCCACTACACCACCCGGGCTGACTACACTCCTGCTTTCCCGGCCATCGACTTAAGCCCCTCGCATTGAACTGCCCCTGTGAACGGTTGACCCAGCACCCTCCATGCATGGGTACAACACACAAGTCCCATGAGTTCAAAGGCACACTATGGCCTCGATACCCGAGGAATACCACGACCTGTTCGAGCGGCCGACCATCGCTCACGTCTCGACGACACTCCCGAACGGCTACCCCCACGTGACGCCGGTCTGGATCGATTACGACGTCGAGGAAAACCTGTTGCTGGTCAACACCGAACGCGAGCGTCGCAAGGAACTGAACGTCAGGGATGACCCGAAGGTCGGCGTCAGCATGACCGATCCTGACGATCCCTATCGACGCGTCTCGATCTTCGGGGACGTCGTCGACCACACGACCGAGGGCGCACGCGAGCACATCGACGAGCTCTCCCAGCGCTACACCGGCCAGGAGTATACCGAGGCAAACGAGATCGAGACCGAGCGCGTCCTGCTGAAGATCCGACCCAAACAGGTCTTCTGAGCATCGGCCGACGACCAGACATTTCTCCGTTGAGACCATAGAAACGATATGAGCGACAGTCCAGACATCACTGCGGAGCGTCCCGACAGCCCCATTCAACTGGCGGGGACCGACCACATCTCCGTCATCGGCAGCAACGAGGAGGATACGATCGAGTTCTACCGCGACCTGCTCGGGATGGCCCTGGTGCTTCGCCAGCCCAACCTCGACGATCCCAACCAGACCCACCTCTTTTTCGACACCGGCGACGGCCGGATTCTCACCTTCTTCGTCGCGCCGGGCAGGGAGTCGAGTCCTCAGCCCCACCGCCACCGCGTCGGCTCCGTACATCACCTCTCTTTTTCGGTCGAGCCCGAGCGCTTCGTCGAAACCCGCGAGGCCCTCGAAGACACCGGCCACGGCTACAACGAGTTCGACCGCGGCATCTTTCACTCGCTCTATACGCGAGATCACAACGGGTTGACCCTCGAACTCGCCACGGACAAGTTCTCGATCCCCGACGAGCGGCGCGGGGAGGTACTGGCGACCGCCCAGCGGCTGCGCGTCGAGGATGGCGCGGAGTACGCCGAGGAACGCCATCTCGAGGCCGCGCTGGAAGAGCTGGGTATCGAGAGTGAAAAGTACGAACTACCGGACGCAGACAGTGGAGTCGGTGTCTGACACAGGGGCTACCGAGCCACTTCGTGAGGACCTCGCAGAAATCGCCCGAGGCGGGAGTGAGCAAACGCGGTTTGTTTGCGAACTACGATCGACGGTGTCGATCGGGATTTGAACCCGAGGCAGACGTGCTCACTTCGCTGCGCGCGACTGCCAAGATTCAAATCCCTTCCGTTGGCGTTTCGCTGACGCAGTGGCTCGCTACGCTCGCCGGTTTGCGTCAGCAGAAAGCGCCCGAGGCGGGATTTGAACCCGCGTCACGACCGTGACAGGGTCATATGATAGGCCACTACACCACCCGGGCTTGCGAACGCATCCTATCGTTGCCGGGTAGTATTCTTAAGACTTTCCAAACGGTCACGGTATGCCATCGGAGAACAGCCGTGTCACGGCGCCACAAACGCTATAAAGATTGCTCGCGTAGCGGTCAGTACTGACAGCCGACAGATCACAGCCGTCGACCCGCGTTTGCCCGCTCCTTCTGGGGTTCGATAGCCGTATATCCCAACGTACTTGGTAAGTCTTAATAGCCTTGCGTCGGTATGGGCCTGTAGTATCTCGTGATAGCAGTTTCTCTCTCCGGTCAGACCCACAACACATGGTAGACGTAAGCCAACACGAACTCGTCCCCGAGCACTCAGTCGTCGATGAGGACGCACTCGACGAGCTGCTCGAGGAATACGACATCGGACGCACAGACCTGCCGAAGATCAAACGGGCGGATCCAGCACTGCCCGACGACGCCGAGGTAGGCGACGTTATCAAGATCGTCCGGGACTCGCGGACGACCGACCGATCCGTAACGTATCGAATGGTGGTCGAATAATGGATACACAGGACAGGCGGACGATTTCGCGGGAATATTTCGGAAAGGAACGGCTCGCAGAACATCACTACCGCTCTTTTAACTCCTTCCTCAATCGAGGGATGCAACAGGTCGTCGACGAGAAGGAGACGATCGACACGGACATCGGCGACAAGGAAGGCGAAGAGCCCGTCCACGTAGAGCTCGGTGACGTCCGCGTCGTGACGCCGCGCGTTCGGGAGGCCGACGGCAGCGAAGAACTGCTCTACCCACAGGAGGCCCGACTGCGCAACATCACCTACTCCGCTCCGGTCTTCATGGAGATGGAGATCGTCAAGGGCGACCCCGAGGAGGGCGAACAGCGCGTCGTCGACAGCACCGAAACGAAGGTCGGTCGGATGCCGATCATGGTCGGCTCCGAGAAGTGTAACATCGCCGGCTTTAGTGACGAGGAGCTGATCGAGATCGGCGAGGACCCCGCCGACCCCGGCGGCTACTTCATCGTCAACGGCTCCGAGCGCGTGCTGATGACCAGCGAGGACCTCGCGCCGAACAAGATCCTCGCGGAGTACGACACGAAGTACGGCGACGAGATTCAGGTCGCCAAGACGTTCAGCCAGCGCCGTGGCTACCGCGCCCTCGTACTCACCGAGCGCACCCGCGATGGGCTGCTCGAAGTATCCTTCCCGTCTGTTTCGGGGAGCGTTAACTTCGTTACGCTCGTCCGGGCGCTCGGACTCGAATCCGACGAGGAGATCGTCCACCGCGTCTCCGACGACCCGGAGATCGTGAAGTTCATGCTCGAAAACCTGGAGGCCGCAGAGGTCCAGACGACCGAGGAAGCCATCGAGACCCTCGGCGAACGGGTCGCCTCCGGGCAGGGCAAGAACTACCAGCTCAAACGGGCCAACTACGTCATCGACCGCTATCTCCTGCCGCACCTGCACGAGGAAGGCGTCGAGGAAGAAGACGTCCGGATCAACAAGGCGTACTACCTCTGCCGGATGGCGGAAGCCTGCTTCGAGCTGGCGCTGGAACGCCGTGAATCAGACGACAAGGACCACTACGCGAACAAGCGTCTGAAGGTCAGCGGCGACCTGATGAAGGATCTGTTCCGGACCGCGCTGAACAAGCTCGCACGGGACGTCAAATACCAGCTCGAACGCGCCAACATGCGGAACCGACAGCTCTCCGTGAACACGGTCGTCCGTTCGGACGTGCTGACCGAGCGGCTCGAACACCCGATCGCGACCGGGAACTGGGTCGGCGGGCGCTCGGGCGTCTCCCAGCTAGTCGATCGGACCGACTTCATGGGTGTCCTCTCTCACCTGCGCCGCCTGCGCTCGCCGCTCTCGCGCAGTCAGCCACACTTCGAGGCGCGGGACCTGCACGCGACCCAGTGGGGTCGTATCTGTCCCTCCGAGACCCCCGAGGGGCCGAACTGTGGACTGGTGAAGAACTTCGCCCAGGCGATGGAGCTATCCCAGAACGTCGAGGACGAACAGGAGCTGAAACGCGAACTTGCCTCTATGGGTGTCGAGGGGATTCCCGGCATCGAGGGCGTCGACCGACGAGTGGAGGGTGACTAATATGAGCCAACAGCAAGAACGCGAAGCGAAGGTGTACGTCAACGGGAGTCTGGTCGGCACGCATCCCGAGCCGAACCAGCTCGCAGAACAGATCCGGGAAGCACGCCGCCGCGGCGAGATCAGCGAGATGGTCAACGTCTCGGTCGACCAGCGAACGCGGGAAGTGATCGTCAACGCTGACGCGGGACGCGCTCGCCGGCCCCTGCTCGTCGTCAACGACGGTGAACCGCTCATCTCCGACGAGGAGATTCAGGCGCTCGAAGACGGCGAACTGGAGTTCGAGGACCTCGTCGAGATGGGCTACGTCGAGTTCATCGACGCCGAGGAGGAAGAGGATATCTACGTGGCCGTCGACGAGGAGGACCTCGAGGAAGACCACACACACCTCGAAGTCGATCCACAGCTCATCTTCGGGATCGGTGCAGGGATGATCCCGTATCCCGAGCACAACGCCAGTCCGCGGATTACGATGGGATCAGGGATGATCAAGCAGTCGCTGGGGCTCCCCTCGGCGAACTACCGGATCCGGCCGGACACGCGACAGCATCTCCTGCACTACCCGCAGCTCTCGATGGTCAAAACCCAGACCACCGAGCAGATCGGCTACGACGACCGCCCGGCGGCACAGAACTTCGTCGTGGCCGTCATGTCGTATGAAGGGTTCAACATCGAGGACGCACTCGTCATGAACAAAGGATCGGTCGAGCGCGCACTTGCTCGCTCGCACTTTTTCCGGACCTACGAGGGCGAGGAACGCCGGTATCCCGGTGGACAGGAGGACCGCTTCGAGATCCCCGACGACGACGTACGAGGTGCGCGGGGCGAGGACGCCTACACGCATCTCGACGATGACGGTCTCGTTAACCCCGAGACACGCGTCGACGAGAACTCTGTACTGCTCGGCAAGACGAGCCCACCCCGGTTCCTCGAAGAACCGGACGACATGGGCGGCCTCAGCCCGCAGAAACGCCGTGAAACCAGCGTCACAATGCGCTCGGGCGAAGACGGTATCGTCGACACCGTCACGCTGATGGAGGGCGAGGACGGCTCGAAGCTCTCGAAAGTCTCAGTTCGGGACGAACGGATCCCCGAACTCGGCGACAAGTTCGCGAGCCGCCACGGACAGAAAGGAGTCGTCGGCCACCTCGCACCCCAGGAGGACATGCCCTTCACCGAGGAGGGCGTCGTGCCGGACCTCCTCGTCAACCCGCACGCGCTGCCGTCGCGGATGACAGTCGGCCACATCCTCGAAATGATCGGTGGGAAGGTCGGCTCGATGGAAGGTCGTCGCGTCGACGGGACGCCGTTTACCGGCGAGGACGAGGGCGATCTTCGGGATATGCTCGAAGAGCACGGCTTCCAGTCCTCGGGCAAGGAGACCATGTACTCCGGCGTCTCCGGCGAGAAGATCGAGGCCGAGATCTTCGTCGGGACGATTTTCTACCAGAAGCTCTACCACATGGTCTCGAACAAACTGCACGCCCGCTCTCGTGGGCCGGTGCAGGTGCTCACCCGACAGCCGACTGAGGGACGTGCCCGCGAGGGAGGACTTCGTATCGGTGAGATGGAGCGGGACGTCTTCATCGGCCACGGCGCGGCCATGACGCTCAAAGAGCGGCTCCTCGACGAGTCCGACCGAGAGGAGGTGTACATCTCCGCGGAGACCGGGATGGTCGCCGTCAACGACGTCAATCAGAACCGCGTGTACGACCAGCTGACGGGCGACGAAAGCGACATCCACCGAATCGAGATCAGCTACGCGTTCAAGCTGCTGCTCGACGAGATGATGGCGCTTGGCATCCGCCCACGACTCAACCTGGAGGACGCAGTCTAACATGAACATGGAAACACCGAAAGAGCTCGGCGGCATCGAGTTCGGGCTCATGGACCCGGAGACGTACCGCGATATGTCCGTCACGAAAGTGATTACAGCGGACACCTACGACGACGACGGCTTCCCCATCGACATGGGGCTGATGGATCCACGTCTCGGCGTGATCGATCCCGGTCTGGAGTGTCCAAGCTGTGGCCAGCACTCGGGTTCGTGTCCGGGTCACTTCGGCCACATCGAACTCGCTGCTCCCGTCATCCACGTCGGCTTCACGAAGCTCATCCGACGACTGCTCCGTGGCACCTGCCGCGAATGCTCGAAGCTCTTGCTGACCGAGGAGGAAAAAGAGGAGTTTCACGATGAGCTGAAAACTACGAAGGAGCTGAGCAACGACGTCAACGACGTCACGAAAGCCGGAATTCGGCAGGCTCGAAAAAAGGATGTCTGTCCCCACTGTGGCGAACAGCAGTACGACATCAACCACGAGAAACCGACCACGTACTACGAGGTCCAGCAGGTCCTCACCAGCGACTATGCACAGCTGATCTCGGCCGCGATGCAGGGTGACGAGGAGGCCGATCGAGATCCGATGCCGCCTCAGGAGCTCTCGACCGAGACCGGCATCGACCTCTCGCGGATCAACGAAATCCTCAGCGGCGAGTTCCGCCCGCGCGAGGACGACCGCAAGGCGATCGAGAAGGCCCTCGACATCGACCTGACCGAGGAGGACATGAACAAACTGATGCCCAGCGATATCCGGGACTGGTTCGAGGCCATCCCGGACGAGGACATCGAGGTGCTGGGGATCAACTCCGAGCGTTCGCGCCCGGAATGGATGATTCTCACCGTCCTGCCGGTACCACCGGTGACCGCACGCCCCTCGATCACGCTGGACAACGGCCAGCGCAGTGAGGACGACCTGACACACAAGCTGGTCGACATCATCCGCATCAACCAGCGGTTCATGGAGAATCGTGAGGCAGGAGCGCCACAGCTGATCATCGAGGACCTCTGGGAGCTGCTGCAGTACCACGTCACGACGTTTATGGACAACGAGATCAGCGGCACCCCGCCGGCACGCCACCGCTCCGGCCGGCCGCTGAAGACGCTCTCCCAGCGTCTCAAGGGCAAGGAGGGTCGCTTCCGCGGCTCGCTCTCCGGAAAGCGCGTGAACTTCTCGGCCCGAACCGTCATCTCGCCGGACCCCACACTGAGCCTCAACGAGGTGGGTGTCCCCGAACACGTCGCCAACGAGATGACCCAGACGATGAACGTCACCGAGCGAAACGTCGGGCAAGCACGTCAGTACGTCTCGAACGGCCCCGAAGGCCATCCCGGTGCGAACTACGTCAAACGACCCGATGGGCGCCGACTCAAAGTAACCGAAAAGAACTGCGAGGAGCTCGCCGAAAAGGTCATGCCCGGCTGGGAAGTCAACCGGCACCTGATCGACGGCGACATCATCATCTTCAACCGGCAGCCGTCGCTCCACCGGATGTCGATCATGGCCCACGAGGTCGTCGTGATGCCGTACAAGACGTTCCGACTCAACACGGTTGTCTGTCCGCCGTACAACGCTGACTTCGACGGCGACGAGATGAACATGCACGCCCTCCAGAACGAGGAAGCACGAGCCGAGGCTCGTGTCCTCATGCGCGTCCAGGAGCAGATCCTCTCGCCGCGCTTCGGTGAGAACATCATCGGCGCAATTCAGGACCACATCTCCGGGACGTATCTGCTTACCAACGAGAACCCACAGTTCAACGAGACGCAGGCGCTCGACCTGCTGCGTGCGACCCACGTCGACGAACTGCCGGAGGAAGCGGGCACCGAGGACGGTGAGCCGTACTGGACCGGCCGTCAGCTGTTCTCGGAGCTGCTCCCCGACGACCTGAACCTCGAGTTCACGTCCTCGGCGGGCGACGACGTCGTGATCGAGAACGGCCAGCTACTCGAGGGAACGATCGACGAAGACGGCGTCGGGGCCTTCGGCGGCGAGATCGTCGACACCGTTACCAAGGTGCATGGGACGACACGAGCCCGACAGCTGATCAACGAGATCGCCGCGCTCGCGATGCGCTCGATCATGCACTTTGGTTTCTCGATCGCCATCGACGACGAAACCGTCTCACTGGAAGCCCGGGAGCGAATCAGCGAGACGATCGACGACGCCTACGACCGCGTCGAGGAGCTGATCGCAACCTACGAGGCGGGAGAGCTCGAATCCCTGCCCGGTCGGACGGTCCACGAGACGCTCGAAATGAAGATCATGCAGACGCTGGGCAAGGCACGTGACAACGCCGGCGATATCGCCGAAGAGCACTTCGACGACGACAACCCGGCGGTCGTCATGGCCGAGTCCGGCGCGCGAGGGTCGATGCTGAACCTGACCCAGATGGCCGGCTGTGTCGGCCAGCAGGCAGTCCGGGGCGAGCGGATCAACCGCGGCTACGAGGACCGCACCCTCAGCCACTATAAGCCGAACGACCTCTCGGCGGACGCACACGGCTTCGTCGAGCACTCCTACACGGAGGGGCTGAACCCGCGAGAGTTCTTCTTCCACGCGATGGGTGGTCGCGAGGGGCTGGTCGACACCGCAGTCCGGACCTCCAAGTCCGGCTACCTCCAGCGTCGCCTGATCAACGCCCTGTCCGAACTCGAAACCCAGTACGACGGTACGGTCCGGGACACCTCGGATACGATCGTTCAGTTCGAGTTCGGCGAAGACGGCACCAGTCCGGTGCAGGTCTCCTCCCACGAGGACCACGAGATCGACGTCGAGTCAATCGCCGATCGCATCGTCGAAGCGGAGTTCGAAGACGAAGCCGAGAAACAGCAGTTCATGGGTCGCGAGGAGCCGCCGACGAACCTCTCTGAACACGCCGACGCCCGGCGGGTCCAGTCACCGCCACCGGAACCGGCAGCCACGGAGGTGGACGATGACTGAGATACTCGAGTTCGATGTCAGCAACGACGAGGAAGCGATGGTGGAGGATACGGACCTCCCCCGCCGCCTCAAAAACAAGGTCTACGAGACGCTCGAAGCTCGGGACGTGACGCTCGAACAGGCCGACGACATCATCACGGCCGTCGAGAACCGATATCTCGACACCCGTATCGATCCCCTCGATCCCGTCGGGACCGTCAGCGCCCAGTCCATCGGGGAACCCGGTACCCAGATGACCATGAACACTTTTCATTACGCCGGAGTCGCCGAGATCGACGTGACCCAGGGGCTGCCGCGACTGATCGAGCTCGTCGACGCCCGGAAGGAACCGGACACGCCGACGATGACGGTCCACCTGGAAGACGAGTACGCCGACGACCGCGAGAAGGCCCACGAGGTCGTCTGGAAGCTCGAAGCGACGAAGATCCTCGCGCTCGGCGACGTCTCGACGAACGTCGCGGACATGCGCGTGCGGATCGACCTCAACGAGGACACCCTCGAAGAGCGGATGATCGATCCCGAGGGAGTCGCCGACACGATCGAGGCGAACCTCGGCGTCGAGACGGTACAGAACGGACCGGTCATCCAGTTCGGCCCCGAAGAGCCGAGCTACCGTGATCTGCTCCAGCTCGTCGAGGAGCTGCGAGAGATCACCTTCAAAGGGATCGACGAGATCTCTCGTGTGGTGATCCGCAAAGAAGAGACCGAAGAGGGCGAGGAGTTCGTCCTCTACACCGAGGGGTCGGCTTTTGGTGAAGCACTCGCTATCGAGGGCGTCGATTCGTCCAGGGTAACGACGAACAACATCCACGAGGTCTACCGGAATCTCGGCGTCGAGGCCGCCCGCGAGGCCATCATCAACGAGACGATGGACACGCTCGAAGAGCAGGGTCTCGACGACGTGAACGTCCGGCACCTCATGCTGGTCGCCGACATTATGACCAACCCCGGAACCATCGAATCGATCGGTCGACACGGCATCTCGGGGAACAAGGACAGCGTGCTCGCCCGTGCGGCGTTCGAGGTGACGGTGAATCACCTGCTCGACGCCGCGATCCATGGCGAGGTCGACGAGCTCGACGGCGTCACCGAGAACGTCATCGTCGGGAAGCCGATCAAACTCGGGACGGGAGACGTCGACCTCCGGATGGGATCGCTGGGCCCGGACGCATCGACGAGTTCGGACTGATGACGGTCACCCTGTCGGACGCCGCACGCCAGTATCTGGTCGCGTTCGAGGATGCGACCGGCGCGGAAGCCAGAGACTGCGTCGTTGAGGACGAGCGCGTACTGGTCCTCGTGGCGACCGGCGACATGGCACAGGCGATCGGCCCCGGCGGGGAAACGGTCCAGAAGGCGGAAGACAGGATCGGAAAGGACGTCAAGCTCGTCGAGGACGCCCCGACAGCAGAGGAGTTCGTTGCGAACGCACTCGCCCCCGCGGCGGTGTACAACGTGACGATCAGCGAGAACGAGGGACTGGTCGCCTACGCCGAGGTTGCCGACGAGGACACCGGCGTCGCCATCGGCGAGGGCGGCGCGAACATCGAGGCGGCCCGGCTGCTGGCGGAGCGACATTTCGATATCGAGGACATTCAGCTGACGTGACTGCGGATCGGACTACGTTTTACGCCCGCCGCGAACCGCTACGACGACGAAACGACCTCAGATTCCTTTATTCACCCCTGTCGACGCCCCTCACGCCGTAACTCCGGCTTCGAAAGGGGATGCTTAAGTGGCTCCGTCAGGTAGTCGGTGGTACTATGGCAAACGGCAAGTACGCCGCGCGGAAGATCAAGAAGGACCGCCAGAGTGCGCGGTGGTCCGACTCGGAGTACGCGCGACGCGAACGCGGTCTCGGCGAGAAGTCCGACCCGCTGGAGGGTGCACCACAGGGTCGAGGTATCGTACTGGAGAAAGTGGGCATCGAGGCGAAACAGCCCAACTCCGCGATCCGGAAATGTGTTCGGGTCCAGCTGATCAAGAACGGTAAGCAGGTCACTGCGTTCTGTCCCGGTGACGGCGCAATCTCCTTCATCGACGAACACGACGAAGTCACCATCGCCGGGATCGGCGGTGCGAAAGGTCGTGCAATGGGTGACCTCTCCGGTGTCAACTACAAGGTCGAGAAGGTCAACGGCGTCTCGATGATCGAACTCGTTCGCGGTAACGCGGAGAAACCGGTGCGATAATCATGGCGGCAGAAGACCAGCCCGAACCCGACAAGCCCGCGGGTACCGACGACGACAGCGCAGTCGCCAAACTGTTCGGCGAGTGGGAAGTCACGGGGATCAGCTACTCCGACCCCTCCACCGAGCGTTACATCACGGTGACGCCGGTCGCCCACACCATGGGCCGCCACGCAGGCAAGCAGTTCCAGAAATCCGAGGTCTCGATCGTCGAGCGACTGATCAACCGACTGATGCAGACCGACGAGAACACCGGCAAGAAACAGCAGGCGCTCAACATCACGCGTGACGCCTTCGAGATCGTTCACGAGCGCACCGAGGAGAACCCGATCCAGGTGCTCGTACAGGCGATCGAGAACGCCGCACCGCGCGAGGAGACGGTCCGCCTGAAGTACGGTGGCATCTCCGTCCCCAAGGCCGTCGACGTCGCGCCCCAGCGCCGTGTCGATCAGTCCCTGAAGTTCATCGCGGAGGGCGTCTACGGCTCCTCGTTCAAGACGGCGACTGACGTCGAGGAAGCGCTGGCAAGCCAGCTAATCGGTGCCGCCAACAATGACGTCAACACGTACGCAGTCAGCCAGAAAGAGGAGAAAGAACGCGTCGCCGCTGCCGCACGGTAACTCTACTCTCGATTCTTCGTTTTTCGCGTTTGCTACTGGCAAGACTCAGTCCGCGGCCTGCTCCGTTCCCGTCGCGTACGCCCGCGTCGCGTCCACGAGGTGTTTCCGGTAGTCGCTCGGGTCCGGATCGGCCTGTAACTGCTTGAATCGGCGTTTGAACCCGTGAAGGTCGATCCCTGGCGCATCCCTCGTGGCGGCATCCGCGAGGTCGTAGAGCCGGTGATCGGGAGCCACGAGGTCGTGTCGTTCCAGTAGTGCAAGCGCGAAGGAGGCGTTGACGACTGTCATCTCGGGATCCGAGGCAGCAGTGAGTCGTCGAGCCGGTTCGTGCTGTCCGTCGAACTCCAAGTCCCGGGCTGGCGGGACTGTTGCGGGCTGATCGGCCAGCGCAGCGGCGAGTTTCGACTCGAAGAAGGCGACGAGTTTGTCCGTGGGCCCGACCGAGAGGGTGATGTCGTCGGCGTAGATGTCCTTCATGTGGTTGGCGATCTGGTAGCAGTGAGTGAGCGTGCGTCGCTCGACCGTCTTTCCGGCGAGGGCGAGAAACAGAATCTCCTCGGTCGACTGGACGTGCGAGGCGTGGCCTTCCTCGTGGCGAAGCATGTGCGAGAGTTCGTGTAGCGCGAGTTCGCGGCCCATCGTGCTCGTCGCCGCCTGTGCGGAGATGTTCAGGACGTGGTGGTCGTCGTGGTGGCCGGTCCAGGTCCGTTCGTCCGGGCTCTCCCGGACGTACACGTCCACCGGCAGGTCGAGGTCGTGTTCGGTCTCGAACAGGTCCTGTGCCCCGAGAAACGGTGCCGCCGGGGCCCCGCCCTGTACGTTCAACTCCATGTCTACTTCTAGCATGGAACGGAGAGATATGAGGCTGTTGGCGGCCGTGAGATACTTCGAGTCACAGTAACCGACCGGGATGACCGACTGCGTGTCATTTAGGTTCGCTCGGACCGACTGACAACTATGCAATCGCTATCGGGGCAATCGGTCGCCATCGTCGGCAGCGGCTTTGGTGGCCTCTCGGCTGCCTGTTATCTCGCCGATGCCGGGGCTGACGTCACTGTCTTCGAGAAGAACGAGCAAGTCGGTGGACGTGCAAGTCGACTTGACCAGGGGGGGTTCCGATTCGACATGGGCCCGTCGTGGTATCTGATGCCCGACGCCTTCGAGCGCTTTTTCGGCCATTTCGATCGTGATCCCGGGGAGTTCTACGAGCTAGAACGACTCGATCCACACTACCGGATCTTCTTCAAAGACGACGGCGAGGGATCGTTGCCGGGCGCGACGCCTGCCGCGGACGTCCCCACGCGTCACGAGCGCGAGACCGGCGAAGTCATCGACCTCGTGCCGGATCTCGAAACGAACAAACAACTGTTCGAGTCGTACGAACCCGGGGCTGGCGAGGCGCTGGAACGGTATCTCGACCAGTCCCGTGAGAACTACCGGATCGGGATGGACGATTTCGTCTACACCGACCGGAGCAGCCTGCGGGACTGGATAGACCTCGACGTCCTGCGCAACGCCCGCGGGCTCTCGCTAATCGGCTCGATGCAGGATCACGTCGAGAACTACTTCGAGCATCCGAAGCTCCAGCAGGTCGTCCAGTACACGCTTGTCTTTCTCGGCGGGTCGCCGACGAACACGCCCGCGCTGTACAACCTGATGAGCCACGTCGATTTTAACCTCGGCGTCTGGTACCCGGAGGGGGGTATCGGCGGCGTCGTCGATGGGATAGTCGAGCTCGGCGACGACCTCGGTGTCGAGTACCGGACCGGCGAGGCGGTAACGGAGATAAAGGGCCGTGCCGGTGGGTTCCGGGTCGAAACCGAGTCCGACGGCCACGAGGTCGATTACGTCCTCAGCGACGCCGATATGCCCTACACCGAACAGGAGCTATTAGCGCCGGAGAAACGCCAGTACACCGAGGAGTACTGGGAATCGAAGACCTACGCCCCTTCGGCCTTCCTCATGTATCTCGGCGTTGAGGGAGAGGTGCCCGAACTCGAGCATCACACCCTCGTATTGCCCACCGAATGGGACGAACACTTCGACCAGATCTTCGAGGAGCCAGCGTGGCCTGACGACCCAGCCTACTACCTCTGTGTGCCCTCGAAGACCGACGACACCGTCGCACCGGAGGGCCACAGCAACCTCTTTGCGCTGGTCCCCGTCGCACCGGGTCTGGACGACGACGAGGAGACCCGGCAGTGGTACCGGGATCTGGTCCTCGACGACATCGCAGCAAATACCGGAACGGAGCTCAGAGACCGGATCGTCGTCGAGGAGATTTTCTCGGTCTCGGACTTCGCCGGACGGTACAACAGCTACGACGGAACTGCGCTAGGGATGGCCCACACACTCACACAGACCGCACTGTTCCGTCCGAACCACCGGTCCAGCGAGGTCGATGGGCTCTATTTCGCCGGGTCGTACACCAACCCCGGCATCGGCGTCCCGATGTGTCTGATCAGCGGTGAACACGCGGCGACAAAGCTCATCGAGGATTACGGCGACGCGACTAAGTGATACGAAACCGGTAGCTTCGGACGTGATTCCGACCACGACGACCGGCGATGCGGCGGCCCAGGAGACCCGCGGTGAGCGTCTGCGCTACCTTGTCGTGCTCTCTCGTCCCCGGTTCTGGCTGTATCTCGCCGGGCCCGTCGCGGTCGGGGCGGTCTACGGTGCGTCCACACTCTCCGATCTCGCTGCACCGGTCCTCCTCGTGCTCTTTGCGTACTTTCTGATTCCGGCGAACGTCTTCCTGTATGGAATCAACGACGTCTACGATGCCGAAATCGACGCCGAGAACCCGAAAAAGGACGACGGGGGGCGAGAAGCCCGATGGGGAGGGCAACGCTTCGTGATCTACGCCGTTGCGATCTGTGGTGCGCTGGCGATACCAGTGGCACTGCTATTACCGACGGCAGCATGGCTCTGGATTGCGCTGTTCGTCCTGCTCGGCGCGGAGTACTCCGCCCCGCCGGCCCGGTTCAAGACGACACCGCTACTGGACTCGCTTTCGAACGGTCTCTACGTCGTCCCCGCGATGGCCGCCTACACCACCGTCGCGGGTACACAACCCCCAACTATCGCCGTCGCTGGGGCGTGGTGCTGGGCGATGGCGATGCATACGTTCTCGGCGATTCCGGACATCGAGCCGGATCGGCGCGCTGGTATCCGAACGACTGCAACCCTGCTGGGCGAGCGGGCGACCTACGCGTACTGTACGCTCGTCTGGTCACTGGCCGCAGTCGCCTTTGGCCTGCTCGACCCGCGTCTCGGGGCCGTCTTCGCCGTCTACCCCGTGCTCGTCGCCGGGATCGGCCTGTCGTCGGTGTCGGTCGACCGGGCGTACTGGTGGTATCCGGCGATCAACACCATCGTCGGCGCGGTGCTGACGATGGGCAAACTCTGGGAGATCGCCCCGCCAGTCTGAACGACGACAAAGCGGTTCGTTGATGTGTCGGGCAACCGGAGAACCGAGTAATGAACCGACGTGCTGTCGAGGACCGGCTAGATACGCTGATTCGGAACAACCGTGTGACGATCGCGATCACGTTCCCGCTTGTCGGGACGGTCCTGCTGATCGGGGCTGCAGAAGGTGTGATCCCGCACTGGCTCGCGTTCAACCCGGTCCTGTTACTCGGAGCAGTGCTTGTGATGCGGCTCCCGCTGATCGGTGGTCTCGCACCACTGGTGAACCGGCGGGTGGCTGCCGGACTGGGAGTGCTTGTCCTTTTTAGCTGGGGAATCGAACTCGTCGGCGTCTATACTGGGTTTCCGTATGGGGAGTTCGAGTATCTAATCGATCTCGGGCCGATGCTGTTCGATGCCGTCCCAGTCGCGCTGCCTGTCTTTTATTTCCCTATCCTGCTCAACAGCTATCTGCTCTGTGCGCTGGTGCTCGGCGATCGCATGCAGTCGCTGCCGATCCGGTTCCTTTCGGTCCTCGCGGTCGTCATTACGATGGACCTCGTTCTCGATCCGGGAGCGGTCGCGCTCGGCTTCTGGGGCTGGGAGGCAGGAGGAGTGTACTACGACGTACCAGTCCAGAACTACATCGGCTGGGTGATTTCGGGGACCATCGCCGTGGCCATCCTGACGCTTACGTTCGACCACGACGCGCTAGACCGTCGTCTGGACGAGTGCGAGTACGTCCTCGACGATCTGATCAGCTTTGGCCTGCTCTGGGGGCTCGTCAACCTCTACTTCGGTAATCCGATCCCCGTCGTGCTCGCCGTAGCGCTGCTCGTAACGCTGTTCCGTGCGGAGTGGTTCGACTTCGCAGGACTGACAACGACGCCATCACATCTACCGCTGCAGAAGTGATTACTGGGCCGGCGTGGTATCCGGCCGATCCGGATCGTGATGCGGGGTATCCGTCTCGGTGATCGTACTGACTCTCTGGAAGACGGCTTCCGGATCACGGTTCCACTGCCAGTGCCAGCGGGTTCTGGCGGCGAGCCATAGCTTTCGAGGCATACTCAGATCGGGTTCGTGCGAGATCGTATCGAATTCGAGTTTGCGAATGAGCCGATGGTGGTCCGCGTACAGCACCGCCGACAGCAGTACAGGGAACTGACAGTCCTCGGGGAGGTATTTGATTCCGGCAACCCCTTCGTGATAGAGCTCCTCCGTCCGGGCCATCTCCGCCTGAATCGCCCGCCCAATCTCGGGTGTGAACTCGAGATTCTCGACATCCTCGATGGACGCACCATACTTTTCGAGCGTCTCGATCGGGAGGTAAATACGATCCCTGTCGATCACGTCCTCGCGTACGTCCCGCAGGAAATTGGTGAGCTGAAACGCTTCACCGAGCGCAATAGCGTGAGGGAGCGCAACCTCGGGCTGGTCGAGATCCATAATCTCGGTCATCATCACGCCGACTGCGGCGGCAGAGCCGCGCATATACGCTTCGAGTTCCCCGTAGGTCTCATAGCGGCTCTTGTGGATGTCCGTCTTCATCGCGTCGATGAAGTCGTTAATTTCGCTTTCGGAGATGTCGTATTCGGTAGCGATATCGCGAAATGCTTCGAGCACTGGCCCGTCCGGGTCCTCCTCGCCGAGCGCCTGTCGGCGATACGATTCCAGTTGCGCCGCCTGTTCGTCTGGCGGCGTATCGCCAGCATCGTCGACGACTTCGTCGGCTACCCGGAAGAACGCGTACAGGACGTATGTCGGGTGGCGCGCTCGCTCGGGGAGGAACCGAGTCGCGACGTGAAATGTCCGGCCGGTTCGTCGCTGGATAGCCTTCGTCCGTTCGATCTGTTTGCTATCGACCATATTACGTACTTAACTGAGCGGCTACTGCGTGGGCATCATAGAGTCGGGCTACCATACTAGATTCGTGTACGCCGCTAGGGAGCGACGGCGTATAATAATTTGTGTAGGCAACTCGCAACGAGGGGCTTTTTATTACGCATACGCTACCTCGCTGCATGCACGTTGGGATCGTCGCACAACGAGGTAACGAGCGAGCTGTTGGCCTCGCACGAACCCTCGTTGAGACGCTCACGAGCGAGGATCTCAGGACCTCAGTCGATACGGCAACCGGTGACGCACTTGACCGATCTGGTGTGGATGTCACCGAGATGGTGACGTGTGATCTGGTCGTCTCGATTGGCGGAGACGGGACGTTTCTATACGCCGCTCGCGGGGCTGGTGCGACGCCGGTTATCGGCGTCAACCTCGGTGAGGTCGGGTTTCTGAACGCGGTTGCACCCGTCGACGCGATCGATGCGGTCACTACCGAAGTCGAACGACTCCGTGACTCCGGTCAGGTTCAGGCCCGCGATCTACCGCGTCTGCAGGCCACAAACGATGAGTGGTCGCTCGAACCGGCGATCAACGAGATCGTCTTTCAGGGACCACAGCGTGGTCACGGCATGGGCGCGGACTTCGAGGTCCGTATCGACGGAGAGGTGTACACGACTGGCCACGCCGACGGTGTGCTCGTTTCCACGCCGACCGGTACCACCGCGTACAACCTCAGCGAGGGCGGCCCTCTCGTCCATCCGGGGCTCAACGCCTTCGTCGTTACCGAGATGTGTCCGACAGACTCGATGCCGCCGCTAGTTGTCGATGCCGACAGCACGGTGTCAGTGACCGTCTCGAACGCTGACGAAGCCTTCGTCGTCAGCGACGGCCGGACCAGACAGCGCCTCGATCCACCGGCCAGCGTCTCCGTTGCGACGGCCGATGTTCCGGTCCGACTCGCTGGGGGGAGCGCCGACTACTTTCAGGCGTTGAAGAAACTGGAGTGATACGGTCTTCGACCATGCCGTGTCCGAATTCGTAGCGTAGAAGTGCTCCTTTCGAAAGGCCTAATCACGCTCCCCCCTGAGCACCGCTCAATGAGCAAGCAACTGCCGGATGTCCAGGCGACACGCCCGGACGTTACCGTCGGCCTGAGTCAGGTCGGCGTCACGGACGTCGAAAAACTCGTCAAGGTCGCCCGCCCCGACAAACGACCGATCGTGCTGATGGCAGAGTTCGAGGTCTTTGTTGACCTGCCATCCTGGCGAAAAGGCGCGGACATGAGTCGGAACATGGAGGTCATCGACGAGACGCTCGAAGCTGCAACCCGTGAGGAGGTGTACCGCGTCGAGGATGTCTGTGGCGACGCGGCGGAACGACTGATCGAGAAACACGAATACACGAGCGAGGTCACCGTCTCGATGGAAGCCGAACTCGTCCAGCGCGAGCGGACACCCGCCTCGGACAGAGAGACCCAGAGCACAGTAGATATTATCGCCAGCGCGACGGCAACCGAGGAGGGAACCCGCGAAATGATCGGCGTCGACGTGACGGGAATGACAGTCTGTCCCTGCTCGCAGGGGATGTCGGAGTCCCGCGCTCGAGACAAACTCGAAGCGCTCGACGTCGACGCCGACGCTGTCGAGGAGTTCCTCGAGGACGTGCCACAGCCGGGACACTCCCAGCGCGGCCACGCCAAGGTTACGATCGAGAGCTCCGGCGCACCCGAAGTAGATCTCCGGGACCTGATCGAGGTCGCCCGCGATTCGATGAGCGGCCGGATCTACAACATGGCCAAACGGCCCGACGAGGACCACATGACCTACGAGTCCCACGCCGACGCCAAGTTCGTCGAGGACTGTGTGCGGGCGATGGCCGAGGGCGTCGTCGAGGAGTTCCCCGACCTCGCCGACGACGCGGTCGTTTCGATGCGCCAGTCCAACGACGAGTCGATCCACCAGCACAACGCCCACGCTGAGCGGCACGTCGAGATGGGGCAGCTGCGCTCGGAAGTGCAGGAGTAAGGCAGCGTCTAAAAAGAAAGCGGCTCGGCGTCCTGCCACTTCGGCAGGAACTCGTCGTGGATGTTGGTCGCGAACTCGGGGTCTTTCAGGTCGATCATACCGAAGGTGTCGTTGACAGCGAGCGGGTGTGGCACCTGAATGCAGACCTCGACGTCGTCGATCACGTTGAACGTCCCCGTCACGTCGTCGCTGACCCGGACCTCGTAGTCAGGATGCGGTGAGAGCGTCTCGCGGTGGCGCTGGCCGACGCTCGCGGGCAACGAATCGACCAGCCCGGGCGTCATCAGGACGTTGATCTCGACGCCCCGGTCGATCGCGGCTTCGAGCTGTTTGGAAACGAGATCGCCGATATCTCCCTGGTCGAACAGCGACGTCTGGTCGGAGGCGACGACGACGATTCGTTCGTCGGCTGCCGACAGGCGTTCGACGAGCAGGTCGGCAGTCTCTTCCGCGCCGACCGCGGCGGTCCAGAACTGTTCTTCGACCGGTTCGGCGGCGTGCAGTTCGGTCGACAGGTCGTCGACGATCTCCTCGTACTGGTCGGCTTTCTCCTCGAGTTCGCGCTTCTTGTCGTCCAGCAGACGATCGAGCGCGGTCGACGGTTCGACCGCGACGTACTTTTTCGGTCGACTGGCGGTCTGAGTCCGGACGAGATTGTACTGCTCGATACTGTTGAGCACGTCGTAAATCCGACCCATTGGTACGTCGCTCACCCGAGACAACTCCTTTGCGGTTGTGGGCCCCGTGTTCAGTAGCGACCGGTATGCACGAGCTTCGTACTCCGATAGGCCGAGATCCCTGAGGCTAGGCATACTGGTCAAGAAACGCTCGAATAGTATAAACGCACCGACCGTTTGAAACCTTGTCGGGCAACGGGGAACCAACCTGCTGGTCTACGCTATTGAGAGCGTCCGAACGCTCCGTTCGAGCTCGTCGGGTGTCGCTGCGGGATCGGTCGATCGGTCGCCGCGTCGCGCGACAGCTGTACCGTCCTCCACTCCGGTTGCGTCCGGCACCACGACCTTCTCGTGATCGCCGACGCGAAGTGCGGCGCGGTGCAGGTCGGAACCGGCGGCATCACCGACATGGATCGTCAGCGTCTCGTTCAGGAGCCGAGTAGTAACAGCGCCAAACCCGGTTACTTGCGGGCCGAACCGGTCGTAGGCACCGGCGAACGTCTCGACCGTTTCCCGTGCGACATCACGATATCGTTCGGTGCCAGTGATAGCATAGAGATCGAGCAACGCGTCGGCCATTTCGACGTTGCCGTCGAGTGGACGGAGCGGCTTATCGAGCAAACCGAGTCCCGTAGCGGGACCGTCACGGAACGAGGACTCATCGAACAGTTCCTCGATGGCCGCGTCGGCGACGGTGCGGGCGGTCTCAATCGTATCAGCTCCGAGCACTTCACGGGCCGTTATGAGCGCTGCAAGCGTATGTGCGTGGTCTGCCAGCAGGAGCCGTTCGCCACGCTCGTCGCCCTCGAGATAGTGTAACACCGTTCCGTCGTCGATCAGTTCCCGCTGAAGGTG
The DNA here is from genome assembly GCF_017094485.1 of Natranaeroarchaeum sulfidigenes. Lineage (NCBI taxonomy): Archaea > Methanobacteriati > Methanobacteriota > Halobacteria > Halobacteriales > Natronoarchaeaceae > Natranaeroarchaeum > Natranaeroarchaeum sulfidigenes. The sequence continues at coordinate 2,730,353 of NZ_CP064786.1, forward strand.
ATCGAGTGCTCGCTCTGCATATCGACGTGCTCGGTTTTCGTCCGTGTAGGCGTAATAAGTCAGGAGCGCGTCGACGGCCAGCGCGTTCCGGTCGGCGAAGACTGTCGTATCGACCGGTGGGGCCTCGGCCTGCTCGCGCTCGGTGGGCTCCAGCGTGTAGTAGCCCGCACCCTCGCCTGCGGACTGGCTGCCAGCAAAGGCCGACCCGGTCCACAGGGTCGTCGTCAGGTAGTCGATGGTTCGCTCTGCCGGTTCGCGGTACTCCTCCGTGCCGGTGTAGAGATAGGCGTTTGCGAACGCCCGCACCAGCGCGGCGTTCGTGTCCAGCAGCTTCTCGTAGTGGGGATCCGCCCAGTTGCCCTCGGCGGCGTATCTGAAGAAGCCGCCCGCGTACTCGTCGAACAGGTTCGCGCTGATCGCGCTGAGGGTCCGCTCGGCCTGCTCGCGCTCGCGTTTGAGCGCGAACTCGATGGTCCGGGGCATCGGGAACTTCGCATTCGTTCCCCATCCGCCCGCCCGCTCGTCGTAGGTCTCGTGGAGTGCACCGAGAAAGTGCCGTTCGATCTCCTCGCGTATCTGGCCCGCAGGTGGACTATCACCGCTGACCGCCCGGGGGACACGGCCCGCTGAACTGCCCTTTCCATCCCACATCTTTCGGACGCTCGTGATCACCTGACGCATCCCCTCGGGCCCGAGATAGCCCGACCCGGTCAGCAGTTCTCCCTCGGGCGTCAGAAAGACAGTCGACGGAAACCCACCCATGTTGTACCGCTCGCGAACCCGTGGATGGCGATCGACATCAACCCGCACCGGAACGAAGCCGTCGTTGATGTTCGCGGCGATGCGGGGATCGCCATAGGTCTCCTCGTCCATCTCGTGACACCACGAACACCACGTTGCTGACAGCGACAGCAGGATCGGTTTGCCCGCGCGATCAGCAATCTTGAACGGCTCCGGACCCCACTCGTACCACTCGACGCCAGTCCGGGCTGCGTGTTCGTCCATGTGGCTCGCTACGCCGCCGCGGGGGTAAGGGCTTCGGGACCGGCCCGGAGTGTTAAGCGTTTTCACCGCGGAGCCGCTATCGATGTGTATGTTCAAGCGGATCCTGGCCCTGTTGATGCTCATCCCGCTGCTGGACTCGGTGTTGCTGGTCGCACTGGGCGTCTTCTGGGTCAGCTGGATCGGCGGACTCGAGATCGTCCTGCTGGTCGTCCTGACGGCGTTGATCGGCACCCTCGCGGTACACGCCGAAGGTAAGCGAACGATCCGGAAGCTTCAGGGCTCGCTTCGGGCTGGCGAAGTCCCGACCAACCAGCTGATCGACGGCGGCTTCCTGATCGCCGCCGGAGCCTTCCTGCTCACGCCGGGACTCGTAACCGATCTTATCGGCTTCCTGCTCGTGATTCCGCCCACGCGGATCGCCATCAGAGCCGTCGTCAAAAAGTTCGTCATCGTCCCGTACATCGACAAACAGACCGGCGGCTTCGCCACCGGAAACGTCTACACATTCGGGTTTCCCGGCGACACGGGCGAAGGGCCAGGCCCGGCACGGGGTGGTGATCCGTTCGACATCAGCGGAGGATCAGGGAGCGCTGACGATTCCTTCGATGCGAGTCGACGGTCCGACGGGGGCGACGACGTATACGACCTCGGCGACGACTCCTACGACGTCGAGTTCGACGAATCCGGAGAGTCGTCGGATCGCTAGCGATATCGCAGGAGGGAGTCACCCCCTGACAGGGCCCCCGGAGAAGGAAACGCTTAAACACACAAGCCAACTACCCGATAATGCGTTCGCGGGCCAATAGCTCAATCAGGTTGAGCGCTCGGCTGATAACCGGGAGGTTCGCGGTTCAAATCCGCGTTGGCCCATTCACCTTCTGAACGGTTCTTAGATGACCGATATCGGCTGTTTTAGCGTTTCTCCGACCCAATTCCGATATTTCTTGGTCTCTTATGCCTGGGATTGGGCGTGTGAGTTGATTCAGGTTCTGAACGCGGGTCCCTTCCGTCTGCGATTCCGCTTAGTTGAAGCGTGCGACAGTATATAAGTCCTGTGCCAATTGCTCACGAGCAACAAGCAGTATTCGATGCGATACTCGGACAATAGAAGAAGTTCGGAGCGTGACTTCTGTTTACTTACATCGGTGTCGATAGATTGGTTTGGTTGTCGACGCGCGCCGGAAGCGAAGTTCTTATGATTATTATGAAATCGACAGATGGGATTTTGAGGACTCAGGATTTATTTCCCCGACTCGAAATAGAAACCCATATTTTCGGAGTATCTTCATGAAATCGGACTTATTTTTACGAAATGAGTCTGATAAGGGTGCTGTGTGACAAGGTTTTAAAAGTAGCTGGCTCATTAAATTCTGTGACTCATGAAAGATGGTAGTGAATCAAGACCAGATTTCCCTGAAAAATTAGCGGAGCGAATTGAAGAGCTCCCAGATCATCTGAACAATCAAGAAACTATTGTCGGGGATGGAGAGTTTGAGCTCACCAGTGAGCATCCAGTTAGTGTGGTGGAGTACTTCATCTCTATCCATGTCGATGAGTGGCGTGAAGATACATTCAAAGACTACTCATACGATCTAACACGCTTCCTGGAGTACTGTGAATATGCCGACATCGACGATCTCTCTGATCTGTCATCACGTGACTTTGAGGGCTTCAAAAAGTGGCGGAAGAAAGATGGAAATATCGTTTTAGCAACGCTACACGGCCAGTTAGCGAATGTCAGAGTGTTCACGCGGTGGTGTGAGACAGTCGAGATTGTTGAACAGGGGCTCGCTGACGAAATGGACATGCCGGATCTCGACAGATCAGATATCGTTTCGTATGTGCGGCTTGATACGGAGACAGCAGAGCAAATTATCGAGTATCACAGGCAGTTTGATTACGTCACCCGTGGATTCGCCGAATTCGCACTGATGTGGGAAAGTCTCAATCGCTTGGGAGACGTTCGCGCGCTGGATCTCAAACACTACAATCGTGAGGAAGGGTACATCGTACTCGAAGCCAATGAAGAAGAGGGAACTCCGTTAAAAAATGGTGAGAGCGAAGTCGAAGGCGAAGGTGGGGAGCGAGAGATTTCGCTTTCGGACTGGGTCTGCGAGGTCCTGAATACATACATTGACGGTACTGGTGATCCAGCGCATCCGAAACGTATTGATGCGGAAGACGAACATGGGCGCAAACCCTTGTTTACCACGCGATACGGCCGAGCATCGGTATCAACAGTCCGCCGAGACCTGTACAGGATTACGCAGCCTTGCCAGTATGGTGTCGAATGTCCTCACGATAGAAATCCAAACGAATGCGACGCTCGCCAAAATAATAACCGTCTGAGCAGGTGTCCGTCAAACGTATCTCCACATCCAGTCCGACGAGGGGGAATCTGTCACCAACTCAAAGAGGGCGTCGCAAAAGACGTGATCTGTGGTAAGGCCGATGTCTCTCGAAAGGTGCTAAATAAACATTACGACCTCAGAACAAAAGAGGAAGCGAGGGAGCAGCGGCGCAAAGAACTCAAAAAGCACCTTGAAGGATACGAGAACTCACCAACCTATAATCAAGAAACTTGGTTGACACAAGAATTGCCAGCGGTCGCTGATGGAATCAGATTTACAACCGACTATCTTGAGTCACTCGGCGAGACACCTGATCGGACGAGGCTGGCGAAGGGGCTTGGGGGATACCTCCTGTTCGTCACAATGATAGCGATCAATTTCGAACTGCTAGGTATCGGATTCGATATGGTCATCTAAAAACTCATTTTAGCAGAGTTAGATAGTGTATGCGTAGTTTTGTCGCGGCGATGAAGTGATAGTATATTTCCTCAAATATTTCTGCCTGTCTCGACGATCGCCCGGCTCTTCCTGGTCGCCGGGATCAGGATTTCAATTCCGTCGTGGATTTTCTGCCTGTCTCGACGATCGCCCGGCTCTTCTTGGTCGCCGGGATCAAGATTTCAATTCCGTCGTGGATTTTCTGCCTGTCTCGACGGTCCCTGCGGGGTCCGAAAGGCTCCAGTCGTTATTGTTTCAATCCCGTCGTGGATTTTCTGCCTGTCTCGACAGAGCCGGTAAACGCCGCCGCGCGGTCCCTCGACGTAGTTTCAATTCCGTCGTGGATTTTCTGCCTGTCTCGACAGAGCCGGTAAACGCCGCCGCGCGGTCCCTCGACGTAGTTTCAATTCCGTCGTGGATTTTCTGCCTGTCTCGACCAGAGCGAACTGATCTCGAACGGCTACGCGATCAAGTTTCAATTCCGTCGTGGATTTTCTGCCTGTCTCGACATGATGTCTTAGTTCCCTCCATTGGCGGGTGTCTCGCGTTTCAATTCCGTCGTGGATTTTCTGCCTGTCTCGACCCAGCGCTTTCGAGATGGGAAGGAGATCGCGAAAGCGTTTCAATTCCGTCGTGGATTTTCTGCCTGTCTCGACGACCGCAGGTCCGGCCTTTGCGTTCCTCGAACCGGGTTTCAATTCCGTCGTGGATTTTCTGCCTGTCTCGACGTTCTCGAAGTGCGAGCCGACGACCTCTTTCTCGTCGATGTTTCAATTCCGTCGTGGATTTTCTGCCTGTCTCGACTCGGGTGTGGCTTCCTTGCACGTCGGGCAAAGAACGTTTCAATTCCGTCGTGGATTTTCTGCCTGTCTCGACAATTCGTTCGGTCAGGCTGATACGTCGAGCAGATCGGTTTCAATTCCGTCGGGGATTTTCTGCCTGTCTCGACTCGCCCTCCTGCTCTTCGATATCGACGACTTCGGCGAAGTTTCAATTCCGTCGTGGATTTTCTGCCTGTCTCGACACCAAAATCAGGGGGGGTCTAGCAGCGACGATCTCGCGGTTTCAATTCTGTCGTGGATTTTCTGCCTGTCTCGACCCTCCTGTTTGTTGTTGCGATCGCTGTTGCCAAGGATGTTTCAATTCCGTCGTGGATTTTCTGCCTGTCTCGACCGATCGCCATTCCGTGCTCCTCGATCAGGCACCGGGTTTCAATTCCGTCGTGGATTTTCTGCCTGTCTCGACCCTGAGATCCCGCGCCCGGATCGAACGCGAGTCCCGGTTTCAATTCCGTCGTGGATTTTCTGCCTGTCTCGACGCGGGGCGCTTGCTGGCGTTCCCGACGACATTCTGTTTCAATTCCGTCGTGGATTTTCTGCCTGTCTCGACACCTTGGGCCGAAACGAATTACCGAAGCGTTCCCCAGCGTTTCAATTCCGTCGTGGATTTTCTGCCTGTCTCGACTTCTGTACGAGTGATTCTGACCCGTTGTTCTGTTGTTTCAATTCCGTCGTGGATTTTCTGCCTGTCTCGACCCTGATAGGAAGGTCCCACCACTTACAGAGTCGATGCGTTTCAATTCCGTCGTGGATTTTCTGCCTGTCTCGACTGGACGACTCTGGGGAGTTCAGGAGGATCTAAGAATGGGTTTCAATTCCGTCGTGGATTTTCTGCCTGTCTCGACGGCCATGATCGGCAACGACTCCACAGCGTCGCTCAGTTTCAATTCCGTCGTGGATTTTCTGCCTGTCTCGACGTCAGGTTCTGGTGGGTGGGTTGGTTCAGTCATGCAATGTTTCAATTCCGTCGTGGATTTTCTGCCTGTCTCGACGATCGCTGACGACAGCGAACCAAGAGAACCGAGCAGTTTCAATTCCGTCGTGGATTTTCTGCCTGTCTCGACGAGGCGGAACAGTCCGTCGGAATTGCAGAACCAGAGTTTCAATTCCGTCGTGGATTTTCTGCCTGTCTCGACGGCATGACGGCGATCTTCGAGAGCAGCACAGGGAGTGTTTCAATTCCGTCGTGGATTTTCTGCCTGTCTCGACGCATTATCCTGGTCCGATCCTATGTCGATTACAAACGGTTTCAATTCCGTCGTGGATTTTCTGCCTGTCTCGACCGATCCACTGGCGGAAGAACCGGCGAATATCGGCGTTTCAATTCCGTCGTGGATTTTCTGCCTGTCTCGACGCCACGTCGTCTTGTTCGTCAAGGAACGGCTCAATGTTTCAATTCCGTCGTGGATTTTCTGCCTGTCTCGACATCGGGATCGCTGCGTGGCGGATCCGTGCGGTCGAGGTTTCAATTCCGTCGTGGATTTTCTGCCTGTCTCGACGAAGCCAGCGCGCGCGCTCGACTATCAGATGACATGTTTCAATTCCGTCGTGGATTTTCTGCCTGTCTCGACTTCCCGGTGTCTAAGCGTCCGGTTTGTAAGGAGTCGTTTCAATTCCGTCGTGGATTTTCTGCCTGTCTCGACGGTTTGGTTCGTGCTGGGACTCATGTTAGCTGGTACTGTTTCAATTCCGTCGTGGATTTTCTGCCTGTCTCGACCGGGTGTTCTGGTGGTTGTTGACAGTAGCATTGTCAGTTTCAATTCCGTCGTGGATTTTCTGCCTGTCTCGACAGTTGACCTTTATGTTATTCGGGTCGGCCTCCGCGTGTTTCAATTCCGTCGTGGATTTTCTGCCTGTCTCGACCTCATCATGCCGGCGATCGTCGTTCACGAGCTGGCGCACGTTTCAATTCCGTCGTGGATTTTCTGCCTGTCTCGACGCGGCAACGCCTAGCCGCGGGGGGTGGCTTGCGCGTTTCAATTCCGTCGTGGATTTTCTGCCTGTCTCGACTGTAATCGAGCGATTCGCGGGGGCGACCAGTGACAGGTTTCAATTCCGTCGTGGATTTTCTGCCTGTCTCGACAAACGGTGCGGAGATCAGGTGGCAACAACAGTAGACGTTTCAATTCCGTCGTGGATTTTCTGCCTGTCTCGACCAACCTTCTCATCGAACGAACCCGAGTAAACGTAATGTTTCAATTCCGTCGTGGATTTTCTGCCTGTCTCGACAGACGATTATCGAGTTTGGACAGGGGTATCCAAGCGTTTCAATTCCGTCGTGGATTTTCTGCCTGTCTCGACCGTCCTCGAACGTGATCTCGTAGTTCCACCAATCGTGTTTCAATTCCGTCGTGGATTTTCTGCCTGTCTCGACTGGGGGTGAAATTACGGCTATAGCTGGTATAAACATTTCTCATAGCTTTATTTGGCTACTGCTTTTCGTCAACCCCTGCTGTACGCGTTATTTATAATGGTCGACGTAAGTTCGCTCTTAGAAAGACCTAGTTCGCGCCAGACATAGCCGCCCAGCAAGCGTAATCGAGACGTGCTTGGTTCGGTTTACAGTTTGTGATGTTACAAATCCATCGTCTTCAAGATCATTTACGTGTCGTGTGATCGTGCTTTTGGCCGATTCACGGTGTGTGGTGAGTTCGGGGATCGAAACTTTGCCCTCAGCATCCTTGATCGCTGTAAGCGTCTTTCGTTGTCCATCCGAAGGCGTAGCAGTAATGTTCGGTAGGTGCCACTCACGAATTTGGCCGTCGATATCGCTGTAGCCGAGTGTTGATTCGACTGTTTCGTAATGGGCCATTGTCGCCACCGTCAACGGTAAGAGTACATCGCGTGCTCCCCCACTAAGACTTACAACCACCTCGCCTTCGGCCGTACGAATTGTCTCACTACATCGCATCACTGCAGTATCGAACTCGTCGTGTGGGATGCGCGTGACGCTGACTGTAATCGTCGATGCAATTTCCTGCAATAGCTGTTCGACATCTGCAACTGCTTCGGTCCCACGGTTATTATCTGTCTCTTCTGCTGGCCGAATCAGTACTACCGAGTCGCCACCGTCAATACCATGGTTTATTAATGCACGTGTTACGCTCGTCGTATTAAATCCGATCGGCGAAATATATGTTTGCATTATCGGCGGCTACACGCTTCCCATCCATAAGATTGCACGATCCTGCAATTGACCATTAATTGTTTCTAAAACGATAGGTCGCTGGTTTTATATCGCCTGATTGTCCAGTTAGGATGACGACTGTATGGATCTCCAACCGAAACCAGACTCCCGACTCCGGCAGATCGAGTTGTCCCTCCGAGCTGACGAGCAGTTCGCCGTGCCGCTGTCTGATGGCTACTCTGTTTACAGCGCATTATTAGCCCTCCTGCAGTCGGACGACGAAGCTACGAGTGCTCGGGTCCACAACTCGAACATTGGTAGCCTTCACAGCAGTGGGTTGCGTGGTCCGTTCGGCAGTACTGACCGTTCACATCACAAGCTCGTCATGCCGAATACCGAGTATTCGCTCTCCTTAGGGATCACTGACCCCGAAGATGAGGCGATTTTCCAGGCGTTGGTTTCTACGCTTGTCCTTGGAGACGAGACTCTCGAACTGACTCATGGATCTCTTCACCTCAATTCCTTCGAGAGCGAGAATACTGGACACAAGGAACTACTTTCGAGGGCGTCGAAATTTGATGATCCCTCGGTCGAGATGGAGTTCCGTACGGCGACCTGTATCGAGGAAGCAGGCTCCGTGACGACGATGTTCCCGACCCGGACGGCCGTGTTTCCGAGCCTACTCGGTAAGTGGAACAACACAGCTCCCGACTCATTGGAACTGGACCTTGACCGCGAGACCCTGGCCGCGTCGGTAATTGAGAAACCCGACGCCAGAAATTATCAGACACATAGCGTGCTGGTGAATCGGGTCGAGGGCTCCAATGGGAACCCCCAACCGATTTTCAAACAGGGGTTCTCGGGACCTTGCACGTACGAGTTCAAAGACGCCAGTGATAGCGTCCAGAACGCTGTGACCACGCTCGCGCTGTTTGCTGAGTATGCTGGTGTTGGGAGTGCCGTCGCGCGTGGGTGTGGTGATGTTTCTGTAGAGGTGGTTGATGAATGAATCCAGACGCAGCGCGCGATGCACATAGAGGAATCGTCGAGGAAATTTATCCAAATATAATCGAAGCTGCCGGACAGTACGACGCGAAAGTCGACTCCAGTGCGAACTGCTCGCTTGCGGCGCACATCCTCAATGCAGTCACGGTCGGTGTGAACGCCTTCGTGTACGAAGCCGTGGGCGAAGACGAGGATCTGTACGAAGACTACGGCGAGGATGTGAAGGTGCTTGCAGCCGCACTCGCACTCCACGACACAAACAAGTTCGTGCGCGAGGCGTACGGAGTGGATGTCGACGGCAACACCAGCGACACGTTCGACTGGTATTTCGATCCCGAACCCGACGAAAATGACGAAGAACGAGACGGCGACCCGTTTGGTATTGAGGAGTTCCTCGGCGAGGGCTACCGAGACGATCTCCAGTACCTCGTCCAGCGAACTGAGATCGGTGAAAACAGTGCCGAACTCCGGGGACTCGACACCGACTTTCGAGGCCTCGAACGCTACTGCCGAATCGGCGACAGCGCGGCCTCTGTCGCGCTGAAACGGGGTTCGGAGGGCGTTTACGAACAGCTCTGTACCCTAATGGGCGAAGAAGATGTCCATCGAATCGAGTTCACCCAACTCGAACAGCCGATTCTGAACGATACACTGCTGGGGACTGCGAAAGAAGTCATTGCAGGAGAAACCGGCGGGGAGACATATGGTGTCGTCATCGGTAGCTCGCCGGATTCGATTGTCTATCTCGGCGAGTCGATTGATCGGTCGACGTTGGAACAGGCGGTTGCCGAGCGGGTTCCGGACCGAATCAGTGCTGAGTTCCAATTTGAATGTAAACTCAACTGGAACGCTTTTGATTATGACATCCTTGGCGAAATTGCACTCCCTTCCGAGAGAAAAGAAGAAAAAATTCAGAAACAGGCAAAAGAACTGCTTATATCTGGTTCGGGTCGAGATGATTCCTTCGAACGTGTTCCTGAAGAGTTCGCAAGGTACCTACCAGTTCTTATAAAAGCTGTCTATTTGGATGGTTGGAAAGAATATCCAACAGAGAAGCTTACGACTGCATTCAATGAAGTTTATGATTCAATTGAGGGTGGGAAAAGTGCCAAAGGGCAGAAGGTAAAAGTACGTTTCCTTGCACATCTTTGTGAAAATTATAAGAAGTTCGAAGCAGACTTAGAGGTTTTACGAGAAGAGGTACAGCCATCACTCCGCGACGATCTTGAACCGGAAACCGATGCTATCGGCACAGTCGTCAACCGATTTTTCGACGGTCGAATCTCCCCTGATCTCGGATCGAAAGACGAGATGTGCTTTTTGTGTGGTGCCGAGACGGACACCAAGTACCAGAAGGGTCTCAGTGGAATCTATCGCACACAGGAGTACTCACGTCGTGTGCCCCCACATGCGAAGTACAAATCCATCTGTGAGGTGTGTAATCTCGAATACGCGCTCCTGTCGTCGGTGTGTGAACAACACGACGTAAGCACCAACAACAGCCTCGAAGTCGCCTACTTCTACTTCGATGAGTTCCTTGGCGATGTTCGTCTCCGGAGCGGTCGTGTCGGGAACATCGTCCAGGGCGATGGCGACGAGCTGGACGATCCGGAGGTAACAAGTAACCTCATCCAGCCACAGTACTTCCTCCAGCCACTCTACGTCCTGAACGAAAATCACCGTATGGCGGTGGTCCGGCAGGTGATGCAAGCTGCCCAGGAATCCGGGATGAAGGTGGTCATTGGACGACCGTTTACGCGCTTCGACGGCGCTGACACGGTGTTCGCTGACGAGGAGACCACCCGACCACAAGAACTCCTCGGGCTGGATGAAGTCGAAAGGTTCGGACCGCTGCCGTCGTTCATTACTGACGAACGGACGGACTCACACCTTCGACGCGCACTCCAGCTGTTCAAAATCATGAGCATGGTTGGACAGGATGCCAATATGAGCAATCCATACCTCCAGCTCGACCGCGATACGTTCCACAGTATCGCCAACTTCGCCGTCGTACATCACGATCACGCAGTCCGACTCGATGATCTCAGACAATACTTCGAGACTTACCATGAAACAGAACTTATGGAAATGAAAACCGTCGCCGAGAGAGGCGTCGACCTCTTCGGCAAACAGTTCGACAGCAAGTATAAAAAGACTAAAATCTTCCGTGAGGCACTTGACGCATTCCTCAGCGGGAAAAACCAGCAGATGGACGATGACCGACTGATCGACTACGTCGAGAGTCAGGTGTACGCCGCCGCCGACCGCGAGGACTACGCGGGCCACGCGACGCCACAGGAGGCACAGGCGTTTGTCGAGGCGATCCGCACCTACCTCATCGAAAACGACCTGTATGAGTTGAAGAAGCTCTCCGACTGGGAGAACGCACTCGTCAACTCGTACTACTACGCATACGAACAACTTCTCTACTCCGACCAATGACACTCCAGTACCCAACCACCGGTCTCGAAGAATCGTTCGAAATCTACCGCAAACGTAAGCCCTCGGTCACACTCATCGTCAAGCGAAACGTGACCGAGCCCACGCTGTTCCGAAACTCCAGCCACGACCGCGCCGAAACCCAGGAGTTCGGCGACAAACTGCATGCCCAGGTCAACGGCGAGAAGTTCACCAGCAAGGAACGGCTGACCGGGCTCTCGCTCCTCCGACAGCTCGACGACGAGTTCGTCGACGAGGACTACGCATACAACGAACCTACAGATCTCGAAGGCTCACTGAACGTCGGGACACTGACCTACGGCCTAGCCGGAACTGGCGACCAAGACTTTGCGATCAAATCACGAGTCGTTGAGGGCTACACGTACACGACCGACGAGTACGACCTGATGAACAAAGAGACCCGGAACGCAGTCTACGAGTCCGGTACGATGCGAAATGAGGACGGCGATCAGTCCGAAGCCCTCTTCGATTTCGTCAAGGTCCAACCTGGCAACGATCTCGTTCACTTCATCACCCTCGAAGCCGCAACCGGGCCGATGCTGCTCTACGCGCTCCACAACATCCTCAACACCGGCAAGTACGGAGCCCGCGAGACCCGAACCGGACGGAACATCCGAAACGAAGTTCTCGGTGTCGTCCTCGGGGATCACGACACATCCCTGTCGACCGGCGAACTTCTGTTAGAGTATCACGACGAAGGTGACGATCTCGAAGCCAGTATCGGAGAATATATTGAAACCGTCCAGCGAACGGATTGGGAAGTCTACGGCGAGGTCGACGGAGCAGACCCATTCCCAGAGTGGTACGAACGGTTGGAGGCAGTCGCCAGCCGGGAGGCAGATGATGCCGATGAGGTGCTCCGTGAAGAGTTTGCGGAACTGATGGACGCCGCCGAAGACGTGTTTATTGGTGATGATTGAACAGACCTTCGAGGCAACGTTGTACGCGCCGCTCTTCTACTCCAGTTCTGAGGGGCGAGCGATACGAACACAGCCGACGCTGTCGTCGACAGCACTCATGCACGCCCTCGGATACCGGTATTTCGAACTCGAAAAGCGGTATGCCGAGTTCGGCGAGGACGCAACCACTGCGGACTACTCACACCTCAGAGAACAACCGTTCTTTGTCACCGATATGCGTCCCATCGCTGTCGAAACCGACGAACGCACGTTCCGGAGCACCGACTATCGCTCGGAACGACACTTCACGACAAACGATACGGACATCGCAAATCAGGTCTCAGGATCGAAATCAGTTCCCGAAATCCTTGAAAAATCAGGGGCAGCATACCAGACGATTCGAAACTACCTCGGGATCACTCCAGGATCAACGTTCGAGTTCACCGTCTGGAGCGAAACGGAGCTTCCGGAACACCCCTTTTTCCGAATGGGGATCAAGCAGACCGGCGAGTTCCGCGCAAAACCGGCTGAACTGGACACGCTGGTACTCAACAAATACCTGCTCTCAGAAGTGTACGAGCTACCCGATGAGCTGCTGACCGATCTAGTCGAACACAGCCAGAGGTTCAACCGGGGCAACGATCCACGGTTACAGCATTTCGTTGGTGTCGAGCCCGAGTTCGTCCGTGACCAGATAGTTCCAGAGGTGCTCGGATGACCGAATTCGAGGTTGCTGGCGCGAGCCTTGCGACAGAGACACCGGAACCGGCACTCGAAGATCGTGGCTTCGAATACGCCCGTGCGTTCCAGAACCGCGTTATCGAGTGGATTCACGATGGCACCGACCCCGTATCGGTTGTTCGTGCGCCCACTGGCGGGGGAAAGACCGCGACCTTCTACGAACTCATCGACTCACGGGATATGACACTTCTCGTCTATCCCACGAACGCGCTTCTCCGGCAGCAACGAGAGCGATTTGAGGACGACGATGTCGACGTCGCTGTCCTCAACGCAAACACGTTAGAAGGTCATGGACACGAACGGACGGAACAACTGATCGGCTTCGTCAACTCGTATGCAGCCGATTACGATGCAATTCTAACGAATCCTGACATCCTGCAGGCAGCGATCCAGGATATGTACGTCGGGAGTGACCCGATGCGGTTTTTTAATTGGTTCGATGCGATTGTCTACGACGAGTTCCATTTTTATGACGCTCTGTCAGCAAGCGGTCTGCTGTTGCAGATCAAGATTATTGCCGAACGACAATCCGATCCAAAGATACTGCTTGCGTCTGCAACGCCGAACGATGAGTTCGTCGAGTTCCTTCGTGAACAAGTCGGCTTGACTGTCCGCGATATCGGTGCCGACTACGACCCGGATGGCGATCAGTTCCGACACCGAATGGTTGTCCGTCGACACGAAGACAGGAAGATATTCGACTATCGAGACGAGATTGCCGCAGAACTCGAAGCAAAAGTTGAGGCAGTCGACGACTACGACGATCCGGAGGTTGTCCTCGTATTTAATAGTGCGAAGGACAGCAACGACTTCCATGATTTCCTCTACCACGAGTATCCGACTGTTTTCGAACACACCGCCAAAGACAACGGGTTCGATACGAACGACGAGGGTGCCGACCTCAACGATACGGAGTTCTACATCCTCAATACCACCAGCAAGGGAGAAGTTGGACTCGATTACGATGTGACGACGTTGTATATGGAAAAACCCTTCACCGCGAGTGCGTTTCTTCAGCGATTTGGGCGAGCAGGTCGTCAGTCGGAAGCGACCGTCGACATATACGGCCTCGGACAGGGACCGTGGGGCGAGAATGTTGATTTCCCCTCCTTCGCCGAACAGATCTACGAAGGACTGGACTCGACGCAGATGAATCAAAAACGGTTAGCTGACCTCGTCGGGTTCCGAGCGGCCTACGCCATTATGAAACGTGAGGAAGACTCATACGGGTTTAATCAGGAGCTGCGTGAGGACTTCAAGTCAAACATCGACAGATACGAAAAATGGTACAGGTTTATTCGGGCCGTTAACGCCGAATGTGGTGAAATAAAAGACGGATTCGGTCCGGGAAAGTACTCACAGAACGATCCCGAAGCGAAACTCTTGGAGTTCACCAGAGAATGCTTCAAAACGTTTCAGGGGCTTCGTGGTCGGTCGCTGTCGGCGTCGATCAAATATCCACGAGGAGACCGACTCGGTGTTACGACCTACGATCTCTCGACAACACTCCGTAACTACGATATCGTTGACGTTGGTGACGACGATATTCTGGTTTTGGGGCCAGCGGACGATACTATTCTATCGACCGTGACGGCACGTCTTCCAGCATATGAGACAGAGCCGACCCAGTACGATCAGACGAGAGGAGAGATAGAAGAACAGCTCCAGACGAAGATACACCGACATATCGATCAAGCCGAATTAAACAACGAGTTTGAGGTGTCGACAGAGCTGTTACATCGGCTGTTCCGCATCATCGATATCGTTGATGCAATCATTCCCTCTCGCATTACAACCTCCGAGTATGACATCGAAATCGATGACAACTCCGGTGGCCCGCCAGCAATCAATGTCCAGCCGCGTCAAATATGACTGATAACTTGATCAATGTCGCTGATCTCAACCAGTTTTCATACTGTCCACGGCGGTACTGGTATCTCCATTTCTATGATACCCAGGGCAGAAACTACGAGCGAATCGAGGGGAAAACAAAGCACGAAAACCAGGCAACCCGAGGCGATTGGGTCAACGAACTCTACCTCGAATCCGAAGAGCTTGGTCTCAAAGGAAAGATAGATATTCTCGATCTGGACGGTAATCAAGTCGTTCCGGTTGAACGAAAGCGAGCGGAGAGTGGAGACTACTACAAAAGTGATGAGATGCAGTTGGCGGGCTACTGTATGCTACTTGAAGATCATTTAGATCAGCCCGTTTGTCAAGGGGCGATCTACCTCTACGAAACTGACCAACGAATGCATATTCCGATAACGGAATCCCACCGGGAGGATGTCCACAAACAGATCGAAACAATGCAATCGATGTCCGTCGACTCCATCCCACCACTCACGGACAACCCAAAGAAGTGCGAAGCCTGCTCGGCGCGAGAGTACTGTATGCCGGAGGAAACTGCGATGCTCGAACCAGAGAAGGCACACGGAACAGGCTGGGAGGAGGAAATATGAAAGCCACCGAAGGGATGTTCGATGAGTCAGTTGTCTACGTCACCCAACAGGGTACCCAAGTCGGAACCGAGGGCGGACGGATCACTGTCTGGGATGTCGATGGCGACGAGGGGGAACTCGCCTCTTTCCCGACTGAAAAGCTGGATACGATCAACGTCTTCGGCGGGGTGAACTTCTCGACGCCGTTTGTTGCCGAAGCCAATCGTCACGGGATTATCCTGAACTATTTCACCCAAAACGGAAAGTACCGTGGGAGCTTCGTGCCCGAAAAGAACACCATCGCTGAGGTTCGCCGGGCCCAGTACGATCTCGATACATCAGCCGAAGTCGATATCGCCGCATCGATGATCGCCGCCAAAATTCGCAATTCTCGGACACTCCTCTCCCGCAAGGGCGTTTACGGGACAGATGTCCTCAAAGATCTCGGATTAAAGGCAACTACAGTAGCAACGAAAGACGATCTACGTGGCGTTGAAGGTGAAGCCAGCGAACGATACTTTAGCCGACTAGACGAGACGATCACCGATGGCTGGACATTCGAAAAGCGGACGAAACGACCACCGGAAGATCATATCAACTCGTTACTGTCACTGACCTACGTATTCATGAAAAACGAAGTTCTCAGCGCGTTGCGTCAGTTCAACCTCGATCCGTTTTTGGGTGTGTTGCACGCCGATCGACACGGTCGTCCCTCGCTTGCACTCGATTTACAGGAGGAGTTCAGGCCAATCTTCTGTGATGCGTTCGTTACTCGGCTTGTCAATCGGGGAGTCATCACCCACGACGAATTTACCAAAGACAACCATCTGGCGGACGAAGCATTCAAAACGTACTGCTCGAAGTTTGACGATTTCATGCAAGAGGAGTTCACCCATCCATACTTCGAATACACCGTCACGCGTCGGAAGGCCGTACGACAACAAGCGATCCTGTTGCGGAAAGCGATTACTGGTGAGCTAGACGAATATCACGCGCTGACGTTTTCAAAGTAACCATGCGTCTGGCAATTGCCTATGATGTGAGTTCGGACTCGAACCGTAGGCGTGTGTACCGAACGCTCCAGCGGTACGGAGCTTGGCGGCAGTACAGCGTTTTCGAGGTCGATGTAAGCAAAACAGAGCGTGTCGAGCTGGAAGACGAGCTTGAATCACATATTGAGCCATCAGATGGAGATCGGATTCGCATCTACCGTCTATGTGAAGCTTGTCAAAACAACACGACCGACCTCGGGTCCGATCCGCCTGATGAGCAATCGAATGTGCTCTAACGGGGTTTACGTTGACCTTTATAAAATCCTTGTACAGCCCCGGTCGATGTAAACGGTACTGAATTTCGAGCACTGAGAAAGGTTTTTGATCCCTATAGCCGTATTTTCACCCCCTGTCGAGACATCCAGAAAACCCAGCGCGGGATTGAAACGTTTATCCGGCAGGCCTTCGAGGACTACGTTTCGAGGTCGAGACATCCAGAAAACCCAGCGCGGGATTGAAACTGCTCTCCATGAGCGACATGGAGCGACCGGACCCAGGTCGAGACATCCAGAAAACCCAGCGCGGGATTGAAACTCGGATAGTCCTCGATCTCGATAACGTCCCCGCCCGTCGAGACATCCAGAAAACCCAGCGCGGGATTGAAACACGACGAGAGCCCCGAGGAACAGGACGCACAACCAGTCGAGACATCCAGAAAACCCAGCGCGGGATTGAAACGACACGTCACGCCAGGCCGCAGCTCGAAGACAGTGTCGAGACATCCAGAAAACCCAGCGCGGGATTGAAACCCAGACGAGCTGCGAGAGCGTGCTCACTGGCTTACTGTCGAGACATCCAGAAAACCCAGCGCGGGATTGAAACACGATGAGGACGAAGACGCCGGGAACGGATCAAACAGTCGAGACATCCAGAAAACCCAGCGCGGGATTGAAACTTCTCGATGGTGCGATCTTCTACGACGCTTCGGAGGTCGAGACATCCAGAAAACCCAGCGCGGGATTGAAACCTGTTGCTGTTCTTGGTCGGTGGGCTATTCAGCCAAGTCGAGACATCCAGAAAACCCAGCGCGGGATTGAAACTGCGGTCGGTCCTCGCTCATCGCATCGACTTCTCGGGTCGAGACATCCAGAAAACCCAGCGCGGGATTGAAACCGGGGATCGGTTATGCGGTGATTGATGCCTACGGTCGAGACATCCAGAAAACCCAGCGCGGGATTGAAACGCGTCGAAAAAACTACCAGCGTCTCGAATCTCGCGGTCGAGACATCCAGAAAACCCAGCGCGGGATTGAAACCTCGCCTGATCGAGCCGAGGAGTATGTCGCGACGTGGTCGAGACATCCAGAAAACCCAGCGCGGGATTGAAACACGGTGAGACTGATTGTACCGTATCCGAGTGTATTGGTCGAGACATCCAGAAAACCCAGCGCGGGATTGAAACCCGTCGTCACTCATGCATGAACCTCCGGTTCGGTGGTCGAGACATCCAGAAAACCCAGCGCGGGATTGAAACAACACCGCCCGATCGCCGCCGTTGCGGTTCACGTGTCGAGACATCCAGAAAACCCAGCGCGGGATTGAAACTACCGGGCCTATCACCGGAAGCTAGAGAAGAACGGTCGAGACATCCAGAAAACCCAGCGCGGGATTGAAACGAGTATGCACCGATGCACATGCGAGGATAACCTACGGTCGAGACATCCAGAAAACCCAGCGCGGGATTGAAACACGACTGGGCCGACCGCGTCCAGAGACTCCGCACACAGTCGAGACATCCAGAAAACCCAGCGCGGGATTGAAACGTCATCAGTGTGGCGGCTATCGCCCCTGGTGCGATTGTCGAGACATCCAGAAAACCCAGCGCGGGATTGAAACCTGGTCTGGTTCCGGCTCGGGGACAAGCTCGACGAGTCGAGACATCCAGAAAACCCAGCGCGGGATTGAAACCCGCCCATGTGGCGAGCGAGTCCGACCGATCCGCGGGTCGAGACATCCAGAAAACCCAGCGCGGGATTGAAACTCCCGTGCTCACAAGCACGATCGCGGCGAGTGCCGCGGTCGAGACATCCAGAAAACCCAGCGCGGGATTGAAACCTCGATCGCAGGACAGAGCCGATCAGGGCCGGTTGTGTCGAGACATCCAGAAAACCCAGCGCGGGATTGAAACTGCATGGTGGCGGCAAGGGTCCGGGCCAGCCGCTTCGTCGAGACATCCAGAAAACCCAGCGCGGGATTGAAACCGTCATCGTTCTCGGCAGCACAAACGTAGCCGATACGTCGAGACATCCAGAAAACCCAGCGCGGGATTGAAACTTCTCCGGGCATGTTCTCGTCATGCTCGGTCGAGACGTCGAGACATCCAGAAAACCCAGCGCGGGATTGAAACTAAGGCGTCTACAACGTCGTCGTGCGAGCCTTCGGGGGTCGAGACATCCAGAAAACCCAGCGCGGGATTGAAACACGAACTGTTAGCGCACTTGTCTGAAGCTATGCAGTGTCGAGACATCCAGAAAACCCAGCGCGGGATTGAAACAGTTGAAAGGTGTCAAAATCGCTCGTGCAGATACAGGTCGAGACATCCAGAAAACCCAGCGCGGGATTGAAACAATATTTCGGTGAGGATTTCAGTCAGTATCCTCATTGTCGAGACATCCAGAAAACCCAGCGCGGGATTGAAACTAACTCATGCTCCTTTACCCCTCGCGTAAGCGTCAACGTCGAGACATCCAGAAAACCCAGCGCGGGATTGAAACACATTTCGACGAATCCCCCCGTGGCGGTCGATCTGTCGAGACATCCAGAAAACCCAGCGCGGGATTGAAACGCGCGGTCTTGGCCGTCACAGTCGCTGTATCGGGTCGAGACATCCAGAAAACCCAGCGCGGGATTGAAACAGATCGTCACGCAGGGCGACAACAACGCCTATCAGGGTCGAGACATCCAGAAAACCCAGCGCGGGATTGAAACAAGTCCAGTTATCAATCCTGATATCTCGCGCTTTTATGTCGAGACATCCAGAAAACCCAGCGCGGGATTGAAACCCGTCCTCGATGTCGGCTGCGTAGATACTCCCAGATTGGTCGAGACATCCAGAAAACCCAGCGCGGGATTGAAACGCCTGTATGCGCGTTTACGACGTGATAAGCATCATGTCGAGACATCCAGAAAACCCAGCGCGGGATTGAAACTCAATTACGACGGCAGTGAACCGGTGGGGTACGTCATGTCGAGACATCCAGAAAACCCAGCGCGGGATTGAAACACGGTGCCGGTTACTGGGTCGCCAGCATATAACGTCGAGACATCCAGAAAACCCAGCGCGGGATTGAAACGACAATCGTAGAGCCGCCAGACAGACGCTCATGCACGTCGAGACATCCAGAAAACCCAGCGCGGGATTGAAACACGAACTGTTAGCGCACTTGTCCGAAGCTATGCAGGTCGAGACATCCAGAAAACCCAGCGCGGGATTGAAACAGCGAGTGATGAAAGACCGAGCAGCCGATATCAACGGTCGAGACATCCAGAAAACCCAGCGCGGGATTGAAACAAGAATGAGTTACAACAGTTGGTACGACGACAGCGGTCGAGACATCCAGAAAACCCAGCGCGGGATTGAAACTAGGTCCTCCGGTAGCTCGTCTTCGATAATATCAGGTCGAGACATCCAGAAAACCCAGCGCGGGATTGAAACAGTCCGAGTTGACGGAAGTACAGCGCCATCTGGCCCGTCGAGACATCCAGAAAACCCAGCGCGGGATTGAAACTAGCTTCTGGTGCTCCGCGTCGGGAGTCGCCTGGTGCGTCGAGACATCCAGAAAACCCAGCGCGGGATTGAAACTCGTCGTCCGAGACGAGTAGGGGGTCGGCGGCCAGGTCGAGACATCCAGAAAACCCAGCGCGGGATTGAAACTCGGCCTGATCGTGATCGTTGGCGGCACGGTTTTCGGTCGAGACATCCAGAAAACCCAGCGCGGGATTGAAACCGTCACTTGCCATAGTTGTCAACTCCGAGCGGTTGTCGAGACATCCAGAAAACCCAGCGCGGGATTGAAACATGTCGACCACTGTTCCTCAAATGTGTCTGGATCGTCGAGACATCCAGAAAACCCAGCGCGGGATTGAAACTCGCTGACTTGGAAGAAGATGTCAACGACTCCGAGCGTCGAGACATCCAGAAAACCCAGCGCGGGATTGAAACCGGTATGGATCGTCTCCCGATAGCGTACTCTCGGGTTGTCGAGACATCCAGAAAACCCAGCGCGGGATTGAAACTAGCCGTATCCCGCTCGTCAAGGATCTGTTCGCCTAGTCGAGACATCCAGAAAACCCAGCGCGGGATTGAAACAGCAATGAATCAGACGACGGTCTTTTGGTCGTCGGGTCGAGACATCCAGAAAACCCAGCGCGGGATTGAAACCCGGACGGCAGCAGTGCCTTGCGACATATCAGGGAAGTCGAGACATCCAGAAAACCCAGCGCGGGATTGAAACGACTCGGACCTCGCGGACGTTATCCGTGTGCAGGTCGGTCGAGACATCCAGAAAACCCAGCGCGGGATTGAAACTAGAAGTCAATGCCGTCTATCGGTTTTAGGTCACAGTCGAGACATCCAGAAAACCCAGCGCGGGATTGAAACGATTCCATCAGCCGATTCAAGAACGCCTGTTGCAGGGTCGAGACATCCAGAAAACCCAGCGCGGGATTGAAACCGCTCGGTCGGCGTCAGTTGCATCTACACTGATATAGTCGAGACATCCAGAAAACCCAGCGCGGGATTGAAACTGCTCTCCGGCGATATCGAGCAGCGGCGTCACTGCCGGGTCGAGACATCCAGAAAACCCAGCGCGGGATTGAAACATTGCATCTGCGAAATTCGTCACGAAGTCCGTCCCGGTCGAGACATCCAGAAAACCCAGCGCGGGATTGAAACTCGGCGAGCCACAACCTACGTTTAGCTATACAGTCGAGACATCCAGAAAACCCAGCGCGGGATTGAAACCAGAACTTCCTTGGACAGGACGGTTCAGATAGCGGTCTGTCGAGACATCCAGAAAACCCAGCGCGGGATTGAAACAGGGACAGAGAGATTCTGGTCCCGATTATTACGAGATAGTCGAGACATCCAGAAAACCCAGCGCGGGATTGAAACACTTTGCCTCATGGGTGGCTAACGACCTGCCGAGACGTCGAGACATCCAGAAAACCCAGCGCGGGATTGAAACAGCATGTCTCGCTGGAAAGCGGTCAGATCTGTGAGGTCGAGACATCCAGAAAACCCAGCGCGGGATTGAAACATTCGGCGGCGGTATCACGACCCACAGCGCTGGCAGTCGAGACATCCAGAAAACCCAGCGCGGGATTGAAACTACGTTCGGGACACGCGCGGGCGGATCGCGCAACTGGTCGAGACATCCAGAAAACCCAGCGCGGGATTGAAACGATGAGATGTTCACGCAGCTGGAAAGAGAGGCAGGTCGAGATATCCAGAAAACCCAGCGCGGGATTGAAACGCGACGACGCGGCCGCTGCTGGGGCCCGATCGGGTCGAGACATCCAGAAAACCCAGCGCGGGATTGAAACTCGTAGACAGCGTACGAGTCGCCGTCCTCGTGTAGGTCGAGACATCCAGAAAACCCAGCGCGGGATTGAAACCGGGATTCGAGGTTGACGACGGTCCAATTGGCGTGTCGAGACATCCAGAAAACCCAGCGCGGGATTGAAACGCCGGTGAATCGCCACGACGTGAAAAGCGCCGCGGCGTCGAGACATCCAGAAAACCCAGCGCGGGATTGAAACTCACTGCTGGCGACCGACGACGGCGGCTTTCGAGGTCGAGACATCCAGAAAACCCAGCGCGGGATTGAAACACCAGGCCGCTCGATTCGACCGACCAGTATTCCTCGGTCGAGACATCCAGAAAACCCAGCGCGGGATTGAAACAGGACATTGAGATCAAGGATTACGACGACCCTGTTGTCGAGACATCCAGAAAACCCAGCGCGGGATTGAAACTGATCGCGTTGGTCGGGGTGTTGATCGTCGGCACTAGTCGAGACATCCAGAAAACCCAGCGCGGGATTGAAACCGCGAGGCCGTCCAGGAGGTCGATCGGGATGAGTGGTCGAGACATCCAGAAAACCCAGCGCGGGATTGAAACATGGCCGAGCAGGCTGCGAAAGTTGGTTGGATATAGTCGAGACATCCAGAAAACCCAGCGCGGGATTGAAACATGGCCGAGCAGGCTGCGAAAGTTGGTTGGATATAGTCGAGACATCCAGAAAACCCAGCGCGGGATTGAAACGTGACGGCAGTGCCCTGTTCCCTGGCGCAGGCGGCTCGTCGAGACAACCAGAAAACCCAGAACGGAATTGAAACACGTCCTGGCCTTCCTGGTACTGTACCCCGGCGTGTCGAGACAACCAGAAAACCCAGAGCGGGATTGAAACCCGTAGCCCCAGGATCGAACGGGATCTATGCCGCCATCGAGACGACTAGAAGATCCGTCGCGGAATTGAAACGAGACGACTGATACGGCGATAACAACGAGAGATAATCAGTATCTTCAACGGTTCAATCGACGGATTCTGCATAGTTTCGACCCGCAAGATGGTCGCGCCGTTAGTCGTCTAGGCGTGCTCTCGCCAGCGTCCGACTTCGAGCTAGTCTACGTTTGCGAGAAACTGAATGGTGTGCCACATCAGCTCGTTGTAGACCAAGACATCGCGCCGATATTTCGGCAACTCTCAGCAACCGGGTGTTTCACTCGAAGCCATATCTAAAGAACAGAGTTTCAACAAACCCGATGTTTGGCCAATCGTGGTTTTAATACAGAAATCTTCAGTCAGATTCTTCCGCAGCAGCCGCCGGTTGATCAGGTATTGAGGTATCCGGTGAACGCTCCACTCTCAGGTGAGTTATCAGGGTTTCGAGTTGGGAGATCATCTCAGAGAGTTCCGATTTACCAACAGTAACCTCACCGGCGTTTGTAGTCACTTCGTCCTCTCTCTGTTCTGATTTCCCTTCCTGAGCGGTTTCAGAGTCTGTCAGAAACGATGTCAAGGTCTGAAATTTCGCACCGACTGATTGTTTGTCGAGGTCTTGGTCAGATGAATCATCACCAAGTGGAAGTCTGTACGCGAGCGCGCGCTTCTGCATGTAGTGAGTGGTGCGTTCGTGGACACCCATGTCAGCCGCGATTTTCGAACGGTCAATCCCGTAGTTCAGGAGGCGACGGACGAGTTCATCTTCGAACCGTTTGATGAGTTTGCCCGTATCGTTCGGAAATTCACCGCGTGCTGTCCGATTGATTTGATGAGGTAGCCCCCACTCGCCGGTATCGGCACTTTGGTCCACCAAGGGATGAGTGAGTCGGTCGATTCGTCGATGGTGACCCATGAGATGCCAGAGTCGCTCCCGGGTCGCCATATTCGACTTATTGTCGTCGATATCTGCCATGATCTCCTGTACTGAGGCCGGACCGCGGCGTGAGAGAGTGCTGATGATCTCGAAATCGTACGTGAAGAGTTTTAGCTCCTCTTGTACCGTGTCCGTCTGGAACGGAAGATCATCAGGCATCCGGGTCGTTATGTAATGATGACACACCTCACACAGAGTCGTCCCGTTGTCGGGATGGTGATACTCAATTCCATCAGGATCATCCTCGATATGGTGTGCTTCGAGTCGCGCGGTACCACCCTTCTCCACCCACTCTTCGCCACATATTCGGCAGCGGTAGCCGTCGCCGTCAAACACTTCTAACCGGACATTGGTTGGAAATGATTCGTTTGTATTCTTCATCATGTTTTTTGCTTTTTGACTTGAGATCCGTTCCCTTGTTACTAGAGGGGAGCACGTGCCGGTTCAGCCTACCACCACCCCCACTTTCCATGGAGCGATTAGATAGGTCCCAATCCCTGCCACCACTCAGGGAGAAACCCATATCGAACCGGCCGTGCAAATCTACTTTCTATTTCCAAGTACAAATAACTTTGTAATTCATAGTGGAATAGAATATTAGTGTATAGCTTAATTAAGAGCAGAACACATTTTTGCTCATGCTACGAGTCACAGATAGGATGGTCAACGAGAGTTACGAACCCTCACCCGCCGAAGAGGAGATTATGGATCTCCTGCAAGAAGGCCGCAATGCTGGGGAACCCTGGGGATACACCACGCCAGCACACGTGCGAGAGCATATCGGAATCGAAGAGGGCAACGAGAGTTTTCACCTACGACAACTCACCAGTGCGGGGTGGATTGAGAAGGTCTCCCGGGGATTTTATCGTTTCGTTGAGGATCCACGAGAAGTATAGTTTGACGTTCCTCTAATGGGTTCGAGAATTGATCGTATTTGTGCCAGGCGAACTCACTGAATGCTGCTAGCGAAATGTGGATACTACTGAGCAACGCTCGTCGTTGAGACTGAGCGAACGATCCAAGCTGTCCCGATCCGAGTCGCACAATTATTTGAAAACCTGATCCAGAACGCAGTCGAACATACTGGCGAGGATGTGACGATTACCGTTGGTGACATAGAGACTGGATTGCTATATCGAAGAGGACGAAGCAGGGATTCCTGCGGAGGAGCGAGAAGACTTGTTCAAAGCCGGGTACTCAACAACAGCAGAAGGAAGGGGGTTTGAGCTTACAGTTTTGTTTGTGAGGACGATGGGTCTGCGCCCGGTTCGACCGAGAGTGAAGCCGTATCTCATACTGACGATTTACATCGAGAGTTGCGTGCAGCAATTGAGGCGCTTGAAGCGGCTGACGAAGCACTCTGACGGGTAGACCTGTGAGAGCGTGGTTCTGTGCTCAGCATGACTGAGTGAGGAGGTGCTGGCACGACTCCGCTCTTCTTGGTTCGGTTTGGGACACGAAAGTGCGCGCTGAAAGGCCAACCTGCCTAAAAGCGACCTGTTCTTTCAATGGGCCGAGCTGCGTTGAGACGGCCAGATCGTCTCCGAGCACCAACTTTACAGCGAAGGTTACATACAGTAGAGTTGTTATTTACTGACTGATGCAGGCTCGGTATTCGGAACGTTCGGTGTTGCTGTATATTGGGACCGAGATCGAGCGAATGGGTGAGGCGCTTGACGCTGCAGAGGACACAATGGTTGATGGGATCCGGTTGGGCGGTGATGTCCTCCGGTCTGGGTATGATTACGATTCGATTGATAGTGTCGCCGGTGCGTGCTTTCATCTCGCGTGTACTCGGCAGGACGAACCGATTTCGCTCCCGGATATCGCGGATCAGGCTCGGAAGTCACAGAAGAACATCCAACATCTGAGCGCGAAGTTGATGTCTGAATTGGAGATTCAGCCGACACCGGTTGAAGCGGATACGTACCTCGATGACGGTATTGAGGAGTTCGGATTCACAGAGGATCAGGCGGCGGAATGTTTCGAGTTGCTTGAACGTGGGAAAGACCGCAATCTCCACAGTGGTCTCGCACCGACGACTGTCGCCGGAGCGATCCTGTATGCCGTCGCCAAGAAACACGGGCTTGATGTCCGTCAACGTGAAATCTCCGAGTTCGTGAACAAGACCGATGTTTCGATCCGGAATAACTACAAATCGTTCCTGAAGTTGGCTGACGATGTCCCGGTGGACGTGCTTCCACCCCAGACGCTTGATGAGGCAATTGCGGCGCTTCAGACTACTTTTTCCGAGCACCCGGCCGTGTATGCTGACGATGCACGCGAGATATCGACCGGCGCGGATGTTGGAGACAGCGCCAGTGATGCAGGGATTGTCGGTGGCGCGTACCTCAGTGTCGCCCAAGCACACGGAGAAGAGTTGACCGCTGGCGACCTCAGTACCGAACTCGGTGTCGGGAGTCAAACAATCGCTAAATACAACGAGATGTTCACCGATGACGACTGAAGAACAGCAGGTCCCGGGACAGCGGTGTCAAGAGTGGCGTGTGGCGTACCGCGACGGGAAAACCCCGTACGAACTCTCGGTCGAAGAAGAGCTGCCGCGTCGGAAGGTCCACGACCATCTGACTGGACAGTGTTCACACGATGGCGAGGAACCTCCGATATCACGTGGTCGAACCCACGGCGTAACTGCTCCCGAATGTCGTGGTATCAGAGACCGGTACGCCGCAGGAGAGGCTATCGAAGCGCTCCAAGCTTCGACTGGGCGTCGCTGGCAGACACTTGTCCGGCACCTTACTGGAGCGTGTTCCCACGAGACCGCTGTCGAAGCGCCGACAGTCGCAAAGGAGGAGATTCTCAGGCGGGATCGAGTGACGGCTGAGGAGTGTGCGCAGCTCCGTCGTGGAGTTCGAGATGCTGATAGCGTTATGGCCTACGCTGATACTGTCGAGCACGAGTATCAGGCTGTGCTCGCGCACGTCAACGGTGAGTGTACCCACGAGATCGATGCGCCGCCACGAGAACCGACTGATCGGAGTCAGGATATCTCAACGACGGAGTGTCAGACCATCCGGGAGACGTATCGCTCCAGTCCAGATACCGAAGTCACCGATATTGCTGAAGAGTACGGCTGCTCACCGACGACTATCGAGCGCCACGTCACGTTCCGATGTTCGCACCCGCCTGTGGACGCGTTGGTCACCGATGTCGAGGCAGTTCAGGATATTCTGGCATCTGGCGTGGAAGTGGACGATGGATTGAGTACACTCAGTTCTGCGGAGATTGTCCGGCTAGAGAGTGCGAAGAACGCTGACCGACAGGAACCGGCCCGGGACTTGGCGACGCCCGACCCGGAGCGCGTCGAAACGACACGGAGTCGGGTGGTCCGTAACACCGACCTCACGCACGATATGAAGCGGATGTACGACCACACCTGCCAAGTCTGCGGTGCCTCCCGGCAAGGTCCCGACGAGGATCCGTATGCCGAAGCGCACCATATCCGGCCGCTCGGCCGTCCGCATGATGGGCCTGACGAGCCCGAGAATATCCTCGTCCTCTGCCCCAATCATCACGCTGATTTCGATTACGGTCGGCTCACCGTTGATCCAGAGACGCACCGTGTGACGCACACCTACGAAGACGCCGTTGACGGAACCCAGCTATATATCGCAGACCCCCACGAACTCAGCGACGACCATCTTACGTACCATAACAGAGTCATCGCTGGCGAGTAACTCCAGGTCCTCTGGGAGATAGCCTTCTGTAAAGATACAAACGGGATTACTCTCTAAGGTGGGCGACTCGACCAATTACTTGCGTGTCTGTTCTCGTGACAAAAGAGTGATCGACGGACGGCGATGATGTAGTGGCAATGCGACTATAGTTGCGTTTCATCAGCGTGCGCTCGTGACTCGCTGAGGTCGTGAGCTGTCTTCGTTGCTGATGCAGGCAGGCCCCGTATCTGTCACTCACACCTTTAGCAAGTGGTCGTAGACCCTCTCAGTCGTCTGAATACTTCGGTGACGAAGCCGATTGCGGACATCGTACAGCGTGTTTCCGTCTTCTTCGTTCATCATTCGATAAGCAACGCCGTGCCGTAGCGCGTGCGGTGTAACGTCGCTTGGATCGCCTCGACTCCCATCGAGTTTGTAGGGTCGAATTCCTGCCTCCTCAGCGATCTTGTGAAGCATATTCCGCACGCCTTGTTCGCTGATGCGTTCTGAGGAGCGAGAGGGGAAGAGGGATGGCGTGTCTTTCCATCGGTTGGTGAGATACGCAGAAAGTAGCCGTGTCGTGTCGTCAGCGAGTTCGAGGGTCACTGGCGGTGGCGAGTTCTGATTCGGGTAATCCTTCTGAATGCCGGTGGGTAGGTAGAGCTCTGAGTTGTTGTTTCGAAGCAATTCAACATCGAGTTGGACGAGTTCGCCGACCCGGAGCCCAGTATCGTACATCGTCGTGACAATTGCTTCATTTCGTTGTTGGAGATAGTCGACACCAGTTGCGTAGCACGCTGACCGGAGTGCTTCGGCTTGGTCTGGTGTCACCCACACTTTCGCTCGAACTTGGGAATTTGCGTATTCGCTCATCTTGACAAACTCTCCTTATAAACAAGAGTGGACTGTAGTTACTTGAACTTTGGAGTCTGCACATAGTTTCACAAGTTCACCTGTGACATGCGGCTATCGGAGTGCAGTTTCGTAGGTCCGGGATCCAACGGCTGGTAGTGTTATTCTGACCAAAACGCATCGTAATCCGTTGGCTCAAAAGCAACTTCCCGAATTGCTTGGAGGAGTTCGGTATGCGTAATATCAAGCCGAAGCCCGCGTGGTGAGAGACACCGATTGATTAGCGTATGCCAATTATAAAACAGAATGGCGATATGCATACCGTACAAACGCTGTCGATCGTCTTTGCTTTTGATATGCGGCATGAAATCATTCACGATCTGGTTGATAGTCGGCTCGATAGCCCATCGTTGAATATACTGATACCGTATTCCAGCTGCCGAGCGATTCCGTAGGGAGCGGTCCGTGAGATATGTCGCATGCGTGTGGTTTCTATTAATTCCTACCCCATCCTGTCCGGCCACGTCAGAAAACGCTTCGGTAAGCATCGGTATGGAGTTGTCAGGGTCCAGTGGGGCCTGAGCCGGGGCGTCCTCCTCATCTGGGATATCATATGGGACGGCAATTTTTTCGTCGTCGTCTTCATATTGTATCTCCTCTGTTAATACCTTGCCAGGATCGATTTCGATAATATCCGGATCATCGCTATCGTATGGGTACGTAACTACATTCGGCATGGGCTCTATGTTCCACTTCACGTCCTGAGCAAATCCAATATAGTTGCGCGGTGTTAACCGTCTCAACCCTTTGATAATAGTATGGTCCGGCGCACTGATGACCCAATCGTCGCCCGCGAAACGTCGGACTGTCTTGATCAACTCTCCACTAACGGTTTCGCTGTCTATAAAGATCGAATCAATATCGACGGTGTCGAAGCTACTCGATAGAATCTCATCAAGAGCCGTCGGATATTCATCTAGTGTCGGCAACAAACGGCCACCGAGGACAAATCGGCTCTCAGTCTCAATCCCACCCGCAACGAGAAAGGTCCACTGTGCAGTAACCGCCTCGTTATCAGCTTTCGGTGGGCGGCCGACCGTAGCTTCAATATCGTCTCCCGTCCAATCGACGCGAAACATATCAGCGCCAATCTTGAGCGGATCTGACCGTGACCAAAATCCAAACTCCTTCGCTAGAGCCAGCGTCTGGGTGTGTACCGCATCGAATTGTTCATCGATTAATGCCACTGGGGCGATGTCTGACTCGGATGAAAAATCGGACAGATCATAGTCGGGCGAGACCCGATCAGGAATATAGTTGTGTAACCAGCCGCCCGATGGGATATTATCTCGGGGATAGTCCCAATCACAGACATCCTTCATTGCTTCTAAGCCACAGTCGAATAATGCCGATGTGGCGAGGGCACCAATGAATGCCCGCATGTCATGATCCACCTTCTCGGTAGTGCGGTCGAAGGTTAGCGGATCGGTAGTGGAATCCAACAAAAGGCGCACCCAATTCCGCAGTTCTTCTTTTTTTGTCTCACGTGAGACGGACTTTTCATCTAGTGGTGGCGCAACAGCATCAAAACAGTAGGACTCCTTGATGGCGTCCGGTGGGACAACTCCCGCTCGATAGGCAGCATAGACCGCCCTCGTTACCGCATCCTGGAATGCATCCATATTTAGCTCGCTCTCTTCATCAAGATCGCGGAACTCACGCTGTAAGACGTTATATGAAGGGATGTCATCCGGTCCCTCATATCCGAGCAGTTTATGAACGATGGGATCAACAGAATCGGAACCAGATAAATACGTGTGCAGTTCTGTCCCTTTTTGTCCGCGCGCTAGTCGCAAGAAGAGCGTTTTAAGTCGTCGCTCGGGGATATCAAGTTCCGCTGGATAAATCTCTTCAAGTTCTAATTTCTCCTCGCAGAGACTCAGAATAACCTCATCATAGAGCTTCCCACCATCATTCTCATACCAAGTGATATCCGTCCAGTAGTCACTATTCTCGGCGTGAAACTGAGCAGTGAGATGCGTCCGACGGAATAACGTCTCAACGTCATCAACGGGCGAAGAGACTTCGATTTCAATGCCACGGCGTTCTATCGGTCCGTACTTCCGGCCGTCTGAGTCAACGCCATCCTTCGCCGGAAACGGCGCATAGGAAGTCGGCGCTGTATACGTACCGTTATCTGGTGCCTGCTGAGGGGCTCCGTCATCGGTATGTTTGATCGGATGACCGTCGGGCATCAGGTATAGACTACTATAATACCTGATGGATTATAAGTGATTGCCGCTTATTCAGTTGACGGCAACAGTAGATATTGGCAAAATAACTCGCCTCTTGGGTTCTATAATATAGCCCTCTAAAATGAGTGTATTGTCTTTTAATACAACCAATAAGCCGGTGAGAGACCCTTGCAGCTGATTGGAATCAATTTGTTTATGTACATGAATTAGATCTATTCAACCAGACGTAGTACCATTGACTTCGATACCGTTTCTAAATCATAGCTGATCCATCAGGATCAAAATATAGCGTTACTTGAGATTTATTTGAGTACAGTTGTACAAAAGGTACTCTTCCGCTTCGTTAAGCAAGCCGTCTCGATAGCACGAAAACTTACTGATGCAGCGCTCATCCAGATCAGCCATCCTGCCGGCAACGGAGTTGCCGGCTGGAAGCATGCCGTCCTGCATTTTATCCGGCTTCACATGGAAGCGATGCTCCAAGAAGTGCTTGACTGGGCTGAAGAAATGGAGCGGATACGAGCCGCGCTCGTGTTAGAGCGCGGCGAGTTCCCCGGCCCATCCGCCCTCTGCAAGTCCTTCGACCGGGCACCGATGCGTATCTGGCGAGAGCTGCTCCGACTCTCCTCGGAGCTACTCGACCGGTCGGGTCACGTAGCCATCGACGCCATCTACTTCGACCGCCGACAGCCGTCGAATCACTATCTCAAACGCTGTGACCGCGATGTACGGACAATACAGGCGGCGTTCCTTGTCGATACCGCGCAGGGCGCGGTTATCGATGTTCACTGCAGCGCGAAGTGGCCAAGCGAAACGGAGATCGGCCCGCAGGTCGTCCGACGGAACGCCGGCGACCTGCTCAGTCTCGCCGCTGACAAAGGCTACGACGATATGAGCTTCCGCGAAGAACTGCGTTCAGAAGGCGTAAGACCGCTGATTAAGTACCGAGTCTTCGCTCCCTATGATCACGCGCACAACGCGCGAATTGAAGACGAACTTACAACCAACGGTCAATCTGTGAGGCTGTGAACTCGGTGATCAAGCGCTCGTACGGCTCCGCTGTCCGAGCGCGGGCATGGTACCGCCAGTTCCGTGAAATTACACTTGCCGCCGCCGTCTACAACGTTGAACAAGCCGTCAAACAATGAAACCCGACGCCTTCCGCGGATTCAATGAAGTCGTTCAACTGTCGATGCCCATAGCGCCTCAGCAGAAACGTATCCCTCGGGATGGTGACCAGAGAGTTGCTGTTGTAATTTGCTTGCCTCAAGCGGCCCTTGCTCATCTCACAGGAATTGCGGTTGGGGATAAAGATCAGTCCCCGTATTTGGAAGAATTTTGTCCCTTGAGCTCAGAGGCCTGTTGCGTGAGTATTCCGATCCGCTCCGTCAGCTGGTCGATGGATTGATCCGTTTCTTCGGCTCGTTCGATCTTGGGTGTTGCTGGAGACCACTCTATGATCGCCAGTTGACTGAGGTCAGGCTGACTCTCCCAGATGCCACCAATTTTCTGCGAGTTCAGGCTGGTCAGCAGTTGGAACTTTTGCTTCGGTTTTTCTGTTTGATTGACGAATATCGATAACTTCCTGAGTATACGTATCGAGTATGAAGCGGACAGATCCGTCTAATTCTCTCATAGGTAAATGAATCATTGCTCCAGTTGTCGAATCATAGCATGCAGCTAAAATTCCCCTGAGTAGCTCTTGTCCCCATGCCGTGGATAGATCGCTACGAGTAAACCGTCTGAAATCCACAATGGGCAGTTCTGGCTCACTCAATGCACCTATATACGTGGTGACATACTCACTGATCTCTGTAGGATCAGACTCACGGACTGTAGGCTTCACCCCAACGGTTACACTTCCGCCAGCCATCGTTTCTGAGTCATCCTCTATAGAGGATGTTGACGATTCAGCTGAATGGCTCTCCAGGATAATTGGCATTGCAACCGGCTCCCGGGAGAGATATGCGCTAAGCTCGGTTCCGACTAATTGCCTATACTCAAACGTTCCGCCTTGAATACAAACTACATCATTGTGATTGATCGATAGTCTTTGCAAGAATTCGCGTACATGTTCCTCCAAACTATTGTGAAGGATTATTGGCCAAAGATCATCCGGATCGTCAAGGACATCTTCACCAATCTCAAAGACACTGTCCAGCATCACGTTTACCTTTGAATTCTGTTCGTTGACGACCACTGGATCCGGGGCCCAAGTGACGGAAGAACTATTACCAGAATCGGTTTGGATGGCTGCCCGCCACCGTGCATATTGGAATAGTCTATCGAGTTCTATCCTGTAGTTGTCTGTCAACCTGTGAACTACGTTTCTCATTGTTTGAGCATTGCTGGCGATTCCGAGTCTGTTGAGACTGAGCTGATGGCATCGACATGTCTGTCCGCATTAAGCACAATTGTCACTTCCTCCCACTCGAACTGCAGATGCCCATGTTCTGGTGGATCTCGCAAAAAGTCATTGATAAGATCCGCATCGATGTAATATGATAATTCAGGTACGTCAATGGGATCGACATGTCGGTGTACAGCTACAAGACCGATGACAAAGTTGACCGGACAGCCATCAGTCGACGGATCATATCTTGAGCTGGTAATCATAAAACCATAGACAACATGGCACAATAAGATTTCAACCCACAATAGAGCAGGTGGCCTCAGATACAGCCAGATATATCCGGTATGTTAGTTCCACCAGAAGAATGGTGGATGGCATCTGACAACATCATTAAGTTTCCCGCCCGTCGAGAGGTTCTTATCGAATCAGATAGTACTTAGAAATAAGATGAATCAAGACGGATCTTCAACCGGCGAACTTCGAGATGTCTTGGATCTGGTCGAAGAAAATATTCATGAGGTAGAAGAAGTTCTTTGGACAACCTCGGGTAATATCGAGATAAAAGAATACTCAGCTAGGATTGACCAGATGACACTGCTACTTTGGAAACTACAGCACGAAATCGACGACCTGAAGACAGATCTCGACTCACATGGACGCTGAACAACCGCTGTCGATACGGCTACGTTAGGCTGTAGGAGCATATGTCATTCCGCGAATTCGAGCGCCTGCATCGCGGCCGCTGACACTGTCACACCACGGCTTCCATAACTCACTGACTCACTAGTAGACTTCATGATTAATTTGGCGATGGCCTCATGGAACGACTCTGGTTGTTCACCTTGTAATCGGCATGTCGCTTTGCTGTCGAACGTCACCGCGCGGTGACTTACGTAACTTTCTAGAAACATCTTGCGACCAGCATCGCCCAGCGTCACGATCAATTTCGGTGGTGACCGGATGTCGTTTCTCCCACCAACCGGACAGCCCCATGCTGACAACGTTCGTCCCAAAACGGATGCGTGTTCAGCCGGATAAACCTCAGTTGCTCGGTTGTCGCTTTGTTCGTGTCGTCGTGTCGGCCGAACGCCAACCGCTTGGAATGCACGTTCAATCTCGATAGGGGAAACGCGGCGGCCTTCACATATACTCGGAACATACGTACTCTGGGCTATTGATCCACCAGCAAGTAGGTGTCCGGCAAGAGCAGCCAACGGCAGGGCTCGATCATCATGTGGCTCTATCCACCCCATATTGTGGGCGATTTCGATCGCTCTGGCGGCATCCGGCATCGTGTCTGATTCCTCGTCGATCCATCCCCGAATCCGGCTACGCGGAAGGTCTAGTTTGTCAGCAAGCGCATACGAACTCTTCTCCGGATTCGTCGCTGCGGCTTGCTGTACACGACGATAATCTCTCACCGCGTCGTATGGGTCCTCGTAACTTGGGTGATTGTAAGTCTGTGCGAGACTCTGTTGCAGTTTTCTGGATGCCATACTACGCTGCGTTTATTCTGGCACTGATCACTATCAGAGACAGTTCGCTACTCATGAACACTAATTCACACTCTGGTGTCCAGATACCATGTCATGACCATTTGGGGTCATCCCGAGTACTCCGGATATATCTGGTATTCTCAGAACGGTGTGTTTACCTCTCTTGGCTGGGAACGTCCCTTGGCAAAAAGGCTCTCAGAACCTTGCGCTCGGCGGCTTTGAGGTGTTCGTGGACCGTCGAATGTGAGATATCAAACAGCTCGGCAATCTCTTGGCCGTTGATGCCTTTCGGCTGGTCGTAATAGCCCTCGGAGTATGCGGTTTGAAGCACCTCTCGCTGTCGATTTGTAAGTATATGGGTAGGTGCGAAAGATTCTATATCGCTCTCTTCTCGGGTTCTTTTGGCGAGGAGCGAAGCGCCTTCGAAGCGAGCGGTGAGTGCGTCAGCGATGACGGAGGCGGTGGAACGATCAGCGACGGTGAACGTAATGAGTTCTTCCTCTGACCCGGAGAGAACGTTCGACACTCGGACCTCTCTGGATACAATTTCCTCGAACAACATCTCGGTGGGGGCGCGGCGAGACACGTCGAGTGATACTTCAGCTTTAAAAACTGTCTCAGCCTCATTGTGGTTGATAATTGTGTCGTAAAGACTGGGGATTTGTGAAAGATATGTCTCAAACTCAGGCTGGGAGGCCCCACTAACAACCATTTGCAGGCGTCTTGTCGAGCTGTCGACGGTGATAACATTCCGGACTTGTATCGAAGTATCACTCGGAAGAGATGGGAAAAAAGGCCGAGAGTCAGTAAACGCAAGATCAATTTCAACTGATTCCGCTGTCAGGCGTGCAACGTTGTCAATGTCCAGTTGTCTAAGCCGATGACCGATGATCCGGCAGAGGGAACGAATAGCCGTGGTGGTGCGCGTGTCGAACCCGTCAACGTCTGTAGATGCAACTTCAACAACACCGTAAATTACTCCCTGATCAATGATCGGGATGGAGAGCACGGAGCGGTATCCATACGCAAGCATAGCCGTCGCCCACTTTCTGTCTCGTTCTGCTAGTGTTCGCTCGACATATACGGTAGATCGGGTTGTCGCGGCTTCGAGAGCGGGTCGCATTTCCACATCGGAACCAGTTTCGAGTTCACTTACCGGGCCAGTATCATCGGTAGCCGCTCGAGGAATGACGGCATCCATTTGTGGCTTGAAATCACCGACCCAGCCGTATCGCCAGTTTGTGTCAATAAACTCAACGAGCAATTGATCTAATTCGCTCCGGGTTTCTGCCTCAAGCGCCTGTTCAACCGTGTCGGCAAGAGTCTCTAGTTGGGTTTGCACGGAATTGAGGTCCGTTTTAACACTGTCGAGAGTCGCACGGAGGTCTTCGACCGACTCCTGCTGTTTAGACCGCTCAATGGCAGTTGCGAGAACGTTCCCAACCGTAGTTAGAAAGTCAGGAATTTGCTCGGAATCATCATCGATGTTGGACACGACGAGTAAGCCAGCGGATCCGATCGGTACCGCATACCCACGCTCGTCGGAGGTGTCGTCAAGTCGCTGGTCGTAACCAGTTGTAAACGCCCGCCAATAGGTCTGGTCATCGGTAGTCACTGTTTCTGGGAATTGATTGCCTTCGGTCGGTATTTTCGCCATTTGGTGAAGGACGCCATCAGCTTCGTCCCACGAGTATGTAGCGACGACAATGTCGTCAAGCCCCCTAAGGACGGTTTCAATGCCTGCTTCGTGAATTTCGGCTGATGTCCGGCAGTGGCGTAGCTCGCTTTCGAGCTCATTAATCGAGTTTAATCGCTGGAGGTGATCCAGAGCCTTCTGTGTTCGTTGGAGTTCGGTAATATCTGTTGACGATCCAAGCACTGCAGGCCCATCCACCCCAATCGGTTCAAATGGGACTTTTATTGTCTCGAGAATCCGCTCGTTGCCGTCGGCATCTGTGAGCGTCTCACCGTATCGATATACCGGTTCGCCAGTTTCAATGACTGTCCGGTCGTCTTGAGTGAACACTTCAACATCGGCATTGTTTGGTGCGAAATCCGCGTCGGTCTTCCCTTCGAGCTCTGAGGGAGTTGTACCGTAAGCCTTTGCGGTGGCTTCGTTCGCAAAAATAAACTCCCCTGCTTCATTTTTTGCGAAAATAAACTGTGGGACTGTATCGATAACCTGCCGGAGTTGTTCGCGTTCGGCCTCGACCTTCTTACGTGCTTGTTTCAATTCTCTTTGACGCTCGACAAGTGTGAGCGCGGTTCGGACATGAGAAACGGTGATCTCGAGCAGTTTGCGTTCGTTGGCGGAAATAGCATCGGTCTTCGTCGAGCCGATAATGAACACACCGCGGTTACCGACCGGGATGTGTAGCTCGGAACCTATCGGTGTATCTTGATTATACACATCGTCGATATTCGTGAGGTCGGGATAGTATCGCACCTCGTTGGCCTCGAATGCCCGCCATACAAGTCCCTCTCCTCGCCTGAAGGATGGAAGATTATCCAGTAGTTCCCGAGACTGAGAGGACACAGAAGCGGGGAGTAGCTTGTCTTCCGATCCATTGTACCGGAGGTATCCGGCCAAGGGTCGATCAATCTTTTCAGCTATCAACTCGATAGTCTGATTGATTATAGTATCGCGGTTCTCTGCTAACATGAGGGAGTGAGCGGTCTCCCTGACCGATTTGAGGCGTCGCTCGAACTGTTTGCGATCACTGATATCTCGGTTGACACAGATGATCCCCCCATCGGCAAGTTGCGTTAACGAAATATAGTGCTCAACTGGTTCTCCATCTTGCCGAACTCCCATCAACTCACCCTCCCAAGCCCCAGTTTCTTCGAGTTCCTCGAATGGACCCGCCTCTATCTCTGCCTGTGTCTGTTCGTCGTACAGGGTCCGCCAGCTCTCACCAAGAAGCTCATCCGGGTCGTAGCCAAAGATTTCCGCGTGAGCGTCATTCATATAGGTGTATCTCTCATCCGGGTCGAGTATTGAAATCCCAGTTAGTGACGCCTCAATTGCTTTGGATCTACGGCGGAGTGCTGCTTGTTCGTTGACGCGATCGGATACATCGAGAAATGCCCCGACTACGTATACCTGGCCATTGATTTCGATAGTTGTATCGATAATATCTATGGGCACCTCCTCGCCGTTGTCGTCCTCGACATAGCGTGGGCCGTTGTACTGAACAAAAGAATCGATACCGGCGGCATCGACAGAGTGCTGGAAGCCCTCCTGGTAATCGATATCGGTATTATCTGGATGTAACTCCACTTGGTTTGCTCCAAGGAGTGCTTCTCGAGATCGACCTAGTAGCTCGCACGCACGGTCGTTGACAGCAACGATGGTTCCTGTCTCACCCTCAGCAACCAACAGCGGGAGTGGGGCTTCATAGAACAACCGCTCGGAAAACGGT
Source organism: Natranaeroarchaeum sulfidigenes (assembly GCF_017094485.1). Lineage (NCBI taxonomy): Archaea > Methanobacteriati > Methanobacteriota > Halobacteria > Halobacteriales > Natronoarchaeaceae > Natranaeroarchaeum > Natranaeroarchaeum sulfidigenes. The sequence goes on from NZ_CP064786.1 coordinate 2,768,145, forward strand.
CCCGTCGCTACCGGCGTCAACTCCGTTGTAGCAGTATTGGTAGTGTCGGAAATAGTGTCAATAGCCCGTTGGGCCGTTGGGAGTGAAGCTTGGAGCGTTGCTATAATCTGTTTTTCCGGCGTCTCGGAATGGATGTATGTGACATTTGGGTGGGACTGAATCTCGTCCGGGTCATGCGTGTCGTCAATATCAACGACGAACAGATGCACATGAGGTGGTTTAGTCGGCATTTCGTCAGCATATTTGGACCAGAACCGTGAACTCGCACAGACGACGGCAGCTACTGGTTTGATATCGAGTTGTTGATCTAGGAAAATCACTTCCTCGGCATCGGAGCCGTCTACAGACTCGATAGAAACGGCTGAAAAGACCGTGTCAAACGCCGGGCGAAGTACCTCGACCGCATCCGCACTAGTAGAGCCAATAGCCAGTACTCGCTGGATAGCAGAGTCCAATGTGTCATTACTCATTCTCGCTGAGACCGGACTGGAGTTGGTTACCGACTCTTAACCTATCGCCTCTCGAAATCACATTTTGAGTAGTGGACATTATTCAAAATAGTATGCGGTGTGGATATATCCTTGTCGTATCATGATCTGTGGTCGGACTTTGGCCTTCGTCTGAGGCTAAACGAGACGCGCATTCGTCTTTAGCTAAGCGAAGAACCGCGTGACAGCAATGGCTTATCGAGGCTACTTTTTGAGAGGAATGAGGAGGCGGCAAGTGTGCACCAAGACGCCTCCTCATCAAGAATCATGCGTCGGCTTACTACACTGTTTCCCTCTGAGTTCCTCGAAGAGCACGCCGAGGAACTCGGCGTGGTCGAGCGTGAGGGCAAACTTCAGATCCCCGTCCTCGTGTGGGCGCTCGTGTTCGGCTTCGCCGCAGGCGAGAGCCGAACACTCGCTGGGTTCAGGCGTAGCTACAACTCCACAGCCGATGAGACCATCTCTCCTGGTGGCTTCTATCACCGGTTGACGCCGTCACTTGCAGAGTATCTCCGCGACCTCGTCGAGCGTGGTCTCGACGAGGTCGCTGTTCCCAACGCTGTTGACGCTGATATCGACCGATTCAGGGACGTGATGATCGCTGATGGAACGGTGTTGCGGTTGCACGAGTTCCTTTCCGACGAGTTCCAAGCTCGCCACGAGGAGCAGGCTGGAGCGAAGCTCCACCTGCTCCACAATGCCACCGATCAGACGATTGAACGGATTGACGTGACCGATGAAAAAGCGCACGACAGCACGTTGTTCAAGGCGGGATCGTGGCTGCATGGACGACTGGTTTTGTTCGACCTAGCGTACTTCAAGTACCGCCGCTTTGCGCTGATCGACGAGAACGACGGCTACTTCGTGAGCCGGTTGAAGCAGAACGCGAATCCGGTGATAACAGAGGAGTTACGGGAATGGCGCGGGCGCGCCATTCCCTTAGAAGGGGAGAAGATCCACGACGTGGTCGGTGATCTCTCGCGGGAGTACATTGACGTAGAGGTCGAAGCGGAGTTCAAGCGGGGTCAGTACGAGGGAACACGGTCGCTAGACACGAAGCGGTTCCGCGTCGTCGGCGTCCGGGACGAGGACGCCGACGACTACCATCTGTACATCACAAATCTACCGAGAGAAGAGTTTCTCCCGGCAGATCTAGGGACGCTGTATCGGTGTCGATGGGAGGTAGAAACGCTGTTTCGTGAGTTGAAGACGCAATACGAACTAGATGAGTTCGACACGAGCAACCCTGTTGTGGTGGAGATTTTGCTGTATGCGGCGTTGCTGTCGCTGCTAGTGAGCCGTGAGTTGTTGGATCTGGTCTCTGAGCAGGCTGCCGACGAGATCGTGTTTCCACCGGAACGCTGGGCGGCGACCTTCCGGTCGCACGCCCAGCTCATTCTTCACGAACTTGGCGAATACCTCGGCTACTCGCCACCGCCGTTGCTGGAACGGCTGATCGAAGAGGCACAGAAGATTCATCAGCAACGACCGATCTTACAAGAGACGCTCGCTACCGCTACGCAACCAAGGTGTGAGGCTTAGCTAAAGACGAATGCAAAACCCGGTAAGGGTGGCAATGGACGGTAATCAGACCAACACGGTAGTCGTTTTTTGAACGCACGGAGAGTCGATAGTTGACGAGTGGTTTGAACGGTTCTATGCTGCTCACAGGGAACAGTGCGAGGTATTTGTCGGTGATTTAATGGAACGATTGGAGGCAGCCGAAACTGAAGAGGAGAGAACTCAGGAACTATATTTGCGGGTTGATGGGATAATACCCTCGGATAGTCCGACGGGCGATTTTCATCGACGTATTATCGAGCATTTTGATGAGGATCAGCGCATCGAACGAGTACATGTTGTTAGTGATGAAGACGAAGCTGATGAGGTCGTCCAGATGGCTTCTCCCTGGATTTGAATCAGATCGCTGTTCAAACTCGTCTAGTAAGTGGTGTCCAATTTGTGGACTCTATCAGCAAGTCCTAAAATCATCGTGTTTAGTTAAGCGAATTCCACCAAACGGCAAAGGTTGCAGCCACGTTTCCGCCGGCGAGCTGCGAACAAACCACTCAGTGCAGATACTCAAAGGCAAACACGTATTCGTTTCCAACCTCGGGTTGGTGATCCCACCACTCCTCCAATTGTACTGCGATTGTCTGCCATTCGCCGTCCTGCGTGTTCATGTCTGTTATAAAACGAGAGATGATATCAGAAGGAGAGGCGTCAGCTATAGTAGGATCAACCACCAGAACGACATCAGAAAATTCCTCGCTGATATGTAGCCTCATTGCTTCACCTTCGCGGATTTTGTGATAAAGGTCGCGTGCAATCTTTCGGTCAGGATGGTCGTAAGAGAAATCTTCAACCGCATGGTGTAAGAGCCGCTGAATTACGTCGCGGTCGGTTGTATTGAACAGTGGAAGTGTTCGGGAAAATGTGATTTCTAAATCACTCATATCGGTTATCTTGTCGCTACCATCAAAATACACACGGGTTAGCGGTGAATGCTTCGCGTCAGCGTAAAAACGAACAATCCAATCATGAACGCACCGACAAAACCTTGGCTGGCTGCAACAAAGCTTTGAACCTCAGAGAACGGATCTGTATCAACGCCGAGGATAATTGCATTAAATGACTGAAAGCTAAAGAGGAGATAGCCAAACGTTGAATCGGTTGGCGAGTTATCTAACATCATCATATAGACGATCGCATACAGGCACACGATGACCAGCGAGAATGACAGCGTCCGATACGGCTTCTCTCCATAGCCACAACTGAGGGCCAACAGCCAGTTCAGCGTCGCGGCACCGAGAGAGCGAATACGTGAACCTAAACGCTCGGAACTGTTGAGCGCGCGCTTGATGTGTACGTTCCGTCTATATGTCATCTCAAGTACAAAGAACGCTGATGCGGCACGACTATCACCAACCTTATTTGCGCCGTTTTTGGCTTTGAGATAGGTCGTCTCTAGAGTCGGTGCGTGTCTAATGTCCGCCCACATACGGTCCAGGGCCCGTCGCGGGTAACTGAATCCTTTTTTCACCTTTGAAATCAATGACACTTCCTGTTGTGGCTTCTTCCGTCGTGACTTTCCCGTCTCCTGTTCGTGATGGCTAGAAACCTCTTCGGTGCCTTCTCGCTCCCCCAATGCAAACCGGCTTGCCTCCATATGGGACTCAAACTCTTTTTGCCCGGCAAAGGTGTGTAAATCCCACTCTGGGGCCAAAGCGTAATGGTATCTGGAAAAATCGAATCCTTCGAACGCAGTTTTTGAGATGAGCAACCGGTTGAACGGCGTTGTTGTTTCAAGATGTAGGTCAATATCGCCGAGTATGGCTTCCCGGAAATTGTAGTAGACCTTGTTTCCGTCACGTTGCCTAATGCGACCCTCACGGATTTCCGTTCCTTCACAATACAGTGTTAACTCGCCAGACTGCGGTTTAATATTTACAATTTCTGCAGTTTCGATTTCTGCTCGCCTGAAAAGCGGTGCTTGTGCGAACACTGTTTCTCGGAACCGAGTTAAGTGCTCAAATTTCCCGTCTCGGAAATCGGCGTTATCAAGGAACTGTGCGTGTTCGAAGTATGCTTCGGCGAAAAAAGACGCATCCATGAACCGTCCAAGGCCGTGAAACTCAGTCCAACGGAAATCTGCGATATCCGTGAACGTACACTCAAAAAACTCTGCGTAGTCATCAAACACGACGCGCTGGAAGTAGGCATTCTCTTCGAACTCTGCATACGAGATGGATGCCTCGCCTTGGAACTGTGATAACTGGAATTTAGCCTTCCCGGTGAAAGTCATCTCCGAAAATGATGTTTCGTTCTTGAAAGTCACATTCTGGAAGTAGGCATGCGATCTGAACTCGCCCTTTTTAAATAGCGCTTCGGCCTCGAAGGTTGCACCAAGAAAGCTCACTTGCTCATCAAAGATGGACTTCGAAAAGCGGGCTGTATCTCCGAAAGTCGCCCCCTGAAACGTTGCCCGCTGGTGAAAGGAACTGAAAAAGAAATCAACGTAGTCCCCAAAGTCCGCATGCTGGAACTGGCAGCCACGATGCCACTTCGTTTGACGGAACGTAATGCCATCTGCAATCGCCGCCCCGTACCAGTCCGCTTCGCGCTCAAACGTTGCGTATCTGAATGATGACTCTCCCTCAACCGACACATCCTGAAAACTAACGCTATCTTTGAACGTTGCATTCTTGCCTATAAAGCCGTCCGCAACGCGTATTCGATCCCACCGCGTTGGTTGGGTAAACGTTGAATTAGAGCAGTCGACTGTCCCGTCAACAGTAGCCTCGTCGAACTGGAGAGGTTGTTTTACCGTAGCACCCTCAATTGTCACATCACCTGCCACCTCAACGTGCCGGAGGTCAACCATCGCGTTTGTCCCTTTGTCAATAATTGCCTCACAGAGATCAATGTTCGGCAGATGTGCGCCGATAACTGGAGTAACCTCCGAATCCCCCGCGCCCAGCTCGTCTCGCAACTGATCGCTCACGGCTTGGTCGCTCACGCCGTATTCGGCACGTTCCGCTGGGGAGAGATGGAACGCACAGCAGTCCGCCCCCTTAACGGACTCTCGTGGACACGACCATTGCTCGGCCACTGCTGCTGGCCGACCATTATGTCGTTCCCACTCTGTGGGAATAAATTCATATCCACATAGGTCGTCTGACATACGCAACCAATCATTTGACGATTACAAAGCTTCTTTATTAACGCTTTCGTACCACGAGTATGACAGTCGCTATCCTCTCGGATATTCATATGCGAGACGGCTATGTCGAAGAAATCACACAGGAGCTGCGGGCTGTGCTGGCAGAACTTGAACGTCATAACCCGGAGCATGCATTCGTCCTCGGGGATCTTATCGAAGACGGGGACTCTGTCGCCATAGATCGCGAAAATGTCCGTCGCGTCCACACACTCCTTTCTGAATGGTCAGTTCCGGTGACCTATTTGCTCGGTAACCACGATGTCGAACACCTCGAAAAAAACAAACTTGGCCATATACTCGACCAACAACAGTTCTACGGCGTGGTTGAGAGTGGAGAGACGACCTTTGTCTATCTCGATACCGCATACGAGGAACTAGGCGGAGCTATGGGTCGCATCGGTGGGGAACAACTCCAGTGGCTCGAAACACAACTTGAGTCATTGTCCGACGTGATCCTACTTACCCACCATCCTGTCGGTGATTTCGATCTTGCGGAGAACGAGTGGTTTGCGGATTATCCTGAACGTGCCTATCTCTGGGAACGAAAGGAAGTACTCGAAATCCTCTCTCACTGCGATGGCGTTCACGGCACCATTAGCGGTCATATCCACCAGACCGAACACACCGAGTTCTGGGGGGTTTCTCACGTCTCGATCAATGCATTCAGCAAAGAACTTCCGGACAAACCACTGACCGGTACATACGGCCTACTCTCTACCGATAGAACGCACGAGATATCTATCCAGACGCGTGCTGACGATGGCGTTTCATATTTGTTATAACTTCGCTGATAGAACGTGCGTGTTTGGTAACTGACTCGTATTAAATCGAAGATATTCATGAGATCGAAATTGCCAGCAATGTGACGCGAAGCTTCGGAGTAACCGACAAATGACTTACGACAGAGGAAAATCCCCGTCAATGCGCTGGAAGAGCTCATCGACAACACTGAGCGCAGCATTGATAAGGAAATCTACTCCATCTCGACGAAGACGCTTCCCGTCACCCAATCGAGAGACGTGAAGCTTGTCATCGCCGACAAAAAGACTGACGAGGACGAGGAGAACCCAATCAAGTACCTCGTCACGAACAAGACCGACCACCTGTTTGTTCACTCAACAGCCGACGCTGACGTGCAAAGCTGAGTGATTAGACGTTATCGAGGTAGGAACGTCGCTGTTCCAATTTCACCTCCTCGGATCGGCGGTCGTAGTGTTTCTCTAGAACTTTTCTACTCACATCCATCCGATCACCGACGACTTCGGTCGGCACGTCTTCGGTGAGGAAGTGAGTGATACTTCCTCGGCGAACTGCGTGAGGAGTCACCGCTTCGGGACACTTCTCATCCTTATTTTCTTTACAACCCGGACACTCCTTGTCGAGTAAGCAGGGAGCCGTGATGATGTAGATGTACCGGCGCATGCTGCTTCGAGAGAGTCGGCCCTGATTACTCGTCAATAACGGCTCCCGATTAGCATCATCAGTCCGGTCGGTGCGTACGGTATCGATATAGTCTTCGAGTAGGTCTGCGAGGTCGGCTGAGATGGCCACGAGGCGCTCACCACCAGATCCATTTTTTAGCGGAGTACCTGTCTCAGGTCGATGTTTCAGCCTCAGGAACTCCTCTTCAAGATCGGCATCTCGCAGATCAATGGCTCTGGCAGCACCGATACGAAGTCCTGTCTCCCACAGTAGGGCGAGCAGGACATGTTTGTTCGACGCGTAGTGGAAATTCGAGAGATGCAGCAGTATCTCCTCTGCTTCCTCGTGTTCTAACAACTCATCGCGTTGTTGCTCCTCCCGAGGCACCTGTGGCACGAGGACTTTGGTGTGGAGCTTCGAATCAACTGCCTCGATCGAACCGCACCAGCGGAGAAACACACGGATCGTGCACATCTGCGTCTGGAGCGAGACAGCGTTGAGATCGCCGTCTTCCTTTCGCCAGAGGCGATACTCGTGAATGTCACGCCCCGTGAGGTCGTTCATGTTGTCGATACCCTCCACGTCACACCAGCGAACGAAGTGGTTGGTTCGGTATCGGTGGCCTTGAACCGTCTTCTCCATCGCCTGGGACGCTTTGTGTTCAAGATACAGTTGCTGCGCAGTACTCGGATCGATCGGATCCAGCTCGTTATTTTCGTCTTCTACCATGGGTAATCTTGGAATCACAGATCAGAGGAAACCACCTGACTGCGGCCGATTCCAAGAAGCGTTCAGCACCTGAACGGACCTGTAATCCTGCTGATTCCTTTCCGCGTTGGCCCATCAATAATTTTACCCGTTTCAAGCCGGATAGAAATGGACCTTTCACTCGCTTAGACCGGCGAAAATCGGCAATACCTGTCTTTGAGAATCGGACTGCTAAGTTTGTTCGGGCATTATCTTTGACAGCACCCCGCGCCCTCTATCGATGGGGGTTAGCCGAAACCGGGAGGCGGTCTGGGTGTTGGAACTCGTCACCGAGAGAAACGAGTTTCCCTTCCTGCCGGTACTGTGGAGCTACCGTCTCAGAGGAGTCCAGCGGGTGTTCGATGATGAGGATCACGTCGCCCCCGGTCCCGAGTGCGGGACCAGCCGTGAGTGGCCCGAGACGTATCGGGGGCCGGAGACCCCGCTCCACGAGAACGCAAGGGCTATCCTGTGTACTCCGTAACCAACGGCTGTGGAACTGGTCGTCGCGTTGCTGTCGATGCTCGCCATCCTGGGAGTCGGGGCCAGTGCGCGATACGTAGGACTGTTCACACCGTCGCGCCGCGAAGTCGTGAACGCGATCGCGTACTACGTCGCGCTCCCCGCGCTGATCTTCTCGGCGACCACAGCACAACCCCTCTCGGACGTTGTCTCGACGCGGTTAGTCGTCGGCGTGTCCGTAGCAATGCTTGCGGCGATCGGTATCGCGTGGCTCGTCCATCGGCGTGAGTCGGACATGGAGGTCCGAAGCGTGGCGACCGTCCAGTCCTATCACAGCAACTTCGGGTATCTGGGGATTCCAGTCGTCGCGATTGCGTTTGGCGACCTGGCAACCGCGCGAGCAGGGCTGATACTCGGGATCGGCTCGTTGATTCAAATCGCCGCGACAGTAACCGTGTTGTCGACGTTGACCGGCGCAGCCGCATCGCTCCGGGAAGAGATCCGAAACGTCCTACTGAACCCGGTCATCCTGACACTAATTCTCGGCTTGTCGGTCTCGGCTGCTGGGCTATCAGTACCGACAACACCGGCAACGGTGATCGAGCGCATCGGCGACACCGCCCTGCCACTGGCACTTCTCGTCGTCGGTGCCACCTTTACTGTCCAGGCCGGAACGCTTCGATACCGGACGCTCGCGACGGTGATCGCGGTCAAGGTTCTGGTGATGCCCGCCATCGCTCTGGCAGTCTTTGTGCTCGTCGGTGCTGACGCCGCCACGGTCCGCGCTGGCGTCGTAATGTTTGCGATGCCGACCGCCGTCTCGACGTACGTGTTCGCCGTCGAACTCGGCGGCAACCGCCACGTCGCGTCGCTGAACGTGGTCGCGACAACTGTCGTCTCAATCGCTTCGCTTTTGCTTGTCATCGAGTTGCTCACTGCACTGACCTGACGGTGTTGTGTGACCGGTTGAGGATCAGTGAGTATCGCTGCCGATCCGGGGTTGTGTGACAGCGAGTTCACTCACAGATCTCCGTCTCGGCCTCGTAAAAATAGGTTACGTCGAGATCCCACTGACCCGACGTCACCGCGGCAGTGTTGTCGAGATAGATGTAGTACCGACCCTCCATCTCTGCGGTGATCCGTCGTTCGATCCGTTCGGCGACATCAGTCTCCAGCACGAGATCACCGCTGGGATCCTCGACGCGCAATAGGGGTCGCGCACCGTCGTCCGTCCGGATAGCGAGGATATCCAATTCGTGACCGGCTTCCTCGATTTCGGCTCGGACGGTCCACGTCTGACCAGCGCCGACCGTCTCCCACTCATCGTATATTGTTTCTGAAAGTTCTTCTGTTTCGGTCCGACACTCGTCGTCGGATGACCCTGTACACCCCGCCAGTACTGCCCCACCCGAAACGGCGACTGCGGTGAGATAATTACGTCGATTCACGGCCCCCAACTCCCAGTTAGCAGTGTATATGTCTTCTGTTGTCGTCGCTCTAGATTTCGGTGTGAGGGTATCACAGGCCGTGTTTACTTGTTGTTTTATCACTATGACTATAATATAATATATGACATGAGTAGTGTAGTAATAGATGTTGTCCAAGTATCTACCGGGCGCACAGTTCATGACGGTTGTCAGTAGCCGGGTCCGCATCGCCGCTCCCGCGCGTCAAGGAGTTCCTTCATTTGCAACTCGAAAACGGAACTGGTGAGACTTACAGCGGATCACCCCCCAATTCCCTGACTATGAAAATCACCCAACCCAAGTAAGTACTATGAATAATTATTTAGTATAGCACCACTATCCGAGAGCGTCGTCGTAATCACTGGAGCAGGATCGGGGATGAGGCGATAGATGGCACACGAGTGAGCCGACGCAGGGGCAAACGTCGTTGCGGTCGACGTCGGTGGCGGCTGGCTAGTCGACAGACCGTCCTCGTATGGCGGCGTGTCCCGTTTTCCGGCCGTGGGGGATTAAGTGTGATATCGTGGTAGGTGAAGTCGAGAACGTCCGGGAACGCTGGCACAGATCCGACCTCTCCCCCCTGCGCAGATGCACAGGCATACGACGAGATTGCGGACGAAGAGATCACCGTGTCACGTACAAATGTCAATGCTATCCCCGAGCAGGACGCTTCCGAGCGCTGGCACTCCCAAGAGATCGGCGTAGTCTACGACGCCCTGAATACTGACGAGGACGGACTGGCGGGCGACGAGGCCCAGCGTCGGCTCGACGAGTACGGCCCCAACGAGATCGAGAGCGAAGAAGGGGTCTCACTGTTGCAGATCTTCATCAACCAGTACAAACCGGCACTAATCTGGGTGCTGATCGTCGCTGCAGCGGTGATGGCGATCGTGGGGCACACGATCGACGCTGGGGTTATCGCCGGTGTGATCGTGTTCATCACTGTCTTCGGCTTCCTACAGGATTACCGCGCCGAGCAGAGCATTCAGGCGCTTCAGGAGATGTCGACGACGTACGCGCTCGTCAGACGGGGGGGCGAGAAGACCGAGATCGACGCGACGAAGGTCGTCCCCGGCGACGTAATTTTCGTCGAGTCGGGCGACATCGTGCCCGCGGACGCTCGCATCGTCGAGGAGTCAAACCTGAGAGTCGACGAGGGGGCGCTGACAGGTGAAAGCGTCGGTGTCTCGAAGGAGGTCGGTCAGATCGACCAAGAGACTGCGCTCGCCGAGCGCAAGAACATGCTGTTCAAGGACACGGTCGTCCAGCGCGGGTCGGGAACCGCGGTGGTCGTCGAGACCGGGCCCGAATCCGAGATCGGCCAGATCGCGACGGCCCTCGAAGAGGCCGAGGAGCGCGACACGCCATTCGAGGCCGAGATGGACCGCCTGGGCAAGATCATCGCGGCGGGTGTGATCGGCGCGGTTGCGGTCATCGCGATCAGCGAACTGGTGATCGGCGACACCCCGCCGCTGCAGGTCTTCCTGACGGCAGTCGGCATCGCCGTCTCCGCGGTTCCCGAAGGGTTGCCAGCAGTCGTCACACTCTCGCTCGCCCTTGGGGCAAGGCGGATGGCCGAGCAAAACGCGCTCGTCCGCCGGCTCCCTATCGTCGAGGCACTGGGATCGGTCGACGTCATCTGTACGGACAAGACCGGCACACTCACCGAGGAGGAGATGACCGTCCAGCGGATCGTCGCCAACCGTGAGACCTACGAGGTGACGGGAACCGGCTACGACACCGACGGCGAGTTCCTCCACGAGGGCGACCCCATCGACGACGAGCGCGTGGCCGAGGTGTTGCGGTGTGGAATGTTGTGCAACAACGTCGACGTCGGGCTCCGGGAACGAGACTCGGACCGTACCGATGCCCTGGTCGAGGATGGTGCGGCGGGCGATGGCGAGAACGCTGACGTCGAACGGACCTACCTCGGCGATCCGACGGAGATTTCGCTCTTCGTCGCCGCCCAGAAGGCCGGCTTCGACCACGAGACACTTGCCGAGGAGTACCCTCGTACCGGCGAGATCGACTTCACGTCGGCGCGCAAGCGGATGACGACCGTGCACCGGACGGCGGACGGTGACGCCGTCGCCTACATGAAGGGTGCGCCAGAGACCGTAGTCGAGCGGTGTGACCGGGAACTGGTCGACGGTGAACTCGTCGAGCTGACCGACGAGCGACGGGCCGAGATCGAAGCGAAGAATGAGTCGTTCGCCGAGGACGCCCTCCGCGTGATGGGCTTTGCCTACCGGCCGGAGGTCCCCGACGAACAGATCCAGACGCCGAACGAGGAGCTCGAACAGTCCATGGTCTTTCTCGGCCTGCAGGGGATGCTCGACCCACCACGTCCGGAGGTTCCGGGCGCTATCACGGGCTGTCTCGACGCCGGCATCAACGTGGTGATGATCACCGGCGACAACGCAGTCACCGCCCGCGCCGTCGGCAAGGAGGTCGGGCTCCGGTCGACGCGGGTGATCACTGGACCCGAACTAGAGGAGATGAGCGACGAGAAGCTACGGGAGATGGTCGACGACGTCGACATTTTCGCCCGGACGTCGCCGGACCACAAGACGCGCATCCTCCAGACGTTGCAGGCGAAGGGCCACACCGTCGCGATGACGGGCGACGGCGTCAACGACGCGCCCGCTGTCAAGAACGCCGACGTCGGCGTGGCGATGGGCATCCGGGGCACGGACGTCACCGAACAGGCCTCCGACATCGTCCTGCTCGACGACAACTTTGCGACGATCCGCAACGCCGTCCGGGGCGGCCGGCGGATCTTCGACAACGTCCGCAAGTTCGTCAACTACCTCCTGTCGGGTAACGGCGGCGAGGTGACGATGATATTCACGGGGACGCTCGCGGGACTCGGACTGGTCATCACGCCGATTCAGGTCCTCTGGATCAACGTCGTCACCGACGGTATCCCCGCGCTCACGATGGGCGTCGATCCCGCGGCGGAGGACATCATGGAGCGTGACCCGCGACCGCCCCAGGAGGGCGTCATTACGAGCCGGATTATGGCCTCGATCGTGGGTATCGCGCTCTTCATGACGGTTTGCCTGCTCCCGCTGTTCACGCTCAACTTGTACGGTGAGTTGATCCCAGGATACGACGTCACGGACGCCGTATTCGGCTGGAGCCCAGGGTACGACGTGGGGCGGGATCTCGCCCAGACGATGGTGTTCACCGGCTTCGTCGTCATGGAGATCGTACGGATCCAGGCGATCCGGTTCCGGTACGACCTCGGGCTCTTCTCGAACCCCTGGCTCGTCCTCGCCGTCGTCGTCGCGGTCACGCTCCAGTTACTCGTACTCTACACGCCTACCGGCCAGCTGTTATTCGACGTCGAACCGCTCCAGCTCGTTCACTGGGCCCAGATTCTTGTCTCGGCAGCGGTGTTCGCGCTGTTGATGGCGCTCTTCGTGAAAGTCCAGGATCAATACTTCGACCGGTACTGACGGCAAGCGATATTCGATTCCTGTCCCTGGGGAGTCACAGTCCCGGTATCAGGTTTTAGTTGGCTCCCGTGGTATGCCACGATGTCACAATAGTGTGACACAGCTATGAACTACAAAGAATTCGTCGGACAGGTACAGCATCGGCTGGAGTATGCGCAGTTCGGACAGGCCGTCCGGGCGATCCGGGCGGTTCTGGTGACGCTTGGCGAGCGGATGCCAGAAGGGGAAGCGACGGACCTCGCAAGCCCGCTTCCGATGGAGATCGATCGGTATCTGATCGAGGCCGAACACGGCCAGCGCTTCGACTACGACGAGTTCCTCGACCGGGTCGCCGAACGGGAGGGTGTTGATCGGCCCGACGCCAACTACCATGCACAGCAAGTGATTGCAGTCGTCGCGGAGGACGTCCCGGCGGGCAACATCGAGAAGGCTCGTGGGGGCCTTACCGAGGACTTCGACACGCTGTTTGAGTTACTGGACGCTGACGTGGACAACTGATCATCGTCCGCTTTGCTCGCTGGGAAACCGTGACACGTGGACGGTGTTATCCTCAGGCGTACTCGATTTCGATGTGCCACCGATCCTCGTCGACCAGTTCTGTAGCGTGTGTCAACCACCGCTCTTCGAGGGCGCCGTACAGTGGCTCCGGCTTGAAGGAATTGATCGCGTGAGCGTCTGACCAGCCGCGAGTTCTGCGAACGTATCGTGGATCCGTTCGTGCCGTTCGGCGGGATCTCTGACATATAGTTGGGTCATTGCACGTCGTTGTTTTGCCCGGAACGACATTGTCGCGTTCTGAACATGTCCGCCCACAATCCGGATGCGTTCGTGTCTCTCCCGTCGGCGCTTACACCGTGAGATGGCGCTCAATTCGATCTCTGGTATCTCTCAGTAGCGCGACGTCATCGGTGAACACCTCAACGGCGGCCGTCCCGTCGAAATCGGGCAGTTCCGCGGCCACGGTACCGTAGTCGATCTCTCCGGCCCCGAGTGGCAAGTGGGTGTCCCCGCGGCTCCGCGCGTCGTGAACGTGCAGGTGCGAGATGAGGTCGTCGTATCCGGAGAGGAATCGGTCGATTCCATCCATACCGTCCTCCATGTATGCATGGCCAACATCGAAACAGACCGCCGTATCCGTCTCCCTGGCGAGGTCGCCGAGAACGCTCAGTGGGAGTCCACGCTTCTGGTGCCCGACGTTTTCGACGACGAGTTCCACATCGGCTTCTGCGGCAGCGTGTCCGATCGCGGCGAGCTGGTCGGCGAAGACGTCACGGAGATCAACGTCGTGTGGGTTTCGCGCTGTGCCGTGGAGGACAGCTTTGTTCGCTCCGTACCCACCCGCCCACTCCAGCAGTCGGCTCTGGTACGCGAGAATCGCCTCGTTGATCTCCGGAACGGGCGTCACGACGACCTGCTGAAAGGGAAGGTGGACACAGAGCTCGGCCTCGCTCGCCGTGAGGACTCGTTCGAGACGTTTCCCGTCGATATCGGTGGAATCAGTCCCTTCCCCAATCGAGAACTCTGCAAAATCGAACCCCTCGATAGTCATCTCGGTGCGTCCGATCGAGTCGCCGACGGTAAGCCCAATGTCCATACCTACTCTCACCGTCGACCGCCGGAAAAAGGTCTAGTACGGCGGTCGTTGCGCACGAACCACGGATGCGAGTTCACCGTGTTCGTCGGCGAGCAGTTCGTTCAGATCGTCGACCGTAATGATTCCGACCAGATCCCCATCCCGGTCACAGACTGGCAGGCGCCGAACGCCGTGCTGGGCCATCAGTTCGGTGGCTCGATAGAACCCGGCGGAACGCTCGACCATACACAAGTCGGTCGACATGAGATCATCAGCGCGGAGGGTGTTCGGGTCACGCTCCGCGGCCAATACGCGTACGGTCAGGTCCCGGTCGGTGACGATTCCGCGTGGCGTGTCCCCCTCCGTAATAACGACGCTGCCGACGTCCTCGGCGTCCATCGTTGCGGCGAGTTCAGCGACCGACGCGCTCGGCGGTGCTGTCACGACATCACTCCGTGCAAGGTCTTCAACTGGCATTGTATTTCCCCCACTAGAACCGGCACCACTCAGCATAATAGTCGTTTGTGCCGGAGACGACACTGTACTGGGAGGATCAACGCTCGAACCCTGGCGGAAGCCCAGTGTGTTTGATCCCAGTCCGGTCATCGATGATGAACTCATAGAAGCTAACGTTTTCCTCGGTCGATCCGGTAGTAAACAGTTCAGGACGCCAGCCACCATCCGTCGCATCGCCGAGCACCTCCCACTCCGACGTAGATAACGCTTCGAGCCTCCCCTCCAGCAGGACGCTCTCCCAGTTGAACGTCGAATCAGCCCGATAGACGAGAAAGCTCGCCGCGTCGGCCCTGTCGCTCAGCGAGTCCTTCTGACTCTCCGGCCCCACCAGATATGTGAAGTACAGGTGGTCGTCGCCGTCGAAGCCGTAGGACATCGGCAACAAGTACGGCACAGGCTCGTTCGGGAGCCCGAGCACGCCGACGCCCTGGATCGTGAGGAAGTTCCGGATCTCGTCGTCAGACATTCGCTCCAGACCGTACCCTTCGAGCGCGTCGATGGACATACACGAGATAGTGGCGCAGGCCCGAGACAAAAACCCATACCGCCAGTTTTCCGTCCCTGCACTCGCATCTCCCCCATAGGTTTAACACGGAGTAGGCGGCGATCCAGTTCATGCACTGACACCTGCCCGGAGCGATTCGTGACGGCTCTCCGTCGTCGAAGATCATCTCAGAAGCGTGCGACACGTCGCTCCGCGGTATCCGCCCGTCGCCAGTTCGCCCTACTTCACGACCACAGCCAGCCCTCGTGCAGTCATCTCCGTACACGGGTCGGGCCACTCCACGTCGACCCGATTCCACGTTACGCCCGCATCGGTCGACTGGAACAGCCCCGTGTTCGAGAGCGCGTAGAACTCGCCGCGCCGCACCCCCGATGCCAGTACATAGCGGTACACCCCCTCTCCGGTCGGAAGCCCACTTCCGACGTCCACCGCCTCTCCGAGTCGGGACCACTCACCGTCGCCACGACGACGATAGACGTAGGATTCGGGAGTTCTGTGTGCTGCTCTTGCCCCCGACGCCGCCGATACGAGGACCGTGTCCGGATCTCGCGGAGCAGCCGCGACGCTCCAGACGTAGCGGTGGGCAAGCCCGTCCTGTGGATGCGTCCAGTGTGTCCCCCAGTCGTCGGACTCCGCGTAGCCATCCCCCGCGGCCGAGTACACGCGTCCGGATGCACCGACGTGGGTTGCAAGCTGGTGGTTGTCCAGTCGAGAGCCGTCAGGGCGATCGATCCAGCTCTCGCCACTGTCCGGACTGATGACCAGCGCTCCCGCCTCGACCCCGACGTAGAGACGGCTCGCGTCGTTTGGGTCCTGCTCGATCCAGCGGACGTGATGGGTCTCCGGTCGTGGCGGGAACGACCAGTGTTCTGCCGACGGGAGCTCGGCCAGCCCGGTGAGCTGCTCCCAGCTCTCCCCCGCGTCAACGGAGTGAAATACACGGCTCGGCTCGGTCCCGACCCACAGTTCGTCGGGATTGTGGGAAGAGAGCTCGACGGCAGTAACGGAGTCCGGCAGCGTCTCTACCCCGACGCGGTCCCAGGATCCATCGCCGTCGCGACGAAACAGCCCCGACTCGAACGTCCCACAGAACACTCGCTCGTCGTTTGCGGCGACACACTCGATCGCATGACCGAAAAGATGCGTCGTCGCTCGTGGCTCGTCAGTCCGAATAGAGAACAGTCGGTCGCGCATCCCGGCATACACGCGCATACGATTACGATCGGGCTCGGGTAGTGTTAGTCGTTTGGTGCACACCGAACGCCGAGAACACTATCTCGGCGAGGCTCCCTGCTCGCTGCCCGTTTCGGAGTCCGTCGAATCATCGGGAGATTCCCTGGACCTGCGAATTCGAGCCCACAACAGAGCGAGTGGAACCGTGAGTTTCTTCGCCCAGCCCAGCTTCACGAGGCCGTACTGGCTGAGCGTCCCGACGACGACGACCGCGAGAAAGGCTGGCGTCGGATCGAATAACACGGGCGACGGATCGAACGAAGAGGCTGCCTGAGAGAACGCCTCGATGGTCCAGGCCTGTGTCACCAGTGCTGCACCGACAAAAGCCATCAGTATCGGCAAGACCTTCTTGAACAGGAGCCCTGCGGCCGCCGCACCGAGGATTCCGCCGAACATCGTGATCCCGATTGGTTCGAGGCCGAGATTCGATCCCGACAGACCGACAGCCGTGGCAGCGACGTACGAGCCGAGCAGGAATCCCGGGATGGTTGCAACAGTGGTAATCAGTGTGAACGCAAGAAAAACACCGGCAAATCCGGCCACCAGTGCTGCACCTGCCAGCATCAGCGGGTCCAGTACGAGGTACGAAGCAATAGCGTAGCCACCTGCGGCACCTGACAGGAATCCGACCAGAGTCACCGTATATTTGAACAGCGCTGCGCCAGCGAACGCGAGGACGAACCCCGCCACGATCAACCCGATCTCGATCGGCGTCATGGCCCGCAATAAGCAGAGAAGCCGCAAATACCTTTGGCTAAAAAGAAGCTACTCGTAACAAAACGCGCGTATCGGGAATTACCGGGCGGTCCGCGGGGTGTCGATCGCCGCCCCGGCCGCTCAGTCGTCGGTCGGCGGCGGTGTGATCGTCCGGCCAGCTCTTGGCCCGTCAAGGTCGACAGCCGGGAGCATGTCACGGAGATACCGACCGGTGTGTGACTCGTCTGTCCGAGCGACATCTTCGGGCGTTCCGGTCGCGACGATCTGTCCGCCGTGTTCACCGCCCTCCGGCCCGAGGTCGACGATGGTGTCGGCGTTTTTGATCAGGTCCAGTTCGTGTTCGACGACGACGACGGTGTTGCCGTTGTCAGTCAACCGCTGGAGCACCTCAATGAGCTTTCGTTCGTCAGCCGAGTGTAGACCAGTTGTCGGCTCGTCGAGCAGGTACAGCGTCTCGCCGGTCTGTTTTTTGCCCAGTTCTTCGGCGAGTTTGATACGCTGGGCCTCGCCACCGGAGAGTGTCGTCGATGGCTGGCCCAGTTTCATGTAGTCCAGTCCGACGTCTTTGAGCAGCTTGAGCCGGCGCTCGATCCGCGAGTCGTGTTTGAAGAAGTCGTAGGCTTCCTCGACTGACATCTCCAGCACCTCGGCGATCGTTTTCCCCTTGTACTCGACATCGAGGGTCTCGTCGTTGTATCGCGCACCGCCACACTCCTCGCAGGGGACGTAGACGTCCGAGAGGAAGTTCATGTCGATCTTGACGGTACCCTGTCCGCCACACTCCTCACAGCGGCCACCCTTGACATTGAACGAGAACCGTCCTTTCGCGTACCCGCGGCGTTTCGAGAGTTCTGTCTGGGCGAACAGCTCGCGGATATGGTCGAAGACGCTCGTGTACGTTGCGGGGTTCGAGCGCGGCGTGCGACCGATCGGGCTCTGGTCGATGAGCCGGACCGTTTCGATCCCCTCCAGACCGGTGATCGCGTCGTGCTCGCCTGGGTCGACGCTGGTGTTGTCGTTCATTTTCCGGGCCAGTCCCTTGTAGAGCACGTCGTGCATCAGCGTCGACTTGCCGGAGCCCGAGACGCCAGTGATCGCAGTGAAACAACCGATCGGCAGGTCGACGTCTAGATCGTCGAGGTTGTGCTGGCGTGCGCCCTCGATGGTCAGGTGGCCCTCTGGTTCTCGCCGCTCCTCTGGAACGGGGATCTCCGTTCGCCCGGCGAGGTAATCGCCGGTAATCGAGTCGTCAGCCGCCATGATCTCCTCGACGTTGCCCTGCGCGACGACTTCGCCGCCGCGTTTTCCGGGTCCAGGGCCGAGATCGATGACGCTATCCGCACGACGCATCGTCTCCTCGTCGTGCTCGACGACGAGCAAGGTGTTGCCCAGATCACGGAGCTCTTCGAGCGTGTTCAGGAGTCGGTCGTTGTCACGCTGGTGGAGCCCGATCGAGGGTTCGTCCAGGACGTACAACACGCCGACCAGCCCGGAGCCGATCTGGGTGGCAAGGCGGATTCGCTGGCTCTCGCCGCCCGACAGCGTCGAGGCCTCCCGATCGAGCGTGAGGTACTCCAGCCCGACCTCACACATGAAGCCGAGTCGAGCGCGGATCTCTTTCAAAATCTCTTCGGCGATTGTCCGGTCGCGCTCGGACATCGTCGCCTCCATCTCCTCGAAGTGAGCCAGCGCGTCGCCGATGCTCATCCGGTTGACCGCGCTGATTGGAGTGTCATCGACGAGGACCGCACGAGAGGCGTCTTTAAGCCGTGTTCCTTCACAGGCGGGACACTCCGTGACGGACATGTACTTCTCGATGTGGTCGCGAGTACCCTCGCTATCGGTCTCGACGTATCGCCGTTCCAGATTGGGGATGACTCCCTCGAATCGTTTGCGTTTCTCGCGGGTGCCGTTTCTGGTCTGGCGTTTGAACAGCACCTCGTCGTCGGTGCCATAGAGGAACTGCTCGCGGACATCCGCGGGAAGCTCCTCGAATGGCGTCGAAAGCGAGACGTCGAAGTGTGCCGCGACGGCGTCCAGCCGGGTCTGGTAGTACGACCGGCTGTAGCTCCAGGCCTCGAAGACGTGTTTCAGCGGCTTCGAGGTGTCCCGGACGACGAGTTCCTCGCTGACCTCCTTGGTGTGGCCGATCCCGTCACACTCCGGGCAGGCCCCGTGTGGGGAGTTGAACGAGAACGAGCGGGTCTCGATCTCCGGAAGGTCGATGCCACACTCGGTACAGGCCAGTTCCTCGGAGAACTCGACGACGAGGCGTTCGTCGGCCGTCTCGTCTTTCTCCCCACCGGTCCCCAGATCGCCCGTCGATCGGGCAGTGGCCCCTACGTCGATGTCCTCGGGTGGGTTCGGAAGGATCACTTTCAGAACTCCGTCGGCCTCCTCCAGACCGGTCTCGACGGAGTCGGCGATTCGCGATCGGGCATCGGGATCGATCTTCACCCGATCGACGATCACGTCGATGGTGTGATCGAAGTTCTCGTCGAGGTCGGGTTTCTCAAGCGTCAGGTCGTGCTCTTTGCCGTCGACTTCCACCCGAGAGTAGCCGTCGGCGACCAGTTCGTCGAACAGATCTTCGAAGGCCCCTTTCTGGTCGCGAACGACCGGTGCAGCGAGTTTGGCCTTCGTCCCGTCGGGGAGATCGAGCAGTCGCGAAACCATGTTCTGTGCGGTCTGTTCGCCGACTTCCTTCCCACACTCGGGACAGTGTGGTGTCCCGACGCGAGCGTACAGCAGGCGCAGGTAGTCGTGGAGCTCGGTGACTGTCCCGACCGTGGAACGGGGGTTGTTCGCGGCGTTCTTCTGATCGATCGAGATGGCTGGGGAGAGCCCCTCGACGGTCTCGACCTGCGGTTTATCCATCTGCCCGAGGAAGTTACGGGCGTAGGCCGAAAGGCTCTCGATGTAGCGGCGCTGGCCCTCGGCGTAGACGGTCTCGAACGCGAGCGAGGACTTCCCCGACCCCGAGAGGCCAGTGACGACGTTGAACTGCTCGCGCGGAATCTCGACGTCGAGGTCCTTGAGGTTGTTCTCCTCGGCACCCCGGACCTCGATGTAGTCCTTGCTCATTCTGGCCGCAGTATGGACCGGAATCGGGTATACCCGTCGGTTCCGGTTCCGCGAGAGATAGACATTTATTCGCATGTTCCTTTCGTTACTTCGATGACAGACGCCGGGGATGCTCGACGCTTCACTCGCCGTCGACTGCTGTGGACAGCCAGCGCGTTCACGACCGGCGTAGCGATCACTGGCCCCGGGAGCGGAGCCGATGACGACGACACAGGAGAGCACGGAGCGATCAGGTGGAGCGAGACGTATGATCGGCCGGGCCAGTACGTCGAGTGCAATGCGATTGCGACCGCTGAGGACGGTTACTACCTCGCTGGAGAGACAGGGTATCGAAGCGGTACGAGTCACGGCTGGGTCCATCGTGTGGACGAGAGTGGAGGCGTAAACTGGGAGTTCATCGACAACCGCCCCGGTGACGAAGCACCGCTCCACGAGATCAGCGCAGCACCCGGCGGTGGCTGTGTAGCGGTCGGTGACGTAACGACGCATCTGACCGACGAGTCGAACGTTACGGCAGTCTCTTTGGGACAGGAGGGGGAGTTCGGCTGGGCAGCGGAGTTCGGCCGGCACTGGCACGTCTCGATATCGACGCTGTCGTCGACCGAGGACGGCTACGTGATCGGGGCGTACGCCCGTTCGTACGCGACGCAGGGAACACGGATACTGCTCCTCTCGATAGATAGCGAGGGGACACAGCGCTGGATACGAACGCTCGGCGAAGAGAACGCTATCAACGTCTGTCGAGCAGTGTTACCAGTGGATGACGGCTATCTCGTGGCTGGTTCGACCGATCGTGAGGACGATTCCCGTATCTTGCTTGTACGAACTGATGAACAGGGCAGACACCAGTGGGATACCACGTACGACGTCGAGGGGGCGTACTCGCTTGCACATGCGATCATTCCCACCGAGGACGGCGGCTATTTGCTTGGCGGCCGAACGGGTAGCTCGACACATATTTTCCGAGCCGTCGTTATCAAGGTCGATGCCACAGGGGACGAGCAATGGCGATGGGTCAACACAGTCGAATCCGCGTGCCACGACCTCGTCACGCGGCCCTCGGGGGGCTGCGTCCTTGCGGGACGCCGACTCGAAGACGGCTGGCTGGCGGCACTCAACGGGAACGGCGAGCTAATCGGCTCCGAGTCGTACCGCGGCAACGGCGAGAGCACGCTCGAGTCGCTGGTCTCGACAGACGAGGGGTACGTCGCCGGAGGGAGAACCGCCGAATTCGACAGTAATGACACTCGTGCGTGGCTGCTCTCGGTTAGCCCGATTGCCGAACCGGGCGCTGATCCGATCGAACCAGAGTACTCGGTTTCCGAGCAGGAGGACGATTCGTTGCCTGGGTTTTCCAGTGGTGCCGCCGTACTTGGGCTCTCCGCTGGCTACGTACTTTCACGTCGGTTCCGAGGCGGTCAAGCTGACCGCTCGCGGCGTAGTACCGGCAGAGAGGAGTAAGCCCCCTTCTGTTCGACCCGGCATTCGGCTGAGCGTCGACGCCCCTGTCCTGGCTACCCTCGGCGCTCTCGCGCCGACGGCGTCGACTTGCACCGGTGGGGATTCGCCGTTCCATCGATCCTCGACCGTCGTCTCTCGGTGGGTTAGCTCCTCCTCGCTTTCGATCGCGCGGAGTTCGCACACCTCATCGATCGGGTCGAGACGTGTCGTTTCTGTTCCAGAGCCGACGGTTTCCCGCCCGGGGCTTGCGCCCCGTCACCCACCAGGACGGTGGGGGGACTTTCCTCACGTCTGCACGCGGAGGCCGGGCTCTCTCTACCGACTAGTCGTAGGGCAGTGTGCCGTTTAAGCCTGTCGTGGCGCAAAAAAGAACTGGCTTCGCGTTCGGTTCGCCGTCTGTCGAATTCAGTACGTGTCGAGGTACCGGTCGAGCTCCCACTGGGAGACGTCGACGAGGTACTCCTCGAACTCCTGGCTTTTCGCTTCGACGAACTTCTCGCTGATGTGGGGGCCAAGCGCCGAGAGGATGGTTTCGTCCTCTTCGAGCGCGTCGACGGCCTCGCCGAGGTTCGTCGGCAGCGTCTCGATGCCGTACTCCTCGCGTTTCTCCTCGTCGAACTCGTAGATGTTCTCGCGGATCGGGTCCGGCGCGTCGAGATCGCGTTCGATCCCGTCGAGACCGGCCTCGATGAGCGCCGCGAATGCGAGGTACGGGTTACAGGACGGATCGGGGAAGCGTGCCTCGATACGGGAGGCCGCCGGGATCCGTGCTGCCGGCTTGCGGATGAGTGCCGAGCGGTTACGGTCGGACCACGCGACGTAGACCGGGGCCTCGTAGCCGGGCACCAGTCGCTTGTAGCTGTTGACCGTCGGGTCGGTAACGGCACAGATCGCGGGCGCGTGGTCGAGGACGCCAGCGAGGTAGGAGTGAGCGGTGTCACTCAGGTCGAACTCGTCGTCGCCGTCGTGGAACGCGTTCTCCCCGTCTTTCATCAGGGACATGTGAGTGTGCATTCCCGAGCCGTTGATCTTCGGCACCGGCTTGGGCATGAACGTCGCGTGCAGGTCGTGCTGTGCGGCGACCGCACGGACGACCGTCCGGAAAGTGGCGACGTTGTCCGCGGTCGTCAGCGCGTCGTCGTACTCGAAGTTGATCTCGTACTGGCCCTCGGCGACCTCGTGGTGACTGGCCTCGATCTCGAAGCCCATATCCTCGAGTGCGTAGATGATGTCCCGGCGGACATCGCTGGCGAGGTCCTTCGGAGCGACGTCGAAGTAGCCACCCTTGTCGGCGAACTCGGTCGTCGCGTAGCCGTCCTCGTCCTGCTCGAACAGGAAGAACTCCGGCTCGGGCGCCATGTTGACCTCGTAGCCGAGCTCCTCGGCGTGGTCGAGTGCCTGCTTGAGAACGTACCGTGGATCACCCTCGAACGGCTCGCCGGTAGAGGTGTTGATGACGTCACAGATCATTCGGCCTGCGGCGGCCTGATCGTCCGTCCTCCACGGGAGCACGGCGAACGTCTCGGGATCGGGCTTGAGCCGCATGTCGGACTCCTGAATCCGGACGAACCCCTCGATCGAGGAGCCGTCGAAGTAAATGCCCTCGGTGAACGCCTTTTCGGCCTGACGTGCCGGCACCGCGACGTTCTTGACCGTTCCCAGAATGTCAGTAAACTGCAGTCGCAGGAAGTCGACTTCCTTCTCTTCGATCTCGTCGAGTACTGCCTGTTCCTCCGATGTGAGGCTTCCACTTGTCATGTTTTGTCGTCAGTGTATCTGTAGATAGCCAGTATTAAAGCCCTACTGTTCTGCGCAATTCTACCGCGTTCGCTGAGAAACTGCATATTCGTAAAATTATAATGCCTGGAGTGGATTGGGGAGTACAATGACGTACGAAAATCTAGATGCAAAACTAGTGAATGCACTTCTGGGCGACGGCCGAGCCAGTCTCAGAAGCCTCGCCGAAGAGCTCGACGTCTCCGTCACAACCGTCTCGAACCACCTCAGCGATCTGGAAGAAGACGGTGTCATCGAGGGATACACGCCGAAGGTCAACTACGGCAAGCTCGACTACGACGTCACCGCGATCCTGCAGCTCAAAGTCGAGGGGAACGCGCTCCCGGACATCACCGAACGGCTCGAACAGGAAAAGCAAATGATCAGCGTCTACGAGGTGACCGGCGGCTACGACATCATCGCCATCGGCAAGTTCGAGGACACTGACGGGATGAACGAACAGATCAAAACGCTGCTGACGGATCCCGATATCCGCGAATCGAACACGAGCGTCGTGCTCAACGCCACGAGCGAGAACGATCAGTTCGAGCTGGACGTCGACCGGGAGTAGGCTTCAGTCGCTCGATCCCCGCTTTTCGAGTGCGATCCGATAGTGTGCGGTATCACCGTCCCCGTGGTCGACGTCGACGACGGTCCAGCCCGTCCCGGTCGTCGCTTCGCGAACCCGATCGGGACTGAACAGCCTGAACAGCAGCGGCCGCCCGAGGACGCCGTCGTACTCGAACTGAAAGAGCCGATAGGCGAGTCCCGGGGTCGGATCGGAGCGATACCCAAGAAGTTCCTCGGTCGCCGCCTGCGTGGGATCGTAGCAGTCTAGCACCGCCGTCCCATCCCGCGTCGTGACGTATGCAAGGTCGGCGAGGAACGTCCGGAGGCCAGCCATCGACCGGGCGAGGCCGAGTTGGGTGCCGTACGCGAGCGCCGAACCGAACCGATCCGCCTCGAACGAGTCCCGAAGGGCGAACATATCGGCCAGCCGGGCATCCTTGACGCCCCGATCACGCATCGTCTCGACGAGCGGCTCGCTGTGCTCGATGCCGATGGTCTCGAAGCGCGTCTGGAAATGTCGAACGTGTCTCCCCGCCCCTGCACCCATGTCGAGCAGGGGACCGTCGAGCCACGTTTCGAGCCACGGATCATCGCCCGCCTCGTAGGGGTTGAAGTAAAACTCCTCGATCGGATGGTCGAGCGTTTGCTCGCCGTCTCGTTGCACGAGCGGCGCCGATCGTGTCCCGTGATAGTGATCGTAAATGGCGTGGCCAAACGGGTCCACCATAGCTTTGCAGACGGTGGCCAGCCGAATATATTTTGCCTGTATTAGGTGTGATCAAAACGGAAGAATGTATCAGCGATACGACGGCACCAGAAAACAGCGCAGCGGCGTGCGGTCGGCCTACATCATGCCGCCCATGCCGCCACCCATGCCGCCCATGCCGCCGGGCGCACCGCCGGGGCCGCCAGCCTCGTCGTCGCCCTTGTCGGTCGAGAGCTCGCCGGCGGAGATGATGTCGTCGATCTTGAGCACGAGGTTCGCCGCCTCGGTGGCGGAGGTCAGTGCCTGCTCTTTGGCGTGGGCCGGCTCGACGACGCCCGCGTCGTGGGTGTCGACGACGTCGCCGGAGAAGACGTTCAGCCCGGCACGCTGGTCGCCGTCCTCGTGGGCTGCGCGCAGGTCGACCAGGGTGTCGATAGAGTCGAGACCAGCGTTCTCGGCGAGCACACGGGGGACGAGTTCGAGCGCGTCGGCGTACGCCTCGACGGCCAGCTGTTCGCGGCCGGAGACGCCGTCGGCGTAGTCACGCAGGCGCCGGGCGACTTCGACCTCGATCGCCCCGCCGCCAGCGACCACCCGCCCGTCGGAGACGGTCTGTGCGACGACTTCCAGTGCGTCCTCGATACCACGCTTGAGCTCGTCGACGACGTGGTCGGTCGAGCCACGGAGCAGGAGCGTCACGCCGTGACCGTCGCCGGAGACGTAGAACAGGTCGTCTTCCTCGCCGCGGACGACGTCGCCGTGGCCGAGATCGGCAGGGTCGACCGAGGAGAGGTCGGAGACGACGTTCGCTTCGAGGACCTCGGTGAGGAACTCGATGTCGGACTTCTTCGCACGGCGAACCGCGAGAATACCCTCTTTAGCGAGGTAATGCTGGGCGAGGTCGTCGATACCCTTCTGACAGAAGACCACGTCGGCACCGGAGTCGACGATCGCCTCGACTTTCTCCTTGATCTCTTCTTCCTCACGGTCGAGGAACTGCTGAAGCTGGCTCGGATCGGTGACACTGACCTCCGTGTCGGTGTCTGCCTCGTCGACCTCGATCGGCGAGTCGAGCAGCATGATATCGGCGTCCTCGACCTCGCTTGGCATGTTGTCGTGGACGGGATCCTTGCTGACGACCGCTCCGGAGAGGAGATCGGACTCACCAGCGGCACGGCCTGTCTGCGTTTCGATGTTGAGGAATTCGAGGTCGACGACGTGGCCGCCCTCCTCATCCTCGACGGTGACTTTCTGTACCGCATCGACGATCAACTGTGCGAGGTGTTCCTTATTCAGCTCTGCGCCCTTGCCGGTCATCGACGTCTCCGCGACCGATCGAAGCAAGTCCTCGTCGTCGGGATCGACGTCGTCGGAAATGTCGCCGACCTCTTTGCGGGCCTGCTCACTCGCGAGGTGGAAGCCCTTGATGATCGCCGTCGGGTGGATGTCCTGTTCGAGGAGATCCTCGGCGTTTTTCAGCAGTTCGCCCGCGACCGAGACGGCGGTCGTCGTCCCGTCGCCCGCCTCGTCCTCCTGAGTCTCTGCGACCTCGACGATCATCTCGGCCGTCGGGTTGTCGATATCCATCTCTTTGAGGATGGTCACACCGTCGTTTGTGATGGTCACGTTGCCCATCGAATCGACGAGCATCTTGTCCATCCCCTTCGGTCCGAGCGTCGAGCGGACGGACTTCGCAACGGCGCGTGCGGCAGAAATGTTGTAGTCCTGCGCGTCACGGTCCTGCACGCGCTGTGCGTCCTCACCCATTACGATCATCGGCTGTCCTTGCTGCATTCGCTGGCTCATAGTCAAGAGTTGGGTTGATTGCGATTCTATATAAACCTGTCTTTTCCTAGCGTTGGCCGCCAGCATAGCAAAAGCACTGATTCGACACAAAACCAGATATATCGACATCGCAACCGGGCTACAATCTCGAAATGAGTTCCGTTCGATATCCGGGACGAACTGGCATGGATGGTATTTTATATACTCAACTATCCCCAAGTAGCGCGGAGTGCGAGCAAGTGCGATGATGTCTGCCCAAAGACTGATAGGACGACCCGAGAAACCTACGCCGACGTGATGGCCAACTCGACAGCATATGCGCTCCTGTATGCCCTCTCCGGCGGGGTCTCACTCGCCGTCGCTACCTGGGTCTGGTCGCGGCGCGACCAGCGTGGCGCACGCGCATTTATTGCACTCCTGTTTGCGATCGCCACGTGGGCGTTCGTCGACGCGCTCGCGATTCTGACCGCGTCATCACCGGACTCGTGGCTCGTCTGGCAGAAGGTCCGCTGGAGCATCGCGGCGTTCGTCCCCGCGCTCTGGTTCATATTCACGCTCCGGTACACCGATCTATACTCACGGTACGTCCGGCCGATCACCGCGGTCGTGCTCACGGAAGCGGCGATCGTCGCGGGACTGACGCTGACGAACGCCAGCCATCAACTCGTCTGGGAAGCGGTCACGCTACAGGACGGCGTCGCACCGACTGTCGAAACGACGGCCGGTCCAGTGTACATCGCCCATCTCACGATCGCCGCCGCGCTGGTTCTCGGTGGGATGGTGTTACTACTGCAGGTACTTGTCAACGCCCGGAATGCCCACCAGTCCCAGCCCGCGCTCCTGCTCGCTGGCGGCAGCCTCGCCGTCGTGCTGAGTGCTGGGTCGACGTTCGGCACCTTCCCGCTCGGCAGCGCCGACGTGACGGCGCTTGGATTCGGTCTCGGCAGTGGTCTCATCGGCTGGGCGCTCTACCGACACCAGCTGTTCGACATCTATCCCGTCGAAACCGACACCGTCATGACCGCGATGCGAGATGCAGTCATCGCGGTCAACGACGAGCGGCTGGTCACCGACACCAACCCGGCGGCCGACGGGCTACTCACCACCGCGGAACCACTGGGCACGCCGCTATCGGAGGTTCTGCCGACAGAACCGGAGGATGCATGGTTCTGCGGCGAGCCGGGAACCCACGAACTAACGATCGACGAGGACGGCGAGCAGCGGTACTACGTGCTCGACGTCACGCCCCTGCACGACGATCCAGCCCAGCGCGGTCATCTCCTGATCTTCCGCGACGAGACGACGCGCCGAAAACAGCGCCGCGAACTCGAACGACAGAGCGAACACATGGAGCAGTTCGCCAGTACGGTCTCGCACGACCTTCGCAACCCCCTCACCGTCGCCGAGAGCGGCATCGAGCTCGTCGGGCGCGAGGCCGACACCGATCGCGTCGAGATCGTCGCCGAGAGCCTCGATCGGATGCGCACGATCATCGACGAATCGCTCTCCTTTGCTCGCTCCGGCCAGCGTATGGACGAGGGGGACCTCTGGGAAGTCGAACTCGAACACGTCGCCACCGCCGCGTGGGAGCACGTCGACACCGCCGATGCGACCCTCGAAATCGAGTCCTCGTCGACAGTGCTGGCCAACGAGGAACGGCTCACGCGGCTGTTCGAGAACCTGTTCAGGAACAGCGTCGAGCACGGTGGCGATACCGCGACGATCCGCGTCGGCACGCTCGACTCGGGCGGGTTCTACGTCGCCGACGATGGACCGGGAATCCCGGAGGCGAAGCGCGAGGAAATCTTCGAGCGAGGGTTCACGACCGAGGACGACGGCACCGGCTTCGGTCTCGCAATCGTCGACGCCATCGTCGGCGCACACGACTGGTCGATCACCGTCACCGACAGCGAGACTGGCGGTGCTCGGTTCGAGGTCGAGACCTAATCCTCGCGAAGTGCCTCGGCGATTGCCTCTAGCTCGGCTTTCCGGAACGCTCCTGACACTTCCTCGGGATCGTTCTCGTCGAGTTCACCGATAGAGAACAGGATCCCCGCCCGCATGTCGGGTTTCGGCGGGAGCGATCCCGGACCGATCTCGTAGCCAACCGCCTCACAGATCGCCGCCAGCGCTTCCTTGGTAAACGCCGTCGACTCGACGCGCTCGTACCGGCCCGTTTCGACGCGGATCTCGTTTCTGAGTTCGTCGACTGTCGGTGACATGGTCGGTGGATGGTTGGTGGGTAAACAAAGGTTTCGGGGCGGTCGGCTAGTGGATTGGAGGTCTGTTTCAGTGATCTGATTGGTGGATGAACACGGAGTATAATACTACGATCAGTTTGTTTCGCCATGAGCGTTGGGGACTATCCGCTCAGTAGCTGTGCGAACCGTTCGGTGAGCTACAACAGGTAAATAAAATATCTGTACTGGTATGCAAGATGTAGGGTGCATATCTTGCACAAGGGGTCAATGCCATTATATCAGGCTTCGTTACCCCAGTTAGGTTGATTCTTGATTCTTGTTCGGACACGTTCAATGTCGCTATCATTTTCGATATCCAATACGTCTATCATCATATCTCGTGTTCCTTCAGTAATTCTTGGCTTTGGATCGCCACGTCGCTCAAAACTAGCTATTGTCTTCCCAAAGCTCGTTTCATTCCATTGGTTTTTAACAGGTACAACCCGATGTGCTGCAAGACACTTCATGAGTTTCTTTCGGTTCTTCTGTTCAATTGCCTCCTTCACACAAAATTCAAAGTTGTCTGGCCCCGATGGCAAATCAAAGGCGGGCATATCCGACACTATGTGTGGCTTTATTAATGAATTTATTTCTTCACCAAACGAAATTGTGTGATCTAATCTGGATCATCAGTTTCTGCTGCATAGAACCTCTGCATGTTTCACCGAGGTTCTGATGGATTCCAGATAGAGTGTCACTCGTCGCGGTATGTGTGTACCCTGTACTGACCGATCAGTGTTGATAAGAGACAGTTTTCAGTTCGTCGCAGAAGCGCCAGGACAGGGATTTGAACCCGATGCAAATCCTCGCAGACGCTCGGATTTCCGTGGTTCAAGTCCCTCTCGTTCGGTTTTCACGGAGACGGCTCACTCGTCGCTGTCACTCCTCGTTCGTGTTGTCTCCGTGAAAACGCCAGGACAGGGATTTGAACCCGATGCCAGACGTGCTCACATCCGTTGCGCGCGTCTGCCGTGGTTCAAATCCCTTCAATCGGGTATTTGCCACTCACGGATTGTTCGTGGCAAAATACGCCAGGACAGGGATTTGAACCCTGAATCCCGAAAGGGAACACGCTTTCCAGGCGTGCGCCTTACCGTTCGGCCATCCTGGCTCGTCTCACCCTAATCCCGTGCCGTGTTTAAGCATTTTCTTTCCGCCTCAACCACCAGCCCTCGCCGTAGTAGGTCGTGCCCGCGGAGACGACGCCGACGAGCACGGTCACGAGGACGATCCCCCACAGAGGGATGAACTCACCATCGAGCACCAGCACGTAGGCGTTGTTCAGGACGAGGAAGGCAAGCGCCCCAACCACGCCCCATAGCAGGCTCGACTTGATGCGCGGCCTCACGACTGTGTGGCGATCGCCTCGATCTCGACGCCGACACCTTTCGGGAGCTCGTCGACGCCGACGGCGCTTCTGGCCGGGGGCTCTTCGTCGAAGTAAGACGCGTACGTCTCGTTCATCGCGTCGAAGTCGTCGATGTCATCGAGGAAGACAGTGACTTTCAGGATATCCTCGGGGCCGAGTCCCTCGGCGTCGAGCACGGCCACGAGGTTCGAAAGCGCCTGCTCGGTCTGGACGTCGATCGGTTCGTCATCGAGCAACTCACCGTCGGGGGTCAACGGGATCTGGCCTGCGGTAAAGAGCAGGTCGCCGTTCGTGGTCGCCTGACTGTACGCGCCGACTGCGGCGGGGGCAGCGTCGGTGCTGACGATGCGTTTCATGCGAGCATCGTCGGGCGGCGTCGACAAAAAACGGGCGGTCGAGTCCTCGTCTCAGGAGAGTAACTCGACTTCGTAGCCACGCTCTTCCATCCCGGCGACGAGTTCGGCGACGTGTTCGGGGCCTCTGGTCTCCAGATCTAGCTCGACTTCGGCGGCGTTCATGCCGATATCCCGCGAGGTGCGGTCGTGCTGGATCGCGTAGATGTTGGCCTGCTGGGCGGCGATCACGTC
This sequence comes from Natranaeroarchaeum sulfidigenes, assembly GCF_017094485.1. Classification (NCBI taxonomy): domain Archaea; kingdom Methanobacteriati; phylum Methanobacteriota; class Halobacteria; order Halobacteriales; family Natronoarchaeaceae; genus Natranaeroarchaeum; species Natranaeroarchaeum sulfidigenes. The sequence continues at coordinate 2,799,036 of NZ_CP064786.1, forward strand.
GATCAGATCCTCCAGCGCGCCGGGTCGATCCTTGAGCACCGTCTTGAGCCGGACGTACCGTCCCGTCTCGACCAGCCCGCGCATGATGACGGTCGTGAGCGTGTTCAGGTCGATGTTCCCGCCGCAGAGACACGGGACGATCGTCTCGTCCTCGTCGTACTCGAATCGTCCGTTCAGCAGCGCGGCCAGCGGTACTGCGCCCGCCCCCTCGACCAGTGTCTTCGAGCGTTCGAGCAGATAGGTCAGAGCAATGGCGATCTCGGAGTCGTCAACGGTGACTACCTCGTCGACACGCTCGTCGATCACGTCAAACGTCAGGTCGCCAACCCGGCGGGTGGCGATCCCATCGGCGATCGTGTCGACGCTCTCGCGTTCGTAGATCTCGCCCTTCTGCAGGGACTCGGCGACGCTCGATGCGCCTTCGGCCTGGACGCCGATCACGCGGATGTCGGAATCAAATCCTTTGAGGGCCGTCGCAATTCCCGAGATCAGGCCGCCGCCACCGATCGGGACGACGACGGTGTCAACCTCGGGCAGGTCGTCGACGATTTCGAGGCCGATCGTTCCCTGCCCGGCCATAATGGCGGGGTCGTCGAAGGCGTGGACGTAGGTCCGGCCCTCCTCGTGTTCGATCTCGTGGGCGCGTTCGGCCGCCTCGCTGTAGTCGACGCCGTAAAGCACGACCTCGCCGCCGTAGCTTCTCGTCGCTTTTACTTTCGCGATCGGTGCGTGCTCGGGCATCACGATCTTGCTATCCACGCCAGCACGCGAGGCCGCGAGCGCGACACCCTGTGCGTGGTTACCGGCGCTCGCGGTGACAACGCCAGCCGTGCGCTCCTCGTCGCTCAGCGTGGCGATCCGGTTGGTCGCACCACGGATCTTGAACGCCCCCGTCCGCTGGAACGTCTCCAGTTTCAGGTGAACGTTCGCGCCAGTCATCTCCGAGAACGTGTGTGAGTATTCGAGCGGCGTCCAGCGGGACGTCTCACGTACCCGTTCGCGGGCGGCGCGTACATCGTCGACATCGAGCATACGAGGTGGTACGAACGGTCGCGGTAATAAGCTACTGTCGGATCGACACCCCCCATGAGTGACAGGCGACGCCCGTCACACACCCGTCTGACAGCGTTTTCATCGCGGCGCAGTACTGCGGTTACACTTTCACCCCGGCTGGCTGGGGTTTAAGTTGCAGTGGCCTCCTCTATTCCAATGCACGTCACACGCGCCGTGCAATACTCCCCTCTTCCCCTTCAGATACCCAGAGAGCTAACAGTGAAATGGCTAGGTATCTGAGATATTGGTATGAGTATCGACGATGCCGCGCGCGCCGCCTACCGTGGGTACCGTGCTCGACCCTCCGACATACTGCCGTACTACCTGATGGCACTGGCGACCCCAGCCGTCGCCCAGACGGTCATGTTCCTCGGCCTGCTGAGCGGCTATCTGGTGATGACCACGCAGAATACCCTCGAACCAATTCTCGTCGAGCTAGAAGCGCTCGGGCCGTTCTCTCTCGATGCACCACAGATCGAGACGACCGAGGCCGACGGCGAAATCATCATCGACGGCGAGTCGACCGAGCCGCTGCTGTCCGCGCTGGAGAGCGCGGCAACCCTCGAACTGCTGGCGGTTGGCGCGCTGACGATCGTGGGAATGGCGCTCGCGCTGTTGGTCGTCAACGCCATCATCAGCACCGGACAGGTTCACGCGGTGTACGCGGTCCTTCGTAACCGCTCCGGGCTCCGCGCCGGGGTCGATGGGATCGCGCGTGACTACCGGCGGTTCGTCGGCCTCGCCGTGCTCGAAATCGCGCTGATGGCGCTCGTCACCGGGCTCCTGGTCGGCGGGGTGGTGCTGACCTGGTTCCTCGTCGGCGACGGCGCGGCGGTGCTGGTTGGCCTGCTCGCCGCCCTCGCCTGGCTGCCGCTGATCTTCCTCATCTGGCTGTCCTTTCTGTTCTCGCGACAGGCGGTCGTCGTCGAAGATGTCGGCGTCCTTGCGGCTGTCAGATCCAACCTCGGCTTCATCCGACGGAATCTGCTGACGGCCGGCCTCTACGTCGTCCTGTTGATCGCCGCTGGGGTCGCTACGTCGACGCTCACGGCCCTGTTCCAGTTCATCGGGACACCCACCGTTGCAGCGCTCGTCAGCCCCCTCCTGATCCTTCCCTTCCTCGACTTCGTGAAGACGTGGCTGTTCGCCCGCGAGCGAACCGAGTACGAACTCGTTCCCCAGCCCCGCGAGCGCTCGCTCCGGATGCGCTTCGTCGCTTCCCTCCGCCGTGGCTGGGTCGAACTCCGCTCGTTCGTCCGCGAGACGCCGACGTATCACGCCATTAGCACCGGCGTGTTCTTCCTGAGCGGCTACGCCGGCTGGGCGCTCAGCGTCCGCCTCGACGCAATCGTGGAGGCCTCCATCGCGAACCGGCTGGTCGGCTGGTTCCCGCCCGCCGAGGCGATCAACCTTACTGCGAACAACTGGCAGGTCGGTGTCGCCGAGGTGTACTCCGGACTCGCCGCGGGGATCCCAAGCATCGTCGTGTTGATTTACAACGGCATCTTCCTCGGCGCACTCACCCGCTTCGAGACCGACCGACTCGAACTGCTGGCCTTCGTCATCCCGCACGGAGTCATCGAGATTCCGGCAATACTGATCGCCGGTGCGATGGGGCTGTATCTCGGTCACTCGATGATCCGACTCGTTCGTGGCCGACACGGTCGCGACCGGATCACGGCCGACATCGAACGCGCCTATCACGTCATCGTCGGCCTGTTGATCCTGTTTGCCGTCGCAGGCGTCATCGAGGCGTTCGTCAGCCCGTACTATTACGGTCTGCTGGGGATCTGAGAGGAGACAGATCAGGGATCCCCTGATAGCTCGGCCAGGAAAAACGGCTTTGTCCCCTCCTCGGTCGTCGGATCCCGAACGTCCCAGACTCCCTGTACCTCGAAGCCGAGCGCTCGCAGATCCTCACGCGTCGCCTCGGGACCGGCCATCGACCATCGCATCTCCGTGCCGCTGTCCAGCCAGTCCGGATTAGAGCCGCTCCATTCGACGCCGCCTTCGGTAACCAGTAGCCGTCCGCCCGGACGGAGAACGCGCGCGAACTCGTCGACGACGGTCCGGTGCTCGTCCAGTGGGACGTGTATCAGCGAGTAGAGGGCGGCGACGGCGTCGAACGAACTGTCAGCGAACGGCAACGCCGTCATATCGCCCTGTACGAGCGCGGCCTCAGTCGTCCGTCGTGCCAGCACCAGTTGCTCCCGGGAGAAGTCGAGTCCGACCCCCTGTTCGTCCGCGGCACCGAGCGGCGCGTCGCCCGCTCCACAGCCAGCGGAGAGCAGTCGGTCGTCGGCATCGAGGCAAGCACAGAACCGCTCGACTGGTTCGGGTAGTGACCCCTGGCGTACCTCGCTGGTGTACTGCTCGAAGTAGTCCTCTGCCATCTCGTTGTAGGCATCCCTGACCGCACGACGGTCGTCCATACCGAACGGTCGTGGGACTGATAGTTCAATGTTCCCACAACCGGCTGGTGAATCGGCGCTATCGTCCGATTGAAGCGTGAGAGCACCCGCCCAACGTGAACTCAGGACGACCGTTCTGTCCGGGAGGTACCGTTCCCGTGCCGTCGTGATAAACTTCAAATACCGAAGCTATTCACTATATGTTTCGAAGTAATGGCTAATAGGACAGTACAGAGCGGTCGAAGCGGTTCAGTAGATAGAAATGAACGGTCCGGGGCGGCCGTTTGTCGCCTACCGCTCGTCGATCGGCACGAACGTCTGGTCCTCGGGTCCGGTGTAGCGAGCGCGCGGGCGGATGAGCCGATTGTCGTCGAGATACTCGACCACGTGGCCGACCCAGCCGCCGACACGGCTCATGGCGAAGATCGGCGTATAGAGATCGATCGGGATGCCCATCTGGTAGTACGTCGTCGCGGAGTAGAAGTCGACGTTCGGGGCGATCCCCTTGTTCTCGGCCATGTATTCCTCGATGGCGACGCTCATCTCGTACCACTTGGTGTCGCCAGCGGCCTCTCCGAGCGCCTCGGATTCCTCGCCGAGGATCTTCGCTCGGGGGTCCTTGACGTCGTAGACGCGGTGGCCGAAGCCGGGGACACGGCGTCCCTCGTCGAGCGCCTGAATCACCCAGTCGACGGGGTCCTGCTCGGCGGCGTCGACCTCTTCGAGCATCCGCATCACGTTCTGGTTCGCGCCGCCGTGGAGCCCGCCCGAGAGCGTCCCAATGGCACTGGTGACGGCGCTGTGGACGTCCGCGAGCGTGCTCGCGGTGACCATCGCCGAAAACGTCGAGGCGTTCAGCCCGTGGTCCGCGTGGAGTACGAGCGCCATGTCGAACGTCTCCGCGAGGACCTCGTCGGGCTCCTCGTCGTTGAGCATGTACAGGAAGTTCTCGGCGTGGCCCAGATCGCTGCGGGGCGCGACCGGCTCATCGCCGTTCCGGATCCGGCTGAACGCCGCGAGGACGGTCGGCATCTTGGCGGTGATCCGGCGACCCTTGCGCAGGAGTGCCGTCTCGTCCTCGGTGTCGTAGCCGCTGCCCTCGGGATCGTAGGCGGATAACGTCGACACGATGGTGCGAAGCGCCGCCATTGGATCTTCGTCTTGGTCTGCGAGCTCGCGTACGAGATCGATGACGCCGTCGTCGACCTCCCGTTCCTCGACCATCGAGGCCTCGAACTCGGCGAGTTCGTCACGGTCGGGGAGTCGACCGTGCCAGAGCAGATACAGCACCTCTTCGTAACTCGCCTGGCGAGACAGATCTTCGATGGCGTAGCCGCGGTAGACCAGCTTCCCGACGTCACCGTCGATGCTGCTGAGTCCTGATTCCGCGACGAGGACGCCCTCCAGCCCTTTTTTGACCTCGTCTGACATACCCGTACGGTTTCAGACGACGGGGCAAAAACATTGCCGTTTGTCCCTGATAGTTCCGGAATCATACTGACTGAACGTCCAGTTCTATCGCGAGAATGGAGGGTTGTTAAGCCAACAGGACCATATACCTGAGGGATGCTGTGCTGTTACTCCTCACGGACGAGTTTCCACGCCGAATAGGCGGTCAGTACCAGAGTAAACGTCAGCGCCAGAGCAAACCAGATCACCGCGGTGAGCCCAGCGTACAGGACAGGATGGTGGGCCGTTTCCGCAGGCGCGATAACGAATGTTCCGTACAGCAACGCCGACAGCACGAAGCTCACGGCGATAGCGATCTTCGCGTTACGGCCAACGCCCAGCGCCGCAGCGAACCGTTTCGTCCCGTCGTGTTCGGGTCCAGCGTCCGCCCGCTCGAACTGTTCCTGTGACACGTCACGATGTAGGGAGGGGACCCACTAATCCGCGTCGGTTCCGGCCGGAAAGAGGGATCCGGCCCCTAGCTTCCCGTCGCATAGGCCTCGAACTCCTTGCCAAAGAGCAGGAAGTAGCCGGTTCCGACGAGGCCGATCACGGTCGCGATCGAAAATGCAAGTACCGGATCACCCGTGAACAGCACTTCGCCAGTCAGTGGGTTCGAGAACCCACCCCAGAGCAGCCCGCCGAGTGCCGCACTCGGAATGACGACGACGTTCCGAAGCAGGTAGTACGATCCGGTGACGCGCCCGCCCGCCCCCTGTTCGGCCGGGCCGACGATCAGCGCCTTGTGCGCCGGTAACCCGGCGAATCGGAGTCCCGAAAACGCGAACAACAGTGCCAGCGCGAGTGCACTCTCAGGCGCCCCGATCAGCATGATCGGGAAAATCGCGTAGACGAGAAAGCCCGCGGCGACGACCGGCTTCAGTCCGACGCGCTCGGCGATCTTTGCGGCCGGGATCATCACCAGCAGCGCGACCAGCATTTCGAGACCGAGCAGGATGCCGAAGTACGCCTGTGGTGACAGCGAAATCTCGCCGATCCCCGGGAGCGAAAGCGAAAGGCCAACCTCCAAGAACTGCGTGACGACCAGCACGAAGAAGATGTAGACCATCCCGTTGGCAAAGCGAACGAGGATATCACCCACGAGCAGCGGCCGTAGCGGCTCGGGCAGGTTCCGCAGGTCCTCGCGGATCTGGCTCACGCCTTCGAACTCCTTCCCGAAGCTATCGCCCGACGGGTCGTAGAGTCGGTGCTGGGCAAGTGTCCCGACGACGCCGAACACGATTGCCACAACCAGGATCAACTGGAAGGCAAGCACGACGTCGTCGGCCGCGCTGGTAAAGGGCGCAAAGATGGCGGCGGCGATCAGCGGCCCGACGAGGAACGCGGTCCGGCGAAAGCTCTCGGTGCTCGCGAAGCCAGCAGCGAGGCGTGAGGGCGGAACCGACTGCTTGACGATGGCGTAGGTCGCGCCGAGCCCGAACGATTTCCAGGCCTGTGCGAGCACGAGACCGACGAAAATCGCGCCGATCGACAGCGAGACCGGACCGACCGTCACGTCGAGCAACGGCGCAGCCAGCCAGATCCCGAACCCGAGCGTCGTCACGAGACCGAACGCTGTCAGCGCGTACCGGGATCCGAGTCGGTCCGAGATTGCCCCGCCCGGATACGGATAGACCGCACCGATAATATTCCCAAAGGTGCCGTAGAGCCCGATCACGAGCGCCGTTGCACCCAGGGCGCTCATGTACTCGGCCATGTACCGACCGGTCATCTGAAAGCCGAGGCTGAAGGCGAACATGGCCAGCGAGAGCACGAGGACGTCCCGTTCGAGCGCGAAGAACTGTCTGAACGGGTCGAAGACGTCCGGCTCGGTAGCTTCAGTGTCCTCGGTCGTCATTCCTTCAACACATTCTCGAACACGGACAAAGTGGTTTCGGCCAGCGGCAAAGCCAGCGACGCGACCACAAGAGGTTCATATCAGCACGACGCAGAACGGGATGATGCGCCTCGCGGACCGTCATCTCGTCGCTCTCTCCACGCTCGCTGTCGTTGTCGTGGCCGCCCTGCTGACCTCGAAAGAGACCGTGCTCGGAGCGACGGAGACGGTCGCTGGCGATCCACTTCTCTTTGCCGGGGCCGTCATCCTGCTCTATGCCCTCCGCCCGCTAGTGCTGTGGCCGACCACGCTCGTTGCGGTCGCCGTCGGCTACGGCTTCGGCATCGCGCTGGGATTCCCCATCGCGCTGGCCGGTGCGGTCTTCACGTCGATCCCGGCCTACTACGCCGGGCGCTGGGTCGCCGCTGGCTGGGACTGCGGTACGGCTGCACGACTCGCCAGCGCGGGGGATCGCTTTTTCGATACGACGGGTGATCTCCGCGGGGTCGTTGCGGGACGACTCGCGCCCGTCCCTGCAGACGCGGTGAGCGCCGCTGCAGGGATGGGCGGCGTCCGACTCCGCGTGCTCGCCGTCGGGATCCTCGTCGGCGAACTCCCGTGGACGATCGCCGCCGTCGTCGTCGGTAACTCCCTGCACACCATTTCGACAGCGGGACTCGGCAGTGTCGGAACACAGCTGGGCGTCGTAACGACCCTCGCTGCACTCCTCTTGCTCGCCGGGCCGGCCTACGAGCACTTCGTCGACGGCGGCAGTACGGTCGGTCAGTAGAAGGTGTCCGCACAGTCGTAGACGACGCCGTGTTGCGGGCAGACGTACTTGCAGTGCCGGTGGTACATCGGCGTCTCGCAGTGAGGGCAGGGACGCCCACCCTGTCGGTCCCCGGTACGTCCGTCGGCGTCATCCGTCATACCCGCCTGTTGTGGGTCCGGCATCAAGGCTGTTCGCCCTCTGTCTGGTCGGGAGCGGCCGACGCTCAGTCCCGACTCGGAAGCCGCGTCACACGTCCTGGCGTCGTGTTGAATCGCCAGACTCGCCGTCCCTCTCGTGCGGGATGAACGCGGTCGATCTGTCGAAGACCGTCTTTCACGCAGTCCCACCACGTCTCGCTCGTCTCGTACCCTGCCGGATACTCCCGGTACAGCGCGTTGACGAACTCGTTTCGCTTTGCCTCCTCGCGCTCGCGCAAGAAGACAAGTGCCGCACCGACCGCAATCTTCCGGCGCTCGATCAGCGTCTCGTCGTGGCCCGGCACCTCGATGGCGTCGAGGTCAGTGATCGCCTCGCCCGGTCGGTCGCCGTCGTCGAGGTCGGTCGGTAGCTCGTAGTCGATCCCGCTCTCGGGGCTGCCGTCGAACAACTCGCCCGTCTTCCGGACTGCCGATCGTGCGAAGGCGTCGAGACGCTCGTTCTCCACGCCGGAGAGATCGGTCGCAAGTTCGTTTACCGTGTCGTCCTGGATCCGCGCGGTGCGCGGTTCCCTGATGGGCCCCTCGCTCTCGCCATCGTTGTCCTCTGCGGACCCCCTCGTCAGTGTCCCCTGTCGCGTCGAATCGCTTTCGTCCAGCACCGTCGCAGCGTCGACGCCTTCGTCGAGCTTCGCCTCCAGTTCCTCGACGCGTTGGGTAAAGGCCGACAACACCTGATCGCGGTCCGAGCCGACCTCGATGTCGGTCCGGTGATCGACGATCCAGCGCAGATACGCCTCGCGCGAGTCAAAACCAAGGAGCTCCCGCTCGGTGTCGAGACTTTCGGCGAGCGCGTCGGAGATTTCCAGACGGATCGTCGGCATCTGTCGGTGGTATGCCGGCAGGGGATAAAAAAAGCGCGTCAGACGTTGTTCAGTAGCTCTCTATGTCCACGCCAAGTCGATCGAAGTCGGATTCGTTTCGCGTCAGCACGGGTTCGTCGACGACCTGTGCTGTTGCAGCGATAATTACGTCACCTACCGGCGTTCCGTCGTTTGCCAGTTCGCCCGAGAGACGGCCTGCCTTGCGCATCACTGCGGTATCAGCGGGGTGGATCGGCTTCGAGGCGAGGACTGATTCGACAGTCTCGCGCTCTTCCGCCGATCGGCTCGCACGGGCGATCCCGTAGTACAACTCGAACAGCGTCATCGCAGAGAGACGCTGCTGGACGAGGTCGGCCTCTAGCTCTCTGGCCTTCTCGACGGCACCTTCCTCGCCGTTCATCAGGTCGATAAGAAACGACGTATCCAGTAGCACGGCTATGTGTTCTCCAGTTCGTCTGCGATACCTTCTAGTTCGGTGTGCCGACGTGCTCGCCGCTGTGCTACCGCATCGCGAAGTTCATCGGCTTCATCGTCACTGAGAACGCCGGAGATCTCGAGCAACGATCGCTCTCCTGCAAGGCGCATCACGACGTCGGAGAACGTTTCGTCCTCGCGTTTGTGTGCTGCGAGACGCTCGTAAGCGTCGTCGGAGAGCCGAATGCTCTTGGACATGTGCATACAGTTGTATGCAGATCAAGATAGCTCTTTTGCCGGGGCTTGCGATTGTACGAAAAAAGCGCGTCAGACGTTGCTATCTCAGCACTCCGACCAGCCGCAGGACTCGCAGGTCTTGCAGCCTTCGGAGTAGTACAGCGAGAGCGAGCCACACTCGGGACATTCGGGGCTCTCGCCCGCGTCGATCAGATCCTGTGAGGCGTCGGACTGTTCGGTATCGGTGTCGGCAGGCGACTCGGCCGTGCTGTCAGGCGTGCCGACGTCGATGTCGGTCTGTGAGGCGACACCGCCGTCGGTCTCGTGGCCTGCAGCCTCGTCTTCGAGTTCGGTCAGGCTCTGCTGTTGTGGATAGGCCTTCTCGATCTCGCCGTCGAGATACCGGCGCATCGCGGTACCGATGGCGTCGGGGATCGACTGAATCTGTTCGCCCTTGTCCCAGGCGACCTTCGGCGAGCGGATCCCCTGTAGCTCGTCGGCGATCTCCTCGGGATCGACGCCCGATCGAAGCGCCGTCGAGATGGTCTTTGCCAGCGCCTCGGTGAAGGACGCCGTGAAGCCACCGGAGTTGCCGATGTTGGCAAAGAGCTCGAACGGTCGCTCGGCCTCGGGATCCTCGTTGATGTTGACGTAGAGTTTCCCGTAGCCGGTGTCGATACGCTGGGTGACGCCGTGGAGCACGTCCGGCCGGGCGCGCTTGCTGGCGTACTCGGCATCGAGATCCTCGCCGTCGGCGACCGAGAGCAGCTCCTCGACCTGCTGGTCGAGCGCGGCCTGCACGTCCTCGTTTTCGAGGAACCCGGAGAGCCCGCCGAAGACCTCCTCGATCTGTTCGACCAGCGCCGCTGCAGCCTCCTGCTCGTCGGCGAACTCGGTGTTCTGTGCGCGCGTTGTCAGTACCTGCTTCGAGCGGGTGCCGTCACGGTAGTAGGTGACGCCTTTCCCGCCGTGCTCGTAAACCCACTCGAACACCTCCTTGGCGTCGTCGACCGTCGAGTCGTTCGGCGCGTTGACCGTCTTCGAGATGGCCGAGTCGACCCCTTTCTGGCAGGCACACTGGATCGCGGCGTGCTGTTTGGCGCTGAGATCGCCCGTCGTGACGAACAGCTCGCCGATGGCGTCCGGAACGGTCGTCAGGCCGTCCACGCCGTCGAACTCGTTCGCGGCCATCTGTTCCTGTGCCTCCTCTTTCACCGCTTCGACGTCGATATCGTTGTCCTCCAGCGTGCGCAGGAAGTAGTCGTCGAACTCGACGAGCATCTCGTCGCCCTGCACGTCGCCGGAGACGTTCTTGTAGAAGGCGACGTTGTAGATCGGCTCACAGCCACCGGTCGTGTTGCCGATCATCGAGGTGGTGCCGGTCGGCGCGATAGTGGTCGTGTTGTGATTGCGCATCGGGTAGCCGTCTTCCCAGTCGTCTGCGTCCTCGCCGGTCTGGCGCTCGAACCACTCGCGGTACTCGGTCGGGTTGGCGTACTTCGAGTCCTCCCAGTCGGCAAAGGGACCGCGGTCCTCCGCGAGGTCGCGAGAGGCCGCCTTCGAGCCGTGGTTGATGTGGGTCATCAGCTGGCTGGCGACCTCGTTGGACTCCTCGCTGCCGTAGGCAATCCCGAGCTGGATGTACAGCTGGGCCAGTCCCATGATCCCCAGGCCGATCTTGCGCATGTCACGGACCTTCTGTTCGATCTTCTCGACCGGGAAGTCGGACATCGTGACGACGTTTTCGAGGAAGCGAGTTCCGTACTCGACACGGTGGTCGAGTTCCTCGAAGTCGATTGCCTCTTCGAGGAAGGCGTCGATGGCCGCCTCCTGACTCTCGTACTCGTCTGCGTGTTGCTCGGACCAGACGCGCCAGTCCGGGGCGTCCTCATCGGCGAGCGTCGAGAGGTTGATGTGGCCGAGGTTACAGGCCTCGTACTCTTCGAGTGGCTGCTCACCGCACGGGTTCGTCGCGAGGATCCGGTGGTCGGGGTGTTCTTCGACGTCGAAGGAGTGGCGTTTGTTCACCCGTTCGAGATAGATGACGCCCGGTTCGCCGTTTTCGTGGGCTCCCTGGATGATCCGCTCCCAGAGGGCCTCGGCCGGGATCGACAGCACTTCGCCGACCTCGACGTGCTCGCCGAGATCGAACATCTCGTACAGTTCCTTGGTCTCGGGCGTCGCGATGTGGGGCTCCTCGGTGCGGGGGTTGGTGAAGGTAAACTCCTCGCCCGACTGCAGGGCGTCCATGAAGTCGTCGGTGATACCGACGGAGATGTTGAAGTTAGAGAGATGGCCCTCGACCGCGTTGCGCAGGTGTTTGGGAACCTTCCCCTCGTCGTCGATCAGTTCCCGGGCCTCTTCGAGCGCGTCGGCAAAGGAGTTGTGCGTGAAGTCGTCCGGGTCGTTCAGGCGCAGCGTCTCGGCCAGCGAGACGTCCTTGTTCTTCGAGTGGATGAACTGGATGACGTCGGGGTGGGAGACGCGCATGACGCCCATCTGTGCGCCTCGACGCGCACCCCCCTGTGCGATCGTCTCGCACATCTGGTCGTACGTGCGCATGAACGTGATCGGCCCCGATGCGATACCGCCGGTCGAGCCGACCGGATCACCGTACGGGCGAAGCTTCCAGAACGCATAGCCCATGCCGCCACCGCTCTGGAAGACCTGTGCGGCCTCCTTTGCGGTCTGGTGGATGTCGTCGATATCGTCCCCGGGAGAGTCGACGAAACACGCCGAGAGCTGCTGGAGCTCGTCGCCCGCGTTCATCAGCGTCGGCGAGTTCGGCATGAAATCCAGATACTCCATCATCTCGACGAACTCGTCGGCGACGCCCTCGACGTGCTCGCGTACGTCGGCAGGGAGTTCGGGGACGATCGTCTCGTAGGCGAACTTGTTGACGTTGTACACCGAAAGCGTCGTCTCGGCGTCGTCCTCGGCGGTCGTCCCTTTTCCGAATACTTCCGCCGCCAACTCGTCGCGGCGCGGATGATCGGGCTTGAGCTGATCCGGCGTAACGGTGATCTCGGTTCCTTGTTTTTCGGCCTCGAACACTGCCTCGGCCAGCGCGACGTTCTGGCCGACGCGCTCGAAAAGCTCTTCGGGCGACTCGACGAGTTCGCCATCGGCGTCTTTGCGCAGGTAACGTGCAGGCAGGATATTGTTGTAGGCGTTCCCGGTGAGGCGATCTTCAAGGGAGTCGCCGACTGTCCGCTTGATCGGCAAGGAGAGGTCGTCCGCTGAGAGCTCCGCGTCGCTCATGCGGCGCTCACCACGGTCGAATAACGATACTGTCCGGCAATTTTGTAGTTTGTGTGCGTCATAGTTCGGGGTAATCGGTGACGGACCATTTGTACTGATTCCATCCTCATAAAACGACTGAATCGGGTTGTGTTTGCACTAAAACAACTCAGTTTTCATAGATGCATCTGTTTTGTGTCAACGTGCGAACTGTTCCCCTCATAGTCGCTGGCCCGAGTTCGTACGTACACTAACGGTCGGGCGTATTAATACTAGGTCATTCGCGGAGTGAAAGTGATTCTGTCGTCACCGATCCCGGAGTCGTCTGTTGATTTCACTTTCGACGATTGGTTGACATGGTGCGTGCCAGTTGCCTCCCACAAAGGTTATCATGCGGGCCTGATAGGTAACCTGCATGTTCAGTGCGATCTCCCCTGCCGCGGCACCACTAATCGTCGACGCAATGCCCTCGGACCCGCTCGCACAGGCGCTGGTGGGCATCGTGCTCCTCGCACTCGTCACGATCGTCGGCCGGTTCCTGCTCAGCCTCGCCTGGAAACTGCTCATGTTCGCCGCAGTCGGCGTCGCCATCCTCTACGGACTGACGCTCGTCGGCATCTAGAGGCCGTCGAGGAAGTTCTCGATCAGATCGTGGCCGACCCCGGTCAGGACGCTTTCGGGATGGAACTGGACGCATTCGATCGGGTACTCGCGGTGTCTGATTCCCATCACTAGCTCTTCGCCAGCGTGCTCTGCGCTTGCCGTCACCTCGAAACAGTCCGGCACCGCTGTCGCAACCAGCGAGTGGTACCGACCGCCACGAAAGCCCTGATCGAGCCCGTCGAAGACGCCCGAGCCGTCGTGCTCGATCGACGATGCCTTGCCGTGGATCGGTGAGGGCGCACGGCCGACCGTCCCGCCGTACTCGTAGACCGCTGCTTCGAGGCCGAGACAGACGCCAAGCGTCGGTACCTCGGGACTGACTTCCCGGAGCACGTCCATCGTGACGCCGACATCCCTGTCGTGTTTCGGGTGCCCCGGCCCGGGACTGATGATGATCGCATCGGGCTCTACGGCCCGAACGTCTTCGAGGGACGCCGTGTTCCGCAGGACGGCGGTCTCGGCGTACTCGCTGACGTACTCGACCAGGTTGTAGGTAAACGAGTCGAAGTTATCGATGAAGAGAACCGTCGGTCGATCCTCGTCGTCGGTCGCCGCGGCCGACTCCGCCGTTCCGCTCATCGGCTCACCTCCGAAGCCGGGGTGGGTGCCTCGATCTTCTCGATTGCCGCCAGAACGCCCCCCATCTTCTTCTCGGTTTCCTCGTACTCCGCCTCGGGCTGACTGTCGGCGACCAGCCCCGCTCCGGCCTGCACGGTTATCCGGTCTTCCTCGCCGTGTTCGATCGTCGCTGTCCGGATGACGATCGCCATGTCGGCGTCGCCGGTCCACGAGAAGTAGCCGACACCGCCGCCGTAGATCCCCCTCGGTTCGCGTTCGAGATCGTCGATGATCTCCATCGCGCGGATCTTCGGCGCGCCCGAGAGCGTTCCGGCAGGGAACGAGGCACGAGTGGCGTCGAAGGCATCCGAGTCGTCCGCAAGCGTCCCCGTGACCGTACTCTCGATGTGCTGGACGTGTGAGTATTTGAGGACGTTCATGAACTCGTCAACCCGAACCGAGCCGGGTTCACTCACCCGCCGAACGTCGTTGCGCGCGAGGTCGACCAGCATCGTGTGTTCGGCCCGCTCTTTGTCGTCTGCGAGCATTTCGCCCGCCAGTCGGCGGTCCTCGACCGGGCTCTCGCCACGGTCGCAGGTCCCTGCGATCGGGTTCGACGTCACGGTTTCGCCCTCGACCGAAACGAGCGTCTCGGGGCTCGCACCAACGATGGTCAGATCGTCGTAGCCGAGCAGGTACATGTACGGCGAGGGGTTGATCTCGCGCAGGGCGCGGTAGAACCCGAGCGGATCGACGTCACCGTAGAGCTCGCGTTTTCGAGAGACGACGGCCTGATAGACGTCACCATCGAGGACGTGTTCTTTCGCCGCGCGTACCGCGTCCTCGTACTCCTCTTGCGGCCCGGCGACCTCACGGTCACGGACGAACGGTCCACAGGCCGGGGCTGTCGCGTCGGCGAGCAGTGCTTCGACGCGCTCGGCTTCCGCCACGAGGTCGTCGTAGATCGCGTCGGGATCATCGTCCGCCCGCACGACTGGCGTGAAGACGAGCGAGAGCGTCCCCGCGACCTCGTCGAAGACGAGGGTCTTCGTGTTCAGGACGAACTGTGCGTCCGGAAAGCGCGAGTCGGGGCGCTCAACTCCCACGTCGTCGAGCCAGAGATCGTAGACCGCGTCGTACGCGAGGAAGCCGACCAGTCCACCATCGAGCTGTCGACGGTCACCGTTCTCGAATCCAGTGAGGGCGGCGTCGGGTAACGCAGAGCGGAGCGTGTCAGTCGTATCCTCGCCTACAGGATCGATCAGGTCTGCATAGCGCTCGTCGCCGAGCACCTCGACGGTGGTCTCTTTGGGGTCGACGGTGACGACAGCCGCCGGGTCGTAACCCACGAAGGAGTAACGTGCATGCCGGTCCGCGGTCGCAGACGCCGGGCGGAACGCGCCGTCAGGATCGCTGGAAGCCGTCTTCTGGGCGCTCTCCAGCAAGAACGCGTAGTCGGCGGCGGGTACATCAGTCGTCCGACCCGTCAGCGCAGCATACGCCGCCAGGGGTGAGACATCGACGTCAAGATCAATCGCCGTGCGGACGACGACCGCGTCCGTTTCATCGCCAGCGGCGTCGGCGACGTGCTGGCTGAACGCTTCTCGGGAGGGTGTAAGCTGGGTCATGCTATCGTTGCCTCGCTGGTCGTGTTCGCATTGGCGACAAAACGCACCACGGCATCTGTATCTTTCCGTGAACCATCCGCCTCGGCGGGTTCGCGCTCGACGCCACTCGCTACGTCAACGCCATAGGGGGCGACGGTTTTGACAGCAGCGGCGACGTTCTCGGGGGTGAGCCCACCGGCCAGAATCACCGGCGCGTCGAGGTCGGCGGTGACCGCGGCGGTACGCTCCCAGTCGTGGGTTTCACCGGTTCCGCCCCCGCCCTCACCGTCGGCGGAGTCGACGAGCAGCGCATCGACCGAATCGACGTATTCTGCACAGCGCCCGGGCTCGTCAGCGTCGACCGCCTTGATCGTGGTCGCCGGGACCTGTTCAGTTACTGCCGCGGCCTCCGCGGGCGACAGGTCGCCGTGGAGCTGGACGGTGTCCGGCTGGACGCGCTCGGCGAGTTCCACCGCCTGCTCCGCGCTCTCGGGCATCGTCACGAGCACCGTCGAGGCAAAGGGCGGGACGGAAGCGATGAGTTCGGCGGCGCGGTCGACGGTCAGCTCCCGGGGGGTGTCGACCGGCACGTCGACGATGAAGCCGAGCGCATCAGCGCCGGCGTCGACGACCGTTTCGACGTCTCGCTCGCTCGTCAGCCCGCAGATCTTGACCCGCGTCATACGCCCGTCCGTAGCTGTTCGAGTTTGTCGGCGGCCGCACCGGAGGTGATCGCCTCGCGAGCGGCATCGACACCGGCTTCGAGCGAATCGGCCTCGCCTGCGATGTAGATCGCTGCGCCCGCGTTCGCGAGGATGATATCGCGTTTCGCTCCATCGACATCGCCCTCGACTATCCCGCGCATGTCGGTGGCGTTCTCGCTCGGCGTGCCGCCCGAGACGGCCTCGATCGGATGGACGTCCAGTCCGAGATCGGCGGGCGTCAGCGTGTACTCCGTGATCTCGTCGCCGGAAACCTCCGCGACGGTCGTCTCGTCGTGAACCGTGATCTCGTCCATCCCCGCGCCATGGACGACGAGCGCGCGCTCGACATCCATCTGCGCGAGCGCCCGGGCGAGTACCGGTACGAGGTCGGGATCGTAGACCCCGACGATCTGTGCGTCCGCTCCGGCCGGATTCGTCAGCGGCCCGAGCACGTTGAAGACCGTTCGCATCCCGAGTTCCTTGCGCGGACCGATCACGGCCTTCATCGCCGGGTGGAACACCGGCGCGAGCATGAAGCCGATCCCGTCGGTCTCGATGGCCCCCTCGACCGCCGAGGGCTCGGCCTCGACGTCGACGCCGACCTCCTCTAACACGTCCGCACTGCCCGAGTTCGAGGAGACCGAGTAATTGCCGTGCTTGGCGACGGGAACGCCCGCCCCGCTGGCGACGATTGCGCTCGTCGTCGAGACGTTGATCGTGTCGTAGTCGTCGCCGCCCGTGCCGCAGGTGTCGACCAGCGGCGTCCGGTCAGGCGTGATCGTCCGCGCGGCGTCGCGCATCCCCTCAGCGAAGCCCGCGATCTCGGTCTCGGTCTCGCCTTTCGCCCGGAGCGCGGTCAGCAGCGCCCCGATCTGTGCCTCTGTGGCATCCTCGAACACGGCGCTTGCGGCCTGCCGTGCCTCTGCCTGTGTCAGGTCCTCGCCCTCGGTCACGCGTTCGATATAATCTTGCATTAGAGACCACCAATGAACTGTTTAGTCTTACAATGTACAAATTCGTACACTAACTTAAGCGTGTCGCACGGCTTGCGTGTGGGGAACCCGCAACCGGCGGCCGAATCCGAAACCTTCAATTGTATCCCCGGGATATCTGTGAGTGCAGAGCAAAGCGCACCAGACCGGGTTTGTGGTCTAGTCTGGTTATGACACCTCCTTGACATGGAGGAGGCCGGCAGTTCAAATCTGCCCAAACCCACTTCAATTCTCGCGCCGCTCACTTGCGAGCGGCGTGTGTTTGAGTAACGTGCGGGCAGTTTGAACGAGACGAGTCGCGCGCAGCGTAGCGAGCACGTCTCGCCGTAGTTCACAATCTGCCCAAACCCACTGTTCCGAACGCTACACGACGAGCGAAGCGAGTCAAAACACCACGGCCACAGCCCCGTGGAGCAGATGGAGCGCTCGTGGGACTTGACGTCACATCTCAACAGTTCCAGCGACCGGCATCCTGCTCGATTGGTATGTAATATTGTGAACAATATTGCAATATAACATAGTATACACTCACTCATCGTCACCTGCTGCAACGAGAGCAGTTGAAACGGCCCCCTTCGACACTACCCGATACGACTGCGCTACTGGTACTCCTGTAGCGTCGCCTGCCGCATTCCCTCTGTCTCCCCGCTTAGCACGAACGGAACGAGCACCGAGATCCCATTGATCACGAGAATCAGCAAGATCGGCGCGAGAAAGAGCCCATAGAAGCCGAAGACGACCGGCCCGACGACGTAGGCGACGAGCAACATCCCGGTGTGGGTCGCGTCGCCGCTGATGTGTGCACGAATAAAGAAATCGGGTATGAAGTCGACGACGACGGCACTGGCGACCAGCAGGCCTGCGACCGGGACGAGCAAGGAGAGATCGCCGGTCGACCACGCGGTCGCAGCGAGCAGACCGACCACGGGGATGTAGACGAGTTTGATCCCGACAACAGGGATCAGGCTCCCGATCCCGGCCAGTGCAGCGATGAGGCCCGGATAGGGGACAGCCACCGCCGCGGGCGCGAGCAGGTTGTACGTGTAGAACGTGATGACACCGGCGATCGCGGTGACGAACACGTTCACGATGTTGCCAAAGAGGGTCATCGAGAGCTCGGGGTCGACGGCGCGGACGTACCGCCGGGCAACACCGGACTCGTCGTAGGTCGCCAGCAGCCACTCGACGAGCCGCGGGCCGTCAACGAGCATGTAGTACGTCAGTACGACGAGCACGAGGAACTGGACGAGCGCGCCGCTGACGAGCCCGACGACCTCTAGCAGGTTCGCCAGAAGAACGCCTGCCGAGTCGGGGGTAACGGCGTCAGTCACCAGCGACTGGAGTTCGGCGAGATCCAGCTCTGCGAGATCAGTGCCTTCGAGCAACTGGTCGACGTAGGTTGCCTCGACATCATATACGTCGAGTAGCTCCTGAATCTCGATCGCCACCACGGCGAGCGTGTAGCCGAGGAGGAGCACGAACGGGATCCCAAAGAGAACGATCGAGAGACCCGCCCGGATCCGTCTCGGGAGGCCAAAGCGCACGAGCGAGCGGTGGATCGGCCGCACGGCGTAATAGAGGAAGACGGCGAAGACGAGCACCGCGAGAAACGAGTAGGCGATATAGGCGACCAGAGCGAACAGGACGGCGAGGAACGCGCCGACGAGCAATCGCCGACCGACCGCGTGATCGTATTCCATCCGTTCGATCTTCACTGGGGGTACACTTCAGTCCCTCGCCGGAGCCGACCGCGCGTCCGCTCTCAGACGACACCCCGTGTTAGCGAGCCGAGCACCGGCAGGCCGAGCGCGCTACCGATGGTCACGTAGACGACCGGCGTCATCGCAGGTACCCGAGCAGCGGCGTCGCCGAGCGAGAGCGCGAAGACGACCAGCACCAGCAGGCCGAAGCCGACGCCGTAGACGACTCCGCGGCGGAACGACGGCGCGACCAGCGCAACCAGGGCACCGGCGGCGACCAGACCGAGCCAGTGGACCCACGCGAGCGCAAAACCGACGAGCGCTGCAATGAGGATCGCGAGGACGTGGAATCGAGGCTCCGTCCGGACCCGGTAGAGGCCGTCTGCTGGTTCCAGGCTCACGAGGACTCACCCCGAAACTGGGTTCGTCGCTCTCCGGCGACTGTCAGCTCCATGGACTTTTGATCGTTGGCGAGCCAGCGCTCGAACTGGTCGTCGTAGTGGGGCGAAAAGTAATCGCCCGAGTTCCCGCCCGGCAGGATGGCCGTCGCCGTCTCGCCGGGACGGACGACCATCCGCCAGCTGGAGCCGACCGCCGACTCGACGCGGAAGTTCTTCACCGTCGCGCGCGAGCCGTCAGCCAGGCGGGTCCCGTAGTCCAGAAAGCCCGCCTCGACGCCGAGCGGGTGGGTAATCGAGCGCGTCGAGTTCCAGTCGCCGTAGACCGACCAGCCCTCCTCGTCGATCTCGTCGAGGGCGTCCGCGAGTGCGTCGACCATCATCGACTCGCGTGATCGCTCCTCGAACAGCGAATGATCGGACGAAAGGGTGGCGATCACCCAGTCGTTCGGGGAGTACGACTCGTCCAGATCAGCCTCATCGAACGTTGGTTCGACGATCCGGAGGCGAAACGCCTCGAACCACCGGGCGAACACGAGCGCGGCCCGGGAGTCGGGCTCCATTCGGTAGTCCCATTCCGCAAGCGTGTCGACGGTGTCAACGAGCGGGTCGGCCGCCTCGTCGTCCTCCTGGACCGCCGCAATCAGGTCCGGGACCAGTTGGGCGGCGCGCCCGTCCCGGACGTCGTTCTGTAGCTCGCGGTGGAACCCGGGATCTGTGTCGCCGACAGCATCGGCGAGCCGATTCTCGATTCGCATCCCGCGATAGGGCGTCGCGTAGCTCACACCGATGTAGTGGTCGGGCTCGTCGACGACGCGCTGATTCGCCGTCGCGAGGACGTCCGGGTCGATCGCGTGAGGTTTCTCCCCGAACGGGACAAACCCGTCCCACGAGGACTGGCCGAACGGCTCGAATCCCTGCCATTCGCCCTCGCCCGCCGAGCCGTCGAAGATCCGATCACCGGGGACGACATCGCCGTCTATCTGCCGGATCGGAAGCTTCCCGGTGAGGTAGTACATCGTCCGGCCGTCCGCGTCGGCGTAGACGAGGTTCTGTGTGGGAAGATCGAACTCCCGGGTCGCCTCGCGAACGTCGTCAAGGCCGTCGCTCCGGCCGAACGCCTCAATGGCGACTGTGGTCCGGGTCGCCGTGTGGCCGGTCCAGGCGACACCGACGCGCTGGTCCTCCCGCTGGATGAGCGGGCCGTGGACGGTCTTGCGGCGCGTCAGCGTTCTGTCCTCCCCGCCGGAGACGCCAATCGTGTGTTCCTCGCGCTCGAACTCGCGCCACTCGTCGCGGTAGCGATACCGGTCGCCATCCTCGGCGATCTCGTATCGGTAGCAATCGAGGACGTCCGCGCCGACGTTCGTAAAGGACCACGCGCCGCGGTCGTTGGCTCCGGCGATGACGAACGGGACGCCCGGAAACGTCGCGCCCCGTACCGACCGGTCGGGCGTCTCGACGTGCTGTTCGTACCACAGGGGCGGCGTCATCAGCGAAAGGTGTGGGTCGTACGCGAGGATCGGATCGCCGCTCTCGGTGTACTCTCCCGAGACGACCCAGCTATTCGAGCCGACGCCGCGTGGCGACTCGAACGCGGAGAGATAGCGAGTGAGCTCGGCATCGAGCGGTTCGGATCTCGACGGGGCGTCGGGTGATTCGTGTGCTCCCAGTTGGGCTGTGGTATCCCCCGCTACCGCACCACCGCCGAGAATCGGATAGTTGTGGTCGAGCCGTCGCGGAAACAGCGTCTCGACCAGTTCGTCGTCGAGTCGGTCGGCAAGCAGCGCGCGGCGTAGCTCACTGAAATCGCCAGTGAGATCCCACGAGATCTGCTTTTCCATCAGCATCGAGTCGACGGGCGTCCACGGCCGCGGCTCGTAGCCGAGCAACTCGAACTCCAGCGGGAGCCGACCCTCCTCGATCACCGTGTTGACGCCGTCGGCGTAGGCCTCGACGAGCGGCCCCGCCCGGGTATCACTGACGAGCTCCCACGTCGCCTCGGCTGCGCCCGCAAAGTCCATCCGAACGTGGAACTCGTCGTCCTCGACCGTCGCCTCGCCGATCACCTCCGAGAGTTGACCGCGCATCACCCGGCGCTGGAGGTCCAGCTGGAACAGCCGGTCGAACGCCTGTACGTACCCCACCGCGAAGTACGCCGCCGTCTCGTCCTCGGCTTCGGCGTGTGGCACCCCGAACTCGTCGACGTGGAGGCTCGCATCGCCGTAGGGACTCTCGACGCTCTCGGGGAGCGAGCGGTCGGCCGCATCCCACGCCTCGCCCGACAGGGGGGCAAACGAGTCGAGGAGATCGCTTGCCGAGGTAAGCGCGAGCCCACCGGTTCCGGCGGCGACGAGCCCTGCGAGGACCCCACGACGTGTCGTATCGTCTGTCACTATCGGAGTGAAGCGACCGGAGTATAATGATAATTCCGGGTATTTCGTAACTCCTGGCTCTCACTCTCGCACCACGATACTGTCGGGCAACTAACCCGTCACCAAGCCGTACAGGTGGCGAACAGATTAATATACTATGCGTATCCACCACTGGATACGATGAGTCTCGACAGCGAAACGACGGCGTGGATCTCCGGCTTCGCCTCGGGCGTCGCCACCTGCTCGGTCGGTCTATACCTGCTTCACCGGCGCGCACAGCGACGCTCAGAGCCTGCTCTGGTAGACGACGACGGGACCGTCATCCCGATCGAGTAGCCAGACCGACCCAGTTCGTGGGCCGGAAAGTGGCCGGCACCGTGAGGAGCAGCGATGGCCGATGAGTGGTGTCGAGTCTCGACCGCATTTGTTGCCAAACCGAGCGACGATACGCGTCATGCGACCGTCTGACGAACACTTTTATACAACCACCCTGACGGTCTCACTATGGCAGTGACAGTGGGGGATGCCAAACAGGATCGTGTCGTCGAACAACGCGCCGAAACCGTCCCAGCCAGTACAGCTGTGATCGAAGCGATAGCGGAGCTAGAATCAACCCAGCCGATGACGCTCGATGTCACACTGTACGATTCGGTGGATCTGGACGCACTGGACGCGCTCTGTGAGGGGTCCAGTAATATCGGCGTGAGCTTTACCGCCGACGGCTACGCTGTCGAAATCAGCGGTGACACCGTCGTCGTCGAGCGGTATTGATCAATCGACGACCTCGTGGAGCGTCTCGTGGAAGGCGATGACCAGCGATGGGACGACGACCATGAAGATGTGCTCCTCGATCGGGACGCCGAGAAAGTCCCTGCCGGTCCGTAGCTCGATGTCGAAGATGCCGATTTCGAGGGTGTACCAGTCCCAGACGTACGCGATCGGATACAGCGCGATAACTGTTTTCGCCGCACGTCCGAGCGCGCCAGCTCGCCTGAGCAAGAGGAACGCGATTGCGCCCCAGAAGACCTCCGTGGCGAGATACGTGTACCGGCCGAAGACGCTGATGTCGGGTCGCATGGCCGTGCTAGGGAGCGATAGCCTATCAAACTACGCCCGAGCCGAGCGGTGCCGATAACCACTGATCAGCACGAGCACACAGAGATACGCGGTCAGCCCGCCGATCAAAAGGCTCACGACGATTCCCGAGCGGTAGACTGCAGCGAGCGCGGTAACGGCCAGCACACCGGCGAGCGATCCCATCTGAACCGCAGGTCGTTCCCAGAGCGACCGCACAGGCCCCCCGTATCGCGTCGCGGCGGCCTCGAAACCGACCGTACCGAGCGCCCCACAGAACAGCCACACCGGCGAGAGCGCCACGTCGGCGAGTATCACTGCGCCGAATGCTCCGATCAGAGCGACAGTCGCCAGTGCGCCGTCCCGGCGTACAGTGCTCACCGGTAGACGGTGGGACCGTCGCCGATCCGTGTCTGGTAGGCACGGCTGTCGACGTCCACGTCGTCGAACGCGTCGAGCATCGCACCGGCGATCTCGCTCCGGTCGGATTCATAACAGGCCGCGATGACGCCCGGCCCCGCCCCGCTGACGGTGACGCCCGTCGCACCGGCGTCGAGTGCGGCCTCCCGGACCGCGTCGTAGCCGTCGATCAGTTTCGCCCGGGCGGGCGTCACGACGTTGTCTTCCATCCCACGGCCGACCATCGCCGGGTCCTCGCGGTGCATCCCGACAGTGAGCGTTGCAGCGCGACCGACCGTATCGACCATGTTCTCGACGGATGTGGATTCGGGGACGACCCGGCGTGCGTCCCGCGTCGAGACGACGATATCGGGGAGACAGACGACGAGGGGAACCGAGCTATCGACCTGCGTGACGCCGTCCTCTGCTACGATAGTAAATCCGCCAAGCAGTGCCGGCGCTACGTTGTCTTGATGAGCCTCGCCGGAGACGAGCGCCTCGCCCTCGGCGGCGATCGGGACCAGTTCGGATCGTGAGAGCCCACGGTCGTACAGTTCGTTGAGCGCAAGCGCGGCTCCGGCGGCGCTGGCCGCAGAGGAGCCGAGTCCCGAGGCCGGACGGACACCCTTGTCGATCTTGATCCGTGCGGGCGCGTCGAGCGCCTCCGCGACGGCTCCAGCGGTGTTTTTCGCCGGGTCTTCGGGGATGAACTCGCTTCCGGCACCGCTCATCTCGATCGTCGTCTCCTCGGCGCGCTCGACGCGGACGATATCGGCCGGGCGTTCGAGTGCGGCACCGAAGACGTCGAAGCCGCTCCCGAGGTTCGCGCTCGTCGCGGGAGCCCGCACTGTAAGCATACCCGAGGGGTAACCGGACCGCGGCTAAAAAGCCAGCGGAAAGCAGGCTCCCGGGTGATCATAACACACAATTCGGCTGCCCGCCAACCATTGCCCATGATCGGCGTCATCGGCGGCGGGATCGCGGGGCTGACGGCGGCTCACGAGCTACTGTCTCGCGACCACGAAGTACGAGTGTTCGAGTCCGGCGCTCGCGTGGGCAGCGAGTTCGCCCCAGTTCATCCCGCATCGGACGCCGTTTTGCCGCGCCATCCGCCCCGTATCTCGCCGACAGGAGCGGCCAGTCGGGCACTCGCCCGCGCACTCGACGTCGAACTCGACGGTCGGGCTGCCCGAACGGGCTACTATCTGGATGGCGTCGTACATCCCATCGACCGCCGCCACGAACTACTCGCCTTTCCCCCACTGAGCCTGCGTGACACGTCGTACTTCCGATCGCTCGTCGATGATGGCGGTGTGCCCCCGTTTACCGTCCCTGACCACACGCTGGATGAGCCGGAGTCGCTGGCGGACGTCACGGCCCGGTCCTTTGTTACCGAACACGCGACCGAGTCGCTGTACGAGCAGGCGATCGAGCCATTGCTGTATGCCCACTTTGGCGACGAGCCAGATCGCATAAGCGCGTCGTGGCTGATCAACAGGGTGACGCGCCACCGCGCTGACAGTACCGAGATCGTCGAGCCGAGATCGCTCGTCGACGCCCTCGCTGGATCGATCGGCCGCGACCGACTCCACACCGACTGCCGCGTTACCGCAGTCGGGACACGCCGCGGAGCGGTCGATCACCTCGTCACGATCGAAGACGGAGCGCGCCACGAGTACAACGTTGACGCAGTTATCTTCGATACGCCGCCACGACGACTGGTACGACTGACAGGCGGCGACTGGGCGGGACAAACTTCCGGGACAACGACCGTCTGTTTCGGGCTCGACGAGCCCCTCCTGTCGATCGATCGGGTGACTGTCGTCGACGAGACACCGGTCGGACGGCTCGTTGCACTACCCGGACCGACGGAAGGGGTAGAACAGGCCCTCTACGCGATCGTGGCCGACGAGTCAGCCAAGCGGGAACCCGAGTCACAGGTCCGTCACGGAATCGAATCGCTGTTTCCCGCCTTCGATCCGTCGACGATCCAGTGGTCGGCGGTCCACACGGAGACTATTCCCGTTCCGAACGTCGGCTACTCGGATCACATCATTCCGTACGACGGACCGGCCCTATCAGGAGGGTTCTACGCCGGTGCTGCGAGTCGGGAGCGGTACGCGAATCGATCGCTTGACGCCGCGGTACGGACCGCTAAGGGAGTTGGGGAGGCCGTCGCTGAACATATCGGATAACCACGGGATAGCGACGTGATTTGTCCCCCGTGATAAAGTGCTCATTGCTCGTAGGTGTAACACGAGGTACAAGACCATGACCCATACACGAAGAACGTTCGTAAGTGCCGTCACAGTCGGGGCAGTAGGGCTGAGCGGCTGTCTCGGTGATGGCGATGACCCGCCGGAGGACGAACCCGACGATGATGAACCGGACGAGTACGACTTCGAGGACCAGCCCGAGGATGCATCGCCCACCTTCGAGTCACCGGAGGATGGTGCTACCGTTCAGTCGCCGGTCGAATTCGTCGTATCAGTCGAGGGAGCCGATCTCATCCCCGCCGGCGAAAACGAAGTCGGAGCCGGGCATCTACACATTCTCGTCGATCACGACGTGTTCGACCGAGGAGAAACGATCCCCGGGCCGAGCGACTCCGCTGAGGAAGACGGAATCTACCACTGGAGTGACGCCCAGACGGAAGATAGTCTGGAGCTTGAGCCCGGCGAGTACACGATCGCCGTACAGCTCGGTGACGGAGCACACATTGCGTTCGGTGAAACCGACGAGATAACCATCACCGTCGAGGAGTGAACGCCACACCTTTTTTGCGTCCGGAAACTTCAGGCGTCCGCTCCGGAGTCGGCGTCTTCGACGTCCTCCTCGGTGAGCCCCGGCGCTTCCGCGGGGTCGACCTCCTCGGGTTCGTCCTGTCCTCCGACCCGCAACTCGCCATCCGGCCCCTCGACGTAGACGTCGTCGGCGAAACCACCCTCGGCGTGTGGGTGCTCGGGGTCATCGAGCTTTTCGGGCGTCGAGGGCGCATCGGGAACGTCCCGGTTCCGGAACTCGCCGAGCGGATCGTCGATGGTGATGCCGTGCGCCTCGAAGAACTTCCCGTAGCGCTCGTAATGGGCTTCGAGTTCGTCGGCGGGAAACTCCATCATCTCGGTCCAGCCGTGGTTGTAGAAATCGAAGTTCGCCTGAATGTGGGTGATCTCGCGGGCCTCGGCCTCGGGGTATCCTTCCTCGAGCGCAGCGACGTAGGTGTCCATCGTGCAGTCGAAGAAGGCGTCGAGATGCTCGCGGCGTTCATCCCGGTACTGCTCGTCTGCTTTGTCGACGAAGATTCCGGTGTGCAAGTCGACGAGTTTGTCGTTTGCGATGTCACCGATGACCGGGGCTGTCAGTGCCTGTTTGGCGGCGAAGTGGCGGATGTTCTGCCGAAGTTTCATGTCCCGTCATATGGCCGTGAGATCCTTGAACCTTCCCGAAGCGGTCAGTTCGGTGGCGAAACGACAGTGTCGCCGAGATAGCAATCCACTTTAACCCGGGCAGCAAAACCCATGAACATGACTGAGTCGTACGTCATCATCGGTGACGGAATCGCGGGCAGTTCCGCGGCCGAGACCCTCCGCGAGGAAGCCCCGGACTCGGATATCACCGTCGTCACCGATGAAGGTGAGGCGTTGTACAATCGGATCCTCATCAAGGAGTTCGCCAAGGGGAAACTCCCCGAAGCGCCGGTCTCGATCCACGAGGAGGACTGGTACGCCGAACGCGACATCGACCTGTCGCTGAACACCCACGTCACTGACGTCGACCCCGATGCCCACGAGGTCCACACCCACGACAGCGGGACGATCGAGTACGACAAACTGCTGATCGCCTCCGGCGGAACGCCCACCAAACTCCCTGTCAAAAACGCCGACGGCGAGGGAATTCATCACTTCTGGACGTTTCAGGACGCGCGTGCGATCAACGAACACGCCAGCGAGGCCGACACCGGGGTCGTCATCGGCGCGGGGCTACTCGGGATCGACCTCGCCGCGATCTGTGGCGCGCAGGACGTCGACGCCCACTACCTGATGCGCGGCGAGTGCTGGTGGCGCTACGCGCTCAGCCCGGAGGGAGCCGAGATTATCCACGACGGGATGCGCGATGTCGGCGTCACGCCGGTCTTCGGCAGCGGCGCGGACGAGTTCGTTCTCGACGAGGACGGACACGTCGAGGCGACGATCGACACGAACGGCGAGCGCTACGAGAGCGACTTCGTCGGGATCGCGATCGGCCTCGATTTCAACATCGAGTATATGCAGGACACTGACCTCGAACTCGACGACGGCGTCGTTGTCGACGAGTATATGCAGACCAACCTCGACGATATCTACGCCGCGGGCGACCTCACCCGGTTTTACGACACCATTCTCGGCGAGCACGCACAGAACGGCTCGTGGGGGTCCGCCAAAGAGCAGGGCCAGATCGCCGCAACGAACATGGCAGCCGACGACGAGGCAGAGGCGTTCCGCTGGGTCTCCTCGTACTCGATTACCCACTTTGACTTCCCGTTCCTTTCCTTTGGTCACCCGACACTCGGCGACGACGCGGTCGAGAAAAAGTACAGCGATACCGAGTGGCGACGGATTACGTTCAAAGACGGCAAGGTTATCGGTGGCGTTCTCATCGGCGACCTCGCGCCACAGACGACGTTCAAGACGCTAATGCGCGAGGAGCGTGAAGTCTCCGGGCAGAAAGAACTGTTACTGGAAGAGACAGTCGATATCGACAAGCTCGACGCGCCGCCGCAGGGACAGTAAACGCACGCGAATCTTTTTGATCTCGGCGGACCGATATAAAAACGGATGTCCTCGACAGTCGCGGGCGAACAGCTCTCGCCGACCGGGGAGTACACCGTCCTCGTCGCGGTCAACAACCCCAGAAACGCTGAGCAACTGGTGCGAACGGCGGTCGATCTCGCGGTTGCAAACGATGGCCGGGTCCACGTCGTCAGCGTGATTCACAAACATCACACCTCACCGTTCTTGCTGTTCGAAGACGAGTACATCAAATCCGAGTTCTCGGGTGATAGACAACGGCTGGTCGATCGGGCAACGAGCGTCGCCGAAGAGGCCGGGGTACCGGTCGCCGACAGCCTGCTGGTCGGCAGTAGCGTCTCGGGAGTACTCCTCGATGCGATCGATACTGTCGACGCCGACGCCATCCTGCTGGGCTGGCGCGGTGGGTCGACCACCTCGGATCGGGTACTGGGAACGACGATCGATCCGGTGGTTCGGCGTGCGCGCTGTGACGTGCTGGTCGAGCGCGTCGGGCTGACGACGAGTACGGTCGACACGATCCTGTTGCCGACCGTCGGGGGACCACACGCCGAACTCGCAACAGAAGCCACCGGAGCGATCGCGGGGCGGAACGACGCCACCGTCGACGTGCTCTCGGTGATCAAGCCGGGCGCAGACGACAGGGCACGGGACGTCGCTGCGGGACACATCGAGCGCAGTCTCGAACTACTACCCACGGAGGTCGAAACCAGCCGACTGATGATCGAGTCCGACGACATCGCCGGGACCATCCTCGACGTCGGCGAAGACCACGACGTGATCGTGCTCGGGGCGACCAGACAGGGCGTGTTGACCCGGCGAGTCGCCGGAAGTATTCCGCGGACGGTCGGTGCCGAGACCGATCGACCGTTCGTGATGACCAAGCGGCGTCCGGACCGCTCGCGACTGGGCGAGCTGATCGCGAGCTGGTGGCCCTGAGCCGGTCGGCCCGGACGTACCATGTTCGGTCACGTTCACGCCGCGAAAAAGACCGAAGCCGTTTTGCCCGCGCCCGGCCGAGTGTCGGGTATGAACGGCGGCGGTGACGAGGATATGACTTTGGCGTTCGAGTTGACCGCACTCCAGGAGCTCGCAGACCCCGGTCGGGTGTTCGAGGACGCGAGGCGCTGGAGCGAGTACGTCGGCGTCGTCTCGGAAAAGCCGACCTACGTCGTGACGAACTTCACCCGAAAAAACCGGATCCGGCAGGATTTCTTCTCCGGTCCGCGTGGACGCAAGGAGAGTCTAGAGAGCGTGAAAGAGCAGTTCGACACCGGCCGGCACGTCTTCATCGGCACCAGCGAGGGGGACGGCCAGCTTGCCGAGGAGGTCGGCTGGGAGTACCTCCCGGTCGAGGACGCCGCCGAGGCCGCCGAGTGGACGCTCGCCGAGGACGAGGACGGCGGGGGAATCGAGGCCGAGACGGGACGGGACGACTGGCCCTGAGGCGGAGCTGGCGAACGATTATCGACGGTGTGTGTTCGCGCTCAGTAGCCGGCGTCAAGCTCGTCCAGGGTGTTCGCAATGGTCGTGAGTAGGTAGATCCCGGCGAGTCCGATTCCCGCCCAGAACCACGTCGTCAGCATCCCCACGTTGTCCGTCTGCATAAAAAGCCAGAACCCGATGGCTGTACAGAGTACGACGAACATCGCCGCTATCTGTCCGTGATCGATCGACGAATCGGAGGGCATACATCGATCCTGAACCAGACCAGTATTAATTTTTTCTCACCTCGGACCGAGACGATCGCCCAGACGTGTCCCGGCGGCGTGATCCGTGATAGAGTGGCCCCGCGTCGCCTGCCCACGACAGCATGGAAGCCGAGGAGTTTATTCGTCGGAACCCCCGAGATGGGTGTATGCCTGAACCGCGGGTCCCCGGAAGTGGCGGCGAGGAGCTCGCCCTGTCGTGTGGGGAGTCGGTCGATCCGCAGCGGCTGGACCTGGGGATGCGATCGTTCGAGTGTTCGTGTGGCGAGACCCACGCCGTCGTGATGGACGTCCACCCCCCATCACGTTTCGTCCCCGAGTTCCTCGTCGAGGTACTCAGAGAGACCATCGAGACCGACGACGAGTTCGAGGAGTTCGGTACCCCGCACGTGATGGGTGTCATGATGGAGGAGTTCCCCGAGGACGTCGTCACGCTCGATAAAAGCGACGACGGCACCGTGGGCTATGGCCTGCTGTGGGTCACCGACTTCGACGACCGCGCACTCCACGAGATCGTCGTCGAGTTGCTCGTCGAGCTGATGGAACACGCGATCAGCCACGCCGACAGCGCCGACGCGATGACCGCCTTCGAAGAGCAGATGCTCGAATTCGACGTCGCGGAGTTCGTCGAGCAGTACCGCGACGAGCGGGACCTCGAAACGGAGCACGATCGGGCAATATAGTCGCACGGTGTGGCAACCGGAGGCGCTGCCCCCGGAGATGACGCACGTCCGACGCCTGTGCGACAGGGGTTTATTATCCATCGTGCTGATCCTTCACACAGCCATGTACGCGCTGGGCGAGTACGAGCAGATCCGACAGACCGTGAAAGCGGCGGATGTCGAGGAGCCCCTGACGGCCAGCGAGATCCTCGAACTGCTCGACGATGGGGAGTTCGAGAGCCCACACCGGATCGCAACCGTGCTGGGCCGCCGCGCCGAGTACGGCGACGTGACGGTGATCCGGGATCGGCCGTACCGTTACGAGCTGTAGTCGCCGGTTCTTACGACGCGCGAATCGGGAGAGGGGTTTTTGTTTTCCAGGACCTGTTCCTGAGGTATGTCACCGAATCCCGGTGTTTTACAGGGGCATACGATGGACGATGCAGCGATCGATCGAGTGCTGGAAGCAAACGGTGTCGGCGTCCTCTCGATGGCGCTCGGCGGCACGCCATACAGCATCCCGATGTCGTTCGGCTACGCGGGCGACGACACGCTCTATTTCCTGCTTGCGGGTCACTCCGAGGACGGCAAAAAGATGGAGTTCGCCGAGGAAAGCGAGGAAGCGAGCTTTCTCGTCTACGACGTGGCCTCGGACAGCGAATGGGAGAGCGTGATCGTCACCGGCGCGCTCGACCGGATCACGCCGGGAGAGTGGGACACGGCCAGGGAGGCGATGATCGACAACGCCTATCGGCCGGACCTGCTGACCAGCATCGACGTCCAGTCGGACCCGAGGGTCTGGTCACTCGATATTGAAACGAAGTCGGGGCGGGCCATGGGCACCGAGTGAGCACTGGGGTGTGGATACCACTGAGACACGTTTTTCTCGCTGGGTCTACACCTACGCGTATGGACCGACAGGACGTCGCCGACCTGATCGAGACGGAGCTTCCCGAAGCGGAAGCAACAGTGAAACGCCCGCGTGGCGTGGAGGACGACGACCATCTCGCTGCCGAAGTCGTCTCCCCGGCCTTCGAGGGGAAGTCACTCGTCGAACAGCACGAACTCGTCTACGACGCGCTGGGCGAGCACATGACGACCGACATTCACGCCATCGAGCTGAGCACGTACACGCCCGAACAGTACGAGGGGTAGCGCATTCTCTGCGGGGCGGCAAGCCTTTGAGTGCGCGCCCACGAATACCCATCATATGACGTTCGAACCCGGAGCCGAACTGTCCGCCGAAGAGGTACAGGAGCGCGTTGACGAGACGATCGAGAGCAACGAGGTCGTCCTCTTCATGAAGGGGACGGAGCTGATGCCACAGTGTGGCTACTCCCGGAAGGCACTCGGCCTGCTCACGCAGTACCGTGACGACGTGGAGACGGTCGACGTGCTCGAAGCGCTCGACCAGTACCGGGTGGCTCTAGAGTCACACAGCGGGTGGGAAACCATCCCACAGGTGTTCGTCGACGGCGAGTTCGTCGGCGGGAGCGACATCGTCGAGGAACTCGACGAGCGTGGCGAGCTGGAACCGAAACTCGAGGCCTGAGCCCCACTCGACCGAGCGGAGCCACCCTCCCATCCGGACCGACCGAAATTCGAAATTCGAAACTGGCTTTCGCTGTTCGTAATATTTCGTCGGGCTTATTACGATGTACGGGCTTCCCGTAGATAGCAATGACTACCGACGGGACAAGCGGCGAGGAGGATCGTACGATCCTGCTGATCGGGAGCGGCCCGATCCAGATCGGACAGGCCGCCGAATTCGACTATTCTGGCGCGCAGGCCTGTCGCGCACTTCAGGAGGAAGGCGCGAAGGTCGTCCTGGTCAACTCCAACCCCGCGACGATCATGACCGATCCGGAGATGGCCGACGAAGTGTACATCGAGCCGATCACGACCGAAGCGATCGCGGAGATCATCGCCAGAGAACGGCCCGACGGTGTTATCGCCGGGCTGGGCGGCCAGACCGGCCTGAACGTCACCGCCGAGCTCGCCGAGGAGGGTGTCCTCGAGGAGTACGACGTCGAGATTATGGGGACGCCCCTGGATACGATCTACGCGACGGAGGATCGTGACCTGTTCCGCAAGCGTATGGAGAAGATCGGTCAGCCGGTTCCTGCGTCGACGACGATCTCGCTGGGCGAGGGGGAATCCGTCGCTGAACTGACCGAAGAAGATCTCGTCGATCGGGTTCATGACGCCGTTGACGAGGTCGGCGGTCTGCCGGTTATCGCCCGGACGACGTACACCCTCGGCGGATCGGGCTCCGGCGTGGTCCACGAGATGGAGGAACTGATCGAGCGCGTCCGCAAGGGGCTGCGTCTCTCGCGGAACAGTGAAGTGCTGATCACGGAATCGATCTCCGGGTGGGTCGAGTACGAGTACGAGGTCATGCGTGATGCCGACGACTCGTGTATCATCATCTGTAACATGGAGAACATCGACCCGATGGGGATACACACGGGCGAGTCGACCGTCGTCACCCCATCTCAGATCGTTCCAGACAAGGGGCACCAGGAGATGCGAACCGCCGCGCTCGACGTGATCCGCGAGCTCGGTATCCAGGGCGGCTGTAATATCCAGTTCGCCTGGCACGACGACGGCACACCCGGCGGCGAGTACCGCGTCGTCGAGGTCAACCCCCGGGTCTCCCGCTCTTCTGCCCTCGCCTCGAAGGCGACCGGCTACCCGATCGCCCGCGTCACCGCCAAGGTCGCGCTCGGCAAGCGTCTCCACGAGATCGAAAACGAGATCACCGGCGAGACGACCGCGGCGTTCGAGCCCGCGATCGACTACGTCGTCACCAAGGTGCCGCGCTGGCCCAAAGACAAGTTCGACGACGTCGACTTCGAGCTGACGACCGCGATGAAATCGACCGGCGAAGCGATGTCGATCGGCCGGACGTTCGAGGAATCGCTGCTCAAGGCGCTTCGCTCCTCCGAGTACGAACCGGAGGCAGACTGGAACGAGGTCGACGACGACGAGCTCGAATCACACTATCTCGAACGACCCTCGCCGGACCGTCCCTACGCGATGTTCGAGGCGTTCGAGCGCGGGTACAGCGTCGACGAGGTCGTCGAGCTAACCGGCATCTTCGAGTGGTACACCGAACGCTACAAACGCATCGCCGACTCGACGCGCGCGGCCCAGGAGGGCGACTTCACCGAGGCCGCGATCGCGGGCCACACCAACGCGACGATTGCCGCGACGGCTGGTGCGGACGTCGGTACAGTCGAACAGGAGGTCCCCGGCCGCAGTTACAAACAGGTCGACACCTGTGCGGGCGAGTTCAAGGCCGAGACGCCGTACTACTACTCCTCGCGCAAGTCCGAGTTCGAGTCCGGACCGCTCGAAGGCGACGCCGCGGCGGGCGAACTCGAAGTCGACCGCGACGCAGAAAGCGTGATCGTCGTCGGCGGCGGCCCGATCCGGATCGGCCAGGGCGTCGAGTTCGACTACTGTTCCGTCCACGCGGTCCGTGCGCTCCGCGAGAACGGCATCGACGCCTACGTGGTCAACAACAACCCCGAGACGGTCTCGACGGACTACGACACCTCCGACGGGCTCTTCTTCGAGCCGATCACGGCCGAGGAGGTCGCCGACGTGGCCGAAGCGACCGGCGCGGACGGCGTGATGGTCCAGTTCGGTGGCCAGACCTCCGTGAACATCGGTGAGCCCCTGCAGGACGAACTCGACCGCCGTGGGCTGGACTGTGAGATCATGGGCACCTCGGTCGAGGCGATGGACCTCGCGGAGGACCGCGACCGATTTAACGCCCTGATGGACGATCTCGGTATCGCCCAGCCGGAGGGTGGCACCGCGACGAGCAAGGAAGAAGCGCTCGAACTCGCCCACGAGATCGGCTATCCCGTGCTCGTTCGTCCCTCCTACGTGCTCGGCGGGCGTGCGATGCAGGTCGTCTACGACGACGCCGAACTCGAAGAGTACATCGAGGAGGCGGTCCGCGTGGCGAAGGACAAGCCGATCCTCATCGACGACTTCCTCGAGGACGCGATCGAGCTGGACGTCGACGCAGTGGCTGACGGCGAGGACGTCCTCATCGGTGGGATCATGGAACACGTCGAGAGCGCCGGCGTCCACTCCGGCGACTCGGCGTGTATGATCCCGCCACGCTCGCTCGGCCGTGACGTCAACCGTCGCGTCCGTGAGGTAACCGAGGAGATCGCCCGTGCGCTGGACACAGTGGGCCTACTGAACGTCCAGCTGGCGGTCCGTGACGAAGAGGTCTACGTGCTGGAAGCGAACCCCCGCTCCTCGCGTACCGTCCCGTTCATTTCGAAGGCGACCGGCGTTCCGATCGCGAAACTCGCCGCCAAGGTGATGAACGGCGAGTCACTGTCCGACCTCGACGTCGACGAGCAAGTCCCCGCCCAGACCTCGATCAAGGAGGTCGTTCTGCCGTTCGATCGTCTGCCCGGCTCCGATCCACGTCTCGGGCCGGAGATGAAATCGACCGGCGAAGTCATGGGGACAGCAGACACCTTCGGCAAAGCCTACGACAAGGCACAGGACTCCGTCGGTAAGCCGATCCCACGCGATGGGACGGCCGTGGTCGATCTATCGGCCGACGAGTTCCCCGATCCAGACACCGAAGAGGGCGAGGAACTGGTCGAGCGGTTCACCCAGTACTACGAGCTCTGTGAGGCAGTCGATCTGATCGACGCGGTCAAACGCGGCGAGGTCGACCTGATCATCTCGCGAGACCGTGAGCTACTGGAGACCGCGGTTGAGGAGGATGTTACGTACTTCTCGACGACAGCCTCGGCGAAGGCCGCACTGGAAGCGCGCAAACAGAAAGACGATTCGATCGACGTCAGACCGGTCTCCGACCGCCCACAGCGCCAGGAGTACTGGGGTCAACCCAAGCAATAGCGGACGGTTCTACTGACTGCCGGGTAAATTATTTACAACACCCTGTAATACGGGGTGTATGAAGCGTCAACGGGGGCCGCCCGGTCGAGAAACTACCGCCGCCGAATCGACCGAGCGCCGAATCTGGTACGGCTACGGGACGCTCGGGCGCGCGGAGAAGGACCCCCTCGGAATGTTTCTGCAGGACGTTATCCGGATCTACGGCGAGGTGACGGTGATCTCGCTTCCGATCCTGTTGCTTGTCCACATACTCCCTGCGGGCGTCTGGTACGACGCGACGGGGGCGGCGCTCGTCGCATGGATCCTGATGACGCTCGTCGGAACACTAATCCGCGGCGGATGGGTCCAGCCGCTCGCCACTGACACGCCGGGCTGGGTGACGCTGTCGCCGTGGCTCCTCGTGCTTCGTGTGTTGTATTTCAACGTGACGTTCGTGGTGGCGGCGTTCGGGGGGGTCTTCCTCGGAGCGGCTCTCGGCTGGACTCCAGTGAGCGTGCTCTGGGCAGGTGCTGTCGCTATTCTCTCGATGCTTTTCTTCCCGCGAACCGGCGAGGAGACGGCGAGCCGGTTCGGTCGGTATTACTAGACCGCGACGTCACTAAACTCGAAGAGAACGGTATCACAGTCCTCACAGGCGAGCACGAGTTGACCCGGTCGGCGCTGGGTGCTCCCGGGCCCGCCACAGCAGTTCCGGAGCGTCGTTTCGCGGACCTCGCCGCCACAGGCCGGACACAGCTCGATGAACGTCCTGAGCGGTTCGGCTGCGGCCGCACGCATACCCGCGTCGACGTCCCAGTTCGAGAGCGTCTCGACCGCAGCGGTCTCGGCCATCGCGATCGGGTGGCTCAGCCAGATGTCACGGCCCGCGCCCTTGATGAGAATTCGGTCGCCGTAGACCTCGCCCTCGACATCGTGTGGAGAGGCCGCAGCGGTCCGGTCCGCGAGCGCTTCGGGTTCCAGTTCGCGTAGTTCCTCGATGCGTGCTTCCCAGCTCTCGCGGAACGAGTTGTTCAGGAACAGCTCTTCTTCGCCCGCCTCGATGACCCCTGAAGCGGCGAGTGCCTCGATGAGCTCCTCGCCGTCGAACTCGCTCGGGTTGTCGTCGTCCTCGCCGGTGAGCGAGCCCGAACCCACACCCTCCGGATCGTCGTGCTCGAAGTCAATGGGGAGGGGCCGTACCAGATCCGGAGCGAACGATGGGGTACCGGGTACGACGTACCCGCGCAGATAGATCAGTGCAGTTCCGACGGCGACCGCGAGGTATCCCAGTGGCTTGCGTACTCGATACAGCAAAAGCCCGACAACGGCGACGATGACGGCATTGACCACTGTACACGAGTCACAGCGGTTTTTCCCCGTGTACTCCGGCCGACGGATCTCTTCGATCGCCTCCCCGAGGCTGTCGATAAATGACATACAGGATCGTTTGCTTCAGGTGTTGTAAAAATATCGGCTACAAGACCCTCAGACCATCTCGGCGGGTTTAGTCGTCGGATCGCCGTGTACGAGGCGATACACTGTCGGGAACGCCGCGAGACCGAGCGCGATGACGACGCCACCAAAGAGCGTGTACCAGTACGAGCCAAGCGTCATGGCTGCCGCTCCGACGCCGTACGCGGCGAGGAAAAACAGGACGCTGAAGTACGTAAACCGGAGCGGCGCACTGGTCAACTCGCCACGGCGAGGCCACTTTCCGGTATCGATCGTTCGCTGGCGGAACACGGCAAGCGCTAGATAGCCGACCGCGAGCGCTGTGAGCCCGGCAAGCGGAACGGCATCCGGATACCGGTGCTGGGTTAGAAAGACTGCCAGAAAGCCCGGTGTGCCGAGTACTGACAGCTCCACACCGGCGTAGAATATTTCTTCGAGCCACCCAAAGAGGCCGAGTGACTCCTCGACCGCGTCCCCGCCAGGCTGTTCCGAGGTCGTCACGAGTAGGCGTCGTTTTCATGGCCATGGTCTTAACCCTTGCAGATTCCGTGGCTCGTGAGCACATCGATGGCCCCTCGATACTGTCCAGGGCCAGGCCAACGTATATAATCACCGCGACTATTATTACACAGTTGTTCATTGAGATCTTGCGGTATCTATAAATAGGATAGCTTCATTAACAACAGGTGTAATGGTTGAAAACGATCCGACCACCGAACGTAAGTTGAGCGGCGTTTCCCGCCGGCGGTTCCTGCAAGCCACAGGGGCTGCGGGCGCAGCAATGGGCGTTGCTGGCTGTCTCGGGGACGACGACGACACAATCGAAATCGATGCGGACGAAGAGTTCGCGGGCATCGAGGACGAACTACAGGAGGCCCTCTGGGACGCGGGTCTGGACGAGGAGATCGAGATCACGATCCTGCCGGGCGACTTCGAGACCGACTCACGGCGGGCCGACTATACGAGCGCACTCGACGCGGGTCGTGGCAGCCCGGACATCTTCATGATGGACTCGGGGTGGACGATGCCGTTCATCCTCCGGGAACAGGTCCTCAACCTCGAGGAGGAACTGTCTGATGAGACCCTTGAATACGTTGAAAACGACTACCTGGATGCCGCGGTGGACACCGCAACCCATCCCGAGACGGGGGAGCTATTTGCCCTCCCGTTCTTCCCGGACTACCCGATGATGAACTACCGGAAGGATCTGGTCGAGGAGGCGGGCTACGATCCTGAAGGCGAGGACTGGTCGACGACTCCGATGAGCTGGCAGGAGTTCGCCGAGGTCGTCGAGGACGTCTGGGACTACCACGGCGGCGAGGACGGCGACTATGATTACGGCTTCACCACGCAGGCTCAGGCCTACGAGGGCCTTTCCTGCTGTACGTTTAACGAGACGATGACGTCGTGGGGTGGCGCGTACTTCGGCGACCACGAGAACCTGTTCGGACCGGTCGGCGACCGACCGGTCACCGTCAACGAGGAGCCGGTGCACGATACGATCCGCATGATGCGGTCGTTCATGTACGGCCCCGACGAGGACGATACGCTCGACGACTTCCCACAGATTTCGAACAGCGACCTCGTCGAGTTCGGTGAAGAGGAGGCACGCTCTCCCTTTACCGGTGGCAACGCCATCTTCATGCGAAACTGGCCGTACGTCATCCCGATCCACGCAGACGAGGGCGAAGGCGAGATCGGGACGATGCCGCTCCCGTACGGTGTCGAGGAAGGTGAAGGCGAGTACGAGGGGACGGGCGGTAGCTCCCACGCCCTCGGTGGCTGGCACTTCACTATCAATCCGAACTCAGATAACGTCGACGAGTCCTTGCAGGTACTCGAAGCCGTCGCGAGCGAGACTGTGATGAACACCGTCTTCGAAGAGAACGGAAACCCACCGCCAGTACCGGAGGTCCTGGAGAACGCGGATCCGGACGCTGTCGGACCGATGGGCGACCATCTCGATACTCTTGCGTTCGTCGCCGAACGGACCGTCCCGCGACCGGTGACCGACGTCTGGCCTGATCAGGCCGCGTCCATCTACCAGGAGGTCCACGACGCCTATACCGGCGAGAAGACGGCCGAAGAAGCGATGTCCGACCTCGAAGGACAGCTCGAAGGCTCCGAAGAATAACCCCCCATCGTCGAGGGGGGTCGCCGATAGGTTTAACAACCGACTCCAGTATTACTACTTAATCGAGATAGATGGATGATAACACCACGCATACACCGAGGTCAGGGGGATAGCTGGTAGTATGGCAACAGAACAACCACCCGGGGAAGATACACGGCTCCTGATGCGGCCGCTCAACTGGCTGGAAACCAAAAGTGAGGCAGTGTACGCGTACTTCCTGCTCGCACCAGCGTTCGCTCTGCTGGCACTGGTAGCGTTCTATCCGCTGTTTCAGACGCTACGGTATTCACTGTTTGCGGACGAGACCGCGGGAGCGGACCCATTCGGTGAGTTCGTCGGGCTCAGCAACTACGTCGATGTGCTGACCGGGAACGCGGATGTACCCAGACAGTTTATCGATATTACGACAACGAGTGGCTTCCCGTTCATCGAGCTGGGATCGCCGTTCCTCAGGCAGGCACTGTTCGTCACGCTGGCATTCGTGATCATTAGCGTCTTCTTCGAGACCCTGATCGGCTTCGGACAGGCGCTGGTCCTCGATCAGGACTTCAAGGGCAATCGGTGGGTCCGCGTCGCGGTCATCATCCCGTGGGCCGTCCCGATCGTCATTCAGGGGATGATCTTCTTCCTGATCTTCAACCCGAACATCGGCTTTGGCTCCGATCTGATGCAGGGGCTCGGTATCTTCGGCTCGAACCCCCTCGCTAGCACACGTGACGGGTTCATTATCGTCACTGTCGCCGACATCTGGAAGACTGCGGCGTTCATGGCGCTTTTGATCCTTGCCGGGCTCCAGAGTATCGATCGGTCGCTGTATGACGTCGCAAAAGTGTCGGGTGCAACGCCGTGGCAGCGATTCAAGTACATTACGCTGCCGCTCGTTGCGCCCGCGCTGATCGTCGCAATGCTGTTCCGGACGATGGACGCGATGCGGATCTACGGACTGATCGACGCCAGCGTCGGCTGTTCGACGGTCCCCTCGATGACCTGCCTTGTGATTATCTCGCTTGAACAGACCAGACGCTGGGCGACGGCCTCCGCAGTGGCGTTCCTGACCGCCGTGGTGATCTCCGTGTTCGTCCTCGTGTATCTGGTCTTCCTGCGTGACTCCGGAGGTGACCTACAATGAGCACTGAAGAAGAACAACATCCGGACATCGCCGCACAGCAACAGGCCGCTGGAGAGCCCGAAATCGACCGTGGGCTCATCGAAGGATGGGCGGCAAAGATGATCAGTAACCCGGAACGGGCCTACAAGGCGGCGTTTTACACGTTTACTATCGCCTTCCTTGTGACGACGCTGTTCCCGTTCTACTGGCTGTTCATGCTCGCGTTGACCCCGTCCGGGCAGTTCGGCCGTGACAGCATCGTCCTCACTCCCGGCGGCTTCGATCCATCGTTGCTCGCCGAGGGCGATATCACGATGGGGACGAACCCAGGTGCGTTCATCGAAGTGTTCACGACCCTTCCGTTCCACCGGTTCGTATTCAACAGCTTCCTGATCGCAACGATCGGGACGGTGCTCGTCCTCTTTGTCGCGTCGCTGGCCGGCTACGTCTTCGGTCGACTCCAGTTCCGCGGGAAGACGCCGCTACTGCTGCTCGTACTGATCGTTTCGTTCTTCCCACCGGCAGCCTTTTTCGTCCCGCTGAACCGGCTGTTCAACCGGAACTTCGACGTCCTGGCACCGATCATCGCGGATGGGTCGCTGTACAACCACCCGTCGGCAATTATCATCCCCGTTTCGGCGCTGTATCTGCCACTCGCCATCTTCATCCTGATGGTGTTTTACGCGCAGATTCCGGACGGGCTGGAAGACGCCGCGCGTGTCGAGGGAACGACCCGGCTCGGTGCACTGTTCCGCGTGATCGTGCCGCTGTCCGCACCCGGCGTCGCGACGGCAGGCGTGCTGTCGTTTATTACCATCTACAACGAGTACTTCTTCTCCTCGTTGATGACCGATGGGCGCGCCGAAAACTGGGCACCGATGCTCGAAGGCGTGTTAGGGTTCCAGGGGCAGTACGAGACCCTGTTCAACCTGATGGCCGCATCGAGTATCATCGCAGTGTTGCCGATCGCTATCCTGGTGATCGTCGCACAGGAAAAGATCGTGAGTGGACTCACACAGGGAGCAGTCAAGGAGTAAACCCATGGCAAACGTCAAACTCGAAAACATTACGAAACGGTACGAAGACGTAACGGCGGTCGATCAGATGAATCTCGATGTAGAACACGGCGAGTTCCTCACGCTTGTTGGCCCCTCCGGTTGTGGGAAGTCCACAACCATGGAGACGATCGCGGGGCTGACCCTCCCGACCGAGGGAACCGTCGAGATCGGCGGACGCGACGTCACAGACCTGCCGCCGAAGGACCGTGGCATCTCGATGGTGTTCCAGAACATCGCGCTGTTCCCACACATGGATGTCTACGACAACATCTCCTTCGGGCTCCGCCTTCGCAAATACGATCAGGAGGAGGTCGACCGGCGCGTCGAGGATGCCGCCGACATCGTTCAGCTCGAAGGGATGATGGACCGGATGCCCTCGGAGATGTCCGGCGGCCAGCGCCAGCGTGTCGCCATCGCACGGGCGATCGTTCGCGACCCCGACGTGTTCCTGATGGACGAGCCGCTGGCGAACCTGGACGCGGAGCTCAAAGTCCACATGCGGACCCAGCTCCAGCGTCTGCACAAACAGCTCGACACGACGATCATCTACGTCACCCACGACCAGGCCCAGGCGATGACGATGTCCGACCGGATCGCCGTCATCAACTCGGGCGTGCTCCAGCAGGTCGCGTCCCCGCTGGAGTGTTACAACAAGCCGAAGAACCTCTTTGTCGCCGGGTTCATCGGCTCGCCGTCGATGAACTTTATGGACGGCGAGATCACGGAGGACGGCTTTAGCTCGGAGTATGCGACCGTCAACTTCGATCCGGACGCACACGGCGTCGACGTCGGTCAGCAGGTCACGATGGGCATCCGACCGGAGGACGTCCATCTCGAGCGTGACCAGTCGAACGCCGCCGAGGCGACCCGGACGTTCAACGTCGTCACCGACGTGCTCGAACCGATGGGCGACGAACAGTTCGTCTACCTACTGATGGAGCGTGACGTCGAGGCCGACGCCGAGGGACGTGGTGAAGGCCAGCTCCTGATGAGCCTCGGGCCGGACGAGGATATCGCGGAGGGAGAAGAGATCTCGGTCGTCTTCGACCGCGAGAAGATCCACCTGTTCGATACGAACTCCGGGGACGCGATCGTTCACGGGCTCCAGCCGAAGTCGGTGCCGGAGCCATAGTAGTTCCACTGCTGTATCTACTGCGTTTTTCGTTCGGCGCGAGTACCGCTCTCCTGTTCGATAGCAGGTCAGAGAAATTAACCGAAACACTCGGCTTCTAGTCGTCAGCGATAACCGGATCGGCCGTCGGGTCGGCCATGGCGAGCACGTCGTCGAAGAAGTCGAGCGAGTCGTTCGGTCCGGGGTTTGCCTCGGGGTGGTACTGTCGCGTGATGATCTCCAGTTCCTCGTTGTCGAGTCCTTCCGGGGTGTCGTCGTTGACGTTAAACTGAGTGACTTCGAGGTTCTCGCCGGGGTCGGCGACGGTGTAGCCGTGGTTCTGGGTCGTCATGACGACGCGGTTCGTGCGGACATCCATGACGGGCTGGTTGACCCCACGGTGGCCGAAGTCCATCTTTGCAGTCGAACCACCGAGCGCGCGGGCGACGATCTGCTGGCCGAGACAGATCCCGGCGAGGGGGAGTTCGCCGGCGTAGTGGTCGACGAGTTCGACAGTCTGTTCGAAGTTCGCAGGGTCACCGGGGCCGTTCGAGATGAACAGTACGTCCGGTTCGGTCTCGGCGACGTCCTCGATCGTTGCGTCGTAGGGCAGGATCTGTACGTCGGCTCCGCGAGCGTTCAGCGAGTCGACGATCGATCCCTTCGCTCCACAGTCGATCAGGGTCACGTCGGCGTCGACACCATCAGCCGCGCCCTCGCTGAAGGCGGGCTCGTCGACGCTGACCTGTGCGCCGATGTCGGTGTGCTCGCTCATCCCCTTGCAGGCGTCGAGTTCGTCGAGCGCGTCCTGCTCGGTGACGCCCTCGCCGACGGCGATCCCACACTTCATCGCACCCTCCTCGCGGATATCGGTGACGAGGTCGCGGGTGTCCAGATGATCGACCGCGGGGACGCCCTCCTCATCGAGCCACTCGACGATTTCGTCGGTCAATTCGCGGGCGACGACGGCGTTCGGGTGGACGCGATCGGACTCGAAGCGCTCCTCCCGGACGCCGTAGTTACCGATCAGCGGGTACGAGAAGGTGAGTACCTGCTCCTCATAGGAGGGGTCGGTCAGGCTCTCCTCGTAGCCCGTGTATGCTGTCGTGAAAACGAGTTCGCCGGGTGTGCTCCCAGGAACACGACCACGGGCTTCGACCACATGGCCGCCTTCCAGTGCTACGTAGGCATCCATCGTTACGATATACGTATACTTCTACCGGCAATAAAGCTTCCTTTCGAAGTCAGGCTACGAATTTCGTAATCGGTAAGTGGGGGTGGCAGAAAGGAGGTGTATCATGGACGACCTCGACCGAGCGATACTGGACGTCCTGCGGCGGGACGCACGAACGCCGTACACCGAGATCGCCGAACAGGTCGACACCTCGGAGGGAACCGTCAGGAACCGCGTCGAACGGATGACCGAGGACGGCGTCATCGAGCGCTTTACCGTCACTACACGCACGGGGAACGTCAAAGCGATGATCGAGGTCAGCGTTGCGGTCGACGTCGATACCACCGCCGTCTCCGAGCGCATGACCGACTGGAACGAGGTCGACTTCGTCTGGCAGGTCAGCGGCGAGGAGGATATCGTCCTGGTCGTCGACGCCGCCGACACACAGGACCTCAACGAACTGATCACGAAAGCCCGCGAGCTCGACGATGTAGTGAGCACCGAGACGCGGCTGATTCTGGACGAACAGCTCGGGTAGTCGATCGGGTTGGTACATCTCCGACAGGATCTCTCCCCGCGACACGAGAGCCACACATTGTAGAAATTGTTCCCAGAATATCGTGGAAAATCCGATAACATGAGTAGAATGTGTACACATTCTATAGACTCCGCGTGGGAGATTTCCCCGGTGGACGAAAATCGACTGGCGGAGAGCGTCGCGGCCAGCGAGAGAACGTGTAGACCCTGTACCGTCGCCAATCGCACCCAAAACCGAAGCCGGTTTTACGGTGGTATTCGACAGTACGCCTGATGAGCACCGAGGACGCCGACACGCTCGAACACGAGAACGCCTCGCAGGACGTCATCGCGGTCGACGAGAACGACGAGCCACAGGGACTGGTGAATCGACTGGACGCGCACACCGGCGACGGGATCCGCCACCGCGCGTTTACCGCACTGATCTTCGACGGCGAGGGGAACATCCTGCTCGCACAGCGCGCCCCGAACAAACGCCTCTGGGACACCCACTGGGACGGCACAGTCGCCTCCCACCCCGTCGAGGGCCAGACCCAGAAGGAGGCGACCCGCGAACGGCTCGAAGAGGAACTCGGCATCACACCCGACCAGTATTCGGACCTGAGACTCACCGACCGGTTCGAGTACAAACGCTACTACGAGAACGCGGGCCTCGAACACGAGGTCTGTGCCGTGCTCCAGCTCACGCTGGACGACACCTCGCTCGACCCCGACGAGGAGGAGGTCGCCGGACTCA
The DNA here is from genome assembly GCF_017094485.1 of Natranaeroarchaeum sulfidigenes. NCBI lineage: Archaea > Methanobacteriati > Methanobacteriota > Halobacteria > Halobacteriales > Natronoarchaeaceae > Natranaeroarchaeum > Natranaeroarchaeum sulfidigenes. Next base: position 2,843,304 of record NZ_CP064786.1, read on the forward strand.
TGTGGGTCCCCTACGAGCGCCTGCACGAACACCCCGAGTGGTACCGACAGCTCAGACTCTGCCCGTGGTTCGAGATCGCGATGCGCCGGGACGTGAACAGGTAGGGCGTCTTCTCCAGCCTGTCCGTTGGATCGTCGCGGAGCTACTGTCTCCGAGTGTGTAATATGTTACCATTTGACAAGAATTTATAACGAGACGGTGCCTACTCACAGATAGGGCAGGCAAAGACCCGCCCCGAGGTGATCACAATGACGCAAACCGTCCCGCGGCGTGACCGGACCCGCATCGACATGAGTCGGGCCGAACAGTGGGTCGTCCACCACGTGGTACTCGAAGAGATCGAAGCCAGCCACGAGGCCAGAGAGTCCCCGCCGTGGTGGGCGCTCTCGGTACTCGAAAAGCTCGAAGACCGGCCGGTGCGCGAGCGCGATATCGATGGCGGGCCGACGTTCACGTGCTACGAAGCCTGGCGGGTCCGTCGCGCACTCACGGCGTACGCTGAATCGCCGGAGACGCCCACGGCCGACGTCACGGCCGCAGTCGGCGTTGCCCGACGTCTCGATGCGGCCTTCGTCGAACCACCAGCAGCGATCACCTAGGGGCGAGTGGTCGCCCAGACGGCGACCACGCCGAGCAAGAGCGCGGGGATCAGCGGCATCACGACGAGCGAGACCCAGAACGGCAGGACGGGCGGGCGCAGGTAGACAACCAGCGGCGCGACGACGAGCGCGAGCGCCATAACGCCGATCAGCACCCACCCCCGCCAGTCGAACTCGCGGTCGACCGCGGCAGGATGGGTCGGTTCGTCGCCGCCGTCGCCCTCGGCGTCGACGCGGTCGCCATCCTCGTCGAACGTCGCCGGATCGTGGGTGTAGCTGGTGGTTTCCAGACTGTGGTCGCCATCGCCCTCTCCTCCATCGTCGCGCTCCGCGTCAGGCGTCGAGCTCACTGTCAGGAGTTACCACTACTTTCCCAAAGCCCTCACGGTTTTCGAGCATGCGGTGAGCACGAGCCGTCTCGCTCATCGGTAGTTGCTCTCGGATCCGTACCTCGAACTCGCCGTCCCAGACCAGGTCGAGTGCGTCGTCGATTTCGCCCGCCGTCGCCATCGTCGATCCGAGGACGGAAAGCTGGTTCCAGAAGATCCGGTTAATATTCGTCTCGGGCGCGTGGCCGGTCGTCGCACCGCAGGTGACCAGCCGACCGCCCTTCGCCAGACTCGCCAGCGAGTCTGTCCACGTTTCCGCACCGACGTGATCGACCACGACGTCGACCCCCCGCCTCCCAGTCACCGAGCGGATCTCCTCGGCGAAATCCTCGCGCTCGTAGTTGATGGCGTGCTCCGCACCGATCTCCTCGGCGTAGGCACACTTCTCGTCGCTTCCCCCGGTCGCGTACACCGTTGCCCCCGCGTAATCGGCGATCTGGACCGCGGCGTGCCCGACGCCGCCGCTCGCTCCGAGCACAAGGACGTCCTCGCCCGGCGAGACGTCCGCCCGAGTGGTGAGCATCCGCCACGCCGTCTGGAACACGAGCGGTGCGGCCGCAGCCGTCTCCCAGTCGACGCCCTCGGGGACCGGCACGAGGTTCGCCGCGGGGATGGCGGCACGCTCGCCGTGGACGCCGGGCAGGTGCTCGCCGATGATCCGGTAGTTCACGCACATCGAGTGCTCGCCGTGGCGGCAGTACTCACACTCGCCACAGTAGACGCCCGCCGCGAGCGCAACCCGGTCACCGGGCGCAAAGCGGGTGATGTCCTCGCCGACCCGCTCGACGACGCCTGCACCGTCGCTTCCCGGAACGTGTGGCATGTCGAGGTCGACGCCCGGCAGGCCCCGGCGCGTCCAGACGTCGAGATGGTTCAGCGCCCCCGCCTTGACGTCGATCAGTACCTCCTCGTCCCCCGGTTCGGGCTCGGGGTATTCGCCGTACTCGATGACCTCGGTACCGCCGTGGTCGGTGAACTGGACTGCCTGCATGGCTAGGACGTCCGCGCGAACTGTGAAAAGCTCTACCGCGGATCGTCCTTCTCGCCCGCGTACCTGGTGTGTTCAAGTAGCAGATGGGGCACGATCACGCCGACGAAGCCGACGACTGCGAAGACGACCTCCGAGGACAGCGCGGTAAGCTCGTAGAGGGCGAACAGCAGGACCATCGCGAGCAGAACACATCCGCCGATGATCCTGTTTTCCCGTGTGACGATCCCCTCGCGCCGGATCGTGATGTAGATTCCAGCGACGGTGAGGACGATGATACCGATCATGGTGGCTCCCAGCACGTCCATCGACCCGCTCGTCAGCCCGACCAGTAACCCGACACCGACCAGTACGAACGCGACGGCCAGTGCGGTCGTCGCGATCGGTCCATTGAGATACTCCATCGACGCGTCGTCGGAGGGCATGGCTCGACACAGACACCGATAGTATATAAATACTGACACGATCCGGCCATAAGCACGCACTGGACAGCCGTCCCAGGGGTTTTGCTCGGGCCGCCCAACCGTTCGGGTATGGAGCTCCGGTATCCGGGGACGAAACGGGAGGTCACGGTGGCTGCGTTCGTCGTCGCGATGGCCGTCGGCGTGACCCTCGGTCTGCTCGTCGGCGACGGCCTCGTCGATGCGTTCACCTACGGTATCGCCGTCGCCATGGGCTTTGCAATCGGCGTCTTGCTCTTTTTCGACGACCCGGAGGAGTGAGTTCGGGAAGCCGTTTTATTATGGGCGGCCGAACGCCCCCATATGGTCGATTTCCAGCAGCGCGACACGTCTCGTGGCCTGAGCGACGACCCCGAGGACGACTCGAACGACAAACAGGATCCGGACGAGCACGCCCCCGACGACGGGGATGCGCATCACGACGACAGCCATGCCCACGAACACGCCGATGACGACCACAACCACCATCACCACGACGTCGAATCGCTCGGCGCGGCGGTCGTCACCGTCTCCAGCTCGCGGACGCTCGACGACGATCCGGCCGGGGACGCCATCGCTGCAGCGTTCGAGAGCGAGGGCCACGAGGTCGTCGCACGCGAACTGATCGGGGACGCCCACGGCGCGGTCCGGGACACCGTCGACGTGCTGGCGTCGCGTGAGGACGTCGACACGGTCGTCACCACGGGCGGCACCGGCGTCACGCCCGACGACGTGACGATCGAAGCCGTCTCCGCGCTGTTCGGAAAGGAGTTGCCCGGCTTTGGCGAACTGTTCCGGATGCTGTCCTACGACGAGATCGGCACCAAGATCGTCGGGACGCGGGCAACCGCAGGCATCGTCGAGGAGACGCCCGTGTTCTGTCTGCCGGGCAGCGAGAACGCCGCACGGCTGGGTGCCGAGGCGATCATCGTCGAGGAGGCAGGCCATCTAACCGGGCTGGCGGGACGGTAGGCGACGCGGCTGGCTGGTAGCTACGAGGGTAGCGGACAGAGGCTCGCGGTCAGCACTGCGATCTCACCCGTATCGTTTCGCGCGCCGTGGGCTACCCCGCGCTCGTGGAGCACGACGCCGGGCGCGGAAATCGTCTCCTCGGTGTCGTCCTGGATCACCGCCACTTCGCCCTCGACGACGTGAAAGACGTTCGTCGCGTCGGCGTGTTCGTGGGGCGAGAGCGTCGCGCCCGGACCGAGCGCGAACGCCTTGACGAGCACGTCGTCGGTCACGACGACTTCCGCGTCGAGGAGTTCTCCATCCGCCGGGTCGAGATCGGGTAGCTGGTCGAGTGTCATCGGTCAGTGCTAGCGGTTGCCGGAGTCATAACTGTTCCCTGACCGGGGGTGCTACCACAACCGTTCACACTGTCTCAATCTCGTTCAAAATTGGCGTGAACAGAACGGTTCTGAGCGTGGAGAATTTACCATCCCTGCCGGGGTCAGCGCCGGTACTTAATTCGGATAAAATGAGCGAACATGCGTGAATGCACCGCAACTGTCGCCGGGCCTTACGTACCAGCCGGGACACGTCACGAGTGCGCCATGTCAGAGCGCCCCGGGACAGCCCGTCGAGGGCTGCCCGGGTTTGCGGGAGGGCGGAACGCCCCGTCGCTATTCCGCTGCCAGTTCTTCAGCAACCGTTTCAGCCCCCAGCAGTTCGGGATCGACCGCCAGATCCGTCTGTGCGCTGACGAACTCGGGCAGGGACTGACGGTCGTAGACGACCGCCCGTACCTCGTCATTGAGGTCCTTTGCGATGGGGATCGCCGTGGCCTGCTCGACGTCAGTGAGGACGAACAGGTCTGCCCGATGAGCGCCCGCTTCTTCCAGTTTCGGGCGGGTCGCGATTCCCTCGATCCGACCCAGTTCGACGCCCTGCTCGCGGAGCTGTTCGCCCAGTCCGTCCGGGTCGGGGCCTGCGAGAATCGCGTACATTACTCGTACTCGATGGTCGCGGGCGGTTTGTGGGTCACGTCGTAGACGACCCGGGCGACGTTCTCGTGGGAGCCGGTGATCCGGCTCTGGATGCGCTGGAGCGTCTCCCAGTCGATCTCCTGGGCGCGCGCGGTCATCCCGTCTCTCGATTCGACGGATCGAACCGAGACAACCCAGCCGTGGACGCGGTTGTCACCCTTGACGCCCGTGGCCTTGCCGATCACCGCGGCGAGTGCCTGCCACGGCTCGTACTCCTCTAATTCCTCCTCGACGACGTGGTTGGCCTCGCGGGCGACTTCGAGCTTCTCGGCGGTGATCTCGCCGATGATCCGCACGGCGAGGCCGGGGCCGGGGAACGGCATCCGCTCGGCGACGAGTTCGTCGAGATCGAGGTCGCGGGCGACCTCCCGTACTTCGTCCTTGTAGAGATCACGCATCGGCTCGACGATCCCCTCGAAGTCGACGACCTCGGGCAGGCCACCGACGTTGTGGTGGGATTTGATCGTCCCTTCTGACTCGATCCGGTCGGGGTAGATCGTCCCCTGGACGAGATAGTCGGCGTCGACGTCTTTCGCGACCGTCTCGAACTCCCGGATGAACTGCTCGCCGATGATATGACGTTTCTCCTCGGGATCGGTCGTCTCACCGAGCGCGTCGAGAAATCGCTCCTGTGCGTCGACGATCCGCAGCGAGTCCATATACGAGAACGTCTCGCGGATCTGCTCGGTTTCGCCCTTGCGCATCAGGCCGGTGTCGACGTACACCGCCGTGAGCTGGTCGCCGATCGCCTCGTAGGCCAGCGCCGCGGCAGTCGAGGAGTCGACCCCGCCCGACAGCGCGATGACGGCGTTTGCGTCCCCGACCTCCTCGTCGATCTCTGCCACTTTCTCCGTGATGAATGAATCTACGTCTACCATTATAGTTCAACCTCCGTTCCTGTGTCAGCGTCCGCATCGTCCGCCTCGACGATCGCGTCGAGTAGCCCGACGAATGGTGGGCTCGCGCGCGTTGGTCGCGAGCGGAACTCGGGATGGAACTGCGTCCCGAAGAAGTAGGGATGATCCTCGAGTTCGACGATCTCCATGCGGTTGTTGGACTTGCCCGAGAAGACGAGACCGGCCTCTTCGAGATCGTCGATGTACTCGGGATTCACCTCGTAGCGGTGACGATGCCGTTCGGTACAGGACGTGTCGCCGTAGATCTCGTGTGCCACCGTCCCGGGTTCGATGTCGGTCTCGTGTGCGCCCAGTCGCATCGTTCCGCCCATATCCTCGACCTCGTACTGCTCGGGCAGGATGTCGATGATCGGGTGGGGTGTATCCTCCTCGATCTCCGCGGAGTGTGCGCCGTCGAGTCCGAGGATGTTCCGGGCGTACTCGACGACTGCCATCTGGAAGCCAAGGCAGAGACCGAGATAGGGCACGTCGTTCTCGCGGGCGTATCGGACTGCCTCGATCTTCCCTTCCGTGCCCCGGGAGCCGAAGCCACCGGGAACGACGATGCCGTCCAGCTCGTCGAGCTGGCCGTCGTGACCGTCCGCGAGCTCCTCGGAGTGGACCCATGTGACCTCCACGTCGACGCTCGCTTCGAGCCCGGCGTGTTTCAGCGCCTCGTGGATCGACATGTAGGCGTCTTCGAGACCGTACTTGCCGACGAGGCCGACCTCGACCTCGCCCGTGGTGGGCTGGGTGACGACCTCGCGCCACTCGTTATCGCGCTCCGCCGGCGGGAGTGCGGCGTCGGCGAGTCCGAGCCGCTCCATGACGTACTCGTCGAGACCTTCCTCCTCGACCATCAGCGGGACGTGGTAGATATCCTCGACGTCGGGATTCGAGAAGACGGCTTCCATCGGGACGTCACAGAACAGCGCGATCTTCTCTTTTGTGTCGGGATCCAGCCGGTCGTCACACCGCCCGACGAGGATGTCGGGCTGGAGGCCGATCGACCGCAACTCCTTTACGCTGTGCTGGGTGGGTTTGGTCTTCTGTTCGCCGTTTTTCGAGTAGGGGACGAGCGTGACGTGAGTAAAGAGAATGTCGTCGTCGTCCTCCTCGTGGGCGAACTGCCGCAGCGCTTCGAGGTAGGGCATCCCCTCGATGTCGCCGACGGTCCCCCCCACTTCGATGAGACAGACGTCTGTCCCCTCGGCGGCCTCCCGAATTCGCCGCTTGATGTCGTCGGTGATGTGGGGGATGATCTGGACGGTCTTGCCCAGATAATCGCCTGCGCGTTCTTTCTGGATGACGTGCTGGTACGTCTTCCCCGTGGTGACGTTGTGGTCGAAGGTCATGTCGATGTCGAGGAACCGCTCGTAGTTCCCGAGATCGAGGTCGACCTCGCCGCCGTCTTTCAGCACGTACACCTCGCCGTGCTGGTAGGGGTTCATCGTGCCCGCATCCACATTGAGATACGGGTCGATCTTTACTGCCGTGACGTCGAACCCGGCGTTTTTCAGGAGTCGGCCCGTGCTGGCAGCCGTAATTCCCTTGCCGAGGCCCGACATCACGCCCCCGGTAACGAAAATAAACTTGTTCCCGAGGGTCGGGTCGTAATCAGTGTCCGATTCGGTCGGCATACCGACCTTCCGCGAGCGTGGGTCAAAATGATTTCGGACGGCGGCCAGCGCGTCAGTCAGTGACAACCCTTTGAGCGCAACGCTTACGCGTCTGTATACGGTTCTATGATGATAGTTGTGAGTTACGTGACCGATCAGTCGTCCACTGACGACCATCGAGTATGACCGGGGGTGCCCCGTCACCGGATGCGCTCGTCCGGGCGCTCACCGACGCCGACGGCGTCCCGTATCGTCGCCGAGTGGACGGTGGGCAGCGCCTCGAATCGAGTGGGAGGCAGATCGGCGCGCTGCTTGATCTGGCGGAACCACCGGAGCGCTGGCTGGACTACGTCCATTCGGCCGACCGAGAGGACGTCCGGGCGGCGGTCGAGCGAGCAGGCAGTGAGACGACTACCGAAACCTACCGTATCCGAACCGACGGCGGCCGGACGCGCTGGGTTCGCGACCGCTTCGCGCGACATGACGACGACCGAATCGAGGGGATTCTATTCGAGGTGACTCAGGAGATCGCCCACCGTGAGTCCCTCGAACGGGACGCCGAGTTGCTCGACGACATCTTCCAGCACGTCCCGATCCACGTCTACATCAAAGACGAGGAGGCCCGTCACCAGTACGTAAGCGATCACATCGACTTTCCCGAGGATCTAATCGGCAAACGTGACATCGACGTCGGCTTTACTGAACCCGAGTCGGGGCGGCGCGCCTACGAGGACGACATGCGAGTGATCGAGACCGACGAGACGATACTCGATCAGGAGGAAGAGTACCCGGCGGTGGGCGAATGCGATCTCACCTCCAAGGTCCCGATCTACGACGAGGACGGCGAGACGATGGGACTGCTTGGGGCAACCCGCCGGATCACCGAGCGAAAACGGGCGAAGGCGGAGCTCGAACGCAAAACCGAGCGTCTCGAACGGTTCGTCGACATCGTCAGCCACGATATCCGGAACCCGCTATCGGTCGCACGGGGCTACACGGAGCTGATCGAGGAGCCAGACGCGGAGCCCGAGTACGTCGAACAGGTCGAGCAGTCGATCCACCGGGCGAACGCAATCTTAGACGACGTGCTCGCACTCTCCCGACAGGGATCAGCCGAGATCGATCCCGAACGCCTCGGGCTGTCGACCGCTGCAGAGACCGCCTGGTCACACGTCGAGACGGCCGAAGCCACGCTCTCGTTGCCCGACGAGGACCTGACGTTTCGGGCCGACCGGTCTCAGCTCGCGCGGGCGCTGGAGAACCTGTTCAAAAACGCTGTGGAACACGGTCCCACAAGCCCTGACTCGCAGGCTCAGCAGGACGCTGTGGAACACGGTCCCACAAGCCCTGACTCGCAGGCTCAGCAGGACGCTGTGGAACACGGTCCCACAAGCCCTGACTCGCAGGCTCAGCAGGACGCTGTGGAACACGGCGACGAGACGGTTACAATCACCGTCGAACGGCTCGATGACGGCTTCGCAGTCGAAGATGACGGACCCGGCATCCCGCCCGAAGAGCGCGAGCGTGTCTTCGAACAGCAGTACACGACAGCCGAGACTGGAACCGGGTTTGGCCTCGCAATCGTGGAACAGGTTATCGACGCTCACGGCTGGGAGATCGATCTGTCTGCGAGCTCGTCCGGCGGTGCACGCTTCGAGATCACCGGCGTCGACGTCGTGGGGAGCGGGGACGACTAGCCGACAGCGCCCGAACGCTTAGTACCATCGCGGCGAGAACGATCACCGATACACCCGAGACTGATGACGGATCACACCATCAAGGACCTGTCCGCGGCGCTTGCCAGCGGTCGGCAGTACCGTCGCCGTCTGGACGACGGCCAGCGTCTACTGTCGCTGGGGAAGGGTCCTGCTCCAGCCTTAGACATCCTCGACCAGTCCTCGACCGAAGCCGACTGGCTCGACATCGTCCATCCAGACGATCGGGAGGCGGTGGAGGCGGTCGAATGCCTGAATGCGGGCGAGAGCGTCGACCTGGGCTATCGGATCGGGACCGACGATCCGGTGTGGGTACGTGATGTCGCGTCGGTCCCGGAAGATCGGCCCGACGTACTGGACGGCATCCTCTTCGACGTCACCGGGAAGGAACACCGCTACCGGGAACTCGAAACGGAATCACATCTGCTCGATCAGCTGTTCGAGAGTATTCCAGTCCATCTCTTTGTGAAAGACGAGGCTGGCGTCCACCTCCACGTGAGCGACCACCTCGAAAAACGAGTGAGATACGTCGGCAAAACCGACGCGGAGATTGCGGGCGAGGATGACCCACGCGGCGAACGCGGACTCGGCGACGATACCCAGGTGACCGAGTCCGGCGAACCAATATTCGACAAGGAGGAGTACCTCCCCGGGCTCGACCAGTGGAGCCTCACCTCGAAAGTGCCCTGGACCGACGAACACGGCGAGGTACAGGGTCTCATCGGCGTCTCGCGTGACATCAGTGAGCGGAAACGCGCCGAATACCAACTCCGCGAAGAGACCGAACGGCTAGAAGAGTTCGCCGACATCGTCGCTCACGACATCCGAAACCCACTCACGGCGGCGCTGGGGCGGCTCGAACTCGCAGAATCGACCGGCGATCCGGCTCATCTCGACGAGACTGTCGACGCGCTCGATCAGGCCGACGCCATCATCGACGACGTGTTGACACTCGCTCGGCACGATCCCGACATCACTCCGGAATGGGTCTCCCTCCAGCGGCTCTGTCACGGCGCGGCCCACTCGATTACCGCGCCGCGTGCGGAGATCGATTTCCCAGCAGACCAGGAAGTGTTGGCCGACCGCTCACAGCTCCGGCGACTGCTCGAAAACCTGTTTACCAACGCCGTCCAGCATGGCGGCACGGAGGTTCGGATCGACGTCAAGCTGCTGAATGAGGGCTTTGCCGTCGCCGACGACGGCCCCGGTATTCCACCGGACGATCGCGAGCGAGTGTTCGAGGAATCGTACACGACACACCCAGACGGGACGGGCTTTGGCCTGCCGATCGTCGCCGAAATCGTCGAGGCCCACGGCTGGCAGATCCACCTCACGAGCGCCGAGAGCGGCGGCGCGCGGGTCGAGGTTACCGGCGTCAAGCGACGAGCAGCCGATCGGTAGCTCGTGTTGGATCCGGAACATTTAGTAGACACCATCCGGTCCGTACAGTAAACGCATCGGGCCACGGTACGGTCGAGGTACGTCAGATTCGAGCATGTTCGATTCACCGCTCAAAGCCGTCGTTGATGGGATACCAGGAACCGTGTACCGACGGTCCAGTTCCCGGCCACAACCGATCGAGCGAGCGACGCCCGGTCTGCAAGAGCTTGCGGGCCTCGAAGCGTCCGCGCTCGATGGTGACGAGCGGGGCTGGCTCGATATCGTCGTCGAAGACGATCGACCGGATCTCCTCGAAGCCATGAGCGATCCCCCACAGGACGGCGTCGAAACGAGTACCTACCGGATCGAGACCGACTGTGGGGACGAACGGTGGGTCCGTGACCGATTTCGAGCAGTCTCGGACGAGCGGATCGAGGGATTCGTCGTCGATGTTACGTCGTCGATGCAGGAGCGACGTGAACTCGAAGCGGAGATCGATCGGCTCGAGGCGATCTTCGAGTCAATCCCGGCCCACGTGTACGTCAAGGATCGTGATGGCCGTCACGTGCGGGTGAGCAAGCATCTCGAGTTCGCAGAGAACGTCGTGGGAAAGACGGATCTAGACGTCGAGGGGATCGCGGACGAACACGTCGAGGGGAGCTACGCCGATGACATGCGGGTGATCGAGGAAGGCGTCTCGATCATCGACAAGGAAGAGTATCTGCGGGGGATCGAACAGTGGAACCGGACGTCGAAACAGCCGCTCCGTGTCGACGGTGAGGTGGTCGGACTGGTCGGGATCACACAGCGGATTACAGACCGGAAACTGACAGAGCAGGAGCTCCAGCGCCGGACTGAGCGGTTAGAGGAGTTCACGGAGACGCTTACACACGACATCAGGAACCCGCTGAATATCGCCAGAGGACACGCCGAACTCGCCATGGAGACCGACGATCAATCACACCTCGAAGAACTCGTCACGTCGCTCGATCGTGCGAACGAGATCATCGACGATGTCATTGCACTCTCACAGGCTGAGGAAATCAATCTTGACGCCACGACAGTGACAGTATCGGATGTCTGTCAGGATGCCTGGCGGAGTGTCAGCACGATCGATGCCTCACTGTCGCTGCCGGAGCGCGACATCCTCGTGGAGGCGGATCGGTCACAGCTATCCAGAGTCCTCGAAAACCTGTTCAGAAACGCCGTCAAGCACGCCGCGTCCGACGTTTCGATCGAGGTCGAAGCGATCGAATCGGACGGCACGGTAACTGGATTCGCGGTCGAGGACGATGGACCCGGAATCCCGCCTGATGAGCGCGATCGGGTGTTCGAGACGAACTACACCATCGCGGACAACGGCTCCGGGGTTGGTCTCTCCATCGTCGCGGATATCGTCGAGGCACATGGCTGGACGATCTCGGTTACTGACGGAACGGAGGGCGGCGCACGCTTCGAGATCACCGGCGTCGAATGAGCTACGACGCTTCACTGAGGCGGCGCTCGGTGCGCTCGATCGAGCGGTCGATAACGTCAGCCAGCCGCGCATACACGGCGAGCAGCGGGAACGTCGTCTCGCAGTACTGATAGAGATACTCCGCGAGGCCGGTCATCGGATCGGGAAGTTCGCGGCGCTGCTGTTCGAGAAAGTCCTGTCGTTCGTCGACCAGGTCGTCACACTCCGCACGCAGATCGAGGAGTCGTTCGCGGGTGAGCCGGAGGCTATTGAACTCCATCCGGTCGATCGGCTGGTCGAGAATCGAGTCGATCCGCTCGATGGTGTCGACCACCGTCCGTTCGGCCTCATCGAGGCGTTCTTCCTCGCCGTCGATCAGGGCAAGCACCCGCTTTCTGGTCCTGATCGCCTCGTTAATCGTCGTGATGAGACTTCGTTTCAGAGGTGGATGGAGCGACTGGCTGCTGGTCACTGCCGCGGCGACTTCCTCGCCCAGTTCGCCGGCCATATGGTCGCCAAGCGACTCGTCGTAGGCGAGTTCGTAGTGAGAGACATCCATCACCGTCTCGGCGTAGGCGTCGCGGACCGACTCCAGAGCTGTAGAACTCGACGCAGCGATTCGTGTCTGTCTCCGTCCCGCCCTCGGCTGTGTAGCTTCGAGTTCGACCACCCGCTCGCCGAAGGCCGTGAACGCATCGACCTCCTCGCGCAACTGACGACGCTCACGCTCCAGCGCGCGTCTCGCGGCATCGATCGGTCCTGTTGGCGTGCTGGTCCCCACGTCGCTCGTAGGTCGTGGTGTAGGAAGTATAAACCTGTCTCACAGTCCCGGTCCGGGGACGATCTACGTACTAGAACATAGTGATACAGCGAGCGATATATAGATACTGTACAAACTATATATCTCATAGCAGCCTACTTATTGGAACTTCCCATATCCGTACTCGATGGCACAGAACCCATCGGACACGGGCGACAGCACCGGACGAACTGACAGCACGCGACGAACCTTCCTCGCCTCCGCGGGTGTGGTCGGCGGGCTGGCACTCGCGGGCTGTCTCGGCGGCGCTGACGGCGATATTTCGGGGACGATCGACGCGTCGGGATCGAACACCGTCGCACCGATCACGGACTGGGCGGGCGAGCAGTTCGCCAACGAGTATCCTGACGTGCTCGTCGATGTCGCGCCGGAGGGGACCGGTGCGGGGTTCCAGGAGTTCTGTCAGGGGAACTCAGCGGTCCAGAGTGCGAGCCGCCAGATTTCTGAGGACGAAATCGACCTCTGTAACGAAAACGACGTCGAGTACCGCTTCCTCGAGGTCGGTCTCGACGGGCTGTCGGTCGTGAAGAACTCCGAGAACGACTGGGTCGACAACATTACACTTGAGGAACTCCAGTTGATCTGGGAGTTCGAGGCGACCGACGAGATCACGCAGTGGAGCGATGTCCGAGACGAGTGGCCCGACGAAGAGATGCAGCTCCACGCTCGCGACACCGCGTCCGGGACGTTCGATTACTTCACCGAAAATATCAACAGCGAGGTCGGTGACATTCGAGACGACTACTCCGCGACCAGTGCGACCAACGAGATCATGAACGCCGTCGCCGGTAACGTACACGGCTTTGGCTGGGGCGGACTCGGCTATCTGGTCGACATTCGTGATGATGAGCCGATCGAGGCGGTCCCCGTCGAGAGTGACGCCGATGGCGATTTCTATCTGCCCACCGAGGAAAACATCGAGGAGGGGCTGTATTCCCCGCTTGCCCGACCGCTGTTTGCGTTTGTCAATCTTGCGAGTCTCGAAGAAGAACCGGACCTCATCGGCTCGTTCGCTCGTTTCTACACGAACAACGCCCAGGAGTTCGCCCGCGACGAGGGGTTCTTCGCGGCACCCGACGAGGTCACCGAGGAGAACCACGACAAGATCGACAGCTGGCTCGATGAGGTCGGCATGGACCCGGACGAGCTCACCGTCCAGCGTGAGTAATCACGAGGGACACGATGAGCACTGACACTGACCACGGGCCGGGGATCACCGGTGGCACCGCCCAGAGCGATCTGGCAGCCAATCGACGCGCACGACGTGTACTCTTTGGCTGTGCCGCCATCACGGTCCTCACGACGCTCGCGATCTTTTTCGTGTTGCTGGATAATGCTGCGAGTTACTTCTTCGGATCGCGACTCACCCAGATGCTGCTCGGCGCGAGTACCGAGCAAGTAATCACGTTCACCGAGTTCTTCACTGGTACGCGGTGGGCACCGACCCACGCGACGCCCGCTCACGGTGTCCTGCCGATCGTCTTCGGAACGATCGTGATCACCGTCGGCGCGGCGTTCGTCTCGATCCCGATCGGGACGGCGACCGCGATCTACCTCTCGGAGTACGCCTCGCCCGGCGTCCGAGCGAAGCTCAAACCGACGCTGGAAGTGCTGGCCGGGATCCCGACGATCGTCTACGGCTACTTCGCGATCGCCTTCATCAACCCGGTGTTGCTCGGTCCGATCGCCGACTCGCTGTTCGGCATCAACATCGGCCGGTACAGCATGCTCTCGGGGATGCTCGTGGTCGGTATCATGACGATCCCGATGGTCTCCTCGATCAGCGAGGACGCCATGTCCGCGGTGCCCGACGACCTGCGAAACGGCGCGTACGCCCTCGGCGCGACGAAGTTCGACGTGTCGACGAAAATCGTCCTTCCGGCGTCGATCTCGGGCGTGTTCGCATCCTACATTCTCGCGGTCTCGCGCGCGATCGGCGAGACGATGGCAGTGACACTGGCGGCCGGGTTCAACGCCAACATCACCGCGAATCCGTTCGACGAGATCATGACGATGACCGCCTACATGGTCTCGATGGCCCGCGGAACGTCCGCGGTCGGGACTATCGAGTACCAGAGCCTGTTCGCGGTCGGACTGTTCCTGTTCGTAATGACGCTGACGATGAATCTGCTCAACGACCGGTTCAAACGCCGCTTCCAGGAGGAGTACCGATGAGCCTCGACACGGAGACTAGTGGGGAGGCCGACGACGAAGCGCTGTTCACTGAGATCGATCTCGGTTGGGAGCACCTGAAAAACCGGATCTTCCTCGGGATCATCTTCGCGGCGTCGATGTTCGGCGTCGTCATGCTTGCGCTCCTGTTGTTTGACATCATTACCGACTTCTACGTCGGGATGACGGAGTTCAACATCAGTATGGGTGACTTCCTTACGCGGGACGGCTCCCGCCGCGAGGAGCTCTCCGGGTTCCGCGGTGCGATCGTTGCCTCGATCATGCTGATGGTCCTGACGGCGATCCTTTCGTTTTTCGTCGGCGTCGGGTCGGCGATCTACCTCGAAGAGTACGCGCCGGACAACCGGGTCACGCGGCTTATCGAGGCGAACCTCGCGAACCTCGCTGGCGTCCCCTCGATCGTCTACGGACTGCTCGCGCTCGCCGCGTTCGTCAACGGGATCGGTATGGGGCCGATCCTGCTCGCCGGGGCGATCGCGCTCGCCCTGCTCGTGATGCCGATCATCATCGTCTCGACCCAGGAGGCGCTCCGGGCCGTTCCGGACGGCGTCAGGAACGGTTCCTACGCGACCGGTGCGACGAAGTGGCAGACGATTCGGAAGGTCGTGTTGCCCGCTGCGATGCCCGGTATCATGACCGGGACCATCCTCGCGCTGGCCCGGGCGATCGGCGAGACGGCCCCGCTGATCATGGTCGGCGCGCTGTTTACCAACCGGATGCCGTTTGGCCCGCTCGATCGGTTCAGCGCGATGCCGACCCAGATCTACAACTGGGCGAACGAACCGAGCCAGCATTTCATCCATCTGGCGGCAACCGGTATCGTCGTCCTGCTTGCGTTTATGTTCGCGATGAACGGAATCGCGATCTACCTGCGAAACAGGTACGAGACGGAGGTCTAACATGGCAACAGAAGGAGATAAACTCATCACGACCGACGTGCAGACGAGTAGCACAGGACGGGTCGAGCGGCCGGACGAGACAGTTGTCGCTTCACGACACCTCGATGTCTACTACGGCGACGAGCAGGCCCTCGATGACGTCTCGATGGAGATCCCCGAACACAAAGTCACCGCGATCATCGGGCCATCGGGCTGTGGGAAATCCACCTTCCTGCGGTGTGTCAACCGCATGAACGACCAGATCGACGCGTGTCGGATCGAGGGGGATCTTCGCTTCCACGGGAAAGACGTCTACGACGACGACGTCGATCCGGTCGCGCTCCGGCGGAAGATCGGCATGGTGTTCCAGAAACCGAACCCCTTCCCCAAATCGATCTACGACAACGTCGCCTACGGCCTGCGCGTGCAGGGGAAAGCCGACGATGTCGACCTCGACGATGCTGTCGAGGAGGCGCTCCGTGGCGCGGCGCTGTGGGACGAAGTGAAGGATCAGCTCGATTCGTCGGGGCTGGACCTCTCCGGCGGGCAGCAACAGCGCCTCTGTATTGCTCGCGCGATCGCAACCGATCCCGAAGTAATCCTGATGGACGAGCCGACTTCCGCGCTCGATCCGGTCGCCGCCTCGAAGATCGAGGATCTGATCGCCGATCTGGTCGAGGAGTACACCGTCCTCATCGTCACCCACAACATGCAACAGGCCGCCCGGATCTCCGACAAGACCGCCGTGTTCCTCACCGGCGGCGAGCTCGTCGAGTTCGACAACACGAACAAGATCTTCGAGAACCCGGAACACGACCGGGTCGAGGATTACATCACCGGGAAGTTCGGATAACCATGCCACGACACGACTACCAACGACAGCTCGAACGGCTCCGCGGGAACGTCCTCGACATGAGCGAGCTCGTCGTCGAGCGGCTCGAACTGGCGCTTGACGCGCTGGAGACCGGCGACGAGGAGGTCATCGAGCGAGTTGTGAGCGGTGACGACGAGATCAACCAGCTGTATCTGGATCTCGAACAGGACTGCGTCGACATCCTGGCGCTCCAGCAGCCCGTCGCCGGAGATCTCCGATTCATCGCCGCCTCGTTCAAGATCATCACGGATCTGGAGCGGATCGCGGATCTGGCGACCAACCTTGCAGGGTATGCCCGCCGGATCGACGTCGATCCGGACGCGATCGCGGGGCTTCGATCGATCGGCGAGACGACGATCGAGATGGTCGAGGCGGCGATGAGCGCGTACGCCCGCGACGACGCCGACACGACCTACGACGTTGCCGATCGAGATGATGCGGTCGACGAGCGCTGCGAGCAAGCCAGCGAACGGATCGTCCGGGACCTGCTCGAACGCTCGGCGGCGGACACGACCGAAGCGATCCTCGACGAGGTCTCGATACACCTGCTGGCGATCCGGGACCTCGAACGCGTCGGCGACCACGCGGTCAACATCGCCGCCCGGACGCTGTACATGGTCGAAAGCGACGACGAGTTGATCTACTGAGCATGCCCGACGGAACAACAGGCACTGATCGATGCGTATGAACGGGAGCCCCGAACCGGTCGAACGAAAGGTCCAGCTCACCGGCGGATCGACGTATACGATCTCGCTGCCCAAGGAGTGGGCGACGACGAACGACGTCGAGACCGGGACGCCACTGGTCCTCTATCCGAGTGAGGAACGGCTCGTGGCGCTCAAGCGGTCAGCACGCAACAGCGACAACTGGATCGCGATTGACGTGCGCGACGTCGACCCCGAGGCGCTCAAAAAGACACTCGAAACTGCCTACGTCACCGGCTACGACGAGATCACGCTCGAATCACCGACCGGGCTGACGGCCGAACAGCGCCGGGCCGCCCGCTCGGCAGTCAACGGCCTCGTCGGCGTCGAGATACAGGACGTTACCGAGGATTCATTGCTGGTGCATAGCCTGCTCGACGGGACGGAAGTATCGCTCCGCCAGACCGTCGTCCAGATGCAGCTGACGGCGCTGTCGATGCACGAGGATGCGATCCGTGCGATCCTCGAAAACGACGACGAGCTCGCCCGTCGCGTGATCGATCAGGACGACGACGTCGACCGGCTGTTTGCCCTTGTGAGCCGCCAGTTCCACCGCGGCCTCGCGGAGTTCCGCGAGATTGCCCAGCTCGATGTCGACCGCCCGACTGCCTTCGCGTACTATCGGATGGCGCGACAACTGGAACGGGTCGCTGACCACGCCGAGAAGACGGCAACCGTGGCGACCCGCCAGCACGAGGCTCCGCCCGAACGGTTCCACGAGGAGCTGCTGACGCTGGGCGAACGCGCTCGCGGGGTGCTCCGGGCGGCGCTGGAGGCCGGGCTCGACGACGGATCGGTCAGCGACCTGCAGACCGTCTTCGTCGATCGGGACAGCGTCGTTGCGGATGTCCGCGCGCTCGACCGGTCGCTGTACGACGAGGACGTACCGGAACCACAGCTCCTGGCAAGCGTCCTCGACAGCATCGAGCGGATCGCCGAGTACGGCGCGAACGTCGCCGAGACGGGACTCCAGTCGGCGCTGGGCTCCGCCAACGAGTGACCTATCGATTCAGGACATCGTCTTCTAGCTCCGCGACCGCGCTCATTACCGCTGCGCGGTCCTCGTCATCGACCTCGAACTCGGCGAGCGCGTCGTCAAGGTGGTCCGCGACGGCCGCGAAATCCTCCGCCTGCAGATCGAGATGTGCGTGTGCCCGTCGCATGTCCACGCCGTCGTACAGGTCTGGCCCACCCGTCACGCTCGTGATGAACGCGGTCTGATGAGCTCGCTGGCGCTCCATGTCGACGTCCTCGAAAAACGGTGCTAGCTGGTCGTCTGCGAGCACACGGTCGTAGAACTCATCGACGACAGCGGCAATGGCCTCCTCACCGCCGAGTCGGTCGTACAGCGTCCCGGTCATGGTCCCGCTACGGACGCCCCCGAAGAAAACGTTTCTCCGATCAGTCGCCGATGTTCACGACCAGCACGGTCCGTTCGGCCTCCCGCACGACCCGTTCGGTGACGCTCCCGAGGTTCTCCAGTCGATCGCGGCCCGTCCGGCCATGGGTACCGATCGTGACCAGATCGATATCGTGTTCGTCGGCGTACCCCAGAATCTCCTTGTACGGCGTCCCATCGACCACCGACGTTTCGAGGTCGAGATCCGTCTCGGCGACTCGCTCGGCGATGTCCTCGATCGCCGCCTCTGCGTCCCGACGGAGCCGGTCGACGATCTCCTCGCGCTCATCGTCCTCGGCCGCGAGATAGACACGCTGGTCAATCACCGAGACTGCGTGCAGAATTGCGTCGTGGTTTCCGGCGATCTCGATCGCGTGATCGAGCGTCTGTGCGGTCCCCTCGCTCCCGTCGGTCGGCACCAGTATGTCGTCGTACATCTCTCCCGAGATATTCTTCACTATCGTACGTGAATCTTATCCCGCGGGTGGTCCGGTGTTCCGGACGATATCGCGTACACAGCCTGCCGCCGGACGAACCGTTAGGTGGCTGGCGACGAAAGGAGGGGTATGCAACACCGACGACTCGGCGACACTGGCTTTGACGTCTCGGAAATCGGCCTCGGGACCTGGAACATCGGTTCGGACTGGGGCGAGGTATCGGAAGCGGAGGGCCGCGAGGCTATCCGGACCGCCCTCGACGCCGGGATCGACTTCATCGACACCGCCGACGTCTACGGCGACGGGCGCAGCGAACGCCTGATCCGTGAGGTGCTCGACGAGCGCGACGCTCACGACGAGGTCACGGTCGCGACGAAGGCCGGGCGACGACTCGACCCGCACGTCGCGGAGGATTACGACCGCGAACATCTCGAAGCGTTCGTCGATCGGTCCCGGGAGAACCTCGGCGAGGACACGCTTGATCTCCTGCAGCTGCACTGCCCGCCGACCGACGCGTACTACCGGGCCGAGCCGTGGGACGCGCTGGCCGCCCTCGCCGACGCGGAGAAAATCGACAGCTTCGGCGTCAGCGTCGAGCGCGTCGAGGAGGCGCTCAAGGCCATCGAGTACCCCGGCGTCGAGACCGTTCAGATCATCTTCAACCCGTTCCGCCAGCGTCCCGCCGAACTGTTCTTCCGCGAGGCGAAACGGCGAAACGTCGGCGTCATCGTCCGCGTCCCCCTCGCGTCGGGCCTGTTGACCGGCAAACTCGACCGCGAGACGGAGTTCCCCGAGGACGACCACCGCAACTACAACCGCGACGGCGACGCCTTCGATGTCGGCGAGACGTTCGCGGGCGTCCCATACGAGACCGGCCTCGACGCCGCCGAGGAGCTCCGCCCGCTCGTCCCCGAGGAGCTCACGATGGCCCAGTTCACGCTCCGCTGGATCCTCGACCACGAGGCCGTCTCGACCGTGATACCCGGTTCGACATCGCCCGAGCACGTCCGCCAGAACGCCGCCGTCTCCGAGGCAGGCTCGCTCTCACACGCAACACACGGTGCGGTCCGGGACATCTACGAGGCGTCCATCCACGAGCACGTTCACCACCGCTGGTAGGCCGAGTCGTTCTACTCCGACCTGCCGACAACCAGTCGATCGCTCAGACACAGCGGCCCGCGGCGCGACACGGGGCGATCCAGCGGCACCGACGCCCCGATTCGATCGGCGAGCGCCTCGATTGTCGCCTCCTCCGTCCTTCCGGTGTCGCTGTCGGTAACGCGCACCGTGTCTTCATCCCCCCGATCACTGACCACTACGTAGTACGGCACCCGATCCACCACAGCCGCGATGCGCTCCCCGACTGCCCGCGCTCTGTCGTCGATATCCACACGAACTCCTGCCCCCGACAGCGTCGCCGCAACCGACCGACAGCGCTCAATCTGGCCCTGATCGATCGGAAGCAGTCGGACCTGCGTGGGGGCGATCCACGTCGGAACCCCCCGGTCGAGCACCGTCGCGGCCAGCGCCTCGATGGACCCGACAGGGGCGGTGTGAACGATGACCGGCGTCGAGCGGCGTGTTCCATCGGCGTACTCGACGCCGAACCGCTCCGGGCCGTCGACATCGACCCGGAGCCAGCCCAGCTCGACGATGTCGTCGCCGACCGACGCGAAGAACGTCACCGAGAAGGGATGCTCGACCGCGCCGCGCTCGACGGCGACCGGCCCCTCGAAGCGCCCAACGACCCCCTCGATCCACTGCTCGTGGGCCGCATAGAACTCGTCGGTGACGCGCACGACCGGCACGCGATCGATCCCGAGCGTCGAATCGAGGTCGTCGAGCAGCGCCAGCCGCTCCTCGACGACCGTCAGCGCGGCGTCGAGATCGGTCGTCGCGGTGTGAGCCTCCGGGAGCGTCACCTTCTGGGGGACCGAGTCCGGTCGCTCACACTCGCCGACCTCCCACAGCGCCGCCGGAAGCGCGTCGGCGTCGAGATCGGCGTCCGCGAAAGCCGAGAGATGGCCGGGACAGAGTGCCCGACGGGTCACCGACGCCCCCTCCACGGCCCAGCCCGCGGCCGCGACGTGCTTGCGGATCGCCGCAGTCGCCGGATCCAGTCGCACCGGCGTCCGGACCGGCGTCGCGTCCACAAACCGCTCGTCAAGCAGCGCCCGGATGCACGCACGCATCGTCAGGCCCCGGGGCGTCCATCGTAGTCCGCCTCCTGTCGCCCCTTCGTCACTCGTTGTGATCCCGTGGGCTATGAGGATCTCGTCGAGTCGGGCGGGGCGTCGCTCCCCGCGTACGATCCCGTCGAGCACAGCCGGAACCGCGGTGGCGTTCTCGATCGGTACCAGCAGGTCGTCGGTTTCCCGGCCGTCTGCACTCGTATCGCCCGCCAGGAACCACCTGGTCTCGCCCGCCGCTTCGTCCACGTGGTCCTCGCCGGTGAGTCGTCTGGAGCGAACCGCGTGTGGGTGGCCCTTCGTCCGCAGCTCACATTCGAGATGCCAGCCCGCCGGAACCGATCGGACGTCTCGATCGGAGAGCCCGACGCGTATCCCGTCGAGCACGTCCGTCACGACGCCCCGCCCGGCCGGGTCGTCGACGAGGTGGGGCGTCGGAACGAGTACCACCGTGTCGGTGTTGAGCTGGTCGCTCGCCCCGCGGAGTTCGGCGGCCGCCGCTGTGGCGACCGGCCCCAGTCGGCCGCCGTCGCCCGTTTCGACGCCGACGAACGCGCCGATACATCCGTCAGCAGACACCGGATCGGGATACTCCTCCGGCTCTACGTCCCCCCGTGAGTGGACCGGCTCACAGGACAGCGCGTCGGCGTGAACGGCGAGCAATCGCATACCGATAGCTCCGGCGGTCGGTGAAAAAAGCGTGGCGCTACCGGCGCAAACTCCAGATCAGGGATCGCAGTTTGTATCCGAGCGAGCCCGACTGGTAGCCGTTCCAGCCGCTCATCCCGCCCGCGAGCGTGGTCGCGTCGTAGCCCTCATCGGTCAGGATTCGCGTTGCTCGCTTCGCGACGACGCCCATCTTGCACACGACGACGATCTCCTCGTTATCGGGCAACTCCTCGAGCGCCGCGCGGAACGACGACTCGTCGCCGCCGCGGAGTTCGTCGTAGACGGGGATGTTATGGCTCCCATCGATCGCCCCCGACTGGTAGGCAGTTCGGGGCCGAATGTCGAGGACGAACGGGGCGTCGTCGTCGAGTCGGTCGTCCAGCTCGTCCGGATACGTGGGTGACACGGGCGACAGTAGAGCGTGGCCGAGCAAAAACGATCCGACTACGTCGTCTCCCGATCTGTCTCCCGGAGCACGAACGGTCCCATCGCCAGCGTTCGCCTGGCGACACTCAGGATTCGCAAGACGTAGACGATGAAGACGACGAACGGAGCGATTCCGACGGCAAAACCCGCGCTCGTGAGCCAGACGAGGTGATCGACGCCGAGCGTCGCGCCGGGGACTGCCGCCGCGTCGACGTACATGATCAACCCGCCCATCACGACCAGCGCGGGGATCGAGACGTACAGCATCGCGCGGGACAGCTCGATCAGCTCCCACTGGAAATACAGCGTCTTGAAGTGTTCCCGCGCCGGACCAAAGAGCGTCAGGTCCTCAATTAACTCGTCGAGTGCGTCGTGGGAGTGCTCATCCAGCATCTCCCTGTGGGCCTCGCGGAGCCGCCGTGCGTGGTATAGCTGCAGCGAGTAGTCGAACCGCAGCGCTGCCCGGATGACGTCGAACGTCCCGAACTGGGCGTCGTCGAGAGCCCCGGTCACCGCCCCGGTTCGATCGACCAGCCGCTGGACGTACTCGTCGATCTCGGTCCCCGACGGCGTCGTCTCGTCGAGTGTCCGTGCCTGACGCTCGATCCCGTCCAGCAGCTCGGCGAGAAACGCGGCTGGCTCGGGTGAGCTGATCCCGACCCCGACAGCGCGCTCGACGTCCTCGCGGAACGCCATCGACTCCTCCATGCGTTCGCGCTGGTCGCCGACTGCACCTAGCTCCTGAGCGAGCACGAGCTGGCTGATCGTGACGACGATCGAGGTCCCCGTGATGATCGCACCGATAAAGGCGGTGAAGAGAAACTGGACGCCACCCTGCTCGTCGACGATCCGGGCCAGCGGCGCGAGTTCGAGCAGGCTCGCGGCGACGAGCGTCGCGAACACCGCACCCAGCACACAGGCGGTCAGGAGCCACCGATCAGTCGTCAGTAAAACGCTACTGCGGAGCCCGTTTTCGTCGCGACTCCCACCGAGTGAGCCAGGATCGCGCTCTTCCATCTCCTGTATACTGTCGATCTGACAGCACAAAAACAGCCAGTCTAGAGACCGAACAGCCGAAGGGCCACTCCGAACAGGAGCAACAGGATTCCCCCGATGAGCCCGATTCCGGGAATCGGCAGTGGGATTGGCACGAGCGCGATCAGGACGCCGAGGCCGATCAGTATCGTCGAGAGTCGAACCATATGGCTACTGGGGTCCGAAGCCGGAAATACCCCGGTTGATCAATTCTCGTCGTCCCGGAGCTCTTCGAGCTCCTCGTCGATCTCCGGGTCGGCGAGTTCGGCCTCGACATCGACATCGTCGTCGAGTTCCGTATCGAGGTCCGGCTCCGCGATCGACTGGGCATCATCGGACGTGGAGTCACTCTCGGTCTCTTTTCCCATATCTGCTTTCAGCGTATCGAGTTCGGCCTCGACAGTCCCCTGTGTGTGGACGTCTTCGAGTTCGCGTTCGAGGTCGCTCTTGTCCGAGAGCTGGTCTTCGAGGACGCCTTCCTCCTGTAGTTCGTCAAGTGCTGCGGAGCGAGCCTCCAGTTCCTCGGTGTTCTCCTCGGCGCGCTCGATCGCCCGGCTCACGTCGCCGAACTGGTCGCCAGCTCCCGTGACGGCTTCTGAAACGCGCGCGCTCGCCTCGGCGGCCTCGTGGCGGGCCTTGATCGTCTCCTTTTTGGTGCGGAACTCCTCGATGCGCTGCTGGAGGGTCTCTTTCTGTTCGACGAGCCCGTCCTGTGTGTTCTGGAGGTCGGCGATCTGCCCCTCCAGCTCCTCGATCTGGGTCATCTTCGTCTTCTTTTTCTCGAGGGCGCGGCGGGCCAGATCCTCGCGGTCCTGTTTGACCGCCTGTCGGGCCTGCTCGTTGTGTTTCTCGACGTTGTCCTCGAGTTTGCGCTTTTGCATCTCCAGACGTTTCTTCTGGGTCGTCAGGTCGGCGATTCCCTTCTTGACGTCCTGGAGCTCGTCGCGGAGCTGTTCGTACGAGTAATCGAGCGTCTCACTCGGGTCTTCGGCCCGGTTGAGGAGGGCGTTTACCTTCGACCGGATAACGTAGCTGGCGCGCGAGAGTACTCCCATACCTCTTGTGTGTACCGCGTGATTAAAAACATCATCGACGTAACCGGAACGTATGTCGGAATCGGTGCTCGTGCCCGGCGGGCGCGACGTTCGGGCATCGCTCGATCAGGACGGTGGTGCGAGCGACGCAGTTGTGGTCGCCTGTCCACCCCATCCCGAACACGGCGGGAGCCGTCACGACGCCAGACTGACCGCCGTCTCGGACGCGCTCGTCGGGAGCGGGGTCGACTGTCTGCGCTTCGATTACGGCCCGTGGGATGAAGGGCGCGGCGAGCGCGTCGACGCCGAGAACGCGGTCACGTGGGCCAGCGACCGGTACGATCGGGTCGGGATCTTTGGGTACAGCTTCGGCGCGACGATAGCGCTGCTCGCGGGCGCCGAGGTCCGGGTCGACGCCGTCTCGGCGCTCGCCCCGACCGCTGCACTCGGCCCGGAACTGGACGCCACCGCTGCACTCGAAGCGATCGGTTCGCCGGTACAGGTCGTTTACGGCGCGCGGGACTCGACAGTCGAGTGGGAGCCAGTCGTCGAGCGCGCCCGGGAACTGGGCCACTGCACCGACGACCTCGCCGCCGACCACTTTTTCGTCGGCCAGCACGGGACGATTGCCGAGACGGTCGTCTCGTTTCTCGGCAAGGCTCTCACGAAGTGATTTCCCACCCCGGCAGCCCACACTCGCCAACAAGGTTTCAACAGTGTGGGAGTACTAGTCCCGATAGATGCCTCCGAAAACAGCCCTCGTCGGTTTTCTCGAACACACGCTCGACACCAGTCTCGACAAACTGGAGGCCACGACGACGATCACGGGACCGGAGCCGACACCCGCCGAGCAGTTGCGCTCGCTCGTCGTCGACGCCGACGCCGCGGTCGGCGTCCTGCCCACGCTTCCCACATCCCTGCTTGATTCCGCGGGTGGTATCGACGGCCTGCGTGCCTCGGTCGTCCTCACGGGCGCGGCCCGCGAACGCCTCGACGGCCCAGCGCTCGCGGTCGTCGAGTCCCGCCTGACAGATACGTCGGTCACCCTCTATAGCCACGACGGGGACTCACCGGCCGGACTCGTCTTGCTGGACGAGACCGCCGTCTGTGTGGAGTTCGACACGGCAGGCGAGCCGACCGCACTGGTCGTGAGTCGCGCGCCGGAGCTGCGGGCGTGGGTCGCCGAGACCTGCAGCCGGTATCAGGATGAAGCCGACGTGTTGGTCGGGTAGCGATTTCGTGGTATCTCCGGGCATGAGCCCACTGCTACAGTATTCGAAGTAATACACTACAGTATGTGAAGTCATATGCTACAGTCTCCGAAGCGAGCAGCAACAGAAGCGGTATGCATATCTGCCGGATGTGTCGGCAGGGCAGGCGTGAAATCGGTCTAGAGTGCCTCCAGCGGAACCACGACGACCGGTATCGAGGACTGCGAGAGGAGTTCGGTAGCGACGGAGCCAGCCCTGCTATCGCTGCCGGGTTCGCCGCTCCGGGGACCGATAATCAGTTCGTCGACATCGTGATCGGTGGCACTGGCGAGCAACTCCTCGGCCGGATCGCCAGTGCGCTGTTCGGTCACGACATCGGCGATGGCGCCGAGCCGAACGGTCGCGACGTTGAGCGCCTCACGGCCGTCCCGCGTGTCGTCCTCCGCCGACTGGACGTGAACCGCGACCACGGTATCGGCGGCGTCAACACGCGCCTCCAGATAATCACAGGCGCTCGCGGTGGTATGGACCGAGTCCGTGCCGAGAAGATAGTTCATGTGTGATGTTCACACACCCGTCCCCCGTAAACCCGCCGATGCGTTCCGGGAACTCGCCGTACAACCCGTCGATCGGAGCAAAGTTAATCAGGTATCGGTGTCTGGATGGGGATAGTACCGCACCGAGTGCCGGTTACCAGCGTCGTCTCCGAGAATGAGTTACCTGATCAAGCCCGAGCAGGACCGTCCGTCCCACGTCCACGACGAATGTCGTGCAGCGACGGCCATGCTGTTCGGGTCGGGACCGGCCGGTGATCACGATGGGTGACGACGAACCGGCGGAAGACTGGTTCGAACAGGACGCCGACGACCAGACAGACGACCTGTTCGTGGGGGAATGGGCTGTCGAAGCCGAGGACGACACGGATGGAGCTGACGGGGAGGGAACAACAGAGGAGAGCGACGCCGAAGGCACCGCCGAATCGGACGCCTCGACGGAGTCCACCGAAGCCGCCGAATCAGACGCCTCAACACCGTTCGACGAAGCCGCCGCCGACCTCGATGCGGCATTCGAGGACATCGCGGACCAGGACGATACCGGCGAGGAGTACGGGTTGATACCGCCCGCAGAGACGGTGCCCGAACTGGAGAGCGACGAGTCACCTGGCGACGACACCGGCGAGGGACTCTTCGATCGGGGCTTTGGCGAAGCCCTCGAGAGCGCTCCCGACCTGCCGACTGACACGACCGACGACATCGACGACGACCTCGGTGAGGAGTTCGACTTCGGCGGGGAGTTCGACATGGGAACGGACGACTTCGAGACCCTCGACAGCGGAGGGTTCGATGAGGATCCCGACTCCGATATCGACCGGATCGTGCTCGGCATCGAGGGCCTCGATGCGATGATTCAGGGGGGCGTCCCCGCCCAGTCGCTAATGGTCGCAATCGGGAGCGCCGGAACCGGCAAGACCACGCTCGGCCTGCAGTTCCTCGACGAGGGGCTTCGCAACGGCGAGCGGGGCGTCTACATCACGCTGGAGGAATCACGGCAACGCGTCATCCGGAGCGCGACCGAGAAGGGGTTTGCCTTCGACGAGTATGCCGACGCGGGCGACCTCGCCGTCGTCGACATCGACCCCGTCGAGATGGCAAACAGCCTCGGGAGCATCCGGAGCGAACTCCCACGGCTGGTCGACGAGTTCGGTGCCTCCCGGCTCGTGCTCGATTCGGTCTCTCTCCTGGAGATGATGTACGACGAACGGGCGACGCGACGGAACCAGATCTACAATTTCACCAAGAGCCTGAAGAAGTCCGGCGTCACGACACTGATGACAAGCGAAGCCAGCGAGGAAACGGCCTACGCCTCCCGGCACGGTATCGTCGAGTATCTGACCGACGCCGTGTTCGTGCTCCGGTATATCCGGCCCTCGGACTTCCGGGAGACACAGATGGCGATCGAGATCCAGAAGATCAGGGACGCAAACCATTCGCGAGAAACCAAACCGTACGAGATCACCAGCGAGGGGATCAACGTCTACCGGCAGGCCAACATCTTCTAGTCGACGACGGCGATTCCGGCGAGTCGATCCCCGACGGTAACTGTTGCTTCCC
Source organism: Natranaeroarchaeum sulfidigenes (assembly GCF_017094485.1). NCBI lineage: Archaea > Methanobacteriati > Methanobacteriota > Halobacteria > Halobacteriales > Natronoarchaeaceae > Natranaeroarchaeum > Natranaeroarchaeum sulfidigenes. The sequence goes on from NZ_CP064786.1 coordinate 2,870,754, forward strand.
GTGTGAGCGCGTAGAGTACACCTGCACGGTCAGTACGAACGGTCTGGAGCCGTTCGTACGTCGTCGGGTCGTACACCGTTCCGAGCGTCGCACCATCCGGGAGCCGCTCCCCGAGTTCGTACTCCGAAGTCACGCGAAACAGCCCCGATGCAGTGGCGTCGACGTTGCCGAGGTGGTTCCGCGCCTCTCTCGTGTCACCGTTTCCGACCGGTGACCCGGACAGGATGTCGAGCGCACGGAAGACGTTGAACAGCCCCGTCACGCCGGTGTCGATCGCCGACTCGACGAACTGTTTGTTATGCGCCAGCTCGGGCGTGATCGCCGGAATCCCTTCCTCGGCCGCGGCGACCCGTAGCTTCCCACCAAAGCCGCGCTGTTGCCACTCGTCGGGCGTGTCCTCACCGGCCGGTTCCGCCAGTAGAAGGTCGGTACCGAATGCTTCGGCCAGCTCCCGGGATCGCTCGTCACCTGCGGTGTAGACGACGTGCGGTAACATCTCTGGACTGCCGGTGTGCAGGTCCACGACGAGATCCGCATCCGCCGCGTACGCCCAGAGTCGAGCGGCCATCCGCTGATGAAGTGTCCCTGCTTCGCGACCCGGCCAGACCCGGTTCATATTCGGGTTGACGCTGTCCAGTTGCTCGGGCGTCGTGTAGGACACCCGATCGAACGTGAGGGGATTCGCGACCGGGACTGCGATCACCGTGCCAGCCTGTACGTCGGCGGTGAGTCGGTCGTGGACCCGACGAAGTACCTCGGTACCGTTGATCTCGCGGCCGTGCTGGGCGGCCTGCACGTAGACCATCGGCCCCGACTCGACGCCCTCGTACCGGTGGACCGTTGTCGAGATCTCGGTGCCCGAGGGAAGCCGGGCCAGCGTCACGCGCTCGGTCGTGTGCCCGGGACTGTCGTCCATACCTGATCCTTTGTGAGCGCGACAATAGACCTTCGGCCCGGTACACCGACCCCTGCCGACTCACTCCGCGCCGATCGAGCACGTCTCGACGTACTCGACGTCGTGGACGGTTTCGATCTCGGGGTTCTCCCCACAGACCGGACAGTCGGGGTTCTTCCGGATCTCGATTTCGTCAAACTCCATGGCCATCGCGTCGTAGAACAGGAGTCGGCCATCCAGCAGATCGCCGTCTCCGAGGATCATCTTCACGGCCTCTGTCGCCTGAATGCAGCCGACGGTGCCGGGCAGTACGCCGAGTACGCCCGCAGTCGCACAGTTGGGCACCATCCCCTCGGGCGGCGCTTCGGGGAACACACAGCGGTAACACGGCGACTCCTCGTCGGCGGGGAACGTGGTGATCTGTCCCTCGAACTGGAAGATCGCACCGTGCGTGAAGGGGACGCCCGCGAGCGTGCAGGCGTCGTTAACCAGATAGCGCGTCTGGAAGTTGTCGCTGCCGTCGACTACCAGATCGTAGTCGGCGATCAGCCCGTCGACGTTCTCGGCGGTGACACGGAGATCGTGTTTGACGACATCGACATCGGGGTTCAGTGCCTCGACGAACTCCGCGGCGCTGTCGACTTTCGGCCGTCCGACGTCCGCATCGGCGTGAATCACCTGCCGCTGGAGGTTGGACCGCTCGACGACATCGTCATCAGCAATACCGATTCGGCCGACACCCGCCGCGGCGAGATACTGGATAATCGGCGCTCCTAGCCCGCCAGCACCGATCACGAGCACCGAGGCGTCGAGCAGGCGTTTCTGGCCCCCCGGCCCCACGTCGTCCATGATGACGTGTCGGGAGTACCGGTCCAGCTGGACCGGATCGAGGTTCAGATCGGTCATACCAGAGGGTACGAGAACGAGCCGAATAAACGGGACGGTCGAGCCAGTAGCTGGGACCCTGTCGAAGCCCTTTACTCGAATCACAGCGAACTCCCTTCCAATGGTCGAGGATATCGCGCCCGAAACGGTCTCCGAGAAGCTCGAAAACGGCGACGACCTGCAGGTCATCGACATCCGACAGCCGCCACAGTTCGCACAGGGACACATCCCCGGCGCGGAGAACATCCCGTTTCCCGAACTCCCCCAGCGCGTCGACGAGCACGACTGGGGCGACGAGATCGTCGTCGTCTGCCCGATCGGGCAGAGCTCCCAGCAGGCCGCCCGAATGCTCGAATCCTACGAGGGCGTCGACGAGGACGCACGCGTACTCAATCTCGAAGGCGGATACCGGGACTGGGATGGAGTGCTCGAAGAGGCCTGATCGCTATTCTATATCGCCGTATCTGGTTTGCCCACCGGCCTTCCTGCGGATAGAAGACAGAAAGAGGTTGAGAAATCGCCGCCAATATACGGATAGTTGCACGTTCATCCACTGATGACTTCATTTGCGAGAAGAGTTGGCAAGACCTGCAGCGCCACCAACCTTTATTAGCGTGGTGTGTGAACACATGTCGTGTATGGCGTCCGCACCCAACGATGCCGGTGACGACCTGATCGACAACTTCCTTTCGCGAAACGGTCACGAGACAGAACCCGTAGGATGGGAGCGGAACTATAACAAGTTACAGTGCCCCGAATGTGGCGGTCTCCACGATCAAGAGGCGTCCAGTTGCACCGTCTGTGACTGGACGCCGGGCCGGAGGTAGCGACGTATACAACAGAATATTTTTCGAACCTGACGAGACCCCTGGAGCGTCTGGAACGCGCCCCAGAGGGCTTTCGATCCGTAAGGCGTGACGTTAATTCTTAAAAACAGATCGCCAGCAAAATTATATAGGTGTGTTCCTCACGTTAGTCTGGGAGAACTATGCCACACTGTCAGAACTGCGATTCGTTTGTCACGGTAGACTATGCCCGAGTATTCACACCGCGCGGTGTCGACGAGCCGCGAGTCTGTCCCCAGTGTGACGATCTGATCCGGGAGGGCAACGACGTCCGTAAAGCGCGCTCCTCACGGGGGAACTGACCCCGATAGAAGCCACGGGGCTTATAATCGTTCGAATCGTGTAACTGTGTAATGACTGCAGCCGAAACGCACGTCACCCGTCTGTTCGGTGGTCCCGGAAGCGGGAAGACGACGGCGCTTCTCGACCGGGTCGAAGATCTGCTCGAGGACGGGACGGTGAGCCAGCGTGACGTGCTGGTCGTCTCCTACACCCGTGCTGCCGCCGCCGAGATCCGTGAGCGGCTGGCCGAACGTCTCGATGAGAACCCGCGGGCGCTCAAGGGCAACGTCTGTACGATGCACGCGAAAGCCTACGAGCTGCTCGATCTCTCCCGGAACGATGTCGTCGGCGAGTCCGACAAGGAGGAGTTCTGTGACGAGTACGGCATCGAGTTCGAGGACGAGTACGGTGGCGCGGGCCGCCGCACCGCCCGCTCGACGACGCTTGGCAACAAGATTATCGCGACGAGCCAGTGGCTCCAGCGCACCCGCCGTGACGTCGCCGACTGGTACGACGTCCCCTTCCAATGGGACGTAGAGGAAGTTCGGCTACCCCCCGACGTCGACCCGAACGCACAGGAGGGTAACAAGTACACGCCGACGTGGCCCAGCGACGACGACCGCGTTGACGTCCCCGAGGTGATCCGGGCGTGGCGCAACTACAAGGGAGATCAGGGCATCGTCGGCTTCGCCGACATGCTCGAACGCGTCAAGCAACGTTCGCTGCTCCCGAACGTCGACCATCTGGTGATCGACGAGTTTCAGGACATAACGAAACTCCAGTACGACGTCTACGAGGAGTGGAAGCCGTACATGAAGAAAGTACTCCTCGCCGGGGACGACGACCAGGTCGTCTACTCCTGGCAGGGGGCCGATCCCGCCCTGTTGCTCGACGAAGAGGTCGACGAGGACGTCATCCTGCCGAACTCCTACCGGCTGCCTTCGAACGTCCTGAACGTCGTCAACCGGGAGATCCGCCACATCGACCAGCGTCAGGACAAGGATCTCAACCCACGCAAGGAAGGCGGGATAGTGCAGGCCGAGGAGAGTCCGTCGATGCTCGATATCGTCCGTGAGGTCCGGGCGACGGTCGAGGAGACCGACGACGAGACGGTGATGTTGCTCTTCCGGGCGCGCTATCAGATGTTCCAGTTCATCGACGAGTTCATCACCGAGGGGATCCCGTTCAGCGTCCTCACCGACCAGCGGATGTGGACCGATCGGCTCACCCAGTTCGTCCGTGCGATCGAGGCGCTCGATGCCGACGAGCCGATTAACGGGCTCGAAGCCCGACGTCTGGCCGATATGCTCGCCGACTCCGCGTTCGGCTCGAACGATCGCGATGAACTGTTCGACGCGATCGAGGAACGCGAGGAGGAGGCCGGTGTCGACGACATCGTGAACCTGACGATCGAACCCGAACTGATCGGCGAACACGTCCCGTTCATGCCCGGTCCGAAGTCGGCCGCGGATATGTCCCGCAAGGTGACGAGCTTCCAGAAAAAGAGCGTCACCGCCTACTTCGCGGTCGGCGAGTATCTCGGTATGGACACCGAGCGCGTCCGGCTGGGGACGATCCACAGCGCGAAAGGTCGCGAAGCGGATCACGTCTTCGTCGCGACCGACCTGACCGAGAAGGTCGTCGAGCAGATGGCAGCGACGGTCGAGGACCCGACCGACGTGCCGGGCTGTGAGGAGTTCACAAAAACGACCAGCCCCGTGCCGACCCTGACCGACAACGAACGCCGCGTCTTCTACGTCGGGATGAGCCGCGCTCGCGAGCGGCTGGTCATCATGGAGAATCTGGTCAGCGGCGCGCCGACGCTGCCGATCGACGTCTTGCTTCACAACGAGCCCGACGAGCGACCGGTCGACGAGTTACTGACGGACGCGCTCGAACCGATGGAAGCGCAGTAACCGGATGCACGGCGACCCCCCGCTATCGATTCCACCCGCGCACCCGGACTGGCTCGACGCCGAGCTACGAGAGCGCGACGCCACCGCGTTCGTCCACGTCGGAAGTGGGTCGATGCTGCGATATCTCACCGGCTACGAGGGCCACGCGACTACCGTATTCGTATACACACCCGATGCGACAGTGCTCTGTGTCCCGCAGACCGTCGAGTCAGTTCCCGATAGTCCCGAACGGGTCAGGCGGTTCGACGCGCGACAAAAGCACCCAGGACAGGTAGCCGTCGACGTGCTCGACGAACTGCTGGAGTCCCGCGTCGAGACCGTTCTGACACCGCCAACCATCCCACACGACGCCGCCCTCTATCTGTCTGCGGAGTACGAACTCGCATCGACGGACGCCATCGAACGCGCCCGCCGGGAGAAAGCCGAGAGCGAGCGAACCCGGATTGCGGTCGCACAGGGCGTCGCCGCGACCGGACTGGACCGGGCCCGCGAGGTGCTTGCGGCAGCCGACCGATCCGGCGACCGACTGCTGTGGGAAGGTGACGTGTTAACGACCGGGCGCTTGCGGGATGCGATCAACACCGAAATAGCGACCGCTGGCGGCGTCCCCTGTAACGGGACGCGGATCGGCGTCGGTGGGCCGCCAGAATCGACACGGACAGACGTGGCGATCCCACCAGCGACAACTATCGCAGTGTCGGTCGCCCCCCGAGAGCCGGAGGGCTATCACGGCCATCTCACCCGGACGCTGGTCGTGGACGGCGACGGCGGTTGGGAGCGGCGCGCCCACGTCGCGGTCACCAACGCCCGTTCCGCAGCGCTGGCGACGCTCGACGCCGGGGCGGGCGTCACGACCGGCGAACTGCACCGCGAACTGGTCGCCGAACTCGGCGCGTACGGCTTCGATCCGTCGCCGGAATCTGGTGACGTCATCGCGAACCTCGGCCACGGCGTCGGGCTCGATCCACGGGAGCCCCCAGCCGTGGACGGTACGACGGAGCTCTCGGCCGGGACGATACTCGCAGTTCGGCCCGGACTCGCCGACGCCCAGCAGGGCTACGTGGCGCTGGGTGACGTTATCGTCGTCGAGGAAGACGGCGTTCGAAGGCTGGTCGAGTATCCGCTGTCGATGGAGCCGGGGAGTTGAGCGTTACTTGCCGTCGGCGGCGTCCGGCTCGGTCTCCTCGGGATCCCTCATGAAGCGCCCGACGGTCTTTTTCGCGACGATCGAGGGAATATCGAAGGGAGTCGTGATGAACCGCTCGGCGAGCACCATTACCACGCCGAGGGCGACGAAGAACAGTCCAATCGTATTTCCTGCGAGATAGATGTTGGTTCCCGCATAGACCATCGGGATAGCGACCGCGAGCGCGCCGACCATCGTCAGCGACTCGAAAAACCCCAGTTTCATTGTATCGGCGTAGGCGAGGCGCGGCCAAAAGGACACCGACCGATCACGATATTAGGCGATGGTCGGTGGATTGGTTTAACTGCCGGCCCGAGACGCGACAGAACGTACCGGCGACCGGTGTGTTCGATCACAGTGGGACCGTCTTTACTTCGAATTTATAAGTAATACACTTCGAATTCTGTAGTTTGTTTTGACGGGATGGACTTGCCGACATAACCGCCCACAAAGAGCAACTGTTAGGGGCCGGGCGACACTCTCCCGAACTATGACCGACGCTGCCGACCTCGCCGACCGCGTTCAGGACGGCGACCTGCGCCTGTACGAACTCGAAGAGCACGCGGATCACGAGACCGCCGCGACCGCCCGCCGGCTGCTGGTCGAGCGCGAGACCGGAGCCGATCTGTCGGCCGTCGGCCAGTACGCCTTCGACGCCGCCGACGCCGACGCGAACATCGAGAACGCCATCGGCGGCGCACAGCTCCCGATGGGCGTCGTCGGCCCGGTCGAGGTAGACGGCGGGGCCGCCGCGGGCGAGTATTATCTCCCGCTCGCGACGACCGAGGGCGCGCTGCTGGCGAGCGTCAACCGTGGCCTCTCGGCGATCCGCTCGGCGGGCGGCGCGCAGGCCCGCGTCACGAAAAACGGGATGACCCGCGCGCCGGTCTTCCGTGTGCAGGGTATCGTCGAGGCGAAGGCAGTCGTCGAGTGGGTCGAAGAGAACGTCGACCGCCTGCGCGAGGCCGCCGAGTCGACGACGAACCACGGCGAACTACTGGACGTCGAACCGTACGTCGTCGGCGATTCGGTCTACCTCCGGTTTGCCTACGACACGAAAGACGCGATGGGGATGAACATGGCGACGATCGCCACGGGCGAGGCCTGCGAACTCGTCGAAGACGAAACCCCGGCTGATCTCGTTGCGCTCTCGGGCAACCTCTGTTCGGATAAAAAGCCCGCCGCGATCAACGCAGTTCAGGGCCGTGGCCGGAGCGTCACCGCCGACGTGGAGCTGGATCGTGAGCTCGTCGAGGAGCGACTCGGCACGACGCCCGAGGCCATCGAGGAGGCAAACACCAGAAAGAACCTCGTCGGCAGCGCCAAGGCGGGCAGTCTCGGCTTCAACGCCCACGCCGCGAACGTCGTCGCCGCCGCCTTCCTCGCGACCGGCCAGGACGCCGCACAGGTCGTCGAGGGCTCGAACGCAATCACGACGATCGAGGAGCGCGGCGACAGCCTCTACGCCAGCGTCAGCATCGCCAGTCTCGAAGTCGGGACTGTGGGCGGGGGAACGAAACTCCCCACGCAGGCCGAGGCGCTGGACGTGCTGGGGGTCCGCGGCGGCGGCGATCCCGCCGGTTCGAACGCCGACGAGCTCGCCGAGATCATCGCGGTCGGCGCACTCGCCGGAGAGCTCTCCTTGCTCGCGGCGCTGGCGTCCCGGCACCTGTCGAGCGCGCACGAGGATCTCGGGCGGTAGGGAAGACTACGGACCGACTACTCGTAGCTCGGTAGCCGCGCTGACCGGTCGCTCCCCTCGACGAACGGAAGCTCAGTGATCGTCGCCGAGACGTCCTCGCCATCGACTCGCACCGTGAACTCCTCGGCCTCGGCGGCGTCGACCCCGACCAGCGCGAGCGCGATGGGCTGGTCGATCAGCTCGGTCTCGGCGGCACGGGTCACTTCGCCGGCCGAGGCGTCACCGTCGAACACCGCCGCACCGGTCGCGGGCAGAGCCTCGCAGGTCAGGCCGACGAGTCGCTTGCTCGGCCGACCGCGGTTCTCGACGCGGGAGACGACCTCCTGGCCGACGAAACAGCCCTTCTCGAAGTCGACGGCGTTGCGAAGTCCGAGCACGTTCGGAACGGTCCCCGCGAGTTCGGTTTCGAACAGCGGCGTCCCGGCTTCGAGCGTCAGCGTCTCCCAGCTGTCGTAGCCGAAGGGGGCAGCGTTGAGCCCGTGGTTCAGCAGGGTATCGTAGACGTGTTCGGCCTCGCTGGCGGCACAGACGACCTCGTAGCCGTCCTCACCGGCCAGCGCGTCGGTACGGATCACCGTAACACCCGCATCGCCCATCGAACCCCGGACAAAGGAGAGGGTCTGATCCGGCGCTCCAGTCTTGTTGAGGACGCTTGCGACCTTTTCAGTCGATTTCGGGCCGTGGAGGCCGAAGACGGCGAACTCGTCGGTCGCCACGTCGATCTCGACGTCCTCGATGAACGTCTTTCCGCGCCACTCCTCGGCGAGCGGTTCGGCGCGCTGCGGTGGGAGAAAGAGCAGCAAGCGTTCGCCCGCGTTATAGACGTACATATCGGTCTCGATGCCGCCCTGTGGATCGAGTACGAGCGCGTAGGTTCCCTCGCCGTTCTCGGTCGGGACGGTGTTCGAGACGACGTTGTCGACGTAGCTCACACGATCGTCGCCCTCGATCGTGAGGACGCCGTATGCCATCTCGATCAGGCCGACGCCGTTGCGGACCGCGCGGTGGGTTCGAGCAGGGCGGCCGAAGTGACGGACGACCTGGCGTCCGCCACGATCGCCGAAGGTAGCGCCGTGGTCCTCGTGAACGGAACGGATGACGGTCATTGTCCGTACTCGGGCCTGTGATCGAAAAAGATCAGCGGTTCTGGCACGGGGACGGTACGAAGAAGCTCAGAACGGCAGACGTTCGCGTAACTCCTCGAAAAACGACGTTTCGTCCGTGTCGGCTGTCGTCTCCGGAATGACGCGCTCGTCGGCCCTGATCACCGTGCGATTGCCGGACTCCTCGACCTCGATGAGTCCGTCGGCTTTCAGCGATTCGAGCGCGTCTTCGAGGTCGTGGATGCTGACCTCGGCGTGGGACCGTAGCTCGAATACGGTCATCCCATCCTCGTTTCGGTCGACCAGCGCATCGAGCACCGCGACCTCGACTGCGGGTCTGTCGCGGAACTCCGGCCGTGCCTTCATACCCGATACATACACCCCACCCGCTTTTATCCTTACCTTCAGCGCTCGGCGCGAGAACCACTCGTTGGCGGCAACTTTTTACGGTCCGGTTGGGTAAGCGTGGACAATGGCTCTCAGGTGTTCGCTCCTCGGACACGCCTACGGCGACAGCGAAGTCGAGCGTGAGCGCGAGGAACAGGGGAACGAGGTCGTGGTAACGATCCGGGAGGAACAGACGTGTGCCCGCTGTGGCAAAACCAGACTCGTCAGCGAGAACAAAGAGGTAACGGCGATCAGGGAACCCGCCGACGAGTCGGAAGATCAAAAGTCAGCTGCAGGGACGGCCGACAAGGGCGTCTCCGTCGACGCCGACGGGGACGAACCTGAAGATATCGCTGACTCCGCCACTGAAGCGGTCGAGGCCGGGGAAGACGGCCACGACGCCGAGTTCGTCGAGGAGGGGCCCGACGACACCGGCGAGGTGCCGGCCGCGACGCGGGAGGCCGGAACCACGACGGACGACGAGAGTGAGGAGATCGATCCGGTAGAAGACGATGCCGTGATCCTGGATGCGGACGACGAATCCGACGACGAGCAGGAGCGTGATCGCGGACACGGCGAGTGGCCCGACTCGGACGACGTCCGGGCCGACGAACCGGGCGGCGAAGACTGGCCGTCGGTCGACGGCGAAGACGAGGGGTTCGACGCGGAGGGCGGAAGCGGCGAGCCCGAAGACGTCGAGTTCGGGGGCGGGCTGCGTCCCGAATCGGGGGGATCGGGGGAGGAGGGCGAAACCGTCGTTGAACGACCCGAGGGCACTACCGAAACGACCTTTACAAGCGTCGACAGTGCGCCGACGCCGGTCGAGTCAACCGGTAGCGGCGACGGATCACAGTACGTCTGCCCGGAGTGTGGCTTTACAGCACCGGGTTCGGGGAGTTCGCTTCGGGCAGGAGACATCTGTCCCGAGTGTCGCAGCGGCTACCTCGCGGAGCGATAAACGTAACGGGTAAATCAACGCCGACCGATTCCATCAAGCATGAAAGAGTACAAGATGCGCCGCGGCGAGTATCTCGAAGAACGTGTACCGGATATGGAAGCCACCGTCGAGGAGTACTTCGGTACGGTCGACGGGACGGAGGAGTTCAAAGGGAACGACCTCTATGTCGTCAGTGATCCTGATAATCCCGTGTTCGAACGAGTCGTCGCCGGAACCGCCGAGTACGGCAGCAAGAAAGACAAGCTCGCAGTCCATTTCGAGGAGCGACCCGCCGAGGAGGTCATCGCGGAGGGCAACGCCGACGCGGCCGCCGACGCCGTCGACGCGAAAAACGAATTCCTGCTCGAAGCCACCGGCCGGGACGCCAAATCCCGCCGGGAGTCGATGAAGCGGCAGGTCGAGGACGATCCAGACCACGATTTCGAGGCCTGAGCAACGGCACCCGGTGAGTGGTTATTTTCTGAGTGGTTCACGCGTCCGGTAGGTGAGAGTGCGCCAGACCCACTCGACTGGGCCGAACCGGAAGTAGCGGAGCCAGAGCACGGAGAGTACCACCTGCACTGTCCAGATGACCAGGACGATTCCCAGCAGCTCGACCCGTTCGACGTGGCCGAAGAGTCCGAGACCGTGACCGTAGAAAATGAAGGTCGCCGCGGCCGTCTGGAACAGGTAGTTCGAGAAGGCGGTGCGACCGACCGCGGCGAGCCCCCGCGTCACCGGCCCGTCGGGACGCCAGCCCGCATAGAGGAACACGAGTCCGAGGTAGGCACACGCAAGCAGCGGTGCGCCCCAGTAGTTGAACTGCCGCCAGTACAGCGCCGCGTCCGCCGACCAGTCCGTTGCGGTGATGAATGCGACACCCGCGAGGATCAGGGAGAGTCCAGCGACTGCCCCGACGACCACGAGTCGCCGATAGAACCCGGTCGATCGCCCGCCGGTAAGGACGTCGAGCCGGAACAGCCCCATCCCGACGAGCATCAGTCCACTGACCCGCCAGAACGAATAGCTGAAAAACCCGGATGTCTGTCGCTGGAGGGCGGCGGAAACGCGGTGGTCGAGCTGCTCGCGCCAGCCGCTCCGATACGTCTCGACTTCCGCCTGAATGGTGCTCCTTGCGGGGTTCCACTGGGCCGCGATGTCGGCCCCGGGCTGGAGTGCAACGAGTAGTTCGAGAGCGGATGGAACGGCAAAGAGCGCCACCCCAGCCAGCAGCTGCTTGGTCGCCTCCCAGTGCCGCAGCGTGACGACCCACAGCGCGCTCAGCCCGTACGCGACAAGGATGTCGCCGAACCACAGCAGGTAAGCGTGGGCCAGCCCGATGACGATCAGCCAGAACGTCCGACGGTAGTACAGCGTCCGGGCGTTCTGTCCCTTGCGCTCCTTACTCGTGGTGAATAGGACGATCCCTGCGCCAAAGAGCATGGTAAACAGCGCGATGAACTTCCCCTCCGCGAAGACGTGGGTGAGAAGCCACGCGTAGTAGTTCGTGCCGGTGAAATCGCCGTAGATAGTAGGGTTAAGCAGGACGTCCTCGGGCATCGAAAAGACCCAGATGTTGATCAGCAGGATGCCGAGCAGGGCGAAGCCGCGTAAGGCGTCGAGCGCGACGATGCGGTCCTCGGGCGGCGTGGGACCGGAGCTGTCACTCATTTACAGGGCGTTCTCCACGGCAGCGGCGACGCTGCGAGCCTTGTCAGCGAGCGCTTCGGTGACGTGGCCAGCCTCCACGGCGGCGGCGAGTTCGTCCTCGTCGACGCGCTCGACCGATCCGTCGGGGCGTTTGATCACGTCGACGTGCAGGTCGACATATCGTGCACTCTCCGGAAACAGTTCGACCGGCGTGCAGATGTTGACGTACGTTCCCTTTCGCTCGCCGTCCTCGCCGCGGTAGATCGTGGGGTACCACCACCGTCCCTCGACGAGTTTCGTGATGGCGACATCGCCGCGCACTCGCTCGGTCCCGAGCGCGTCGTAGGTTCCCGGACTCCGCATCTTCCGGCGGAGGGTCACCCGGTCGCCGTCGATCGCGGTGACCTCGCCGCGGCCGAGCTGGATGAGTCTGCCGTCGGGCTTGCCGTGACCGAGACCGATCCGATCGCCCTCCCGTGGACCGAACTGGTCGGCGACCGCGGTGAAGGGAAACTCGCCAGTCGGCTCGCAGACGGCCTCGACGAAATCGACCGCGTCGCTCGCTGAGCGGTCGCCCGCCTTGATCCGGTGATGTCCGGACATGGTCGTCGTGACGTCCCGGCGAATCACGTCGAGTTCGCTGCGTGACTCCCGGCCGAACCAGCACCACGCGGTCGCGTTCGGCGCCGCGATCCGGGTGTCGGCCTCCGGCGTATCGGGAGCATCGACGAGCGTGTCCTCCAGCCGCTTTGCACGGTCGGCGGTCCGGTCGAGCGCGTCGCCGAGCGTGCTGATCTCGGCGTCAGCGGCGGCGCGCTCCCAGCGGATCCCCCACCCATCGGGCGGATCGACCGGTAGCATCTCCGTGGTACGGACGAGTTCGGTGCCGCGCTCGCCGCGTACGTCCGCCCGGACGTCGCTGCGGTCGCGTGCAAGCGAGACGAGGCCGCCGCCGATCTCGATGGCTGTGCTCACCTGCGGGCGGCGGTCGGCCCACGGTGGAGCAGCCTCGTGGACCTGTACGCGAACCTGATCACCGTCGTCGACGTAGCCATCTGCGTCGTCGTATGGGAGAAATCCCTCGGCGTTGATACCGTGGAACGGAACGCTATCGAGTCGGGGGGTGGCTGGCTCGTCGAGCGCGACGACCGCGCCGCTGCCGAGCGCGTCAGTGACGTAGGCGTCAAAAACCGCGCCAGCGGGTGCTGGGTCGGCCCAGATGAACGTGTCGCGGGCGGGCCGCAGATCGTCGAGGACGGTCGCGACCGCGTCGATGGGCCCCGACACACCGATCCCCTGCCGGTCGTCGGTATCCGTGATCCACACGTCCCGCGGGGCCGCGTCGAGGGGGACGTCGAAGCGCTCGCGAATCGGCGGTGACGCCTGCACGACCTCGTGTCCCGCGTCGAGTAGTCGCCGCGTAAGCCCAGTCGTGTAGATTCCCCGGATCCGAACCCGCGTCATAGCCGCTCTCGCGAGCGAGCGAAGCGAACGCGGTCGTGGACCGTCGGACCGAGCGTGAGTTCGACCAGACCATCGTCGAGGATCCGACCGTCCTCGACGTACGCGCCCCAGGTGTCGAAGCGGAGCCAGCCGCGCATCTCGGCGGCGTGGGTCGTCAGGTCGAGGTATTCCACGGAGTGTTCGGGGAACTCGGCGGTGCTGTGGGCCATCTCCATATCGGAGTAGACGGTGTCGGCGTCGGCGAAGAAAGACTCCAGTTCGTCGGCTGTCTGGCGGGTAGAGTCGACGACCGCCTCGGAGGTCCGCTTGAGGTCGTCAACGTCGAGACCGGCCTCGCGCAGTGCGTCCTGTGTGCGCTGGTTGAAATGCATACGACTTCGTTAGCGGGCCATCGTTTTCAACGTGACGCGAGAGCCGGAGCTATCGAGAGGCAAGACACTGTCCATAATCGAACAGTTCGTTTCACCGACCGGTCGAGAAAAATAGAGGTCGGGAAAGGACTTTACAGGGACCTGTGGTAGTGATGTGCAGGGGGAAAATATGGACAACGAACAGCTTCGAGTCGAGGTGTATATGCGCGGGTTCACGCCGGACGCCACACAGCGCCAGCAGGAGGCGATACTGGATCGACTCCACGGGCTACAGGAGGCCGGGATCGTCGACGAGGTGACGGTCACCCACTGGAGCCGGAAAGTCTGCTTTCGACAGGGGAGTCGTGGGGGGCTCCCCGAAGAGGTGGCGCTGTACAGGGAGTTACAGCGTGCGATGGACGGGACCGACCAGTCCGTCGATCGATTCTTTCGAGTACGGCGAGGGGCCGCCGGTCGGACGGTGATGTTCCTGCCTGTACTCTGTCTCGTCCTCCGCGAGGGCGACCGGTTGCGCGGGGTGTACCCCTGTGATGACGCCGAAACGACCCACCCGGTCATGGAGTGTGTGCGGGCACTCGAAAACGGACGGGCGGTCGAGGACGTTCCGGGCGTCAGGCCCGATCCGACGCCGGTCTGAGCGGGAGAACTCGTCAGTCCTATATCCGGCGCTCGAATAGGTGGGCACATGTTCCTCTCTATCCGCGACGAAGTGGCCGACGCGCTGGCGAGCGCGCTCGACACACTCGACCTGCCCGACGACGATCTGGGTATCGAGGAGCCGCCCGAGGACGTCGACGCCGTACTGGCGTCGAGCGTCGCCTACCGGCTGGCGGGCGAGGTCGGCGCACCGCCACCGAAAGTGGCCGCCGACATCGCAGACGAGATCGACGCCGAGGAGTACGAGTATATCGCCGCCGTCACGACGCAGGGACCGTACGTCAACGTCCTGCCGAGTGATCGGTACTTTGCCGACACGCTCGACGCAGCCCAGTCCGACGAGTTCGGCCGTCTCGACGACCGCGAGACGAGCGTCGTGGTCGAACATACCAGTGCCAATCCGACCGGCCCGGTCCACGTCGGCCGGGCGCGTAACCCGATCATCGGTGATGCGCTCTGTCGCGTCCTCGATTATGCGGGCTACGACGTCGACCGGCACTACTACGTCAACGACGCTGGACGACAGATCGCCGTCTTCACGTGGGCCTACGAGCGCTTCGACGAGGCCGACCTGCCCGAACCGGAGCGTGAAAAGCCCGATTACGAGTTCGTCCGCTACTACCGCAAGGGCAACGCCTATCTCGACGACGCACCCGAAGACGAGACCGAGGCCGCCGAAGCCGAAATCGAGGCGATCATGCAGGGCCTGGAGGCGGGCGACGAGGCGACCTACGAGCGAGTAAGCGAGGTCGTCGACAGCGTCCTTTCGGGGATGCAGGAAACGCTCGGTCGCCTGCCAGCCGAGTTCGACGAGTTCGTCAAGGAAACGCGGTTCATGCGCGACGGCTCGACCGACGACCTCGTCGAGCGGCTCAAGCAACTCGATCAGGCGGTCTACGACGAGGAGGCCTGGCAGCTGGAGCTCGACGGGTACGGCATCGAGAAGAACCTCGTATTCCTCCGCTCGGACGGCACCAGCCTCTACCCCACGCGCGATCTGGCCCACCACGAGTGGAAGTTTGACAACTACGACCGCGCGGTTACCGTGATCGGCGAGGACCACCGCCTCGCCTTCGAGCAACTCGACGCCGCGCTCGATCTCCTGGGCAACGACACCGACCAGCTCGACCAGCTCTTTTACTCGTGGGTCAACCTCCCCGGCGGCGAGGGGATGAGCACCCGCGAGGGGACCGGGGTCGACCTCGACGACCTGCTCGACGAGGCGGTCGACCGCGCCCGCGAAGAGGTCGAAGACCGGCTGGACGACCGCATCCGCGACGACGATCTGGACGAAAACGATGTCGATCGGATCGCCCGTCAGGTCGGTATCGGTGCAGTGCGGTACGATATCGTCGCCAAGCAGCCGACCAAATCGATTACGTTCGAGTGGGAGCGCGCCCTCGATTTCGAGGCGCAATCCGCTCCCTACGTCCAGTACGTCCATGCGCGCTGTTGTGGTATCATCAGCGAGGCAGCTGCTGAACCGGCCACTGACGTCGATCCCGATCTGCTTGAGACCAATGCGGAGCGCGATCTCCTCCGGACGATCGCCCGTTTCCCGGCGGTAATCGAAGAATCCGCCGACGAACTCCACCCCCACGTGGTCGCAACGTACACCCGCGACATCGCCGAACGGTTCAACGTCTTCTACCGCGAGTGTCAGGTGCTCGGCGAGGACGTCGACCCCGAGGTGCGCGACGCCCGTCTCGCGCTGGTTGCCGCCGCAAAACACGCGGTCGCCAACGCACTGGACGTGCTCGGGGTCGAAGCGCCGGAATCGATGTAACTAGAACAGACCGCCGAGGAACCCCTTCCCCTCTTTTTCGTCGTCTTTCCCATCCGCGTCATCGTCGTTTGTCTCATCCTCGGGCAGTTCCGCTTCGTCACTCTCCTCGGTGTCGTCGTCTGTACCATCGTCGTCCCCAGCAGCCGCCCCGGCCCCGGAATCGCCGCCCCGGAACGGTATCGCCTCGTCGTCCAGTTCGGCCGATGAGTCGGTCTCTTCCGCATCGTCTTCGGCGTCGGGGATCGTCACCCCCTCGTCGTCGCTCGACGCGCCACGGTCGAAGCTCTCCGAGGGATCGTCGACTCCCGCGGTGGCCGCTTCGACAGCGTCGGTTTCAGCCTCGACAACGGCGTCGTCGTCCGCGTCGTCCGCCGCGAGGTCTGACACCGCCTCTCCGTCGTCCTCGTCCAGCGAGAGGTCGAGATCTTCGTCGGGCAGGTCGTCCGCGTCGTCAGTCTCGGTCTCATCAGCCGCGTCGTCGACGTCCGAAAGAGCGTCCGAGACATCGGTCGCCGAGGCTGGTTGCTCGGCATCGGCCCCGTCTCCGGAGTCGTCCGTCCCTTCGGAGGATGCCGTGGTCGCGTCGGAGTCGACAGCATCCCCAGCAAATGCAGCAGCGAGGTCACGGTAGGCTGTCGCGGCGGGTGATTCGGGCGTGTTGACGACCAGCGGCGTTCGCGCGTACACACTGTCCCGGACCGCATCGTCCTCCGGGATCGTCCCGAACAGTGGGATATCGAGTCGGGCCGCAATTTCGTCGTAAGAGACGCTGTCCCCGGCTCTGGTTCGGGTGAGTACCAGTCCTGCCACATCTCCCCCCGAGCGTTCGGTGAGATCGATCGTCTTCTTTACGTCCTGGACGGACGCCGGTTCGGGCGTCGAGACGAGGATCGTCTCGTCGGCGATGCCGAGGGGCAACACGGACTCGTGGCTGATCCCTGCGCCGACATCGAGCAAAACGTAGTCGAACTCCTCGCGCAGTCGGTCGATCACGTCGCGCAGTCCGGTCGCCTCGGTGTCTGCGAATCCGGCGAGTTCGGTTCCGCTGGGAATCGCACAGATCCCCGCTGCGACCTCGTACGTCGCCTCGGCGATCGTCGCCTCACCGGCGAGTACGTCGTGTAGCGTCGGCCCGTCGGGCGAGAGGTTGACGAATCCGGCGAGATTGGCCATCCCGAGGTCGGTGTCGACTATTGCAACCCGGTGGCCCGCCCCCGCCAGCGTGGTCCCAAGGTTGACCGTAGTCGTGGTCTTTCCGACCCCACCTTTGCCGCTTGCGATAGCATAGACTGTTGTCGAAGACATTGGTTGGTATATGGCAAACACCCGTGCGTAATAAAACATCGTGCGAAGGGAATCGGAAGGTTCGAGAGAGTGATGATCGGGCAGGGGGACGACTCCGCCGCGGCTCGACGTCCCTGCAGGTCAAAGCATACTTAGGCGGGCCAGCGGTTAGTACAGACAATGAGCCAGCAGGAAGAGGACCACTCCGACCGGAAAAAATACGAGTTCCGGAAGGTCATCGAGGACCTCAAAGAGTACGAGGGATCGGGGACCCAGCTCGTCACGATCTACGTGCCCCCGGACAAGCAGATCAGCGACGTCGTCGCCCACGTCACCCAGGAACACAGCGAGGCGGCCAACATCAAGTCAAAACAGACCAGAACGAACGTCCAGGACGCCCTCTCGAGCATCAAGGCGCGTCTGAAATACTACGACACCTATCCGCCTGACAATGGGCTCGTCCTGTTTTCGGGCGCGGTCAACACCAGCGGCGGACGCAGCGAAATGGTGACCGAGGCGCTGGAGAACCCGCCCCAGCCGATCCAGTCGTTCCGCTATCACTGCGACTCGGATTTCCTCACCGAGCCGTTAGAGCACATGCTGGCGGACAAAGGCCTCTACGGCCTCATCGTGCTCGACCGCCGCGAAGCCAACGTCGGGTGGCTGAAAGGCAAACGCGTCGAGCCGGTCAAGTCCGCCTCCTCGCTGGTCCCCGGCAAGCAGCGCAAAGGTGGCCAGTCCGCCCAGCGATTCGCCCGCCTGCGCCTCGAGGCGATCGACAACTTCTATCAGGAGGTCGCCGAGATGGCAAACGACCTGTTCGTCGCCAAACGCCACGAACTCGACGGCGTGCTCGTCGGCGGTCCATCGCCGACCAAAGACGAGTTCCTCGACGGCGACTATCTCCACCACGAGATTCAGGACAAAGTCCTCGGGAAGTTCGACGTCTCTTATACCGACGAGTCCGGCCTGCATGACCTCGTCGACGCAGGGCAAGAGGCGCTCGCCGACGCCGAGCTCATGGAGGGCAAAGATCTCATGGACACCTTTTTCAAGGAGCTTCACGACGGCGAGAAAGCGACCTACGGTTTCGAGCAGACCCGCAAGAACCTCATCATGGGATCGGTCGAGACGCTCCTGATCAGCGAGGACCTCCGGCGGGACGTCATTACCTACGAGTGCTCGGCGGGCCACGAGGAACGCGAGGTCGTCGACAGCCGGGCCGCGACGCCAGATCACACCTGCACGGAGTGTGGCGAAGAGATCGATGCCGACGAAGGCGAACGCGAGGACGCCATCGACCATCTCATCGAGATCGCAGAGCAACGCGGGACCGAAACGAAATTCGTCTCCACCGATTTCGAGAAGGGCGACCAGCTTCTCAACGCCTTCGGCGGATTCGCCGGAATCCTGCGGTACTCGACCGGCGTCTAAACTACTCCTCGCTGGCGTCGAACGTGATCTCGTACTCCTCACTGGCCGTGATCAGGACCCAGCCCCACTCCTCGTAGTCGATCTCGAGTTCCTCCTCGAACGCTCCGTCCTCGTGGTGAAGCTCTTCGATGTACTCGCCGTCGAGTGCGTACAGCTTGAGGAAGAACTCGCCCTCACCCTCGTACTCGACCGAGGCTGTCACGCCCTCCTCGAAGTCGATCGGGCCGGTGTACTCGGGCTCTGACCCCTCGACTGTCGTCGGCAGGTCGAGCGCCGTTGCGCCGTCGGCGGGGTCGTTGTACACTGTGATGGACCACTCGACGTCCTCGTCGACGTCGATGTCGAGTTCGTACTCGCCAGCGCCCATACTCAGCGGCAGGAATCCCTGGTAGTTCCGGATGTCCCATTCGGCGGAACGGGGCACGTTGCCGTCCATCGTGACGACGTCGACACCGATATTCTCGATTGGATCGATCCGGAGCGCGGCAAAGCCGTCTTCGAGCTCGAAGCTGTCGGTGGTCTCCGGGCCGGTTCCGGTGAACTCCGCTATCGCGGGCGAGTCGTCTTCCTCGCCGTTGTCTTCGTCTCCGTTCTCCTCGTCGCCGTTTTCATCACCGTTTTCTTCCTCGCCGTTGTCTTCGTCTCCGTTCTCGTCGCCGTTTTCATCACCGTTCTCGTCGCCGTTGGCTGCTTCGCCGTTTTCCTCGTCATCGTCGTCACCGAGACAGCCCCCGATGGCGGCCATACTTGCGATACCACACGTGCCGATGAACGTTCTCCGTCGCATCAACTGAACAGGCAGGGGAGTAGGTGAAAGGTATACACACTATATCGAAATAGAAGTAGCTGTATACTGAATCTATACAGAGCTTACCCGCTGGTATCGCTGAGTAGATAGTGGCTACTCTATCAGACCCCTCGACCGTCCGAGTACGACGTCACAGGAACTCCCGGACGTCCGAGTACCACATATCGTGGTGGTCGACGGCGTCGATCCGGCGCGCGATCATCACCGCGAGGGCGTGCCAGCAGAGATCGGTCGGGTCGCTCTCGTCGAGATTGTAGAGGCTGTCCTTGCAGGTACAGCCCCGTCCCTCGATGACGTACTCCTCGGTGTAGCCGACAACGACGGTGAAATCACGGTACTGTTTGACCCGCTCCTCGGCGACGGCTTCGATGGCGCGCGCGCCACGGTCGCCGTGGACGGCGGTGATTCGCTCGACCGCGTCGGGCGTCAACTCGCCCGCTTCCGAGAGGATAGCCTGCCAGTCGTCGGTCACGACTGACCACCTGCAGTCGGCGATGGCGCGGGAGCGGGGCGGGACACAGGTCTGTCATTGGAACGGGCCTGTCAAAACAGGTTCGGATATGTGGAGTGTCTCCGACTACGCGGCGGCATCGTGGGGCTTTTCGCGCGTGGGCGGCGAGAACCTGTATGGAGATTCGGGAGGGTGCAGTCGAAATCGAGGTGCCCGAGCAGGAATCCGAGGGCGTCGACGACGCGGTCTTTTTCAACCCGGTCCAGGAGTTGAACCGGGATCTGACGGTCGCAACGCTCCGGGCCTACCGGGACCGGGAACCACGTGCGAGTTCGTATCTGGATGCGATGGCCGCAAGCGGGATCCGCGGGGTCCGCGCCGCGGCCGACGGCTGGGAGGCAACGCTCTGTGACACCGACCCCGACGCAGTTGCGCTCTGTAAGCGCAACCTCGCACGCAACGACCTCGACGGCGAGACGGCCCAGCGCGACGTCAACGCGCTGTTACACGAGGAGCTGTACGACGTCGTCGATATCGACCCGTTCGGGACGCCGATCCCCTTCGCCGACGCCGCCTTCGCCAACGTGCGGAATCTGGTCTGCGTGACCGCAACCGACACCGCACCGCTATGTGGTGCGCACTTCCACAGCGGCGTCCGGAAGTACTCTGCGATCCCGCGCAACACCGAGTACCATGGCGAGATCGGCATGCGGATCCTGCTGTCGGCGCTCGCCCGCACCGCGGCCCGGTACGACGTGGGCGTGACGCCGCTGTTTTCCCACGCGACGAACCACTACGTCCGGACCTACCTCGAACTCGACCACCGGGCGACCGACGCCAACGAAACGATCGAGGAGATCGGTCACATCCACCACTGTGAGGACTGTCTGCACCGCGAGCACGAACACGGCCTGATCGCGCACCCACCCGAGACGTGTCCCGCCTGTGAGGGCAACCGGGTCCTGACGGCGGGCCCGATCTGGCTCGGCGCGACGAGCGAGTCGGCGTTCGTCGTGCGCGTCGGCGACCACGTCACCGATGACATGGGAACCGCCGAGACGGCCCGCGAACTGACCGCAACGATCGCGGCCGAACTCGACCGACCCACCCACTACGATCAGCACCGCCTCTGCAGGCAGTGGGGCGTGACGGCGATCGGAATGGACGACTTCCTCGATCGACTTCGAGCGGCGGGCTACGGGGCCTCTCGCACCCATTTCGGCGGCACGACGTTCAAGACAGAGGCGAGCGTTGCGGAGATCCGGGCGGCGGCGCTCGACGACGGGTGACTCTATGACCAGCGGACGTGACCGACGAGGAACGGGCTCGGACTACCGACACGCAACCAATTTTTGTACGGTTCCCCCGACAGTCTATCTGTGGGACAGTTAGCACCTACACTCGACAGACTCCGAACGATCGTCGAGACCGCCCAGTCGGCCGGAATCACGTTTCTGGCTGCGGGCGTCGCCTACTACGCGTTCGTCTCGCTGATCCCGCTAACGATACTCACGCTGGCGATCGGCTCCGTGATGGGCGGGGAAGTATTCGAGGGTCAGATCATCGAGTTCGTCGGCGAGTTCCTGACACCGGAGGCCCAGGAGACGCTGGTCGAGGCGCTGACGGCCCAGGCGGGACGTGGCGGGGCGACCGTCGTCGGGTCCCTCGTACTGTTCTGGAGTGCATTGCGACTCTTCCGCGGACTCGACCGGGCGTTCTCGCAGGTGTATGGAACCAGCTACTCCTCGCTCGTAAGCGAGCTACTGACCGGCGCGGCGGTACTCGCCTCGATCGTTATCGGTGTCGCTGCAGTGACTATCGTAGGGACGGCGATCGGCCGACTTCCACTCGGACCCTTCGGGGCCGAGATCGCGACGGCCCTACTGCTCGTGACGTTGCTGGTGGTCTTTTTTCCACTCTACTTCGTCATGCCGGGCATGACGATCGCACCCCAGGAGGCGGTGCCCGGGACGGTCGTCGCTGCAATCGGCTGGATGCTGTTGGGGCAGGGGTTCCAGCTATACACGGCGTACGCCGCCGATTTCGCGGCGTACGGTATTCTGGGGGGCGTTTTACTCTTGCTCACCTGGCTGTACTTCGGCGCACTGATCGTAATGGTCGGTGCAGTCATCAACGCAGTGATGGCGGAGGACGTCGTCGAGGAACTGGTCGGACCGGACAAGCGCCAGCCCGACAATCGAGAGGAAACAGCTACCGGACAGGACCGGCAATTACAACGTGATGGGGTTCGACGTGACACACAATTGGAAGCGATGACCGACGACGAACCCACCGAAGATGACGAGGAGGATCGTGGCGTCGGAATGGCTGGCCCCGGACCCGAAGAGGCCGGCATCGACGCTGATAGCGACGAGGACGTGACGACCGGGACGGCTCCCAGAAGCGAGGTGCAGCGACTCAACCGCGAACTGGCAGAGCTCCGCGAACAGCTCGACGAGTTCGAAGACGATATCGAAGACCGGACAGTCGACCGGGACTCGGTCGAAAACGACCTCAAGCGTTACGTTCGGCGGCGGATCCGCCGGGGTCACGCGCGGGGGTGGGGTCCGTATCTCGTCTTGCTCTATGGGACAGCGATGACGATCGGCGCGTTCGTCTATCTGGATGGCGGGTGGGCGATCCTGGCGATGCTCGTCCTCTGGCTGTCGACGCTCGGACTCTACGTGCTCATGATGCTGGTGACGACCACGCTAAACGTGCTCGGGATTCCCGGTCGGCTCCGGAACGCGATCGGCGACTGGCGCTCCTAGATGACGCCGTGGTTTTCGGGAGTCGAGACGGTACAGGGGGCGACACCCGAATGGGCCGCGCTCCCGTTTGCAGGCGTGACGCTGCTGGGAGATATCTGGGTCTTCGTCGTGGCGCTGACGCTGGCATACTGGTTCACTGGGCGCAGTGAGATCGCTGCGCTGTTCGGCGTCGTGCTGACGGCGCTCTCTGCCGGACTGGTTCTGAAGCTGCTGTTCGGCCTCCCTCGGCCGGCCACTGGTCCAGCCGTCCCCGTCGAGGCGGTCGCGTCGATCGCACAGCCGTTTTACGAGCACGAAACGACAGCACGGCTACCGGGACTGCCGAGCGGGCACACCCTCGGAGCAACGGTGACGTGGGGCGCGCTCGCCGCGTTGCTGGATGTGTGGTCCACCGAGCGCCGCTTCGTGATGGCCAGCGTGGCAGTCGTCTTGGTGGGACTATCCCGGATCGTCCTCGGTGTCCACTACCCGATCGACGTGCTTGCCGGAGCCCTCCTGGGCGTCGCTATCCTCGCCATTGCGCTACCCGCGTGTCGACGCCTCGACGATCCGGCGACCCCACTGCTCGGGAGTGCGGTGGTGCTGGGAGCACTCGCAGTCGTCGTTACAGGCGATACTGCTGCCGCGAACGCGACCGGAGCAGCTATCGGTGGACTACTGGCCTGGCAGCTCATCGAAGCTCCAGCGCCGCTTGCAGGTAGCGTCGCTGATGTCACACTTGCCGTCTGTGGGCTGGCTGGCATCATCGGACTGGGCGTCGGCCTCGGCGTACTCGTTGGATCGCCTGTGGGGCCGTATCTCGGGACGGCAGTGATCGACAGCGGCGTACTGGCGTTTCCGGTCGCCCTCTCAGCGCGTGGAGATCGCCAGCCGATAGCCTGATCGCCGCCACCCTTTTTATGCCCCGGTTGCGTATCTCTCGCGCATGAAGTTCGTTATCGTAGGCTACGGTCGTGTGGGCATCCGGACCGCACGCATCCTCAGCGAGGAGGGCCACGAAGTGATTGTCGTCGACAGCGACCCCGAGAAGATCCGTCGTGCCCAGTCGGACGGGTTCGAGACGATCGAGGGCGACGGAAGCGAGGACAGCACGCTGGAGCAGGCGGCCCTCGAAACGGTCGACGCGGTCGGCGGCCTGACAGGCGATCTCAACGCCAACTTCGCCGCCTGCATGATCGGCAAACATCACGGCTGTCGGACGGTTCTCCGGATCGACGAGGACTACCGCCAGGACATCTACCGGAAGTACGCCGACGATGTCGACGAAGTGGTCTACCCGGAGCGTCTCGGCGCAGCGGGCGCAAAGACCGCGCTACTCGGTGGCGACTTTAACGTCGTCTCCGATCTGACTGAAAAGCTTCAGCTATCGGTGTTCCGGATCGGCGAGGGTGCTAGCGCAGTCGGCAAGCAAATCCACGATGTCGGCCTTCCCGAAAGCGCACGGATCTACGCCCACGGCCGTGAAGACGAATCACTAACGATCCCGCTTCCCGGCACGACACTGGAGGTCGGCGATCAGGTCGCGGTCATCGTCGAGACCGAAAGCCTTGACGGAGTCAAACAGGCGCTGTCGGGCTGAACTACCGCTGGTATTTTCAGCACCCCGGTAGAAACACAGAGTCACAGTATGTACGACGATATCCTGCTTCCGACGATCGGTAGCCCCGGTGGCGAGCGCGCCGTCGCCGAAGCGATCGACCTTGCCGAACTCACCGGTGCCCGACTGCATATCCTCTACGTCGTCGAGGACGATTCCCGAAAGGGACTCTCCGATGGCCGCTGGGAGACCATCCGGGAGGCGCTCCGCTCGGAGGCCCGAGACGTCCTGGCGGGCGTCGAAAGTGAAGCGACTGCGGCAGGGGTCGAAGCTATTACCCATGTCGGCGAGGGGCGTGCGGACGAGGCGATTACCGACTACGCGAGCGAGAACGGAATCGATGCCATCGTGATGGGAACGCACGCCCGCACGGGAGTGAACAAGTTTTTGCTCGGCAGTGTCACCGAGAACGTGATCCGGCGGGCCGAACAACCGGTACTGGTCGTGCGCCTCGACGAGGACTGAATATCAGTCGATAGTGGCTGTTTCAGCCACGTCTGTCAACGATCTGCCAACACTGCACGACCGGCGATGACCACCAGTGCGAGACCGAGAGCGATCATGATCGCTTGAGAAGCCACGCCGACAGTGGAGTCAACCGCTTCGCCGGTCGCAAGCGCGATTATATCGGGTACCGCACGTAGAGACCCCAGAACACCTACCGCCCCCAGTGCAGCAATCCCGTAGACTGCAAGCTGTTCACGGTTTGTTTCCCGACCGATAGATGCCAATCCGACGGCAACGACGCCGAAGAAAGCCGGAATGAGGGCCGTCATATGCGCGAAGTCGGTGAGCGTCCACGACCCGACGCCGAGGACAACCAGTGCAACACCGATGCCGAGTGCACTTTTGAATGCGAACGTCGTACTGTCGGCCATACCTCGGTGTTGAGCCACCAGACAATTATAAGTTGGTCATTACAACCCGTCGGGGAGAACACCTCGTGGAAGGCACCTACTACCGTCAGCTGAAACAGCGCTCGAATCCCTCATTTTCCCAGATTTCCAGTAGCTCCTCGACCGCCGACGGCTCGAATCGCATCGGGCGACGCCACCACGGCCCCTTGCCGGAGTCGCTGGACAGCTCGGTTACGATCCGATTCGCTTCGCTCCCCGCCTCGGCGGTACTCAGTGGAAAAGCCTGATCGTACAGCATCGATTCTTCGTGATCTCCGGCGAGCATGACCTCCGCGTCGAAGCGCTCGCGGCGGACGTGTGCGTTCGCATCGAACCAGGCCCGGTCTGTGGGCGATAGCGCTCCATACTCCTCGCCCGAAAGCGGATCACTGGCGAGCCGAAACTGTCCGATCACGTACGCGCCCCACTCGGGGGCGATCCACGAGGCAGGGTCGTCTCCAGCACCCTGCGTATCCACATCTCGGCGGGTTGTCGAGAGCGTCGCATAGAAGAACACGTAGTCGCCAGCCGCAAGGTCGAGCAGCGGCCGGGCCTTGACGCCGTAGTCGTCGCCGTAGGTATAGCGATCACAGCAGGAATACTCCGCGAACGTCGGGTCGAGATGAACCGGTTTGTCGAGGATGTCCTCGGGGAGTGCGGTATCGAGATCGAGATCGGCGTACGTCGGGACAGGCTCACTGACTGGTTCACGCTCCGGAATCGGGAGATACTCGAACCTGCCATCGGGATAGATCGGTCCGCGGACGCCCGGGAGATTGGTGTTCGCGCCGACGTTGATTGCAACTGCTCGGGGCACAGCAGGTGAGAGGGGACGGACACCCAAAATAGCTACTACGAGAGGTTACTAGATCTCCAATTGCGACGTACAGCTCCGGCAGAAGGTGTAAATCCCCTCCCGTTCGTTTCGTGCGCCGCAGTGTCGACAGACGATCGCTTCCTCCTCGGGCGATACGGCGTGGTGGGGCTCCGGTCGAGAGCCGGGCAGGTCAGTGTTGCTCGAGTTCTGTGAGTGGGGCGCGAACGGCTGGCTGGGGGCGGCGCTCGGCGGGGTTCCCCGTCCTCGCTCGCCCTCATCGGACAGGTCTAACGATCGCTCCCCATCGTCGCCACGCAGATACAGGTAGACGAACACCTGTACGACCACGAGCACGAGTGCGTACACGAGGACCCACTGCCACACCTCCATGTCTTATGATACACATGCACACGCCTTCAGTGTTCGCCCGGCTTGGCCCGTCGTGGTCCGGAAAACGGCCCGTCCCGGCGACACTGGTCGGCAGACCGCCGATTGCCCGTGGAGTTTATACTACAGTAGGTAAAACGAAGCCATATGTCCGACATACTCGCGGAGAACCTCTCGGGGAAAGCCGTCATGGGTACTGACGGAACCGAGCTCGGCATGCTGTACAACATCACGATGGACCTCAAAAGCGGCGAGCTCCACGACGTCGTCATCGAACCGGACGATGAAACGTCGTTCCGCGGCAGCGACATGCAGACCGACGAGAACGGTCGCTATCGCGTTCCCGTACAGGCGGTTCAGGCAGTCAAAGACTACATCGTCGTAAAGCGGTAATGTACGTTCTCGACTCCTCAGCGTTTATCAACGAGTATCACACGAACAGCAAAACCGCCAGCATCCCACTCGTCCGGGAAGAGCTCGAAGACGAGAGCGCCTACCGGTATGATGCGATGGAAGGCTCGGGGATGCACATCCACATTCCCGGCGGCGAGACCGTCGAAAAGATCGAACGCGCCGCCAGAGAGAGCGGAGATCTCGACGAACTATCCGAGACTGACATCCGACTGATCGCCGCGACCTTCGAACTGGACGGTCGACTGGTGACCGACGACTACGCAATGCAAAACGTCGCCGACAAGCTAAACGTTGACGTCGAGGTGATCGCCCGTGACGGCATCGCCGAACAGCGCGACTGGAAGTTCCAGTGTCAGGGCTGTGGGCGCGAGTTCGACGAGAACAAAGAGCGCTGTCCGATCTGTGGTAGCCCGCTCTCCAGAAAGAACCCCTCGAACGCCTAGACCGAGTCTTCGAGTCCCTGCTGGATCAACTGGCGGAGCACCTCCTGCTCGGTCAGTTCGTACTCCCTGGCGAGTCGCTCCACGCGTTCACCGACTTCGTCGTCACAGACCACGGAGTACTGGCGTGGCATGGGAGAACATATCTTTCCGGGAACCATAAAATTCAGTCAGACGATCGTCAGACACCCGCCCGTGAGCGATGGCCCACTACCTTCACAAAAAACCATCACAAATAGTTTTTATGCGCCTGTCACGATACTGTGACCATGCGTCAGCGACTGGCCGTATGCATTGTGCTTCTGTTTGCTTGCTCACTGGTGGCGGTTCCCGTCACCGGCGGAGTCCCAGGAGACGATACGACGGCTGGCGTCGCTGACACGCTTCAACCTGACGAGAGCGTGATTCACGAATGCGCCGCGGAGCCGCCCGAAGACCACGCGGATCCCGAGGAGGACGTGCTGGGCTGGTCGAACGGCTACTGGTACGACGAACAGCTCGATATCAACACGACCGACGGTCTCGACGAGGACGAACTCGACGCGCTGGTCGCACGGACGGAAGCGCGCATCGAGGCGATCCGGTGTCTCCCCTTCGAGAACGAAACCGACGTGGACGTGATTACGCGCGAAGAGTTCGAGGAGGAAACGGAGGCGTGGGATAGCCCCGAAGACGTTCAGCGCTTCGAGGATGTTGTCTACCGGGCGATGTTGCTCGTCGACGAAGAAGACCCACAGGAAGTCCAGCAGGAGAATCTCGGGACGGGAGTTGGTGGCTACTACGATCCGGCGACAGAACAGATCGTGGTAATCGCCGAGGATGAAGAATCCCTGGAGTTCGACGAGACACTGCTCGCCCACGAACTGGGACACGCCCTGCAGGACCAGCACTTCGATCTTGGCCGCTTCGACGAGCAAACCATCGACGGCTCCCTCGCCGACGAGGGACTGATCGAGGGTGACGTCGTCTACGTCGAACAGCTGTACGAGCACGCCTGTGAGGACGGTGCCTGGGAAGGGACGTGTGTCGAGGTGGCTGATCCCGAACAGCCGACGCCGGACGACCTCGCGAACATCGGACTCTATCTGCTATCGTTCCAGCCCTACAGCGACGGCCCCGCGTTCGTCGACGACATCTACGAGTACGAGCCGGGCGAGCGCGCGGCAGGAGACTGGGAACCGGTAGACGAGCTGTACGATGATCCCCCGGGAACGTCCGCGGAGATCATCAGTCCGGATCGGTATCCGAACTACGAGTCCACGAACGTGACAGCTTCTGACAACAGCACGGACGAGTGGGAGCAACTGACCGTCGAGGACCGTCCCGACTATGAGACCGTGGGCAAAGCCGGACTATCGGCGATGTTCGCGTATCCCACGTTCGCGCCGGACGTCGACGAATCGGTAATCGATCAGAGCGAGTTTCAGGACGACGGGACAGCCTTCAGTACGTTCGAGTATCGACACGAGTACGTGACCGGCTGGAACGGTGACCGACTCCAGCCCTACGAGAACGACGCGGGTGAGACGAGCTACGTCTGGACGACAGAGTGGGAAACCGAGGCGGACGCCCAGACGTTCAGAGTCGGCTACGATCGGCTACTCGACAACGTGTGGGGGATGGAGCGCGTCGACGGACAGGCGGGGACCTACGAGTCCGACGACGCATTCGCCGGGGCGTACTACGTCGACCGTGAGGGCGACCGGGTATCGATCGTCCACGCCCCGACGATCGAGCAGCTCGGCGAGCTTGAACCGGACGCCGAATCGACGACGGAGTGGGAGCTTCCACAGTCGACTCCCAGTAACGACGCCGACGACGGCGACGAGATCCCCGGCTTCGGCATCGGAGTGGCAGTCGTCGGCATTCTGGGAACGCTGTTGGTCGTCCGACGTTGGGCCGCGTGAAGCCAATGACGAGGTGCGGAATTTCCGCTGGGAGTAAAACGGATACTACGATATCTATAGACGCTACAATTCTTACACATTCTACAATGTTCACGCATTCTACAGTACCCGCACATCGTGTGGGGTGGTCGAACCCAGAGAGCACACCCCCTGCGGAGCGAACGGTTTAACAGTCGATAGTTGCTGTATAGGGACGTGAATCGAAGGTTCGTGACCGCGCTCGTCGTCGGCGTGCTCGTGTTGCTCGCTGGCTGTACCGTCCCAGCGGCCGACGTCGACGATGGGCCACAGCCGCTCGATGACGACGAACTCGGCTACGTGGACGGCTACTGGTACAACGACTCGCTCGACATCGATACGAGCGATGGGCTGAGCGAGGACGAACTCGACGCCGTCACGAAACGGGCGATGGCACGGATCGAACACGAGCGGGGGCTGAACTTCGAGCGAACCGTCCCGGTCGAAGTCATCAGCCGCGAGGAGTTCCAGCAAAGCGACACCGCAAGCGGAGAGTACGGTGCGTTCGACGAACAGCTCTGGCGCTCGACGTTCGTCGTCGGTGACGACAGCAGCGTCGGCGAGGAGTTCGACGCGCTGTACGGCGCGTCAGTCCAGGGCTACTACACGAGCGCCGACGACGGGCGGGTCGTCCTCGTCGCCGACGATCCGGACGCAGTCGAAGTGGACCGGGGGACGCTCGTTCACGAACTGACCCACGCACTTCAGGACCAGCACTTTGGCATCTCGCGGGACACGACGACCCGTGACGAACGGCTCGGCTGGCTCGGGCTGCTCGAAGGTGAAGCCAACTACATGATGGACATCTACGAGGAGCGCTGTGAGGCGGAATGGGAGTGTATCGACTCAGCGACGAGCGGCGGTGGCGGCGGTCAGCAGTCGTTCAACGAGGGGCTCTTCCTGACGATTTTCCACCCGTACTCTGACGGCCCCCAGTTCGTCCACGAACTGCGCGAGCGCGAAGGGTGGGAAGGAGTAAACGACGCATACGAGGAGTACCCGGCCAGTACGGCACAGGTGATCGACCCTGACAGATACCCGGACGACCCCGGTGAAGACGTGGACATCGACGATCGCAGCGACGGGTCCTGGGAACGACTCGGTGAGGACGAACCGCGAGTCGAAACTGTTGGCGAGGCTGGGCTCTTTGCCGCACTCTGGTACAACGGCGTGATCGATCAACAACACATCGCCGCGGCAAGCGGCGAGTACGCCCGCTACAACTACGCCCATCCGATAACGAACGGCTGGAACGGTGACAGCCTCGTCGTCTACGAGAATGACGACGAGTACGCCCACGTCTTCGAGTCCGAGTGGTCGGGCGCGGACGATGCCGAAGAGTTCGCCGCAGCATACGAGGAGCTGCTGACCGCAAACGCCGCGGAGTCGGTCGACGAACGGACCTACCAGGTCAGCGAGGACGAGCCGTTCGCCGGGGCGTACCGCGTCGTACAGGACGGAGCAACGGTGACCGTCGTCCACGCACCGACGGTCGAGGAACTGGGCGAGGTTCACGCTGTCGAGGAACCGGTTCCAGCGTCGATGAGCGCCACGGTACCCGGTGATTCGGCAGTCACCGCCACTGCGGTATCCTGACCGCGCGCGAACGGACGTTTTTTGCCACCGCTCCCGGAAGGGTACACGCATGAGCGATCAGTTCGGGACGGTTTCCGCCGAGGCTATCATCGAGGGAACCGCGACCGACGCGTATTTTGACCGGACCGAGCGGACCCTGAAACACGCCGGAAAGAATCCACACGTCGTCGCGGAAGTGACCGTGGACCAGTTCCCGACGGGCCAGTTCGAGCTCGTTACCGGGATCGAGGACGTCGCACGCCTGCTCGAAGGCCGGGACATCGACGTCGACGCGCTCCGCGAGGGGCGACTGTTCGACGGCGGCCCCGTGATGCGCATCGAGGGACCATATCTGGAGTTCGCCAGATTCGAGACCTCGATACTGGGCTTTCTCTCGCAGGCCAGTGGCTACGCGACGAACGCGCTCCGGGCGCGTCGGGCCGCCCCCGACTCGCAGGTGCTCTCCTTTGGCGCACGACACGTTCACCCGTCGATCACGCCGCTCGTCGAGCGTGCCGGGCTGCTCGCGGGGATGGACGGCATCTCCCACGTCGCCGCCGGGGACGTTCTGGGCCGGGAGGCAGGGGGAACGATGCCCCACGCCCTGATGCTGTGTTTCGGCACGGGAAATCAGGAGGCCGCGTGGCTCGCGTTCGATGAAGCAGTCGACGAAGAAGTGCCACGGGTCGCACTCTGCGATACCTTTACCGACGAGGTCGATGAGACGCTCCGGGCCGCCGCGGCGCTCGGCGAGAACCTCGACAGCGTCCGGATCGACACGACGAGTTCACGTCGCGGCGACTTCCGGCACATCCTCAAGGAGTTGCGCTGGGAACTGGACGCCATCGGACGCGAGGATGTGGACCTGTTCGTCAGCGGCGGGATCACTCCCGACGCGATGTGGGAGTTACAAGACGTGGCCGATGGCTTCGGTGTCGGGAGCTACGTCACCGACGCCGATCCGCTGGATTTCGCGCTCGATATTGTCTCCATCGACGGCGAGGCTATCTCGAAACGCGGGAAACTCTCGGGCGTCAAAGACGTGTACCGGACAGCCGACGGCGGCCACCACGTCGGACTGGCTCATCGGGACGGGCCGGAGGACGGTGAGCCACTGCTTGAACCGCTGATTCGAGATGGGGAGGTCGTGCGGGAGTTCGATCTGGACGATGCCGCTGAACGGGCCGCGGCGGACGCAAAACTCGTCGGCTTCGAGTAGGTCAGGAGAGGTGTTCGACGCTGCCGCCCGGATCGCGCTCGCGGTAGATTTCGCCCTCGAACAGCGTCACCATCACGTCCTCGCGTTGCCACGCCCCCGGTGCCAGACCGGCCTTGCGGCAGGTCCGACCGAGGTACTCCTCTGCTGACCAGCCGTTCTCGACCGGAACAGTGGGGTAGAGCCACGCGCTCGATCCCCCGGCATCGACGACGACGCCATGTGCGCCGAGTTCCATGTCTTCGAGCGGATCGTCAGTGAGAAGCAGGTTCGTCACCGCACAGACGGAGACGGTGATGTTCGATAGTTCGGCCGGACGGACTTCGGAGCCACAGGAATCACCGCTTGCAGCCTGGATGGCGGCGTCGACGATGACGTGGCCCAGCTGGTCGTTCTCCTGATGTGCACCGGCACACCCACGCAGACTCCCCCTCCCGCGGGTCGATTCCAGCCGAACATAGGCCCCAGTGCGCGCGTAAAACGACTCACGCATACTTCCAGGCTGTTCACGCTGTCCGTTCTGGACGTACGCCTCGACGGCCTCCCGTGCCAGTTCGACCGCCCGCGCCCCGTCCTCGTAAGAGAGACTGACGCTCTGTGCCTCGGACATATACCCTATGACGGCGTTGAACGTCTTGAGTCCTTTCCTTCCAGTTGGATTAGCTTACCTGTCGGTATGATATACATACTCGACGCGTAAACAAAGCATACTGGCAACCGAACTGTCCACGGCGTCCACGGATTCGTCACCTACTTGCCCACGGGACCCTAACCTTGCTTCGATGAAGTTTCTGGAGCGCCGACGGGGACTGGTCGAAAATCGACTGGAGGCGGTGCTCGACGAGGTCGAACCCACGGAGCTGTCCGAGGAGCTCGAACACGTCGCGCTCTCGGGCGGAAAACGCGTCCGACCGCTCGTCACGATCCTCGCGTGTGAGGCCGCCGATGGGGATGCCGAGGACGCCGTCGACTTCGGCGTCGGCATCGAACTGGTCCACAACGCCTCGCTAGTGATCGACGACGTGATCGATCAGTCGGAGATGCGCCGGGGCGTCGAAAGTGCCTGGACCGCCCACGGCTTCGGTCCCGCGATCATCGCGAGCGATGGCCTGCTCGGCGAGGCGTTCGAACTCTTTTCCGACGAACCACGAGCGATGCAGGCCGCGACGGAATCGATGATAGAACTGGGTGAAGGCGAGGCGACAGAACTCGTCGCTCAGCCGACAAACGAAGCCGAGTATATGCAACTCGCCCGCCGAAAAACCGGCGCACTGTTTCGCGCTGCAGCAGAACTGGGCGCGATCGCGGCCGACGCCGACCCGTTCACCGTCGAAGCCTTCGGCGAGTACGCCGAACGAATGGGGGTTGCCTTTCAGATCCGTGACGACGTGCTCGATGCGACTGCGGACGCAGAGAAACTCGGCAAGCCGACGAATCAGGACGCCGAGATGGAGCGCCCCTCGGTCGTACAGGTGACGGAGCTAACTCCCGACGAGGCGAACGCGCTCGCACGCAAAGAAGCGGACAGGGCGATCGACGCCCTCGAACGGACGGGGACGGCAGACACCGACCCGGGCGAGTACCTCCGCGACCTCGCGGAGTTCGTCGTCGTTCGAGAGCACTGAGCGGCTGCGGTCCGGAGCTACGACGCCGATTCGTCGGCAGTCGGATACCGGTCTTCGGCGATGGCGAACGCGAGCGTACTGCCGATCCCCAGAAGTGTTCCACTCGTGAGCGCCGCAGCGAGGTAGGACAGCCCCTCGATCCCGAGTACGTACGCGCTGACGCCATGGAGTACGACCGCGATAGCGAGGACGTAAAACGGGGCGTTGAGATAGCGCCACTCCAGCCCATCCGCCAGATACTCGTCGGTAATCTGTCCCAGACTCGTTGTGACGCCCGCCGCTGCGAACCACTGGACGGCACCGTAGACGAGCGCGGACAACGTCTCCAGCGCGCCGAGAGCACCCGGCTCACCGGCCTGTACGGCTTCGAGCTGGTCAACGCCGCTGACCCCGCCGATAACGAGCAACACGGCAGCGACGAGATAGGTTATCAGCGTTACTCGCCCTGCGTAGAGGCTCCGACGGGCGCGCTCGGCTGTGGCATCGAGGTGCTCACCGAGCCCCAGCCCCCGAGAGAGCAGATAGAGACCGAGCAGACCCGAAGTGACGCCAAGCACGAGCCCGGGGAGATCAAAATAGCTCGCAAGCACCGCCAGCGGATACATAAGGAGGAGAATACCAAGCGGCATCAACAACGTCCCCCGTGTCTCGGGGTCGTCCAGGACCTGCTTGATCGTGTAGTAGATCGATTCGAGGTCTTGCGCCTGTCGAACGACGACCCGCGAGACGCCGTCGACGGTAACCCGCGAGCGAATCACCGGGACGACGCTCTCGTCCTGTGCGCCGTCGGTGACGATGAGTGCCCGAACCTCCTCGCGCGTCGAGAGGCTCGCGAGGACGGTATCGACCTCCTCGCCGACCTTCCGGTTCGCCGCGACGTCGCTCCCGTTCGTCCCCGTCACCGCGGCGACCTCGACCGTCTCGTCAGTGATAGACTGGGCGATATTGAGCCCCTTGAACAGGACGTTGACGTCGCTGTCCTCGGGATCGGCGGTCGCGAGTTCGACGGCCGCATCGCGGATGGCCTCTCGACCGATCACGGGCGTCGTGACGCCGGTCTTCCGGCCGAGGTCGTCGTCGAGGTCGACACAGAGGACGAGCAGCATCCGATCGGAGGTAGAACGGCCCGTGATTTACGTGTTTGGTCCTCACCCCTCGTGCTCGATGCCGTCGTACAGCGTCCGAACGGCATCGTCCTCGCCCGGCAGGTCATCGGGATAGACTGCGAGGCCGAGCAGGAAGTCGTCGCCGTGGTCGACAGCCCCGGAGACGTGCAGCTGGAGATCGATCGTCACGCCGGTGCCAGTGATGTCCGCACGGCCCTCGTACTCGGTGATCGTCGGTTCCGCGCCGAGCATCGGTGTCGTATACTCCCCGGTCCGGCGGAGGTCAGCCAGCCCCTCGTAGCGGTCCTGCACCATCCCGACGATCCGGTCGGTATCCCAGCGATCGATCGGGTTGATCGATCGGCCCGCTATCTCGAACTTCGGCGTCGAGAAGACGCTGAAGACTGCACCCTGAAACCGGTCGAGGAGTTGGAGATCGACCGCGCGGTCGTACTGGGCGTGCCAGTTGGTGAGTCGAACTGTACGACTCTGTCCGGCGACCTCGAACGTCTCCTCGACTGGAGCCTCCTCGATCTCGTGTTCGCCGTAGCCGGTGCTATCGAGTGCGTCCTGCGAGACGCTTCCCGGCGATGACGAGAACTCCAAGTCCTCGTTGCGGTTTATAAAGCCTAGACAGCCCGCGAGGCCGCCGGTGAGCGCCCCACCGGAGACAGCAAGTAGACGCCGTCGTTGCGAGTTCATCGGCGGGATGGTGGTCCCCGACGTATGAATACTCTGTGGCCCGATAGCACTGTGATAACCGGGCACAAACACCGCGTTTGGGCCGGAGCACTGATCCGGACGCTTTTTCAGGACCCGAAACATACGGGGAACAACGAATGATCTCGAAGGGGTGCGAGCAGTGCGCAAAAGGGGGGAAGATGGTCATGTTCGTCTACGGCTACTGTGACCAGCGCGACTGCTTTTACTGCCCGCTCGGCGAGAACAGAAAGAACGTCACGGACGTCTACGCCAACGAACGACTTGTCGAGTCCGACGAGGATGTCCTGGAGGAAGCCCACCGGATGGACGCGCTTGGTACCTCGATTACCGGCGGGGAGCCCCAGGAGGCGATGGACCGGACCTGCCACTATCTCGAACTCCTGAAATCGGAGTTCGGCGAGGACCATCATACGCATCTGTACACCGGGATCACGGGCGGCCGTGAGAACATGCACCGGCTCTCGGAGGCGGGCCTCGACGAGATCCGGTTTCACCCACCGTACGATCAGTGGGGCGATCTCCACGGTACCGAGTGGGAGGAGATCCTCTACATCGCTCGCGAGGAGGGGATGACACCCGCCTTCGAGATTCCCGGCATCCGCGCCGAGACCGAGTTCCTCGACTTTCTGGACGAGGGCGCAGCCGAGTTCTGTAACGTAAACGAGTTCGAGATGAGCGACGGCAACTACCGCCGGATGCAAGAGCAGGGCTACGAACTCAAAGACGGCCACATGAGCGCGGTCGACGGGGACCGTGAGGAGATCCTTGACATCATGGGCGATCACGAGAAGGTCTACTTCTGTACCAGCGTCTTCAAAGACGCCGCCCAGCACCGTCGCCGCCTGAAGCGGATGGCCCGGAACATCCGCCGCGAGTTCGACGAGATCACCGACGACGGCACTATCGTCTACGGAAAGACGTGGGTCACCGAACAGCGACTCGACGAACTGGGCGTTCCCGAGGAGTTCTACACGGTCAAATCCGACCACGTCGAGATCGCGTGGTGGCTTCTCGAAGAGATGGTTGATGAAGGTGACGTGTCGGATGGCGAGATAGTCGAGCAGTACCCAACCGTGAATGGGACAGTGGTCGAGCGGACGCCGCTGGCGTAACGTCGGGGATCAACTCTTTGGCGAGCAACTCTTCGACCATACGTGCGGATCGACGGCCGACGGGAAGGTCCTTTTGACCAGTGCGATCCCGGTAGGTGTCAATTGTGAACGTGTAGTTTCGGGAACCCGACGATACGGCTGTGTAACACAGGTGTGTCCGCGACGCAATCACCGACTCACTCGTCCCCAGCCGCTCGTACGTCGGTCACGTGCGTCTGCTCGTGATCAGGGAATACCTCGCCGATCGCATCGGAGCCATATTCGTCCCCCAGTAGCGCACGCAGTTCCGCCTCGTAGTCCGAACGGGAAATCTGCTCGCTCGGCCCGACCGTGACGTCGAGCGTCGCGTCGACGATGCGGTCGACCGCGCCCCGTCCGAAGCCTGAAAGCGGCGCGATGTAGTCGATCCCATGACGGTCTTCGAGGCTCTGGGCCTGTGCACGCGACACCGAAGGGACACGGTCGTCACGGCGTGTTCCATCAGCGACGGCGTCAAAATCCATCTCGGCGACGGATTCGAGGGCGTGAACGTGGACGTCCTGAATGGCGTTTCGTGGATAGCCATCCTCGCGCATCTGCTCGACAGCCTCGTGGGCAACTGACTCGTCGAGTTCGACGCGCTCGAAGGAATACGCAAGCGTTTCGGCGGTGTCGCGAGCGTGTTGCCAGTCGTCGGTGACGCCGAAATGGGCGGTGACCAGCGTCAGGTCGTAAAACTCGTCGAGCAACAGGGCGGCGAGCGTGGAATCTTTTCCACCGCTAAAGAGGAGGCCGAGTCGCATCCTACCGCCGCCGGATGTTGAAGCTCTGGGAGTCAGGTTTGAGCTCTTCGAGCAGGTCTTTCATCTGGTCCTCGTCGATCTGTCCCTGTACGCGACCGCTCTGGGCGAGCGCGACGACCTGCCGTTCGACCTGCTCGCCGAAGTCCGGCTTGGACATCTTGACAGTGTTGAGTCGCTTTCGTGCGCCATCAGTGAGATGCTGACGAAGCATCGCCTGTTTCTGGGCGTCGGCCTGCTCCTGTCGCGCCTGCTGGGCCTCCGCGGCGTCGCCGCCACTCTGTTGTTGTTCTTTGAGCTGTTCCATCTTCTTCTGACGGATCTCGTCGAGTCGGTCCTCGTCGGGGTTGCCACTCATGTCTGTCTAGACGATGCTTCGCTGGCGGCAAAATCATTACGGACGCGTCAGGAAAAGGGCGGGCGGACCGCTCGACGGTGAAGCGACTAGGCGAAAGCGGAGGGTGACAGAACGAAACTACGGGACGTTTACGCGTACTTTTCGAGTTCGGGGCGATCGAGATCCTCGAGTACGGCGTCGGCGGTATCGGTGAGGAGGCTCTCGCCCTCGGGTGTGATGCGTCGACCTTCGCCGTCAGCCGTGGTGACGAGGTCCTCGTCTTCGAGCTGCTGGAGGATCGTTCGGATAACGTTCTGGCTGCCGTCGACGCGCTTGTCGGGGGCGACGCGGTAGCGGTTCGAGCCGTTCTTCGAACCACCGTATTCGGTGGAAAGACGCTCGACACCGACGGGGCCGCTGATCGCGACCTTGCGGAGAAGGCTGGCGGCGCGGGTGGCCCAGAAGTCCTCCTGTTCTGGCGGCAGTTCGGCGTCGACGCCGGTCGTGGCGAACTCGGCCCAGTCGGGTTCTTCGATCTCGATCTCCTCGGCGAGCGCCTCGATGAGCGCGTCCGCAGGTACGTCGTACAGCGTTGTCATAGGGATTTCTTCCCTGCCGCGCCATTTAAGACCATCGTATCGTGGTCGTGCCGGCGTTCAGGCGCTCGTGGTGTGGGAATCGAACTCGTAGGAGACACCGGTTAGCTCCACAGAGATCCTCCAGAGTTTACGGGCGAGTTCGCGATCGTACGAGGCCTCACTTGAGCGCTGTCGCTCGGGGTACCCACGCATATTAAGGAGACCGCCGGGCCCGATGTACTCGCCCCCCTCGATATCGGCGGCGGTAGCGGCGTACAACAGTGGTAGCGAGCCTCGCTCGGATGGCTGAGCGAACAGCCGATTTGCCAGCGAGGCGAGCCGTTCTCTGATGGCCGACCCCGACAGCTTCGGCCCGCGCCGCTGGAGGTTCGTATCGGCGTAGCCGGGATGGCAGGTGAGACTCGTCACGTTCATCCCGGCGTCGTCGAGCCGCCGGTTCAGCTCGTACGCGAAGAGGACGTTCGCGAGTTTGCTCCGGCCGTACGCGTCCCACTTGTCGTACGAGTGCTTTGCGTCTTCGCCCGCAATACGGGAGACGAGACGCTCCGGATCGATCTCCCCGCGTTCGTGGATCTCACTGGCGTGTGTGACAACACGGCTTTCGGCGTCAGGGGCGGCGAGCAGATCGAGCAACTGTTCCGTGAGTGCGAAGTGCCCGAGGTGGTTGACGCCGAACTGGCGCTCGAACCCGTCCGCCGTTTCGCGGTACGGAATCGCCATCACGCCGGCGTTGTTACAGAGAACGTCGAGTTCGTTGTAGGCTTCCTGGAGGCGATCGGCGAACGCCTCGATCGAATCGAGATCGGCGAGATCACAGCGTTCGACGACCAGGTCGGCGTCCGGAACCTCCGTCAGGATCTCGTCCCGGGCCCGTTCTCCACGTCCGCGGTCCCGACAGGCCATCACGACCTCGCCGCCCTTGCGTGCGAACGCTTTCGTCGCCTCGAAACCGAGCCCGCTGTTCGCGCCAGTGATGACGATCCGTCTCCCGGACTGATTCGGCATGTTCTCTATCGTCCATTGATCCGCCGCTGACATTTCGAGCCCGTATGGACTACGTCAGCTAAACGCTTTGGTGGACCTACCTGACAGCGAACGGACCGGTAGCCGCTACGTTCGGTCTGCGTGACGGACGGCTAGCAGCGAACCGACATCGATCGCGTCGCTTTTTGTACCGCCCCGGAAAGTACTCGACATGGACGAGCGCGCCGCGCTGTCGATGCTCGAAACCGAACTAGAAGCCGCCGGAGACGACGCCGCCGTCGTCGGCGAGCAGGTCATCACGACCGACATGCTCCACGAGCGGTCCGACTTCCCCGACGGCACGAGCCGGTACACAGCAGGCTGGCGCGCGGTCGGTGCGTCGCTGTCGGACGTCGCCGCGATGGGGGCAACGGCGACGGCCGCGGTCGCCGTCTACGCCACACCCGAGTTCGATCGGGCTGAACTCACCGAGTTCGTCGAGGGAGCCCGGCACGTCTGCGAGGCGGTCGGCGGGGCCTACGTTGGGGGCGATCTCGACACCCACGTCGAGTTTACTGTTGCGACGACCGCGATCGGCCGAACCGACGATCCGGTACTGCGGAGCGGTGCAGAGCCGGGTGATGCAGTCTGTGTGACAGGAGCGTTTGGCCGGAGCGCCGCCGGACTGGAGCTGTTTCGGGTGGGAGATGTAGAGCGCGGGAACGAGCTCTTCCAGTTCACTCCCAGGATAGCCGCAGGGAGAGCGCTCGCGCCGGACGCAACGGCCATGATGGATTCGAGCGACGGGCTTGCACGCTCGCTCCACCAGATGGCCGAGAAAAGCGACTGTGGGTTCGAGATCGAGTTCGACGCCGTCCCGGTTGCAGACGCCGTTGAGGAGGTAGTGGACAGTGAGGACGAGCGCCGCGAAGCAGCCCTCTTTTTTGGCGAGGACTTCGAGCTCGTGTTCACGGTGCCCGAGGATGCCATCGACAGTCTCGCCGAGCGATCACCGGCACCGATCAGTCGGATCGGTCGGGTGACAGAGCAGAACGTGCTGCTCGACGGGGATTCACTGCCGGACCGGGGCTACACACACGGCTGAATCGCCAGTCAGCCGATAACCTCGAACGGGACCGGCGTGAAACACAGCGCTGCAAGGAAGAACGTAACCATACCGACAGCCATGCGTTTCGGGCCGAGTGACGCTTCCGAAAGGGGTTGTGCCGGTCCGGCAGCGACAAAAAACAGCGCTATCAGCCCCCAGAACAGCCAGATGAAGGAGCCAGCGAAGCTCACACCGGCGCCGTAGTAGAGGTATCCGGCGAGGCCGAACAGCGCCCACGGTACCAGAGCGGCCGCCGCTTCCATCTTCCGGCCGAACATAGCTCGGGAGATGTGGCCACCGTCGAGCTGGCCAACCGGGATCATGTTCAGGAAGGTGATGAACATGCCGACCCACCCACCGATGACGACCGGATGGACGCTCCGCATCGGATCGTCGGCGTATAGTGACTCGCCGAGTGCACTGGCGAGGAGCTCCAGCAGTGGCGGGTGTCCGAGCATGACTGTAATCCCGTCGTCGCTTTCGGCGAACTCCGCTGGAACCGTCATCGGGTCGAGCGTCAGTCCGATCGCGGTAACGATCACGGTCGCAACGAGGCCCGCAAGCGGCCCGGCAACGCCGATATCGAACTGAGCACGTCGATCCGGGATCGGTCCGCTCATTTTGATAACTGCTCCTGCCGTTCCAATGATCGAAGGAATCGGAATAAAATACGGCAGGGTCGCGTTGACGCCGTGGTATCGACTCATTACGTAGTGCCCCAGTTCGTGGATTCCGAGCACAGTGAGCAACGCGACGGTAAACGGCCAGGCATCTAGTATGGCAAAGACGCCATCTGACGGATCGATGTGAAACCAGAGCGCGCCCGCGATCAGCGTCGAGATGATCGTCGCGAGCAACAGTACGACGTTCGTCCACGGGATTCCATCCATCCCGGTATCGATCGGTTCCGCGACGATGACGTCGGTCCGCCCACGTCTACTGAAGCTAATCCTGTATCCGGCGTCGTTGAACACCGGCCACAGTTCGCGAAGCAGATGCTCGTAGGATACAAGCGGTACTCCGTAGTACTCGATTCGGTCGTCCTCGGTACGTACTTCGTGGACGTGAAAGCGACCAGTAAGAGCCGATAGTGGCGGGCCAGCATCGGGCGACTCCGTCGCGTGCATCTATTCGATCATAATGCTCGCCACGGTTAAAGAGTCCACGGCGCGGGGACGGGCAACAGGGTCACGCGGGTTCGACACGCCACGTCGTCGCGCTCGTGTACGACCATTTTTCGACTTCCAGGTCTGGACAGGAATCCCGAAGCTTGACCATCAGGGCACCGATCTCCTTAGGCGAGAGGCCGACCTCGTCCGCGATGAACTTGCCCTTGAAGTAGAGTTCGCCATCGTTAGCTTTCTCCGCAAGGTACTCGCGAAGGCGCTCTTCTTTGGTGCGGTTATTTTGCGGATCGTCGTTCGTGGAGGGCTGTGGAGTTGCGCTCATTGATACCACCTGATTCCATCTAACCATCCGGGATATGTTATAAAGGAAGGTTACTTCGACCTGTTTCGGCCCGATTTGCCGATTTTGCCAACAATAGCAGACGTTTTATCGCCCGACGCGATATTTCATAACTCCCTCAAAGCAGCTAAGACGTTTTAAAACCACCTCTAAGTCAGTAATAGTGTATTTCTATGCGATAGTCAATTACTAACTGACACGAGAGGATAACGACGAGATCGAAGGCTCCCGGCTAGCTTCTGGCCCGGGCTGGCACCGCGGCCGCGAACTCCTACTCCCGCTGATGGACCCAGAACTCCTCGTCAACCGTGACCTCTTTTTTGAACAGCGGCACTTCGTCCTTGAGGCGGTTGATCCCATCTTCGACGGTGCGGAACGCCTCCTCGCGATGCCCAGCGAGGACGACGACGAAGACGATGTCCTCGCCGTACTCGATGACGCCGGTCCGGTGATGCAATAGCACACGCTGGACGCCCTCGCGGGCCTCCAGTTCCTCACGGATCGTCGCCATCCGATCGTCGGCAACGCCGTCGTACTTCTCGAACTGCAGGTACTCCGTCGGGGCGTCATCGTCGGCGTCTTTCGCTCTGACGCGCCCGGTGAACGTGGCGATCGCGCCCGCGCGTTCGGCTTCCGGCGCGCGTTTTGCGCTCGCTACGAGCGATTCGAGCGACTCGAACGGTTCGAGTTCCTCGATCCGCTCGACAACGGAGGAGATATCGATAGCGGCGGCGTCTTCGCCACGGGCAATGGCAGTGCCCGTATGCTCTCGACCTGCGAGTACCACTTGCGGGAGATCCGCCTCGCTATACCCTTCGACAACTGTGTAGTCGTGGGCTATCGACAGTTCTGCGAGCGTCCCGTCAAGCGTCCGTTCTTCGCCGGTAGCGAACCAGCCATCGTCATCGGTCACTCCGTAGGTTGTCTCTGCACCGGCGTTCCGGTGGCGGTGTGTGTCCTTTCCGTCAGTATCTATCTCTGGGGCGTGGGTCATGCGTTTGATCGTCGCGACCCGACCACGCTCGCTCAGTCGGTCGACGATCCGTTCGACGAGCGTTGTCTTTCCCGAGTCCGAGGGACCGACGACACCAAGTAGTTGCATACGTCACCCCACGGTTGCCCGGGGTTTGTACGTTCTGGAGCATGCGCCGACCATCGAGTGAAACTATACGGCTGGAACCGGAACGTTTCCGCAATGATGCCGTTCGTATCCGATCCGGTCGTACTCGATCTACTGTCGACGGTGCTCGCCGGGGGAGCGCCACCGGTCGACGGTGCAGTCGACGTGTTGTCACGTGAAGCAGTGACAGCGGGTGGAATCCTCGCAATTGTCGTACTGATCGGCCTCTCGGCCTTCTTTGCCTCCTCGGAGATCGCTATCTTCTCTCTCGGGAACCACCGCGTCAGCGCGCTCGTCGAGGAGGGTGCTCGCGGAGCGAGGACACTCGAAGCCCTGAAATCGAAGCCGAGACGACTGCTGGTGACGATTCTGGTCGGAAACAACATCGCCAATATCGCGATGTCCTCGATCGCGACTGGTCTGCTCGGCATGTATTTCGACGGCGGACAGGCCGTCCTCATCGCCACGTTCGGGATCACGTCGATCGTCCTGCTGTTCGGCGAGAGCGCACCCAAATCCTATGCCGTCGAAAACAGCGAATCGTGGGCCCTGCGGATATCAAGGCCCCTGAAACTGTCCGAATATCTGCTCTTTCCGCTGATCGTTATCTTCGACAGGTTGACGCGGATCATCAACCGGCTCATGGGAAGCGAGGGGAACTTCGAGAACGCCTACGTCACGCGCTCGGAGATTCAGGACATGATCGAGACGGGCGAGCGCGAGGGCGTCCTGGAGGCCGACGAACACGAGATGCTCCAGCGGATTCTCCGGTTTCGCAACCGGATCGCCAAGGAGGTGATGGTGCCCCGTCTCGATGTCGTCGGCGTCCCCGCCGAGGCGAGTGTCGAGGAGGCAGTCGACGTCGCAATCGAAAGCGGCTACTCCCGGCTTCCGGTGTACGAGGGGACGCTCGACGACGTGGTCGGCGTCGTGGAAGTGAACGACCTTGTCGATGCGAGCGGTAACGGCGAAAACCTGACCGCACGTGATGTCGCAATCGATCCCTACATCGTCCCGGAATCGAAAGACGTCGACGAGATCCTGACCGAGCTCCGGGAGGATCGACGCAGACTGGCGATCGTCGTCGACGAGTTCGGCACGACCGCCGGAATCGTCACCATGGAGGATATCGTCGAGGAGATCATCGGCGAGGTGCTCGGCAAGACCGAACAGGTGCCGATCCGGTGGCTCGCCGAGAACGTCGTACTCGTCCGGGGGGAGGTGAACGTCCACGAAGTCAACGAGGCGCTCGATATCGAGCTACCGGAGGGCGGCGAGTTCGAGTCGATTGCTGGTTTCGTGTTCGACCGGGCGGGACGCCTCGTCGAGGAGGGCGAGACGGTTACACACGACGGGGTGAAACTGGTCGTCCAGACCGCGGAGAACAACCGAATTCTGGAGGTTCGGGTCGAGCTTCCGAAGGAGCAAGTCCCGGACGAGAGTGACGAACAGTAACACCCACGGAACGCCGGACTTGGCAACCCTTAAGACTGCAACAGGGGTATCGTGGAGTAGTATGAAAGTGGTCGTTTCTATCGGCGGGAGCGTACTCGCGCCGGATCTGGGGGCCGAACGGATCCGCGAGCACGCCGCCGTCATCGAGGGACTGGTCGAGGACGGCTGTACCGTCGGTGCAGTTGTCGGCGGCGGCACCGTCGCGCGCGAGTATATCGGTACTGCACGGGATCTGGGCGCGAACGAGATGAGACTCGACGAGATCGGGATCGATGTCACACGTCTGAACGCACGTCTCCTGATCTCCGCATTGGGACAAGAAGCCGTACCCTCGCCCGCCAAAACCTACGAGGAGGCGGGCGAAGCGATCCGGCGCGGTGACATCTGTGTGATGGGTGGCGTTGCTCCGGCACAGACGACCGATGCCGTCAGCGCGGCTCTCGCGGAGTACGTCGACGCCGACCTGCTGGTCTACGCCACCAGCGTTCCCGGCGTCTACAGCGCCGATCCGAACGAAA
Source organism: Natranaeroarchaeum sulfidigenes (assembly GCF_017094485.1). Lineage (NCBI taxonomy): Archaea > Methanobacteriati > Methanobacteriota > Halobacteria > Halobacteriales > Natronoarchaeaceae > Natranaeroarchaeum > Natranaeroarchaeum sulfidigenes. The sequence continues at coordinate 2,915,747 of NZ_CP064786.1, forward strand.
CCGATGACGCGACGAAACACGAGCGGCTTTCGGCGGCGGAACTCGTCGACGTGATCGCCGGGATCGAGATGAACGCAGGGAGTTCGGCACCGGTCGACCTGCTCGCCGCGAAGGTGATCCAACGGTCCGGGATGCGAACCATCGTTCTGGACGGTACGAAGCCCGAACGCATCTCGGGAGCGGTCCGCTACGGCGATCATGAGGGGACCGACGTGATCCCAGAGGGCGCAGGCGATGAACCGACCTACTGGGCCGACGAGGAGCGATGAGCGAGGAATCAGACGCCAGCGTGGACTCCGATCCGGAGCGTCCCGATCACGGTGTCCCGCCGGAGTACGACCCGTACCTCTTGCGAGAAGAGAACGAGGGCGACCACCACGCGTTCTGGGCCGATCGCGTCGCCGATCAGGTCGAGGCACGCGAGCCAGACGAACCGATCGTGATCAAGGGCGGTATTTCTCCGTCGGGTATCCCACATCTTGGCAACGCAAACGAGATCGTGCTGGGCTACTTCGTCGCCGAATCGCTCCGCGAGCGGGGTCACGAGGTCGAACAGATCTTCACGACCGACGATCGCGATCCCCTGCGCGGGCTCCCACGCAAACTCGCTGATCTGGACGGCGAGATCGTCGGGCTCGGTGAGGTCGACGCCAGTGCCCTCGGCCGAAATCTGGGCAAGCCCTACACCGCGATACCCGACCCCTTCGGGTGCTGTGACTCCTATGGCGACCACTTCTCGACGCTGATCGCCGGAATCGCCGAAGATCTCGACATCCCGATCGAACTCGTCTCGAACACCGCCTGCTACGAGGACGGTCGGTTCGAGGATGCGACCGAGTTCCTGCTGGAGAACCGGGAAACTGCGCGGAACGTCCTCGCGGACTATCAGGACAAGGTCGACGAGGAGTACGTCCCGTTCAACCCGATCTGTGGGGAGTGCGGGACGGTAACAGAGACCGTGACCGGCGTTGACCCCGACGCTGGCACCGTCGACTATCGCTGCACCGACATGGAGGCGGGCGACCAGACGATCGAGGGCTGTGGCCACGAGGGAACCGCGACGCTCCGGGACGGCAAGCTCCCCTGGCGCTTCGAGTGGGTAACCCAGTGGCGCGAGCTCGGCGTCGACTTCGAGCCTTTCGGCAAGGACCACGCCGAGGGGTCCTGGCCAAGCGGCGTCGATATCGCGCGTTCCGTCTTCGATGTCGAGCCGCCGGTACCGATGGTCTACGAGTGGTTTACCCTCGACGGCGAGCCGTTCTCCTCCTCTGCGGGCAACGTCGTGATGGTGCCCGAAGTGCTGGAGCTGATCGAACCCGAAGTGCTCCGGTACTTTTTCGCGAAGGACCCCACGCGCTCGCGGGATTTCTCGATTCCACGCCTCGACCAGCTCGTCGACGAGTTCGACCGCCTCGAAGCGATCTACTACGGGGATATTGATCCCGGCGAGGAGTCGGAGACGGCGTTCGCCAAGCGAGTTTACCCCTTCCTCGTTGACGATCTTGAACCGGGGGCCGATCCGAGGGAGACCGAGCGACCGGTCCGGATTCCGTTCCGCTTTGCCGCGGTGCTTGGCATGACCGAAGATCCCGAACTCCGCGAGGAGATCGCAAAGCGCGAAGGCCACATTCCAGAGGACGCGAGCGACGAAGTAGTCGAAAACGCCCTGGCGCGGGTCGAACGGGCGCGGCGGTGGGCACGTCGGACGGACAACGCCTACAACTACGAACTCAAACGCGAGTCGATACCCGACATCGAGTTCGACGCCGACACCAAGGCGGCGCTCGACGAACTCGCTGACTTCATCGAGACCCACGACGATCCCGAGGCGATCCAGAGCGAGATCTACGAGATCGCTCGACGCCACGATGTCGAGGTCGGCGACTTCTTCGCCGCTGGCTACCGACTCTTCTTCGATCAGGAACAGGGGCCGAAGCTGGGAACCTTCCTCGCGAAACTCGATGAGGCGTTCGTGCTGGCCCGGCTCCGACGTGAGCGCTAGCTGTCCTTCCAAACCAAACCCATATCAAACCGCCTCCCCGAGGATAGGCCAATGAGTACGCTGGTTTGGGTCGTGGGCGGGATCCTCGCCTACTGGGCCCTCGTACGGACGGCGAACCAGCGCGGCTGGCTGCCTGAATACGTCAAGACCCAGGGCCCGATTACGACGATCCACACGAAACGCGGTCGGGAGTTCCTCGACTGGCTCTCCCAGTGGGATCGGTTCTGGCGGGCCTGGGCGAACGTGGGGCTCGGTATCGCTCTCGTCGTGATGGTCGGGGCCTTCCTGATGCTCGTGCTCTCGGCGGCACTGGCGCTCTCCTCGCCACAGCCGAGTCAGGTCACACAGCCACGGAACGTGCTGGCGATCCCCGGTGTCAACGACTTTCTCCCACTGTCGATGGCTCCCGAGATCGTGTTTGCCCTGCTCGTCGGCCTCGTCGTCCACGAGGGGGGCCACGGCCTGCTCTGTCGCGTCGAGGACATCGACATCAACTCGATGGGCGTCGCGATGCTGGCAATCATCCCGATCGGCGCGTTCGTCGAACCCGAACAGGAGAGCCAGCGCAATGCGAGCCGTGGTGGAAGTAGCCGGATGTTCGCGGCGGGCGTGACGAACAACTTCGTGCTCTCGGTGCTCGTGTTCGCGCTGCTCTTTGGCCCGGTCGCCGGTGCAATCGCCGTCGCACCCGGCGCGTCGATCGCCGGGCCCGTTCCCAACTCGGGGGCAGAAGCGGCCGGTGTCGATCGGGGCGACCGCATCACCGCACTGGATGGCGAGCCGATCGAGACGAACAGCGACCTCGAAGGGGCGCTCGCTGATACTGACCAGGAAGCGGTGACCGTCGAACTCAACGACGACGAAGAGACGACGATCGAACAACGACTCGTCGTTCAGGGCGTCACGCAGGGCGGCCCCGACAACGTCGAGATGGGTGACCGGATCACCGCTGTCGACGGCGAGACGGTCGATACACGGGACGAACTGCAGACTGCGCTTGGTGCTGAGGAGGTCGTCACTGTGGACATGGATCGGAACGGTGAGGCCGTGGACGAGACCTTCGCTACCGGAGCGCTCGTCGTCGTAGCCGAGGACGGACCCCTCGCCACCGATGCAGGTCTCGAACCGGGATCGAGCGTCGTTATTACGGAAATCGCCGGGGAACGGGTCCTGACGGGCGACGATCTCAGCGAGGTGATGGACGAGCAATCACCCGGTGAAACCGCCGAGATCGTGGTGTACGAAGGGACCGACCGTACTACCCACGAAGTGACGTTCGCGGAAGCCGATGACGGGGGAGCACTCGTCGGGGCGGCTTCGGTTGCACCCGGCGTGAACGGTATCACGACCAGCGAGTGGGGGCTACAGTACTACCCCGCAGGCACGTACCTCGAAATCCTCGGCGGGGAGAACGACGAGGAAGCCGCGATCGATCCCGCCGTCACTGATTCGTTCATCGGCAAGACGCTACTCGTGTTGTTCCTCCCACTCGCCGGGATCATCGGCGGTGACACGTTCCCCGAGAGCTTCGCCGGCTTCACGAGCGAAATCATGAACTTCTACGTCGTCGATGGCCCGCTGGCGGCGCTTGGAGCCGGGACCTTCGTGCTGGCGAACATCCTGTTCTGGGTCGGCTGGATCAACATCCAGCTTGGCTTTTTCAACTGCATTCCCGCGTTCCCGCTCGATGGCGGGCACATCCTGCGAACCAGCACAGAGGCCATCGTCTCGCGGCTGCCGATCGAGGGCTCGTATCAGCTGACAAAGACGGTTACGACAACGGTCGGGCTGACGATGTTGCTCTGTCTGTTGCTGGTCATCTTCGGCCCCCGGCTACTCGCGTAGTCAGGCCGGGAGCGGGATCGTTCTCGCCGCTTCGCCGTGTTTCGCATCCCAGAGCCGAAGCTCCGTAATCGTCCACGTGATCGGCTCAATCTCCCGTTCGGCGAGCGCCCGGGCCGCCTCAATATCCCCGCCACCGCGCGCGAGCGTAACGTGCATCACGTAGTCCTCCCCTTCGAGTCCGTCGATCGCGCCGAAGGCGTCGACGAGTTGCTCGTGGAGCTGTTGTAGTCCCGGCGACGCGACACTGAGGTAGACGACGGGCTGGGACCCCCGGGGAGGCTCCGCGAAGTAGTCGATGCCGGTCACGCGGGCTTCGACGGCTGGTGCACCCTGCAGTTCCTGACGCACCTGCTCGGCGAGGTGCGAAAATTCGTCGTCTCCAAGGCGTTTGAGCAGCACCGAGTGCTCCTGGCGGACCGACTCGAAGCCGACGAGTTCGGGGAATAGATCGCCTGCGAGGGCGGCGACACGACCGGGAACGGGAGCGTTGAGACTGTACACTGGCGATGGCTATCCGGGCCAGCGAAATGAGACTGTCGGCCTACAGTCGGTCGAACAACCAGAGCACGATCAGGACCGCAACAGCAAGCAGGATTAGCGGCTGAAGAAAGCCAAGCAGGGATGCCAGCCCGCTGATTAGCATCGAGAGCAGTTCGAGCACGAGAACGACGATTACCAGCACGAGCGCGATACGGAGGAGGGTCTCGACCTCGACATCTGCACGGGAGTCCATCATACCGGCAGCGTTGTCACGGAGCGGTGAAAAAGACACCGGCCGACCAGGTGAGAGCAACAAGGCTTTAGCGATCAGGGTGAGAATGTTGCCAACGATGAATTCGAGGGAACGGTTGGGACTCGCCCTCTGTATCGCCGTGGGGATCGTAGCAGTTCTCACAATGGTGGGAGTCGCTGGTGCGGTCGACGGCGGGAGTCACTCGCTGCAAGAAGCCGGTCCAGAGAGTCCCACGGCACAGGAGTCGTTCGACGCCGACGACGCACGGCTAACCGTAACCGTCGACAGCGACGGGACGGCGACCTGGACAGTCGAGTACTGGAAACGGCTCGACGACGATGAGAGTGAAGAGGCCTTCGCATCAATCGAGTCCGATGTCGAGGAGAATCCCGAGGAGTACGTCGACGGATTCGCCGAGTCGATGAACGATACGGTGGCGTCGGCCGCGGACGACACGGACAGGGAGATGTCCGCAAGCGGGTACACGGTGAGCACGAGAACTGAGTCGATCCCACAGGAGTACGGCGTTCTCACGTACCAGTTCGAGTGGAGCGGCTTCGCCGCCGTCGACGGCGACCGGATGGAGATCGGCGACGCGATCTCCGGGTTCTACCTCGACGATCAGACGCGACTGGTCATCGGCTGGCCGGGCGAGTATGGCCTCGTCGACGTTCGCCCGGAACCGAACGAGACCCGAAGCGACTCCGTGCTCTGGCGGGGTTCGGAGACCACGTTTGTCGGGGACGAGCCCCGGGTTGTCGTGAGTACCGAACCGGACGACGCTGACGGCCTCGATGATGGAACAGTTGATGGTGAGGACAGCAGTGGTATTCCGCTGATACCGGTTGGCGGTGGCGTTACCGGGGTCTTCCTGCTCTTTATGCTCTGGTGGCTCTACAGCCGTGGACTCTCCGACGAAGGTGCAGAAGACGGGGATACTGTCGCCCAAGACAGGGACGGTACGCAGACAGCGGCCGTCGCAGGTGGTGTGTCGACTGGCGGAGATGAGGCCTCGACGGACCTCAGCGGCGAAGCCATTGATGAATCTGACAGCGGCCCACCGTCGGAGCTCCTCAGCAACGAGGAACGCGTCGTTCGCCTGCTGGAACAACATGATGGGCGGCTAAAACAACAGCAGGTCGTGCAGGAGCTGGACTGGACTGACGCGAAGACGAGCCAGGTGATCAGCGACCTGCGCGAGGAGGGAACTGTCGAGACGTTCCGGATCGGCCGCGAGAACGTGGTCAGGCTTCCCGAGGTTGACGGCGAAGACACCATATAAATCATTCGTCGTTTTACAGTTATCGAACAAACATGTTCAGAATAATCGGTGGACGGCAGCCGTTTGTAATCCGTCTTAATCGGGCTTAATCGTCGGTGATTCGGGCTCACGGACCCTATTTTATAAACTCCTCCCGCTCCAACGGATGATTGCAATGAGACGCACCCTAACCGCACTTGTGGCGCTTGCCGTCGTGGTGTCCATGGTCGCCGCAGCGCCCATGGCCGTCGCGGGGCAGGCACAGGCGCTAGAGGATGACGACGAATCGGACGACAACAGCGACGTCGAGCCGGGCGAGCAGTTCGCCGGCGTCGTGGCCGTACACGAATCGGAGTTCGAGGGTGAGATGGACGAGCGGACCTTCGGCATCTCGGTCGCTCAGTCCGCGAGCGCCGAGGCACAGGGTGAGGTCGTCGGCGAACAGCTGGACGACGTCGAGCAGCGACTCGACGAGCTTGAAGAGCGCGCCGACGAACTCGAAGAGAAACGCGATAACGGCGAGATCACCGAAGGCCAGTACCAGGCCGAGATGGCCGTAGTGGCCTCTGAGCGCCAGACTGCCGCCAACCTCGCAGCACAGAGCGAGGCGAGCACCGAGGGCCTTGATGAGCAGATCCTCGAGGACAACGAGATCGACGTCGAGGCCATCAAGACGCTGCAGGACCGCGCGAACGAACTCGGCGGGCCCGAAGTCGCTGCGGCCGCACAGCTGATCGCTGGCGGGAGTGCCGCAGCCGCTGACGACGCCGGACCCAGCATCGAGATCGGCGTCGGAGCCGACGGTAATGTCGGCGTCGACATCCCTGGACTGAACGGTGAGAGTGACGAAGAGGACAGCGACTCGGACGCCGAGGCCGGGGCGGACGCCGATGCTGACGCGGACACCGACGACGGCGAAGCCGAGGCCGACTCCGAGACCGAAGTAGAGGCAGACAGCGACGACGACGGAACGACCGTCGAGGGCGAAAGCGAGACCGAAGCCGGAGCGGACTACTAACAACGCGTTCAATTATCGATGATTTCCAATCGTGCGATAGCGACGGTACTTGCGGGACTCGTGGTGTGTAGCATCGCCGTAGCACCGGTTGCAGGAGCCCAGGAAAGTGAACCTGAACCGTCGACGATCGTCGAAGTCGACGACGAGGGCGACGCGATGGTCACGCTGACGATGACCTACGATCTCGACAGCGACGAGGAGACAGACGCCTTCGAGTCGCTAGAGGGTGACGAGGAGGCACAGACCGACGCACTCGACCGGTACGAGGGCAACATGCAGTCAGTTGCCGACACGGCGAGTGACCGAACGGATCGGTCGATGGCAGTAACAGCAGAGAGCGTCTCCGCCGAGCGAGACGGAGACATTGGTGTCCTGTCGATGACGGTCGAATGGACGAACCTCGCCGCCGTCGAGGGCGAGGACCTCGTCGTCACCGAGCCGTTCGCCAGCGGCTACGAGACTGATCACTCGCTGACCGTCGTCGCGCCGGACGGCCACCACGTGAGCGACGCAGCCCCGACGCCGGACGACGAGGCTGACGGCACAGCGACCTGGGTCGGCGGAACTGATCTGGACGGCTTCGAGGCCGTCCTGACCAGCGATGGCGAGGCGACGACAGGCGCGGACGATGCGGGCGAGAGCGACGACGATAGCCTCCCCGGCTTCGGCGTTGGTGTCACGCTCGTGGCGTTGATCGGAGCGACGATGATCGCTCGACGGCGCTGAAAGCCGGTTTCCGGCGGTGACTCAGAAGTTTTTAATACCGCGAGCGGAGTAGCTACAGCCAACATGGAGACAACTCGTTCGGGAATGGCGTTCGATGCACCCGAGAGCGACGTGTCTCCGCTCGTTTCTACCGGTCGGCGGCGGCGGGGCCGTTTCTAGGCCCACTACTATTCCAATCCTCGACCATCCGAATCTTAACGAACAGCTAAGAAGCGTTTGTTCCCTCTATAGACATCTCTGAGCATTTTATTCAAAAATTGAAAGAAAAGGATTTAATACCTTCCGAAAGCTGGATTCGAGTACAAATGGAACGTGTGGCTCTCGCGTTTTCGGGCGGGCTCGATACGACGGTCTGTGTCGGGCTGCTCGAAGAGGAGTACGGATACGACGAAGTGATCGGCGTCACGGTCGACGTTGGACAGCCAGCCGAAGAGTTCGAGGAGGCCGAGGAGACTGCAGAGGCGCTCGGCGTCGAAACGCACGTCGTCGACGCCCGAGAAGAGTTCGCACAGCTCTGTCTGGATTCGCTGAAGGCGAACGCGACCTACCAGGGTTATCCGCTCGGGACCGCGCTGGCGCGTCCCGTCATCGCCAACGCGATCCTCGAAACTGCAATCGAGGAAGACTGTGATGCGGTCGCACACGGCTGTACCGGGAAGGGGAACGACCAGCTCCGGTTCGAGGCCATCTGGCGCGACTCCGATCTGGAGGTCATCGCACCCGTGCGCGAACTCGAACTCACCCGCGAGTGGGAGATCGAATACGCAGAGGAGCGCGGCCTGCCCGTCGAGAGCGGTAACGAGGGTGACTGGTCGATCGACACCAACCTCTGGAGCCGCTCTGTCGAGGGTGCAAATCTCGAACAGCCCAACTACGTCCCACCCGAGGAGATCTACGACTGGACGGATGCGCCGGGCAACAAGCAGGAAACCGATCTCGTCGAGATCGAGTTCGAGCAGGGCGAACCCGTTGCCGTCGACGGCGAAGCGTACGGCCCAGTCGAACTGATCGAGCATCTCAACGAGCGCGCAGGCGCGCACGGCGTCGGCCGCACGGACATGATGGAAGACCGTATGCTGGGACTGAAGGTCCGTGAAAACTACGAGCACCCCGCCGCAACTGTGCTGCTCAACGCTCACGAGGCGCTGGAGGGGCTCGTCCTCACGCAGGAGGAACGCGAGTTCAAGGCCCAGGTCGACCAGCAGTGGGCAAAGAAAGCGTATCAGGGCCTGATAGATGCCCCGCTCGTCGGCGCACTCGAAGGCTTCATCGAGGAGACTCAGAAACGAGTCACCGGTGTAGCAACGATTAAACTCGAAGGCGGGAGCGCCCGCCCGGTCGGCCGCGAGAGCGAGTACGCCGCCTACTCAGAGGAGGCCGCCTCGTTCAACACCGAGACAGTCGAAGGGCAGGGCATCACCCAGAAGGACGCCACTGGCGTTGCCAAGTACCACGGCTATCAGGGTCGTCTGGCCAACGCCGTGACGAAATCGGTCGACGGGGACGAGTAACATGACCGAGGAGGAAACCCCCAGTTCCGACGTGGTGCGCCGGGATCGCTTTACTGGCGGTCCCGCCCGGGAGTTTCTCTCCTCGATGGACGCCGACCGGCGTATCTTCGCGGCGGATATCGCGGTCGATCGCGCCCACGTCGTCATGCTGGCCGAGCAGGGGATCGTCAGCGAGGACGTGGCTGGCGAAATCCTCGCCGCACTCGACGAGATCGAGGCGGCGGGCCACGAGACCCTCCCCGAGGGCGAGGACGTCCACGCGGCGATCGAGACCGCCGTAATCGAGCGCGTCGGCGAGGATGGCGGAAAAATGCACACCGCGCGCTCGCGCAACGACGAGGTGGCGACCTGTATTCGCTACCGGCTGCGCGAGGACCTGCTCGACGCCATCGAGGCGACGATCGCCCTGCGCGAACAGCTGCTGGAGACCGCAAGCGAGCACACCGACACCGTGATGCCCGGCTATACGCATCTCCAGCCCGCCCAGCCGACGACCGTCGCCCACTGGCTCTGTTCGTACGAGCAGGCCATCGCGCGCGACACCGAGCGCCTGCTCGACGCCTACGGGCGGGTGAACCGCTCGCCGCTCGGTGCGGCGGCCTTTGCCGGAACTACCTTTGATATCGACCGCGAGCGCACTGCGGAACTGCTCGGCTTCGAGTCGATCGTCGAAAACTCGATGGACGCCTCCTCGACCCGCGATTTCCTGCTCGAAAGCGTGAGCGCGCTGGCAGCCCACGCCACGACGCTGTCCGGGATCGCAGAGGACATCGTCGTTTTCGCCAACCGCGGGTTCGTCGAGCTGTCCGACGACTACGCCTCGACGTCCTCGATCATGCCCCAGAAGAAGAATCCGGACACGCTCGAACTGGTTCGCGCGACGGCGGGCGAGGCGGCAGCGGGAGTCAATGGCCTGCTGACGACGCTCAAGGGACTGCCGCGTGCGTACAACCGCGATCTCCAGTCCGCGACGCCGTACGCGTGGGAGACGGTCGACGCCGTGCTCGACGCGACCGACGTGGTCGGCGGGGCAGTTGCTACTGCTGAGTGGCCCGAAGACGCGCTCGCCGATGCGGCGGGCGAGGGCTTCTCGACGGCGACCGGTGTCGCCGACCTGCTCGCGGCGAACGGGCTCCCGTTCAGGACCGCCCACGAGGTCGTCGCAGTCGCTTCTGAGGACGGAGGTGATTTCGACGCCATCGACGCCGCGGCACGCGAGGTGCTCGATGCCCCGCTCGCAGAGTACGTCGATCCGGACGCAGTAGAGGCGGCACTCGACCCCGCCGAGAGCGTCGCCTCACGTGACTCGGTTGGTGGCCCCGCACCGGCGGCGGTCGAGGCGTCCCTCGGGGATGCAAACGACCAACTTGCCGCTGATCAGGACGTTCTCGCCGACCGCCGCGACGCGCTCGCGACCGGGGCGGCCCTGCTCGACGACGAGGTGAGTTCGTATGCGTGAGCTCCCGGCGTCACAGCCACCCCGGAGACGGCGATCCCCGTCCGGGGACCAAACATATAGAAATTGATACTGGATCTGTGAAAGTTGCGAAACAGTTTGTTTTGTCCCGTTAGCTAGCAGTGTGCGTATTTCTTTTCTCTGATAAGTTCGCAGGATTTAAGTAGATATAGCGACGAGAGGAGAGTACAATGACAGACTGTGTCGAATGCGGGGCGGAGGTCTCGCTGCACGACAACCTCGAAGTCGGAGAGATTATCGACTGTACCACCTGCGGCGCGGAGCTCGAAGTGATCGACGTCGAGCCGCCGGAGCTCGACAAGGCCCCCGAGCTCGAAGAGGACTGGGGCGAGTAATGACGATCGGAGCGGTCGCGAGGATACAATGAAAGTCGGACTACTCTACTCCCGGATCAGGAAAGACGAGAAACTGTTGCTCGAAGAGCTTCGCGAGCGCGATCACGATGTTGTCAAGATCGACGTTCGCAAACAGCGCTTCTCCATCCGGGAGCCGCCGGAGGCGTTCGAGGGCGTCGACGTGGTGCTCGATCGCTGTCTGGCGACCAGTCGGAGCCGGTACGCCACGCAGTTCTGTGAGGCCTACGACATCCCGATCGTCAACAGCGCCGAGACCGCAGAGATCTGTGCGGACAAGGTAAAGAACAGCCTCGCACTGGAGAAGGCGGGCATCCCCACTCCCAACACCGAAGTCGCCTTTACCAAGGACGCGGCCATGCAGATCATCGAATCCTTTGGCTACCCCTGCGTCCTCAAGCCGGTGATCGGCTCGTGGGGACGGCTGATGGCCAAGATCGACTCGAAAAGCGCCGCCGAAGCGATCCTCGAACACAAGGCGACGCTCGGTCACTACGAGCACAAGGTGTTCTACGTCCAGGAGTTCGTCGAGAAGCCGGGCCGTGACATTCGCGTACTTGCGGTCGACGGCGATCCGGTCGGCGCGATGGTCCGTTCCTCGGACCACTGGCTGACCAACGCCGCGAAAGGTGCCGAGACCGATTCCTTCGAGCTGGACGAGGAAGCGACATCGCTCGTCGAGCAGGCCAGTGACGCCGTGGGCGGCGGATTGCTCGGCGTCGATCTGATGGAGACCGGCGTCGACGAGAACGGCGATCCCGAGGGATACACGGTCCACGAGGTCAACCACACCGTCGAGTTCAAGGCGCTGAACGACGCGACCGACGTCGACGTGACCGGCGAGGTCGTCGACTGGCTCGAAGCGCAGGTCGAAGCGGAGGTGACGGTCTGATGACTGATCTGACCGCGAGCGTCGTGGGCGCGAGCGGTTTCACCGGCGGCGAACTGCTACGTCTACTGGCGGGCCACCCCGAGTTCGAGATCGAGCAGGCGACCAGCCGGAGCTACGACGGCAAGTCGGTAGGATCGGTCCACCCGAACCTTCGGGGCACCCATCCCGACCTGCGCTTTTCGGATCCAGAAGAACTGGCGAGCGTCGACGTGCTCTTTACTGCGACGCCACACGGCGTTTCGATGGAGCAGATCGACCGGTTTCAGGATGCGGCAGACACCGTCGTCGATCTCTCGGCGGATTTCCGGCTCGACACCGAAGCCGAGTACGAGGAGTGGTACGACGGGCACAGCCGCCCCGAGTTGCTCGACGAGTCGGTCTACGCACTGCCCGAGATCAACCGCGAGGCACTGCCGGGTGCGGACCTGATCGCCTCCGGCGGCTGTAACGCCACCGCGACGATCCTCGGCCTGCACCCGCTGATCGAGGCAGGCGTCCTCGACGGCTCCGAGCAGGTCGTCGTCGACGTGAAGGTCGGCTCCTCGGAGGGCGGGGCGGGTGGCGGTGACGCCTCCTCGCATCCCGAGCGCTCGGGTGTGGTCCGCCCCTACGCGCCCACGGGTCATCGCCACGAAGCCGAGATCGAGTCGTTCCTCGGGCTGGACGTCTCCTTTACCTGCCACGCGGTCGATATGATCCGCGGGGCGTCGGCGACCGCGCACGTCTTTCCGAACGGCCCCGTCTCGAAGGGAGACCTCTGGAAGGCGTATCGTGGCGCCTACGAGGACGAACCGTTCATGCGCATGGCAGCGGGTGGGAGCGGCGTCTACCGCTACCCCGAACCGAAAGCCGTCGCCGGGACGAACTACGGCGAAGTCGGTTTCGAGCTCGATCCCTCGAACAAGCGGGTCGTCGTCTTCTCGGCGATCGACAACATGATGAAAGGCTCGGCGGGGCAGGCCGTCCATGCGGCCAACGTCGCGCTCGGCCTGGAGGAGACCGCCGGGCTCGAGTTCCAGGGGCTCCACCCCGTGGGATCGCCGTAGCGGCCCGGAACCGTCAACTTTTGATACCGACAGATGCTGCATACATTCAAGAACTTCTCATGACAACGGTCGTCAAGATCGGGGGGGCGCGTGCCGTCGACCCGGCAGGTGCACTCGCCGACGTGGCAAGACTGGTCGAACAGGGCGAACAGGTAGTCGTCGTTCACGGCGGGTCGACCGCCGTCGACGACACGCTCGAGGAACTGGGCGAGGAGCCGACGTACGTCGAGACGCCGGGCGGCGTCGTCGGACGCTTTACCGACGAACGGACGATGGAGGTGTTCGAGATGGTGCTACCGGGCAAGCTCAACACCGATCTCACCGCTGGGCTACAGAACCAGGGTGTCGACGCGATCGGGCTCTCGGGCGTCGATGGCGGGCTCATCACCGGCCGCCGGAAGTCGGCCGTGCGAGTCGTCGAGGACGGCAAAAAGAAGATCAAACGCGGTGACCACTCGGGCAAGATCACCGACGTCAACGGCGATCTGCTGGAGACGTTACTCGGCGACGGCTACACCCCCGTCGTGACGGTGCCGATGCTTGGCGAAGAGAAGTCGGGCGACGTGACCCCGGTCAACGCCGACGCCGATCGCGCTGCAGCAGCAGTCGCGGGAGCGCTCGACGCGACCCTGGTCGTTCTTACGGACGTGCCGGGCATCCTCGACGACCCCGACGATGAGTCAACCCTGATCGAGCGCGCCGACGACCCCTCGGGGCTCGAACGGATCGAGGACGCCGCGGAAGGGTTCATGATGAAGAAGGTCATGGCCGCGAAGGAAGCGCTCTCGGGCGGTTCTCCGGCAGTCGTCGTCGCCGACGCCAACGCCGAGATGCCGATCACCGACGCCGTCGACGGCGGAGGCACCCATATCACGGCCGACGCACTCACCGAAGCCCCGGAGGGAGAGGTATGAGCGGATTCGTCTTCAACGAAAAGCCAATCCAGATCGAGCGTGGCGAGGGGGCCTATCTCTACGACGACAGCGGGAACGAGTATCTGGACATGGGCGCGAGCTACGCCTGCGTCCCGCTCGGTCACAACCATCCTGCCGTCGACACCGCCGTCCGAGAGCAGTTCGACGATCTGACCTACGTGCAGGCATCCTATCCGGTCCAGAGCCGGACGGACCTGTACGAACTGCTGGCCGAGACCGCACCAGAAGGAATCGACAAGGTCTGGCTCTGTAACTCCGGCACCGAGGCTAACGAGGCGGCACTGAAGTTCGCCCGCTCGGCAACCGAGAGCTCGAAGATCGTCGCCACGATGCAGGGCTTTCACGGCCGAACGATGGGCTCGCTGGCGACGACCTGGAAGAACAAGTACAAAAAGCCATACGAGCCGCTGATCGGCGACGTGGAGTTCGTCCCCTACAACGACGACGACGCGCTCGCCGAGGCGGTCGACGACGAGACCGCGGCAGTGATCGTCGAACCGATCCAGGGCGAAGGCGGTATCAACCCCGCCGAGACCTCGTTCCTCGAAACAGCACGCGAGGCGACAACCAAGTCGGATGCCGCACTGATCTTCGACGAGGTCCAGACGGGGATGGGCCGGACCGGTTCGCTGTGGGCGGCCGACGACTCGGGCGTCGTCCCCGACATGATCACCAGCGCGAAAGGACTGGGCAACGGCCTCCCGATCGGCGCGACGCTGTGTCGCGACTGGATCGCGGAAAACTACGGCTCGCACGCCTCGACGTTCAGCGGCGGCCCCGTCATCAGTGCCGCCGCCGAGGCGACCGTCTCGACTATCGTCGACGAGGGAGTTCCGGCTCATGCAGACGAGATCGGGGGCGATCTCCGCGAGGAAATTGAGGCCGAACTCGGTGACACAGTTCGCGACGTCCGTGGCGAAGGACTGATGATCGGCATCGAGGTCAAACGGGGATCGAACCGGCTGCTGAAACAGCTCGCGCTGAACCACGGCATCCTCGCGCTTCCCGCCGGGCGCTCGGTGCTGCGACTGCTCCCGCCGCTGACCATCGAGCGCGAGCATGTTGACGAAGTCGTCGACGCGCTGGTCGATATCCTGGGTGAAGACGGATGACTGCAGCCGTCGAATCCAGCGCGAGCGAGGAGGCTCGCGAACTGCTCATCGATCTCGTACGCATCCCATCACCGACCGGCGAAGAGCGAGAGGCCGCAGAGCGGCTCGCTGCCTTCTTCGAGGCCCACGACCGCAAGGTCTGGATCGACGAGATCGGCAATGTCCGCGCACCTGCCAACGACTCCGTACTGTTGACCTCTCACATCGACACCGTGCCGGGGGACATCCCGGTACGAGTCGAAGACGGTGAGGATGGCGAGGTGCTGTGGGGCCGCGGGAGCGTCGACGCCACCGGTGCACTCGCCGCGATGGCCGTCGCTGCAGTCGACACCGGCGTCAGCTTTCTTGGCGTCGTCGGCGAAGAGGTCGACTCCCGCGGCTCGCGGTTCGCGATCGATGATCGGGACACCGTTCCGGACGCCGTGATCAACGGCGAGCCAAGCGGCTGGGACGGCGTCACGCTCGGCTACCGCGGCCTGCTCGCCGGAACCTACGTCGCGACCAGCGAGTCAGGCCACAGTTCCCGCCCCGAGAACAACGCCATTCAGGACGCGATCGCCTGGTGGTCGAACATCGAAGACGAGTTCGAGGCCGACGAGTGGGAGCCGGTGTTCGAGCGGGTGACGCCGAAGCCGACCGAGATGGACGGCGGACTGACCGATGACGGCCTCTCGGTCGAGGCAACGATGGACGTACAGCTTCGGATTCCGCCGGAGCTCTCCGTCGAAGAGGTCCGCGAGATCGCCGACGGCTATCTCGACGGGATGGGCTCGGTTCACTGGAAGGACAAGGTCGAGCCGGTGATGGAAAGTCCACGGACGGAGATCGCACGGGCGTTCCGCGTTTCGATCCGGAACGCTGGCGGCGATCCGCGCCTGCTCCGAAAGACCGGCACGAGCGACATGAACGTATTCGCCGACCACTGGGACTGTCCAATCGTCACATACGGTCCCGGCGATTCCGATCTCGATCACGCGCCGAACGAGCATCTCTCGCTTGCGGAGTACGATCGCTCAATCGACGTCCTCGAATCGGTAACCGAACGCCTCACGGGTGAGAACGAATGAGTACACGACACTTCCTCGACGTAGACGACCTGACACGCACTGAACTGGAGACCGTCCTCGACGTCGCCAGCGAGTACAAGGCCGAGTACAAAGATGGCCTCCACCACGACGACTTCGATCAGCGGACCCTGGGTATGCTGTTCCAGAAGCCGAGCACGCGGACGCGAGTCTCCTTCGAGACCGGCATGACCCAGCTCGGCGGCCACGCGGTCTTCCTCGGCGAGAGCGACATCCAGCTCGGTCGTGGCGAGCCGCTCAAGGACACCTCGCGGGCGCTCTCTCGATACGTCGACGTGCTGATGGCTCGTGTGTTCAAACACGCCAACATCGAGGAGCTGGCCCGCTATGCCGACGTGCCGGTGATCAACGGGCTGACCGACGATGCGCACCCCTGTCAGACGCTCGCGGACCTGCTGACGATCCGGGAGCACCGCGGCGAGCTGGACGACGTTACCGCAGCGTGGGTCGGCGACGGCAACAACGTCGCCCAGTCGTTCGCTCTCGGCTGTGCGCTCGCCGATGTCGACCTGACGGTCGCAACTCCGGAGGGGTACGGTATCGACGACGATGTCGTCGAGCGGGCCGCCGACCTGGGCGGTAAGCCCACGGTCACGACGGATCCTGCTACGGCGGTCGAGGATGCGGACGTGGTCTATACTGACGTCTGGATCAGCATGGGCCAGGAGGACGAACGCGACGTCCGGATGAACGACTTCGAGGGGTTTCAGGTGAACGAGAAGCTGCTAACCACGGGCAACGACCCGATCGTCATGCACTGTCTGCCCGCCCACCGCGGCGAGGAGATCACCGGCGACGTGATCGAGAGTGATTCCTCGGTGGTGTGGGATCAGGCGGAGAACCGCCTGCACGCCCAGAAAGGATTGATGGTCTGGCTGGACCAACAGAACAAGTGATGACCGAACCGCTCCGTGTCGTGTCCGGTGAACTCGGTGTCGACGAACTGGTTGCGACGCTCAACGAGGGTCGACGTGTGATCGTCGAGACGGAGCTGCTCGGCTCGACCCACAACGTAACGTTACGCTTCGACGGCGGCACCTATTACTGCGACACGCCCACGACGCTGCACAAACACGATGACGAAGCCGAGATGCGCGAGTGTATCCAGCAGTTCGGATACAGCAGCGAGTGATCGGCAGTGGGGCTCACTGAAGGGCAAGCAGGCGACACTACGGACCACGGTGCGGCGTGTCGCACACCCGCCTCGTCCTGCACCGTGGCAGTCTTCTCGGAATACTCCGGAATCGCCCCGCTATCGTTGATAAACCTGTTCCGGATCGGCACGTTCTGACGGGATCGACCGGTTTTATCCTTCTGTCGGCCAATGGAATCGTATGAGCGATACCCGCGACCCGGATATGCGGCAACTGATGGAAGCTGCGGATCCTGACTTTACCGTCGTGATGTCCTGTGTATTCGGCGTCAACGAGCACGTGACGCGGACGTACATCCAGCTCCTCGACCAGCCCGGAAGCACCGTCGAGGAGCTCGCCGACGCACTGGATCGGGACCGGAGTAACGTCAACCGGGCGCTGACGACGCTGCTCGATCTGGGGCTGGCGACCCGTGAGCGACGATTGCTGGACTCGGGGGGGTACGTCTACCAGTACATGGCCGTCCCGCTACCAGAGGCAAAGGAGATGCTGAAGGAGGGACTCGACGCGTGGGCCGAGCAGGTTCACAGTGTCATCGAAGAGTTCGAGGAGAATCGCTGACCGCGAGCGTTAAGGGAGCGCCGACCCAGCGTTTAGCCGATGTCGAACGCGAAGGGCGACAGGCGAGAGCGAGAACTCGTAAACGAACTCGACGGGGCCGGATTCGCCGTGATGCGTGCACCGGCGAGCGGGAGCGCCACCGACCGGGAGCTACCGGACGTGCTCGCGGGGGACGGCGACTCTTTCTACGCGATCGAGGCGAAATCGAGCGCCGGTGACCCGATCTATCTGACCGGCGAGGAAGTCGAGGCGCTGGTGTATTTCTCCCAGAACTTCGGGGCAAAGCCACGGATCGGCGTCCGCTTCGATCGGGAGGACTGGTACTTTTTCCACCCTGCCGATCTGTACACGACTGACGGCGGCAACTATCGGGTCAAAAAGGAGACCGCACTCGCCGACGGGACGGATTTCGACGAACTGACCGGCCACTCCAGTCAGGCCCGACTCGACGACGTGGATAGTTGATCTGTCAACTAACCTATCTGCGTGCGGTTCATACTTCTGTGGGCTAAGATCCGGACAAATGCATCCCAAGCCCCCTGGCCCGAACAACTTCCCGATCGTCGGGACCACTCCGTACTACTCCCGGGATCCCTTCCGGTTCATGGAGGCAGTCCGGGACGCCTACGGGGACGTGGCGACGTTCGATCTCGGACCCAACGAGACGTACATGATCTCCTCACCGGAGCTGGTCCAGCAGGTTCTCGTGAGCGATCCCGAGCGCTTTCGCAAACCGAAGTTCCAGAGCGACGCGATGGAGGAGCTGCTCGGTAACGGGCTCCTGTTGAGCGAGGGCGAGTTCTGGCGGGAGATGCGCCAGCTCGCCCAGCCGGCGTTCGCGCCCGACCGGATCGACGAACTTACGGAGATGATGGCCACTCGGGCCGAGAGCCTGGTCAACGACTGGAACGATGGTGACGTGCGCGATATTGAAGTCGAAATGGCGACCGTAACCGTCGAGATCATCGTCGACGCGATGTTCGGCACCGAGATCGGCCCGGATCGAACCCGTATCGTTCAGGAGAACCTGGAGCCGCTGGGGCGCCGGTTCGAGCCGGATCCCCGTCGGGCTATCGTGCCGGACTGGCTACCGACCGAGGAGAACCGACAGTATCGGGCGGCGATCGAGACGCTCGAAGGCGTCATCGACGACGTAGTGGCAGAGCGGACGGACGAGGGACTCGACGGCGACGACCTGCTCTCGATCCTGCTGCGTGCTCGCGATGAGGGGCGAATAGACGACACGCAGGTGCGCGACGAGGCGATGACGATGCTGCTGGCGGGACACGACACCACGGCACTGACGCTTACGTACGCGTTCTATCTCCTCTCGGAGAACCCCGAGGCTGAGGCCCGGCTGCACGCGGAGATCGACGACGTGATCGACGGGAAACCGGGGATGGCGGATATCCCGCGCCTGAGCTACACCCGCTGGGTGTTAGACGAGGCGATGCGGCTGTATCCGCCAGTGTACACGATGTTCCGACAGGCGACCGAGGACGTCGAGCTCGGCGGCTACACGGTCCCCGAAGATGCGCTGGTAATGTTACCCCAGTGGGCCATCCATCGCGATCCGGCGAACTTCGAGGATCCAGAAGCGTTCCGGCCTGAGCGCTGGGAGTCACCGTCGAACCCGCAGTTTTCGTACTTCCCTTTTGGCGCTGGCCCCCGAAGCTGTATCGGCAAGCGGTTCTCGCTCGTCGAGGCGACAATGGTACTGGCGGCGGTCGCAAAGCGGTTCTCGCTCGACCGCGTCGACGACGGCCCGCTCGACCTGCGCGGATCGCTGACAATGCATCCCGCCGACGGGATGGAGATGCGGATCGAGCGGCGGTGAGAAAAGATCAGGACGGCGTCACTGTCAGTCGGGGACGCGGGAAGGAGTAGACGGTCAACGAGTCGGGGGCGGGACCGTGTTGGGTCAACTCAAACGAGTCCGGATAGACAACCGAGACCACGGGATCGTCGGCATCGTACTCGCGGTTCGAGTAGTGGTCGGCGACGGTACCCCGGGCCGCGGAGATGGACACCTCGTCAGCGCGGCGGTCCGATAGCCCGACGACGAGGAGTCGCTGGCCTGTCTCGCGGTCGTAGACCATGTCTCCTACGGATAGCTCGTGGGAAGGACAAAGGTACGGCTCGAAAGCTGTGTGCTCGGTGAACATCGTCTCGCCACAGCGTTCACAGTCGACGGCAATCTGATCCGGCGCGGGCACCCGGCCGGCCGTGATCTCGATGGCCACGCGTCGGACGTGTTTGCATCGCTCGTCGCGGAATCGGTGGTCGGGACAGGTACAGCGACCGGCCGGCAGGTCTACGAGATAGGCGTCATCGGACTCCCCGACGACCTCGTAGCTCCCGCGGCCGAGCGCTGTGACCGCCATCCGCTCGGTCAGGGCACGTCGCGAGCGGTCGTCGAGGTCACCCAGCGAACGGTCAGGTGGAGCGGCTGACGCGGGTGTGTGTGCGGAATGCGTCATACTAGCAGGTAGGTGCTGGATCGGCCTAAGGCTTCTCCAGATCCTGTATTAACCCTGAGAATTCCCGGACCGAACTTCAACAAAACCAACCGATTGGCTGATCAGGTTTGCACTTCGAGACAGATCCACTGGTCGCTGGTCAAGGTGCCGATCGTCTGTAGCATCCAAGACACTCTCATCGAAGCGCTTTTGATCGGCCCGTGGGTTCGATCAGGTATGGACCTCGAGCGGGAACGAGTGATCGAAATTGTCGCAGCCGTCGGCGCTGTCGTAGTCATGATCGCCACGATGATGTGGGTCGGATCAACCTACGCGACCGACGGAGCGCTGACAGATGATGGCGGGATGCTGCTCGTCGGGAGCGTGATCTTCTTTATTCTGCTGATGGCCGCGGTGGGCGTCGTGCTGGCGTACACTGTAAGTGCGGAAGACAACGACGAGGACGAAGACCACGGTTTTGACTGATTTCGTCGGCTACTCGGCGGACGCGTCCAGCCGTTCGTCGTAATAGGTAAGCGGATGATCGATCTCCGAACAGAGCTCGTCCTTGTCGACACAGAGTCCGAACGTATCCATCGTTGCACAGCTCGGTGGAGGGTACTCGCCTGTCCCGTTTTCTCCCAGATGCGCAGCCTGATACTGGATTGTCTCGTCGTTGAACTCGTCGCCAGCCGAGAGCTCGGCGACCTCGCCGGGAGACATGCCCACGCTCGTGAGGAAGGCAGTCAGCGTGAACCGGCCGGTGTGGTTGAGCTCGTCGCCCGCCTCGACACGGTCGAGGAGTGCCTTGACGCATGGCGGGAACAGATCGGGCCGGACAGCGTCAAAGTCGGTACTGAGCTGCCGGTCGGCAAGCGACTCGTCGAGACTGTCGACCGCATCGTCGAGACCCGCTGCGATCGGGTCGGGAACCGAGAGCGGAAGCCCCTCCGTGATTCGGTCCCGGATAGCCTGCTGGAGCAGGTCGTGGAGCTCCGCCTCCTCAACGGGCACTGATCCGTTCGAGAGCGCCCGATTGACCAGTCGCCACTCCTCACCGTCGAGGTCCGCAGAGAGCCGAAGATACGACCCGACGGCGATGCGGTAGCCTTCGGGCGCTGGGCGAACGTCGCCGGTGAGGTCGAACTCGGCGAGCAAGTGGTCGACGGTAAGCCGCTCGTCGCTGGTGCTTTTGAGTTGGGTATCGGAAGAGAGATCCGCCTCGAACCGCTCGCGGGCGGCGGCCGCCTCGGCGTGAGCGTACTTGCGGATCAGAACGTGCTCGTCGACAAGCGAGACGAGGACACGAGCGATCGGATAGGAGAGCAACTCGACACGGGTGCGTCGATGGGGCTGGCCGATCGTACCCTCTCGCAGCGCGGCGTCGACGCGCTCTACGGCCCGGTCGACGGCGGCCGCACCGTCGCGGTTCACGAGTTCGACGAGGTCGACCTCCGCCGCTTCGACGGCTTTGCGGGCGTCGTCGAGGAACGGGTACCGGGCATAGAGGCGCTTCATCGCTCCGGAATTGCGTTCGCGGCAGGATAAAACGACCGATCCGACAACCGGGGCGTTTTTGGGATCGACCACGTATGAACGGGTGTGACGTCGTATTTCGCGTACCCGTGTCCCGGCTGCCGGACGACGAACAACCTCCACGAGCCGGACTGTCGGTTCTCGGGAACCGAATGGCACGAGATCGAGTATGCGTACACGGCTATTCTGTCGGTGCTATCGGCCGAGCCATGTGCCGAGTCGACGCTCCGGGAGGCCGTCGACGGCCGCTGGAGCGGGCTGCACGCCGCGGCACTCGAACAGCTCCAGCGAGAGCATCGCGTGCGCGAGGCCGACGGCGTGCTGGAGCTACTGACGCCCGAGGAGCGCAAGGAACGCGTCAGCACGCCGACCCACGACCCGGTCAAGACGATCTACGAGGAGGGGTCGGTGCCGGGCTGTCACGACAACAGCGTTTTCGCGCTGATCGCCTGGTTCGAGATGGTGGGGCTAGACTGGCCAGAAACCCGGGAAAACGTCATCGAGTGGCTCCACGAGAGCGGCACCTGGGCCCGGGGCGGGTTCGAGGAGTCCTCACCCGAGGAGCTCGTCGACTCGAAGCGACACGTCCACGAGGAGGGCTACGGCTGGAAGGAAAAAGCGGTGGCCGCAAAACGCGTGATCGACGGGCACTGAGCCCCAAAACCGCTCGAAAGTCTGTCTACCAGCCTTTCGGCTCGACCGTGTTCTCGGGTTCCTCACCCTGCAACGCACGCAGCACGTCTTGCGAGACGGTCTCGTTGAGATCGAGGTGGGAGTCGGCAGAGTACCACGCTGCGTGGGGCGTGAGCACGACGTCATCACGCTCCAGTAGCTTCGAGCCGATCGGTGGCTCTTCTTCCATCACGTCAAGGCCCGCACCGAAGATCTCGCGCTCGACAAGCGCGTCGTACAGAGCGTCCTCGTCGATGATCCCACCGCGGCCGACGTTGACGACGATTGCGTGGTCGGCCAGTTTCTCGAAGGCATCGGCATCGAACATGTGATGGGTCTCGTCGGTCAACGGTGCGTGGATCGTCACGGCGTCCGAGCGTTCGAGCAGTTCGTCGAACTCGACGATCTCGGCGTCGTACTCGTCGGCGACCTCCTCGTCGACGTATGGATCGTAGACGACCAGATCCAGATCGAAGCCCTCGGTGAGCTCGGCGATCCGCCGGGCGATGGTCCCAAAGGAGACGATCCCGAGCGTCGAGCCGTAAAACCGGGGGAACGTCCGGTTTGGCATCCAGTTCCACTCTTCTTGTTTGACGTCTCGGTCGTACTCGACGAGCGTCCGTCGGCACGCGAGTAGCAGCGAGAAGGCGTGGGTCGAGACCTCGTTCGTCGAGTAGCCCGGGACGTTGACGACCGGAATACCCGCCTCCTGGCAGGCTTCGACGTCGACGTTATCAAAGCCCGTCCCGGCGCGAGCGACGATCTCGAGGTTATCGAGCTGGGAAACGAGTTCGGCCGTAACGCCGGTGTTCACGTCGAGAATCACCGCGTTGGGATCTGCCTCGACGATCGCGTCGGTGTCACCGGTTTCGATCGGTACGAGTTCGTGATCGATGGCGGAGAGCTGTTCGCTGACTACGTCCTCTTTAATAAACGGCGTGTTGCTGACGGCGATAGTTTTGGTCATAGATTGTTAACGGAAGATGGTGTTTTAACGTCGTGAGAACGGCGTCTGTGCCGTTTGACGCATTCTGGTATGAGGGGTGAAGACTAATAAAAGGTACCTTCCTACTCAACAGCTGAGAACTGTCGGACGTATCAGTCGGACTGGATCCGTGGCGCGAGCATGAAGGTCACGTTACCACTACCCTCGGCGATTTCGAAGTGAAGCTTCACTGGGAACTCCTCACCGAGTTCCATGGTTACTTCGCCGTCGTTGGCGATTGCCTTGTTCATGTCCTTGAGATAGTCGAGGCTAAAGAGCGACTCGGCATCGCCGGACTGGAGATCGATCAGATCGCCATCGTCGAGTTCGAGGTGGACATCGTCGGTGTCGCCCGCCGCCTGCACGTAGAACTGATCGTCGGTGGCATCGACGCCCAGCGCGATGTGATCGGAGACCATATCGGCGGCTTTCACTGCGCGGTCGATATCTTTCCCCTCGATGACGACCTCCGCCGGGAGATCGAGATCCGGAATGTCGGGTTCCTGTCGGATCGAGTCCGGGTCGATCAGTGCGAGGGTGTACTCCAGCCCGTCGATCTGGATGTGAAGCTTCCGCGTCTCCTCGTCGAGTTCGAGTTCGATGAGCTGGCCCGAGTCGGCCATCCCGGCGATGTCTTCGAGCCGGGTGAGGTTCACACCGATGAGCCCGCCATCGGCCTCGTAGGACTCGAATGCAGTCGCGTCCAGCGAGAGATCGACCATCCCGACGTTGGCTGGATCGACCGCTCGAATCGAGATGCCGTCCTCGTTGAGATGAATCTTGCACTCGTCGACCAGCACGCTCACGGAGTCCAGAGCCGTTTTGAGCGTCTCCGCGCTAACGATCGCCTTGAACATATACCATCAGTTTGTGCCCCCGCACCATAAAAACCCACGCGTTCGCGCTCGCGCGTGAGGCCCACTTGATGTCGCAGAGCCACCAAGCGAAGCGCGTAAACGCTCGGACGGTCAAATACGCCCAATCAGATGCCACGGAAAGACAAATACTACAATCGAGCGAAACAGCAGGGCTATCGGTCACGATCGGCGTTCAAGCTCAAACAGCTAGACCGCGAGGAGAACCTCCTCGGACAGGGCGACGTGGTCGTCGACCTCGGGGCAGCCCCGGGCGGATGGATGGAAGTCGCGGCCGAAGAAGTGGGTGCTGATGGCACCGTCATCGGCGTCGACCGCCAGCGAATCGACGACATCGAGACCGACGCGACAGTCGAGACGATTCGCGGTGACATGACCGACGAGGACAGCCGCGAACAGGTCCGGGAGGTCGCAGGCGATGTCGACGTCGTCATCTCGGATATGGCTCCGAACATGACCGGCGAGTACAACCTCGACGCGGCACGGTCGGCACACCTCGCACGGATGGCGTTCGAGACTGCCCTGGAAGTGCTCGACAGCGGCGGCGACTTCGCCGTGAAGATCTTCCAGGGGCAGGACGTCGACCCGCTCCGAGAGGACATGGAAGCGGAGTTCAAATACGTTCGGACGATGACGCCGGACGCCTCCCGGGATGAGTCCTCCGAGATCTATCTCGTCGCCAAAGACCGCCTGACAGCGCCGGTCCGCGTGGGTGACGAGGTGACGGTCACCATCGAGGACATCGGGAGCAAGGGAGACGGCATCGCCAGCGTCGAGGGGTTTCGACTGTTCGTCCCCGACACGGAAATCGGCGAGACCGTCGACGTACGGATCGAGGACATCAAGCCGCAGTTTGGCTTCGCCGAACGCACCGACTAGTTCGTCGGAGCGGATCGATCAGTTCTCAGATTCGAGGCGACCGTGGCGAGCGTCGATCTCGTCCAGGATATCCAGGTTCTTTCTGATCGACGCGCGGATCGCGTCGCTGCGGTTGACGTACTTTCCCTCATCACCGACGTGGTCATCGAGATCTTCGAGCAGTTCCTGTGGAATCTCGACGCTGATCTTTGGCATACGTAAGGATACGACCCGGGGATACTAAGAATGCCGACCGCCGGAGCCAAAGGAACCGGGCCACTGCTCGGCGGCGCTACGACGGTGTGCCACCTCGCCGGAGTTTCCGACGGGGCAGCGTGAGCATCCACAGGATCGCCAGCCCGATCAGATAGGCGAGCGCGATCGGGATGGCGAGCAACAGCATTGTGAAGAGGCCGCCGGGCGAGAACGCCGCCGAGAGCGCGAAGATCGTGATCGTGACGATCCGCCAGCGAGAGTACATCGCCTCGAAGGAGATGATGTTGTTCCGGGCAAAGAGCCACATCGTCATCGGGATGTTCGCGAGCAGGCCGATCCCGGCGGTCAGGAAAAAGACCATCCAGAAGAAGTTCCTGAGCCGGAAGGCGACGATCATCCCGGCGTCGACCGCGTCGGCGACCAGCCAGGAGATGATCGCGGGGGCGATGAAGAAGAAGCCGAGCAGGCTCCCGCCGATCAGGCTAGCGAAGAGATACGCCCCCCAGGTGTAGAAGACGCTGCGAGATCCGGCGTTGTCGCTGACGAGTCCTCGTTCCTCGAGGGCAGGCCACGCGTAATAGAGGATCATCGGGAGCACCGCCATGAAAGCGATGATACCGCTGACCTGCACCTCGAAGATCAGCACCTCTACGGGATGGAGCGCGATGACCTCGTCGGTCGCTGCGAACGTCTCGTTGATCTCGACGCCGGGGAGATAGGTCGGACGTGCGACGCCCTCACCCGTCGCCTCCTGAACCTCGGTCCGAAGCTCCGGTGGGACCCGGGCGAGGAACTGTTCGCGGATGAGGCCGATTCCACCGGAGTACAGCCACATGAACAGACCGACGAAGACGACGGTGAAGACGCCGAAGATGCGGAACATCTTCGAGGTCAGACTCTCGACGATAAAGCGGATATCGTAGAAGTAGCCGCCGATGTCGTCCTCGTCCTTCTCCTCCGAAAAGAACGGGTTGAGCATTCCGGTTGCAGTGTCGGTGACGATATCCGAGTCGTCTTCTTCGTCAGGCGTTCCATCGGTATCTGCCGTCGCCGCGTCGGCGTCCTCGGCCGCTTCGCGGGCCTCCTCAGCCTCATCGAACCGGTCGAGGATCGCCTGTGCCTTCTCGGGGTTGTCGGCCTCCATCGCCGTCTGTGCGTGGCCCAGCGCCTCGTTTTCACTTAACTCGGCGAACGCTTCTGGGGGTGCCGACCGGATACCCGCGGCGTCGAGCTCACCCAGGTCGATCTCGGCCGGGTCGCCCGCGCTCGCCGGAGCCGGGCCGCCGACCCCACGCTCGGAGTACTTCGGCTGGACAGGGGCTTTGAGGATTTCGAGAGTGTAATAGGCAATCCCGAGCAGCCCCGTGAGAATCCCTGCCTGCAGGGCGGTGATCGTCTGAGCGAGTGTCCCGCCGACAGCGATATCGCTGCCGGGATGGAGTAAGTCGGGAAGCCGCGGAAGCAACTGGGCGTTGAGGAGTTCGATACCGCCCAGCGCGAGGAACGCTAGTGTCGACACGAAGACGCTGATCGTGGCGACGCCAACCACCCCTGCTTTTCGGCGGAACTTCCCGGACTCGACCGGATCGGGGGCCTGCCCGGCCCGTTTGATGTTCGTGATTACCTTCGCCAGACCGAGACTTGCGGCGTACAGCGTCACCAGCGGGACACCCCACATGATCTGGGTGAACGGGTCCGGCGGCGAGAAGATCATCCCGAAGACGAAGATCCCGAGCACGGCGTACTTCCACTTGTCGCGGAACGTCTCGTAGGAGACGATTTCAGTATAGGAAAGCACAGCCATCGCGAGCGGAAGCTGTGCAGCGAGACCAAAAGAGAGTGTTAGCAGGATGATGAACTCGGTGTATCTGACGATCCCGTAGCTGGGTTTGATCCCCGCGTTCGTCGCGTTGGTCGCGAGGAAATCGAACATGAAGGGGAAAAAGAAGGCGTAGGCGTAGACGATCCCGCCGACGAACAGCCCGAGGATGGCGATCACGAACCCGGCGATGCGTCGCTGGTTGATCGGGATCGACTCCTCTGCGCGTTCGAGGATCGCGTCGCGACCGTAGTAGACGAGCACCGGAATCGTACAGAGTGCGCCGACGACCAGCCCGATCTTGATCTGCAGGAGAATGACGTCGAAGGGCGTCCTGACGACGATGTCGGTGTTAGCGGCGACCGCCTCGCTCATCCGGGAGGTCGTGTTTGCTTCGAGGAAGTCCCAGACGTAGATCCGCATCGCCCAGATCGTCGCCATCATCCCGATCACGAAGGCCATAAACGCCTTCTGGAGATGCTTCTGTGCGCCAGTGAGGATCCCACCGATCGTCTCGCGCCCTTCGGCGATCGTCTGGGCCGTGTCTTCGTCGACGGCCGAACTCATGGACTACCGGGTCTTAACCGCTGGCCGTTATCAATCTTCTTCCTCGGGGATGCAGTAAAAAGGCCTATAACGGACCGTGGCCCTACATTCGATCAGATGGGTGAGGATCCGACCGAGGAGGGCGGCGAGGACCTCCCCGACGACGAGCACCGGGACGCACCCGACGAGTCGTCGGACAGCGACGCGGATGCCGACGACTGGGGCGGCGACGGGCCCGATATCGACGAAGGATCGACAGACGGGCGTATGGATTCCGAGCCCGACGACGAAAACGCCGCAGCGACGAACTGGGGTAATCGATCGAAGCCCGCCCGGGATCGTGCCAGAGTGGCGAAATCCGAGACGGAATCGGCAATCGGCTCGGAAGGGCCAGCGGATGCTGACGACGACGAGGACGTGAACGGCGAAAGCGATGAAGAGCCGGACGACATCGAGGTCGACGAGAAAGACGCCGATAACAGTGTCTCCGAGGATCCAGAGAGCGACGAGGAGACGAGTCCGGCAACTGCCCACGATCCGGACGCCGACATGTCCGGGCAGGCCCGGACGGACGGTAGTCACGCGACATCGGAGATGACTGTGCCGGAGTCGGAGGAGTCGGGGAGCTACGAGCCCACAACGCCACCGGACGACCAGGAGATGCCGCTGACGGAGCATATCGAGGAGATGGTTCAGCGGCTTGCCGTCGTCCTCTTTGCCGCCGCGATAGTGACACTGGCGGTGTTCCCGTTTGCATCGGACGTCATCATTCACATGTGGTACGACATCTTGCCACAGACCGATATCGCAGCACCCCACGTCTACGGGCCGCTCGAACACAAGCTCACGGAGCTGAAACTCGCGAGTATCGCTGGACTCGCACTCGCACTTCCGATCGCCGTCTATCAGACGTACCTGTTCATGCGCCCCGGACTCTACCCCCACGAGCGCCGGTACTACCTCGCGGCAGTACCCACGAGTCTCGTGCTCGCCATCGTCGGGATGGCCTTCGCGTACTACCTGATCCTCCCCGGCCTCTTCGAGTACTTTCTGTACTACTCGGATGGAGCTGAAGAGATGCACGTCGCCTTCGGGCTGCGGGATACTTTCGGTCTCATCATCACCATGCTCGGGCTGATGGCCGTCGTGTTCCAGATCCCGCTCTGTGTCATGCTGGCGATCATGATGGGAATCACCTCCCGCGAGTGGCTTACCGAGCACCGGCTCTACTTCTGGGGGGCCTTCCTCGGCATCGCGTTCCTCTTCAGCCCCGATCCGACCGGGATGGCCCCACTGATCGTCGCGATCACGATGGTCGGCCTGTTCGAGGGGACGCTCCTGCTGGTCAAGTGGACCGGCCGGTAGGCTACCGCTGTCCCTCGTCGTTTAACAACGACGTGTCGGCGATGTCCGGCGGGCGCGTTCGTTCGAGCGCGTACTCGATAGCGTCCTCGATGGTGCTGGGCCCGTCGTAGACGCCGTCGAAGAGTTTCATGAACTGGCGGGCGATTTCCTCGGAGCGATTTCTGGTCGTCACGGCACGCACCGTCGCTGCCTCAGAAAGCCTGGTGTACGGAAACAGCGTCACAAAAACGGTGTACGCACCGTCGTCGCCGCTTTCGGCCTCGGGGAAGGCAATGTGAACCCGTGCGTCACCCGAGTCGTGAACGTAGCCCACGTACTTCGGATCGTTTCCGGATCGGCGTGCAAGTCGATCGTACCGCTCGTCCCGGTGCCACTCGGCAGGTAGCTCCGCGTCTTCCATTGGTAGAGTGAAACACAGCGAGGATAAGGAGTGTATAGAATCACCCAATATTCGCCCGCACGTCCAGCAGTTCCGTACGGACATCTGATTCGGTCGGCATATCGCGGAGGAACTGATCGATCGTTCAACAGAACCGGTCCAGAGCGTCGGGGCACCAGTTCGCCGCGACGCGAAGGTACTTTCCGGGGGCGTCCGAACGAAGCGGCGATGGGAACTGTCGTGCTGGTACGCCACGGCGAGACGGCGTGGAACGACGAGCATCGGGTACAGGGCTGGGCACCGGTCGGTCTGAACGACCGCGGCCGCGAACAGGGGACCACGCTCGGTCGACATCTGGCAGCCGAGTACGATATCGACCGACTCATCGCCTCGGATCTCCGGCGCACGGTCGAAACCCTCCGAGAGATCCGCCGTGCAGTCGATACCGATGACGTGACGACCGACCGGGCGTGGCGCGAGCGGGACTTCGGCGTCCTGCAGGGGCTCGGGTACGCCGAACTCTTTCAGGGCTATCCCGAGTTCTCGGTGCTCGAATCGGGGTATGAAGGAGCCAGCGCGACGCCCGAGAGCGGCGAGAGCTGGCTGGACTTCGATGGTCGCGTGCGCGATGCCTGGGGCGAACTCCGGAAGAGCGTGGGCGACGAGACCATTGTCGTCGTGACCCACGGCGGCCCGATCCACGTCATCCTCGGCAAGATACACGGGCTGGACATCGTCGAGACGATCAGAGACATCGACGTCGGGAACTGCGCGGTGACCGAGATCGAGGTCGACGGTGACGAGGTGACGCTGGGGCGGGAGTGTGACATCGGCTTTGTGGAGGACTGACCGGCAGTCTGCCACCACGATCGGGCCACAATTGTTTTGCCACTCCCTCACCCAGTCGACCCAATGAGCGAGTACTACGTGACGCTCGACGGCGATCAGGTCGCGGGCCCCTTCGAGACGCGAACGGAAGCGAAACGGTACGCGGACGAACAGAACACCAACGAGATCGCGTTGACCTACACCGTCGAGCGCGTCCGGACGTGAGTGATCAGTCCGTCCGAGTGCGCATCGATACGTTGGCCCGCCTGAAAACGTATGAGTGAGCGGCTGTCGTGCGTTCGGTACACATCATCGACACCGGCTCGCTATTCTTCGTACTCGTGTTCGAGCAGCGTCGAGAACAGTACCGTATCGAGCACGGACTCGTTTGTCGCTTCGAGGACGGCCGGCGGCGCGACGCCGGCCTCCTTCGCCTCGACCCATCGATCGATACAGAGACACCAGTGGTCGCCCGGTTCCAGTCCGGGGAACTCGAACTCGGGGCGGGGCGTGATCAGGTCGTTGCCCTGCGCCTTCGAGTAGGTGAGAAACTCCTCGGTCATCACCGCACACAGCTCGTGACGGCCGGGGTCGCCGTCGACATCCCGACAGCAACCGTCCCGCAGGTAGCCAGTCATCGGATCCTCACTACATGGTTCCAGATCGCCGCCGAGTGCGTTCTGTTCGGGGGGCACGACCGGTACGTCGGGGTCCGAACGACAAAAACCCCGTGTCGATGGACAGATCCCGTCGAGCGGGCTACACTTCGAGAGTTATAGTATAAAACTACAGATTTCAAAGTAAAGCACTACAACTTTCGAAGCGGGTCGAAACACCCTGCTACTCGAACCTCCAACGCCGGGACCTTTTTCTCGGTCGCATCGAATGTGGCGAGTGATGGAGTTCGAGGCGATCCCGGGCGTCGGCAAGAAGACAGCGACGGCGCTGGCCGAGCTAGACGACCCCGAGCGGGCGCTGGAGACCGGCGATGTCGCGGCGCTCTCGCAGGCACCGGGAATCACTCAGGGACGCGCGGCCCGGATCGCTCGCGGCGCGATCCGGCAGGAACACGGCGCAAACGGGGAGTTTCTCGCGACGAACCGGGCCGGGGAGATCTATCGCGAGCTGCTTTCGCTGCTCCAGGAGCGAACGGTGACGACCTACGCCGAGCGACGGCTGGAGACGTTCTTCCCCACGAGTGCGGAGAGTCGGGTCAAGGAGGTCCGGACCTTCGTCGAGGCAGCAATAGAACGAGAGGCCGACGCCGAGGCACTCGACGCGCTCGAAGCCGTCAAGCCGCTCGACGAGCCAAGCGACGTGCGGGTCCGGGACCGATGTCTGGCGACGACCGACGCCGAGCGGTATCAGGAAGCCACGGAGGCGATCCCCGAGTTGAGCGTCGAGGTCGTCGAGGACGCCCGCGGGCTGGCCGAACTCGCCCGGGGCTACTCAACGGTTATCGCCATCGACGAGGCATTCGCCGGCGTCGACGTCGAGGGGGACGTGCGGGTGAACCCGTCGGCACTCGACGAGCCGGTCGACATCGTCCCCGAGCGTCCGCTGGCCTTCTTCGCAGCGAACCGCGACCGGTTACGGGCGGCGATCCGCGTCCACCGACTGACCGATCTGGAGCCGCCCTGCGATCTGGACGCGCTGGAGACGGCACTCGACCGCCTCGACACCGACGGAACTGTCGCGGGCGACGACGAACTCGACCGACTCTCGACCGCCGTCGATGATCTGGACGCCGCTGTCTCGACCGCCGAGAGCGTGGCGAACGATCACCTCCGCCAGTCGATCCGCGAGCAGGACGTCACGGTTGAGGGGGCCGACCTGCTCTCGCTGGTCGAACAGGGCGCGGGCGTCGATTCGTTGCTCTCCCGCGAACTGGCCGACGAGTACGCGGAGGCGGTCGACGACGCCCGCGAGGAGCTGATCGGCTCGCTCGACCTCGACAGCGGTGAGGCAGACATCGCCCGCCGGACGTTCGGCGACGATCCGCATTTCCCGGTCGAGCGCAACGAGGAAGCGATCTCACGACTGCGCGAGGAGCTGAAGACCACACGGGATCGACGTGCCACCCGGCTCAAACGCGACCTCGCGAGCGAGCTAGCCGACGAGCGCGCGGATGCCGAGGCACTGGTCCGGGCGGCGCTCGAACTGGACGTCGAACTCGCCGTTGCCCGTTTCGCTGACGACTTCGACTGTACGATGCCCGACTTCGGTGGCGACGAGGGGCGTGTCGCCATCGACGGAGGACGCTCGCCCCTGCTGGATGTCCCGATCGAGGACGTCGATCCCGTCGACTACGAGATCGGCGGCGTCGCCCTCCTGTCGGGCGTGAACTCGGGGGGCAAGACGTCGACACTCGATCTGGTCGCCGCAGTGACGATCCTCGCGCACATGGGCCTGCCCGTGCCCGCCGACGCGGCCCGCGTCGACCGCTTCGAGGACCTGCACTACCACGCGAAGACTCAGGGAACCCTCGACGCCGGGGCGTTCGAGAGCACGGTCCGGGAGTTCGCAGGGCTGGCTACTGGCGGTGCGGGAAGTCTCGTTCTCGTCGACGAACTCGAAAGCATCACCGAACCGGGCGCGAGCGCGAAGATCATCGCTGGCATCCTCGAAGCGCTCGACGAGAACGGCGCGACAGCCGTCTTCGTCTCCCACCTCGCGGGCGAAATCCGCGAGACGGCCACCTTCGACGTGGCGGTCGACGGTATCGAGGCCGAGGGGCTGGTCGACGGCGAGTTGCAGGTGAACCGCTCGCCGGTCAAGGACCACCTGGCGCGCTCGACACCGGAGTTGATCGTCGAGAAACTCGCCGGGGAGCACGATACCGAGTTCTACACGGCACTGCTAGAGAAGTTCGAGTGACACGAGGAGCTCCCGTGGAGTGTAATAGACGCGCCGGACCGATCCGCGCCAGGACAGCCGTTCTCCGCCGTCTGACGCCTGACTGCCGAAGGGTTAAGTGGATTCGCAAGCGTGGTGAAAGTGATGAGTGACGATCCCGAAGACGATATGCTCGGCTGGGACGAGACTGTCTTTCGGGACGAGCACGTCTTCGAGATCGACTACGTTCCGGAGACGTTCAAACACCGAGGGGGCCAGATGGAGAGCCTCAAGTACGCGCTTCGACCCGCAGTACGTGGCTCGCGCCCGCTCAACGCGATGGTGCGTGGTCCACCGGGGACTGGGAAGACGACCGCAGTCCAGAAACTGTTCAGTGAACTCCGCGCCCAGACTGATATCAAGACGGTCCGGGTGAACTGTCAGGTCAACGGGACGCGATACTCGGTGTTCTCCCGGCTGTTCGAGGGCGTGTTCGACTACGAGCCACCGACCAGCGGGATCTCGTTCAAGAAACTGTTCACCCAGATCACTGATAGGCTCGTGGAGGACGAGGAGGTACTCGTCGTCGCGCTCGACGACGTGAACTACCTGTTCTACGAGAACGAGGCGTCGGATACCCTCTACTCGCTGCTCCGTGCCCACGAGGAACATACCGGAGCGAAGATCGGTGTGATCGTCATCTCCTCGGATCCCGATCTGGAGGTTATCGACGAACTCGATAGCCGGGTCCAGAGCGTCTTCCGACCCGAGGAAGTGTATTTCAACCGGTACGGGGAGGGCGAGATCCTCGACATCCTCCGCGAGCGCGCGAAACGGGGCTTTCACGAGGGCGTCGTTACTACGAACGTGCTCGAACGTGTCGCCGAACTCACTGCCAACAGCGGCGATCTCCGGGTGGGAATCGACCTGCTCCGGCGGGCTGGCCTGAACGCAGAGATGCGCGCCAGTCGGACCATCAGCGTCCAGGACGCCGAAGACGCCTACGAGAAGTCCAAATACATCCACCTCTCGCGAAACCTCAACAATCTCACCGACAACGAACAGACGCTCGTAGAGGTCATTGCCGGGCACGACGGCGAGCAGGCAGGCGAGGTCTACAGCGTCTTCAACGACCGCACCGATCTGGGCTACACCCGATACTCGGAGATCGTCAACAAACTGGAAAAGCTCGGTATCGTCGAGACCGAGTACGCCGAGATCGAGGGACGTGGACGTTCGCGTGCACTCTCGCTCGCGTACGAGTCCGACGAAGTACTGGACCGGCTCAATGACTGACGAAGACGTTTACGGGCTTGTCGAGGAACTGGCCCGGGAACTCGAAGCGACCGCCGAGCGACCGGTCGAACGCGAGGCCAGCCGCTGGATCGGCGAAGCCGACGCTGTCGCCGGAGATATCGCTGGAACCGACGTCTCCCCCGACGTGCTCGAAGAACGGATCAGTCACGTCGACAGGCTGCTCTCGGAAGTCGACGGGACGGGCGACCCGTCGGCGGACGGACACGTCGAGGAGGCAAAGCAGCTGGTTGGGGACATCCGCGGAGCGCTCGACGCCCGCTGATCACTGGCGGGAGTTTATATCCGAGAAAGCGGCGACGTCCGACCATGCGCTGAATGTGGCTCCGGCGGGGATGGCCGTCGCGCGACACACCCCGCCGGACGTAGTCGGTGTCGCCAGTTCGCCAGACGAACCGGCAGGACCTCAAACGTTTTTGCCGTCTGCCTGTGCAGTGACGGGTATGAAAAACACAGGCGGATCGAGAGGGGCGAAACGTCGGGCCGGAGAGCACGCCGCGACTGCAGTCGAGGACGGGATGGTCGTCGGGCTCGGGACCGGAAGCACCGCAGCCCACGCGATCAGAGCGATCGGAGACCAGATCAGAGATGGTCTGGATGTGGAGGGGGTGCCGACCTCGTTCCAGGCCCGACAGCTAGCGATCGAGGAGGGGATCCCGGTCGTCGACCTCGACGAGGTTCCGGGCGTCGACCTCGCGATCGACGGTGCAGACCAGATTTCTGACGGACAGTTGATCAAAGGCGGTGGAGGTGCTCACGCTCGCGAGAAGGTCGTAGACGCCGCAGCCGATCGATTCCTCGTGGTTGCCGATCCGAGCAAGCGCGCCGAAACGCTCGACGGCGCCGTTCCGGTTGAAACGCTGCCAGCAGCCCGACCCGTCGTGGAACACGAGATACGGGCGCTGGGCGGGGAGCCGTCGCTCCGGCGCGCGGAACGGAAGGACGGACCAGTCATCACGGACAACGGTAACGTCGTCCTCGACTGTGAGTTCGGACCGATCGAGACACCGGACACGCTCGCAGAGCAACTATCGATGCTGCCGGGCGTCGTCGAGCACGGACTGTTCGTGAACCTCGCTGACGAGATTCATATCGGAACCGCAGAGGGCGTGACGGTCGAGCGGCTGTAGCCGACGCTGTCGATCGCGAGTGACACAAAAAATCGGAACCGTTTGAACCGAATTACAGGTCGCGAGGCTGGACCGTCTTCCGGTCGTTGGCCTCGGCGCGTGCGGCGGCGTCTTCGAGGAGCTCGTCGACTTCCTCGTCGAGTGCTTCGTAGAAGTCCGATGCAACGTTCTTGTCGTCGAGCGCTTCCTTCACGGCGGCTTTGACAATTAGATCTGCCATACGGACTCAGATTGAAAATCACACTTTATAAGCGTTCCCAAATCGACCGCTGAGCGGGCCTCTCACGGTTGTCCAGCACTGGTCACAGCCATACATACTCCTACTATTCCATGATATAAACACAAACAGGAGAGATCCACTACTAGATCCTCGACTCTGAGTAGTCCGCGCGATTGCACGGACGCACCCATACCCCTCCGATTACCGGGGGCATCAGTTGTTCTGAGCTGGCCCAACACGACATCGGACTTTACAACTCTGAAAACAAACTTTCCGTTGTGGGAGATATCGATGGCGATTTAGAAAAGTATATAGTGCGACAGAACATAAGATTCGGTGCCGGCATTACCTGTGCCGGTTGTGCCCAATGCCCACGTGTGACCACTGTAACGCGCACGTCTCAGAGCGTTTCGAGCGCGTCTTCGCTGACGAATACGGACGGATCTTTGCGTGTCCGAGCTGTTCGGCCAACGCCGGTATCGCGGAGGCAGCACGCCTTCGTGCCCAGCAAGCGTAAATCCGTTCCGGGAAGTCCAGCGCGGTGATCACCACGCGGAGCCTTTACCTGTGCCCTATCCAACTCACCACCAATGGGTACACACTACGTATACATGCTGGAGTGTGCCGACGGGACGCTCTACACCGGCTACACCACCGACGTCGAGCGTCGCCTTGACGAGCACGATAGCGGTGTGGGCGCGAAGTACACTCGCGGCAGGACACCGGTCGATCTGATTCATTCAGAATCTTACGACACCAAGTCCGCTGCAATGGCCCGCGAGTACGAGATCAAACAGCTGACAAGAGCGGAGAAAGAGCAGTTGACCGAGCGCTAGCCGTCGGCGTTGATACGAGGATCTGCAGGCCGTCCCAGCCGCTCGGCGTGCTCGACGATTAACCGCCCGAGTTCGTCGACCCGCTGGTGGAGCTCTGGATCGACGAACGTACGTCCGTCGATACCTTCAGCGTCCATCTCGAACTGGTCATAGACGTTCGGGATACCAACCTGTTTTGGGAGTACCCAGGCGTGGACACCACGCATCGTGACCCGCAGATGGTCCAGTGTGCTGGCGTACGCGTCACCGCCCGCGACGGCGAGCAACCCGACGACCGTGTCCTCGAAGTCGTCGTAGCTGCAGTAATCATGAAAATTGCGGAAGGCGGCGGAGTAGCTCCCGTGGTAGTTGGGCGAGCCGATCAGGACGCCGTCGGCCTCGCGGATCCGGCGCTTGACCAGTTCACTATCTCCCGGTGAATCGAGGTCCGGGTTGTAGAGCGGGAGATCGTACTCGCGGAGGTCGAGGAGTTCCGTCTCTGCACCGGCCCGTTCGGCGCTGTCGAGGGCATAGCGGAGTGCGGTCCGGGTGTAGCTCTCCGAACGGAGACTGCCGGGGACAGCGACGATCTGTGTCATTACCTGGATCTGAAGAAGTCAGGGGTAAAAGGCAAGCCGTTTCGAGCCGCCGCTGTGAGTTCCGCACCGCCAGTCGATCAGGTCCGGCCGAGAACACCCCGACACCGGTCGGGATCGTCGGCCGGTTCGATCTTGAAGCCGAGCGATTCGTAGAACGGCCTGACGCGCTCGTTGAACTCTGCGGTGAGCGTACCCCTCTGGCTCGCCGCCTCGACCAGCGCCGTGCCGATCCCGCTGGCGCGACGACGACGCCGAACGGCGATTCCAACGATGCGAGTCAGGTCAGCTCGTGAGTCGAGGACGACGACGCCCACGATCCGGTCGTCCGCGGTTGCGACGAGTACGTCGCCAGCCCTGATCCTGTCTTCGACCCCGTCGACAGCGAGTACGGCGGCATCGAGGAGAGATCGGACTGCAAGGGCGTCATCGTACCGAGCGGGTCGGAGATCGAGCTCCACGTTGTTACGTTCGTCCGAGACGGATTTGGACGTTTCGACCACGCACGGTACGGCGTCCCGGAGAAAGCTTTTACAGATCGACCTACTACCGCTACCCATGCAACACGTGAAGATTCCGCAGGACCGGATCGGTGCGCTGATCGGCGAAGGGGGTGAGACGCTCCGCGAGATCGAGCGGCGGGCGGAGGTGCGACTCGACGTCGACTCCGAAAACGGCTCGGTGGGCATCGAAAAGACCGGTGACCCAGTGACCGCACTCAAGGGACCGGAGATCGTCCGCGCGATCGGTCGCGGATTCGCACCCGAGGATGCGATGTCCCTGCTCGACGACGAGATGATGATGCTCGATATCATCGATATCGGCGCAGCTACGCGCAACAAAAACGACCTCAAGCGTCAGAAAGGTCGCCTGATCGGCGAGAACGGCCGAACACGCGAGCTGATGGAAGAGCTCACCGGTGCGACAGTCGTCATCTACGGGTCGACGCTCGCGACGATCGGTACCCCACAAGAGGTCGAAACGGTTCGGGACGCCGCGGAGATGATTATCGACGGTGCACCACACGGCTCGGTGTACTCCTTCCTGGAGCGCAAGCACAACGAGCTCAAGCGTCAGGGGATGGAATACCACCAGTACAGCGGCTGACGGTCGTCCCGAGCGTACGGAACGATTTCGGGCCACAAGAAATCGCTTTCAATGGGGTTAATCTTCTCCAGCAAGTAGCTTCGGTGAATGGTGGACAATATCGAGGCGGGCCGTCGACGGTTCCTTCAGGGTGCGGGTATCGGTGGCACAGCACTGCTTGCAGGCTGCACTGAACAGTTAGGGCTGGATGACGATGACGAAGCGGTCAGCGAGGGTGGTGTCGGTATCGTCGCCAGCATCGATGAACAGGAACTTCAGGAGATTCAAGCCAGTATTCAAGAGGAGGTTCAACAAGAGGTCGAGCAGGAAGTCGAAGACGGTGAACTCGACGAAGAAGACGCACAGCAGGAGATTCAGGTCCGGTTCCAGGAGCGTGAAGACGAGATAATCGAGTTTATCGAAGGGGAGATCGACGCAATGCGAACCGAGATCGAGGGTGAGTTCTCGATCGAAATCGGCGAGGAGTTCCCCTTCACCGGAGCGGTTCGTGCCGACGGCGACGCCGAGGAGCTGATCGCAGCACTGGAACTGGATACCGTCCAGCAACTCGTCTCGGCGGCCGATCTGGAGGCTCCCGAGGAACCAGCGCCCGAAGGGGAGTGAATTTCGGGCGAGACGTGGGCGTGAGGGAGAGAAGACCCAATATATAAACACACTTCATTGATAAGGTCTAACACGGACCGGGGCGCCACTGTCTGCGGATCCCTGCCTCTGTTGCAAAGCATTTATATAGAATGGCAATCAACTCTTTGTTGAT
This sequence comes from Natranaeroarchaeum sulfidigenes, assembly GCF_017094485.1. Classification (NCBI taxonomy): domain Archaea; kingdom Methanobacteriati; phylum Methanobacteriota; class Halobacteria; order Halobacteriales; family Natronoarchaeaceae; genus Natranaeroarchaeum; species Natranaeroarchaeum sulfidigenes. The sequence goes on from NZ_CP064786.1 coordinate 2,954,770, forward strand.
TATGGCACAGCAGATGGGCAACCAGCCGATGATTGTACTTTCCGAGGACAGCCAGCGCACCTCCGGAAAGGACGCACAGTCGATGAACATCACAGCCGGCAAGGCCGTCGCCGAATCCGTCCGGACGACGCTCGGCCCGAAAGGAATGGACAAGATGCTCGTCGACTCCACGGGGAACGTCGTCGTGACGAACGACGGCGTAACCATCCTCAAGGAGATGGACATCGAGCATCCGGCGGCGAACATGATCGTCGAGGTCGCCGAGACCCAGGAGGACGAGGTCGGTGACGGCACCACCTCCGCGGTCGTCGTCTCCGGCGAACTGCTCAAGGAGGCCGAGGATCTCCTCGATCAGGACATCCACGCGACCACGCTCGCACAGGGATACCGTCAGGCCGCAGAGAAGGCAAAAGAGATCGTCAAGGACATCGCGATCGACGTCAGCGCCGACGACACTGAGACGCTCGAATCTATCGCCGCGACGGCGATGACCGGTAAGGGCGCGGAGAACGCAAAAGACCACCTCGCCAAGCTCGTTGTGCAAGCTGTTAGCGCCGTCGCAGACGGCGACGAGGTCGACACGGACAACATCAAGGTCGAGAAAGTCGTCGGCAGCGCCGTCGACGAGTCCGAACTCATCGAGGGCGTCCTCATCGACAAGGACCGTGTCCACGAGAACATGCCGTACTTCGTCGAGGACGCCAACGTCGCCGTCATCGACGACGCGCTGGAGGTCAAAGAGACCGAGATCGACGCTGAGGTCAACGTCACCGATCCCGACCAGCTTCAGGAGTTCCTCGATCAGGAGGAAGCCCAGCTCCGCGAGATGGTCGACGATCTCGTCGAGGCTGGCACGGACGTCGCGTTCGTCGAGGACGGCATCGACGACATGGCCCAGCACTACCTCGCCCAGGAGGGTATTCTGGCCGTACGCCGCGTCAAATCCTCCGACGCCGAGAAGCTCGCCCGCTCGACGGGAGCCCGCGTCATCTCGAACGTCTCCGACATCGAGGCCGACGATCTCGGCTTCGCTGGCAGCGTCTCCCAGCAGGAGGTCGCCGGCAGCCAGCAGATCCTCGTCGAGGACGTCGAGGACGCAAAGTCCGTCACGCTGCTGCTGCGCGGGGGCACCGAACACGTCGTCGACGAGGTCGAGCGCGCCATCGAGGACAGCCTCGGCGTCGTGAGCGTCACGCTGGAGGACGGCAAGGTCCTGCCCGGCGGCGGCGCTCCCGAGACCGAGCTCGCCCTCGAACTGCGCCAGTTCGCCGACTCCGTCGGCGGCCGCGAGCAGCTCGCCGTCGAAGCGTTCGCCGATGCGCTGGAAGTCGGCCCGCGCACCCTCGCCGAGAACGCCGGTCTCGACCCCATCGACTCGCTCGTCAATCTCCGTAGCGAGCACGACAGCGGTAACAGCACGGCCGGGCTGGACGCCTACACCGGTGACGTCATCGACATGGAAGCCGAAGGCGTCGTCGAACCGCTGCGCGTCAAGACCCAGGCCATCGAGTCCGCCACCGAGGCGGCCGTGATGATCCTCCGTATCGACGACGTGATCGCCGCAGGCGACCTCAAGGGCGGCGGCACGGACGATGACGACGACGAGCCAGCAGGCGGCCCCGGCGGCGCACCCGGCGGCATGGGTGGCATGGGCGGCATGGGTGGCATGGGCGGCGCAATGTGAAATCAGGCGGTATCTGATTTCACATTGGCCGCTGAGCTTCGCTCGACGAAGGCGGTGTAAAATAGGGCCCAGCCCTTACCTCCGCCGACTCGTCTTTCAGAACACGACCACGCTTTCTTTCGGACACGCCACTCGCTAGCGGAGCGACCACTGATAGATGCCGGAAGGCCGAACTATTGCAACGATCAGCTACGAGCGCTCCTCGACCACGAGCACTCGAAGATCATTGACGTTCGTCCCGCTCGCACCCGTGCGAATCAGCGCGCCAGCTTCGTCGAGCAGCGGGGAGGCGTCGTTCCTGTCGAGTGCTGCCAAGCCCTTCCCTGGATCGACTGTCTCCGCGTCGACGATCGCCCCCGCGGCGTCGGTTGTCCCATCGATTCCGTCGGTATCGACACTTGCGACGACGATGCCCGACTCATCGAGTTCGCAGGCGGCACTCAGCGCGAACTCCTGGTTGGGGCCGCCCGCGCCGTGATCGTCGCCCAGCGTGACGGTCGTCTCGCCGCCCGAAAGGAACACAGCAGGCGGCGAGATTGGATTTCCGGTCGCCCGACACTCCTCGGCGATTGCGACGTGCGTCTTGGCGGCTTCGCTTGCTTCCCCACGGACACGTGCGGAGAGAATCACCCCGTTGTAGCCTCGCTCCTCGGCAACGTCGCGGGCCGCGTCCAGCGCATCGGTTCCGCTTGCGAGAACGTGCGTGTCGACGCGCTCAAACGCCGGATCGTCGCTCCGGGGCGTCTCCGCGAACTCGCCGTCCCTGCCGCGTTGCAAATGGCTCCGGACCGCCGCCGGGACGTCGACATCGTATCGATCGAGCACGGCGAGCGCATCGCCGTAGCTCGTCGGGTCGGGCGCGAGCGGCCCACTGGCGATAACCGAGAGGTCGTCGCCGATCACGTCACTGATGACGAGACCGACGACGGTAGCGGGAGCAACACGGCGGGCGAGCCGACCGCCCTTGATCGCCGAACAGTGCTTCCTGACGGCGTTGATCTCGTCGATCGTCGCGCCGCTCGCCAGTAACACATCGGTCGTCTCCTGCAGGTCCGAGAGCATCAGGTCGCCAGCAGGCGCGGGAAGCAGGGCGCTGCCGCCACCAGTGAACCCGGCGAGCACGAGATCGTTCTCTTCGGCGTGCGCGGCAGTATCGAGGAGACGTCGCGTACTCTCGACGCCGCGCTCGCTGGGGACCGGATGGTCGCCGGGGAGTACGTCGACGTGCTCGGTCGGAGTGGGATCGTCGGTGACGACCACGCCACCGGAGATCCGCTCGCCAAGGACGTCTTCGAGCGCGCTCGCGAGGTGGGCGGCCGCGTTGCCGCCGCCGAGTACGTAGACGTCGTCGTACGCGTCCAGATCGTACCGCTGGCCGGGCGAACGCCCAGTCGGCAGAACGACCAGCTGTCCCCCCTCAAGGGAGACGGTCCGATCGACCGCCGTCCGAGGGGTCGCCGCCTCGATACCTGCGGTAAGACACGAGAGCGCGAGTTCGTGTGCAGGCGTCCGGGCGAGTCTGTCCTCGTCGGCGAACGTGAACGACATATCCGAGTCGACGAGCGCGACCGATATAGATCCCCGCGACTGCAACAGCAACTAAGTCCCGTCATCCGAAACCTCTCGTCATGGAGACGTTACTGCTGAACCGCGAGGACGTGGAGACCAGTGCCGAACTGGCTGCAGTCATCACCGCCGTCGAAGAGGCGTTTGCGGCCTACGCTCGTGGCGACGTCCAGATGCCCGCCAAATCCTACATCGACCTCCCACAGTACAACGGTGACTTCCGCTCGATGCCCGCCTACATGGACGCTGGAGAGTGGGACGCCGCCGCGATCAAGTGGGTCAACGTCCATCCCGACAACCCCGACGACCACGGCCTTCCAACAGTACTCGGGACCATCGTGTACTCGGACCCCGAGAGCGCGTATCCGCTCTCGATCATGGACGGCACCGTCATCACCGAAAAGCGCACCGGTGCAGCGGCCGCGGTCGCAACCGATTATCTCGCAATCGAGGACGCGACGAGTCTCGGCCTCGTGGGTGCAGGCGTCCAGTCGTACACCCAGCTAGAGGCCATCGCACAGGTTCGCCCGATCGAGGAGGTCGTCGTCAGCGACGTCGACGACGAACGCGTCGAGGCGCTCGTCGAGACCTTCGAGGGCCGATTCGACATCCGCGGCGGGTCGATCAGCGAGGCCGGTCACTGTGACGTGCTCTCGACGGTGACGCCGGTCGAAGAGCCAGTAGTCGGCCCAGACGACCTCGGCGAGCACACCCACGTCAACGCCATCGGGGCGGATGCGGCGGGCAAGCACGAGATCGACGATGAGGTGTTACTGGCCTCGAAACTCGTCATCGACGACTACGAGCAGTGTACCCACTCTGGCGAGATCAACGTGCCCTGGAGCGCTGGCGTGCTCGGGGACGATGACATCCACGCCGAACTTGGCAACATCGTAATCGGGGACCACGAGGGGCGCAACGCAGGGGACGGCGTGACGGTCTTTGACTCGACCGGGCTGGCGATCCAGGACGTTGCGGCGGCTCACGTCACCTACGAGAACGCACGTGAGAGCGGCGATGGCTACGGGTTCGAGCTGGTCTGATCACTCGCCCCGAATCCGGGAGAACAGATCGAGTAGTTTGGTGAACAACCAGACGATGATGATGAAAGGCAACAGTGGCACTAGTAGTACGAGCATGCCGAGCAACAACCCCCAGCCGATCACGTCCATGTCGGGGTCGCGTTTGCCCTTCACGCCGGGCGTGACGGTTCGGATCGCTTTTTCGGGGACTGACAGTTCGTCCTCTGGGTCGTCGGTACTCATAGGATAGTATCCGTTCGAGCGCTGATAAACGGGACGGGCGGATCGGATCCGTGTCGCGCTATTCGAGATGGATCGCCGGTCGGAAGGGCACCGCAGCCGAGGCCTTGTCGTCGGGGTCCTCGATATCGTCGCCGTTCTCGGCGTAGACCGTCACGTCGGCGTCGAACTCATCGGCGAGGAACGGGGCGGCTTCCCCATAGACCGCCAGTTCGTCGATCTCACGGAGGGCGGCCAGCGTCTCCTCGTCGCGCTCGCGGACGAACTCGACCAGATCGCCGACGAGGTCGTTGACGTCGTTGCCCTTCTCACGGAGTTCGGGCTCTTGCATAACCTCGCCCATCACCGCTCCGACATCCGGACCGGTCTCGATGACCTGTTCAAGGACGTCGCGTTTCCAGTCGGCGGGGGCGTAGACGCGGATCCGATCGGGATCGGTGCCGGTGACGTCGACGATGTCGGCGACGTCGTCGTACAGCGTCTCGATCAGTCGCTCCTCCGCGAGGGTGCGCTCGTTCCGGTAGTCCTCGTCGACCTGCGGCCACGGGGCCTCCTCGGCAGGCGTCCCGGTGAGCTGTTCGTGGAGTTCGTTCGCCAGGAAGGGCGTGAACGGTGCGAGCAGTCGCAGCCGCGTTTCGAGGACGTGCTGGAGCGTCCACTGTGCCCCCGGTCGGTCGAGGTCAGTCCGGCGGCGGTACCACTTGAGATGTTCCTCGAAGCCGTAGAACGCGGTCTGGCTCGCCGTTCTGGTCTCGAAACGTTCCATCGCGTCGGTCGTCGTTTCGACCGTCTCCTGGAGCCGGGCCAGTAGCCAGCGGTCAATGTGTTCGAGGTCTGGCTCATCCGCAGGGGCGTCGGCATCGATCAGCTCCTGAGCGCGCTGCCAGAACCGATCGAGCTGGTCGCGCGTGCTCTCGACCTGTTCGGCACGCCAGTCGTAGTCCTGCCACGGCTCGGCGGAGTTGAGCAGGAAAAAGCGCACGGTATCCGCGCCGTATTTTTCGATTGCGTTCGAGGGCAGAACGACGTGGCCGCTCGAGGAGGACATCTTTTTGCCCTCAAGCAGGCCCATCCCCATCGAGGTAATCCCCTGAGGCCACTCCGGCTCGTCGAATAGCTCGGCGTGGTGGAACAGATAGAAGCTCAGGTGGTTCGAGATCAGATCGTTGCCCGAGCAGCGGTAATCGACTGGATACCAGTAGTCCCACTCCTCGCGCAGGTCGAGCGCGGTGTCGTTGGGGCTGTCAACCGCGTCGGCACCGTAAAACAGCGTATCGAAGAACTCCCGGTCCATCTCCTCCGGCGGGACGTCGTCGAGCCGGTGAGCGATAGTGTAGTAGGCCATGTAGATCGTCGAGTCCGAGAGCGGCTCGATAACGAAGTCGTCGTCCCACGGGAGTTTCGTCCCCAGCCCGTAGTTTCTGATGCAGGGCCACTCGTTCAGCCAGTCGACCGTGTGGTCGTACTGCTCGCGAGTGTTCTCGGGGATGGCGTCCAGCCCGGCAATCGCCTCGTGGGCTTTGGCCTTCCAGTCGGCATCGTTGTACCGCAGGAACCAGGTGTCCTGATACGCGACGACGACTTTCCCGCCAGCACGGGAGACGACCGGCTCGGGGAAGTCATAGAGCTGTCCGAACGCGCCACGCTCGCGGAACGCCGCCGCCAGCTCCTCGCGGACGTCCTCGATGACACGGCCCGCAAACTCGCCGTACTCCTCGTGGAGCTCACCGGTGTGGAACTCCCTGTTGTACAGCTCTTTGGTGACCTCGGACAGTCCGGGATCGTCACTGGACTCGATCCCCGCCGATTCGACGGCGTCCTTTGCCGGGATCTCACCGTACCCCTCCACATCGAGGATTGGGACCGGTTCGATCCCCCGGACCGCGTCGGGATCGATCCCGTACTCGCCGAGCTCGTCGGCCCGCGCTTTGACTTCCTGCAGCGCAACGTAGTCGTCCGGGCTGTGGGCCGGAACGGACATCACGACGCCGCTCGCGCTGTCGGGATCGACGAAGTCGGCTGGCAGAATGAGCAGATCATCGCCAGTCACGGGGTTCTCGACGGTGCGGCCCACCAGCTCATCACCCGTGAACTCCTCGTGAACTTCGACCTCGCGGTCCTGCAGGGCGAGCTTCTCTGTCGCCTCGACGGAGACGATCCACTCCTCGCCGTCGACGGTCGCAGTGGCGTACGTTTCGGCGGGGTTGACGAAGGCGTTGGTGACGCCCCGAACGGTCTCGGGCCGGAGCGTCGCCATCGGAATCGTCGTTCCGTCGTCGGTCGCGGTGAAGTTCACCAGTGTATACTCCTGATACTCGACGTCCTCGCCTTCGAGCAGGTCGTGAGTCGTCACCGGGTTCTCCTGTTCGGTGCAGTACTTGACCGGGTGCAAACCCTTCTCCAGCAGCCCGCGCTCCTTTAGCGTCTCGTACTGCCAGGTGATGAACTTCGAGTAGCGCTCATCGTTGGTGGTAAACTCCCGTCGCCAGTCGATCGAGAGCCCGAGCTCCTTCATGTTCGACTTGTAGAAGTTGTCGATGAAGTACCGGGCAAAGCCCATCGGCGTCTCCAGGTTCTGCAGTTCGTCTTCAGGGACGTTGTACGTGTTCGTCAGGACGTCAAGCTGGTCGGCCTCGCCCTTTTTCAGGCGTTCGACAGCGCCGACGATCGGCGTGCCGGTGACGTGCCACGCGATCGGGAAGAGCACGTTGTCGCCCTGCTGTCTCCGATAGCGCGCGTAGACGTCAGGGACGGTGTAGGTTCGGACGTGGCCGACGTGCATCCCGCCGCTCGGATAGGGATAGGGGACGGTGATGAACGTCGCTTCCTCGTCGGCCGCGGGATCGGACTCGTACTGGCCCTGCTCGGCCCAGCGCTCCCGCCATCGCGCTTCGACTGTCTGCGGGTCGTAGGTCATACAGTACCGTTTTGCCGGACCCCGTAAAAACACTACCAACTCGTTCCCAGCCCCGCCGGGGAACGCCCGGACTCCTCAGGGCACGCAACCAACATCAGCCGGAGAAATATACGTTCCGCAGTTGCGCGGCGTACTGTCGGCCCCACTGTTTGGGCTCGACGCAGAAGGACAATACAGCATCGACGTTGTAGCACCTACACAGTGAAAGACTGCTGGCCGACCCCGAACATCCGATCAGCAGGCCAGAGCCGGGATACACGCGATCACCGTGTCTGCATCGCCGTATTCAGCGCCGAAAACGAGCGAGTGGATGAGATCAAGTGAGTGGGTAATCCGGGTCGTAGATTAACCCTTCGCGGACCTCCTCGTCGATTTCGACGGGTGTCAGCTCGCCCTGTTCCACGTCCAGCGCCATGTAGTGGTCCTCCCCGACCTCGTTGAGATAGAACCCCGTCGCCTCCATCATCGCCTCGACAGTCTCGTTGTGTCCGTTTTCGCGGTAGAAGTCTTCTTGTTCCGCTATCAGTTCTAATGCATCTCGGGTGAACCCGACTTCATCGATCCCTGCTGGGAGATACGTATCGTTTAGTTCGCTAAAATTTTCCCATGCTTCGTCGCTTATTTCTGACTCAGGTTCTAGTACTCTCCAGTCTAGTGCGGAGATATTGTTGCTGGTGCTGGGGTTGTACATTCCTTTCAGGTTTCTTCTACCGCTAACCATGTTTTCCGTACTGTCTTTATCAACTTCTCCATGAATTAAGTAGTAGTCACTTTCATCTTCAGCGTCGCTTGGAGGACTTAAGAATACCTCTTTTACCCATTCTGGTTGTTCTTCTGTTCCTGTGTTTAAGAATGCTTCTCCGAGTGTTGCGTTCCCTACTGCATCTCTTTCTAGGATGAATACTTCTTCTGGATCTATTTCGTATTGGTTGTGTATTCCGTGCCTTGCTGCATCGATAAAGTTCATTCCGTCCTCGACTGCGTCTTGGTCTCGTGGGAATTGTATGGTTTGTGCGTAACGAGGTACTGCTTCTCGTACTATTTCGTAGGTAGTTTCATTTCCATCCAGTCCGGAATTTATGCTACTCTTATTTGTTCTGCCGTCTACTCTTTCGGCTAGGCTTGTGTTTTCTCCCGGTATTTCGGTTTCTTTGTAGTGTTCTAGGAATTCTTCGGCGGCGTCCCAATCATCGTCTGCATCCTCGTTTTCGGCTTCCTGCGACTGGTCGGTCGTGTTGCCGCCATCGTCGCTCGGAATTGTTTCGTTCGAACTGTCGGGATCGTCGTCAGCGCTCGTACACCCGGCTAGCCCGACCGTTGCGATTGTGCCGGTCGAGTAGAGGAATCGGCGGCGGTCGAATTCGGACACGTGATGCTCACCAGTAAGTACAATACAGTTGAAATTTCAGTTTTATAAACGTTCGGGTGGCGGTGCTCAGTTGGTCGTGGAACGACCATACCGGCCGAAACATGGCGATTAGGAGGGTCGCTCTCCAGGGCTGTGGGAAAGACATGTTTACGAGTGACACACGGACCGTCGACAACCTGGAGACGGCGGTCGAGGGGTTTGCGGACCCGCTGGCCGCGCTCGCGGACGCCGACGGGCACCGCGGGGAGTTCGCCGCCGAAACATCTCTGTCCCATTATCGGTCACGGTCTCACCAACCGGTTCTGGGATCTGATCGATCTCGTCGTCCTGGGCCGGGGCGTCCAGCAGGACGCAACCGGGGTATCCCCGGAGGCCACAGCCGTGAACCCGCGCCGTTTTTCCCATTGCGGTGCTATCACACGGGTAATGAGCATGAAACTCGACGCGCCGGCAGAGGACGTGCCGCCGGAGGCCGAGGACGGCGTCTGGCTGTCCTGCATCGCCTGCGATCACACCCTCGCACCCTTCGACGACGTCGTCTTTACCTGTCCCGAATGCGACGGGCTTCTCGAAGTGCGCTACGCCGATCTCCCCACCTTCGAGGACTTCGAGGGCACCGGCGTCTGGCGCTACGACGACGCCCTGCCAGTCGAGATGGGCGTGACGATTCAGGAGGGCAACACGCCCCTGTACGAGGTACCTGAACTGGAAGCCGAAACCGGCGTCGAGCATCTCCACGTGAAACACGAGGGGATGAACCCGACGGGCAGTTTCAAAGACCGTGGGATGACCGTGGGCGTGCAGGTCGCCAGTCGCCTCGGCGTCGACCGGCTCGCTTGCGCGTCGACCGGCAACACCAGCGCCGCGCTGTCGGCCTACGGTGCGCGCTCCGAACTGGAGACGCTCGTACTCCTCCCTGCAGGAAAAGTCGCCGCGGGGAAGGTCGCCCAGGCCAGCCTCCACGGCGCGCGCATCCTCGAAGTCGACGGCAACTTCGACACCTGTCTGGACATCGTGCAGGACCTGGCGATGAGCGGACACGTCTACCTGCTGAACTCGTTGAACCCCTTCCGGCTGGAGGGTCAGAAGACCATCGGCCTCGAAATCCTCGAACAGTGTCAGGACCGAACGGGCGCGTACCCCGACCGGATCGTCCTCCCGGTCGGCAACGCGGGCAATACGAGTGCGCTGTACAAGGCCTTCCGCGAGCTCGTCCAGTCGGGCGCGCTCGACGAGAGCGAGGTCCCAAAACTCACCGGCGTGCAAGCCGAGGGAGCCGCCCCGATGGTCGAAGCCGTCGAGGAGGGCAACGACGAGATTCGACGCTGGGACCACGTCGAGACCCGTGCGACGGCGATCCGGATCGGTAACCCGGTCAACGCGCCGAAGGCGCTCCCCGGAATCCGCGAGACCGGCGGCACGGCCGTCGCCGTCTCCGACGACGAGATCACTGACGCGCAGCGCTCGCTCGCCGAGGAGGGCGTCGGCGTCGAACCAGCCAGTGCGGCCTCGATTGCTGGCCTCCGCAAACTCCGCGATCAGGGCGTGGTCGGGAGCGACGAAAACGTCGTCTGCCTGACGACCGGGCATCTGCTGAAAGATCCCGAGGAGGCCGCCGCCGCCGGGAGCGATCCGGAGCCGGTCCCGGGCGATACCGAGGGTGTCCTCGATCATCTGGAGTGACGGCGACGGCCAGTAGGACGGGAAACCGACCGGTATCGGTCAGGCACCGACCGCGTGATAACTGAATTTCGTGTACATGAAGACAGAGAGGACGGCGCACAGCACCCCCAGAGCCGCGATGACGACGAAGCCAGTCGCGTACCCCGAAACGCCGTAGTAGTCGACGAACAGTCCCAGTACTGGTGGGATGAGAAAGCCGCCGAACGCCCCGATCCCCCCGACGATGCCTGAGGCACCCCCGACTGCTTCGGGGACGTACATCGGTACCAGCTGTGTTGCTGCGGCGTTCGCGATGCCGACACCGGTCGCCAGAAACAGCATGGCTGCTATCGACACACGGAACCCGTCCGCAATCATCACCAGCACTCCAGCAGCCCCAATCACTGAGAAGCTGACGGCCGAGACACGTTCGCCACCGACTCTGTCGCTCAGGAACCCACCGGGGATACGTATGAACGTCGCCAGCAGTGTGAACCCGAGCGCGGTGAGGACACCAGCGGTACGAGGATCGACACCGTGAAACGAAACCCAGTAGGACGGGTACCATACCGTCAGGGCGAGAAATCCGCCGAGAGATGTAAAATACAGGGTGACCAGCATCCACGTCCGTGACATGGTCGCTGCCTCGCGGATCGATCCCCATGCGTCCTCGCTCGGGAATATCTCCTCGCCGAGTTCCCTGCTCACCTCTCGGGCCCTCTGTGGATCGAGGCCCTGTCTTTTCAGCTGGAAATAGTACGGGTCGGCCGCGGTCGCCGCATACACGAGTATCCCACCGACAAGGAAGAAGATCCAGACGAAGTAGGTGGTTGTGAGGCCGAGGACGCCGATGAGTATCGGCAACAGTATCGTGAAGATTCCCGGCGAGCTGTTGCCGAGTCCAGCGTAGATAGCCAAGGCACTACCCTGTTCTTCGCTCTGATGCCAGTAGGAGGCCTGTGTAAGCCCCACCGAAAAGGTACCAATACCGCAGCCGCTCAACGCACCCAGAACGAATATGAGCGGATAGTGACGCGCACTAAGCCCCTCGATCCCGACGAAATGCAGCATCGCCGAAAAGCCGATCATCCCGATCGCGGACAGACCGAGCAACGTAAGAAACGGCTTCCGTGGACCGACATCGTCGGCCCACGCTCCGGCCGGAATTCGGATGAGAGAGCCGATCAGGTTTGGCGCACCGACCAGTAGGCCGAGGAGTACCCCCGACAGACCCAGTGCCTGTTCGAACTGTTCGGCGGCTGGACCGTACATCACGACGCCAGCGAAGCCGATAAAGAAACCGAACGTCGCACCGACGAGTCCCCTGCGTGGGGACCCCCGAACGGATATCTCGTCAGGGATATCGTAGTTTTCCAAGTCCCCATCCGTCGGATCCGTCATTGCTACCGTGGTTGTCGACCGAACATAAACATATTTGGAAGACGAATCATACGCTGGGAGGATGGTGACTACCCGCGGCGGTTGGGCCACCCACGCTCGCGACCGTCTGCGTTCCCGTCGGCTGATAAAATGATTTAGGACGTACCCGGAGAGAGTACCAACAACGGACTATGTACGATACCGTCTTGGTTCCGACCGATGGCAGCGACATCGCGTCCATCGCCGGAGAGGTGGCGATAGCCGTGGCAGCTCGGTTCGATGCGACCATCGAGGCGCTGTACGTCTCCACGGACGGTTCGCCCGAACCGTCACCTGACGCTCAATCAGAGGCCCGGAATCGACGGGGACAGGACGCCCTGGCGAAGATCGAGAAACGAGCAGCCGACGCTGCCGTCGAGAGTACGACCGCGCTCGTCGAGGCAAACGGGTCTGATCCGATCTATCGAACGATTCTCGATTACGCCGACTCCAGCGATACTGATCTCATCGTCATGGGGACACACGGTCGGACTGGTGTCGGCAGAATCGTGCTCGGAAGTGTCACAGAACAGACGCTGCGTGAGTCGCCAGTCCCCGTGATGGCGCTCCACGAGAATACCGCATTCTCGGGCGATTTCGACTCTCTGCTCGTCCCAACTGATGGCAGCGATGCCGCCGAATCCGCTCTGGACCACGGTATCGAACTCGCGCTTACCACCGGCGCAACGCTCCACATAATCAGCGTCGTTGATGTCGGTGCCGTTGCGGGAAGCTACAACGTCGAGGGTGTCGCCGACAAATTAAGAGAAGGCAGCAACGAGGCACTCGGGACGGCAGTCGAGCGCGCGGAAGACGCAGGCGTCTCGTCGATCGAATCGACCGTGTTGACGGGTGCGCCCGGACGGTCGATCTGTGAGTACGCCAACCAGCACGGTATCGATACCATCGCAATGGGAACGCGTGGGCTGACAGGCGTCGAACGCCTGGTTCTCGGATCCGTCACGGAGCGAGTTGTCCGCCGTAGTCCCGTCCCTGTCATCGGAACGAAAGCCACCATCACATCGGACCATACGTCGTGAACCCATCACAGGAGCATGCTGCCAACGGCAGCACGCGTGAACCGTTTTCCCCGCAGGGAGAGCTCCTGACTGTCAGAACAGTCCTCGCCACTCGGTCGGGTTTCGGCCAGTAGGTAACTCTGTTATCGGTTCGGAGAGAGATGTCGTATAGAACCGAAGACAGCAGCCTACCGGGTTCTGATCTCGAAACGCGCACCACCGGACTCGCTGTCGACGAGATCAACCTCCCACCCGTGGGCGCTCGCTATCACTTCAACGATTCGAAGTCCGAACCCGGTACCGTCTTCGTGGGTCGTGTAGCCACGATCGAATACGTCCTCTTTCTCGTCGTCCGGGATGCCGATCCCATCGTCAGCGACGTAAAAACCGTCCTCGAGACCGCCGACGGTGATCCGGACGTGCTCGGTATCGCCCAGGTTGTGTTGAGTGGCGTCTTGCTGAGCTTGCGAAGCTGGACTCGAAGCGTCTCGTGCTTCGGCCTCCTGAGGTGTGTACGAGTCAGGGCTCGTGGAGCCATGCTCCACGGCGTCCTGCTGAGCGTGCGAAGCAGGGTTCGCGTAGCTGTGCTCCACGGCATCCTGCTGAGCTTGCGAAGCAGGGTTCGTAGAGCCGTGCTCTACGGCATTAGAAAACAGGTTCTCCAGGAGTTCGAGCAGCCGGTCACGATCGGCGTTGATGCTTCCGACATCGTCTTCGACGACGAGAGTCGCCTCCGCAGTGTCGAGTGTGTCCCACGCGAGTGCAGCAGCGTCCGCAATCGACTCCGGACCGACCTCACCGACGATCTCGCCGTCCCGCGCGAGCGTCAGCAGGTCATCGCTCATCCGGTCGATCCGGTCGAGCGCCGCTTCGATTTCCCCGACAATCTCGGGATCGGCATCCAGCAGTTCGAGATAGCCCTGTGCGACCGAAAGCGGGTTTCGGAGGTCATGAGAGACGATTCCAGCGAACTCCTCTAGACGCTCGTTCTGGTTCGACAGCCGTTCTTTCCGCGCAGCACTATCGAGGGCTGTTCGGACGTTTGCAGCGAACACTTCGGCCAGCTCTACCGCGGATTCGTCGATACCCTCCCCAGTATCGACAACGCCGAGCGCACCGTGGTGGCCAAGCGGGAACGCGACGCAGGCCGGCGTATCGAGCTCGTCGACTGTGTCGTATGGACGGGGTTCCTCGGTGGCTTCCACGGCGACCGCCTCTCGGAGCTCAGAGGAGGCCTCTAGCGTCGACGTACACTGCGCGAAAGAGTCGATTCCAGCCCCAGGAGCTGTCTCGAACGAAAGTTCCCCACCAGCATCCGAAATAGCAAGGACGACAGTGGGCATATCGGGGACAGCGGTCGGGATCTCGGTCGCCACGTCGACGATTTCGTCCCGGCTCTCCGACGCAACGAGCCGACGACTGGCAGTATGAACGGTATTGAGCATCTTCTCGTGGCGACGTTGTTCGGTTACGTCGCGCGTCGAGCCCACTATACCGACGACCTCACCGCCATCGTCGCGGCGCGGCGCTTTCGTCGTACTGACCCACCGTCTTCGACCATCGTCATCGGTGTACTCCTCAACCTTGTTGACGATCGGCTCGCCCGTTTCCATGATCGCCACTTCCTCCTGGCGGAGGTCCATCCCGATGTCAGGAGCGAGTTCGAAGTCCGTGAGCCCGATCAGTTCCTCGCGTGAAAGACCGTAGTGATCCGATTTCGCCTCGCTTACCGCCGCGAACTGGCCGTATTCGTTTTTGACAAATACGCGATGCGGGATATTATCGAGGAGGTCATCGAGCAGCACCGCTTCATCGGCAAAGGGCTCGATCTCCCCGGCCGCATGGAGGAGGCGTTCCGCGACGAGATCGACAAAGGTGTCATCAGTCCAGTCCTTCGATGGGAGACAGATGACATCGTCCGCACCGGAACGTTTTGCCGTGCGGGCGAACCCATCCGAGGCGTCGACTGCAACCGCAACCACCGTAGCCGACCCAACGTTGTCACTGACCCGACGAACTGCCTCGATGCCGTCGACGTCCGAACAGTCCGGAACGACGATACAGTCCGGATCGGCCGACTCCGGCACGGATATCGAGTCGACGTGCCGGATTGTCACGTCATCGCTCAGCCCCTCAAGCGCATGATCGACCTGTGTGAGTACCCCCGCTGGATCGGCTACAAGGACGGTTGCTGAAATCGTATCACCCCCAGTGATCTGGTTAATGTCTATAATTCAATGATAAAAAACTGTCGTGTTACTATCCTCCATGGGAGTCGGGAACTACCTATCGGTCGTGTCAATCTCGAACCGAGCACCTGTGTCCGAGAGTGCGGCGTCGTCGACCGATACCGACCAGCCGTGCGCCTCCGCAAGCGTCCGAACAATATAGAGGCCGAAGCCGGTTCCAGTATCACTGTTTGTATACCCTTGCTCGAACACTTTCGCTCGCTCCGTCTCGGGGATTCCCGGTCCGTCATCCTCGACAAAGAAGCCGGTTGGCGTCGTCCCGACAGTTATGACGACGGGCGAGTCCGTGGGCCCTGAGCCGTGCTCGACACTGTTCGTGAACAGGTTTGCCAGCAGCTCGACGAGACGATCACGGTCGGCCTCGATCTGAGCGTCCCCCGAAACGACTTCGAGTGAGACCCCTGGTGTCGAAACCTCCTGCCAGGCTGAACGAGCCACCGCATCGAGCGAGACGGGGGTCGTTTCGCCGACAACCTGTCCCTTCTTGGCGAGTGTCAGCAGTTCGTCAGTGAGTCGCTCCATCCGGTCGAGCGAGTGACGGATCTCATCTTTACTCTCGTCGTCGACCTCGGTCTGCGGAAGATACCCCTTTGCTATCGAGAGGGGGTTGCGGATGTCGTGGGAGACGATCCCGGCGAACTCTTCGAGTCGTTCGTTCTGTCTGGCGAGTTCCTGCTCGCGGGCGCGCAGTGCTTCCTCGTGGGTCATGCGTGAGAGTGCTGTCTCGACGTTGGCCGCCAGCACGTCGGCCAGATCGATTCCGAACTCATCAAGCGAGTCGCCGGTCGCACCAAAGCCGAGGACGCCATGGTCCCCCAGCGGGATAGTGACCACGTGCGGTTCAAACTCGGAGACGTCCTCGATCTCAGTTTCCGTTCGAACGACGGGGGCAGCATCGTTGGATGGGAGATGGATAAACTGCGAGTCCCCGGTCTCGAACGCGTGCTGGCACCACGATCTCTGTGCATCGAATACCGCAGAGCTGTTCGCGGTCTCCCCGGTGCAGACCGGTTCGACACCGTCATCGGCGACGAGTAATACCTGTACGACGGGGAGGTCAGGGATGTCGTCCGCGATATCGACGACGATCTCAGCGATCTCCTCGCGGGACTGGGCACTCATCAGATCGCGACTCGCCGCGTGGAGGGCATTGACCATCTGCTCCTGGCGCTTCTGATCCGACACGTCGACCGCCGTTCCGATAATTCCGACGACTGTATCGTCGCTGTCGTAGCGCGGCGCTTTGGTGACGTTGATCCAGCGATCGGATCCGGCCTCGTCGGTATAATGTTCCGTCCGATTGATAACCGGGTCTTCCGTCTCCATGATCTCCGATTCTTCGGCCCAGAGATCACGGGCGTACTCCGGTGAGAACAGCTCCTGATCGGTGAGACCGATCATCTGTTCGCGGGTAAGTCCGTACTCTTCGGCCGCAATGGAACTGGCTTCTGCGATCCGGCCGCGGTCGTCCTTGATAAAGACCTGATGTGGTAGATACTCCATCAGTGAGTCGAGCAGCTCGCTGTCGCTGGCGAACTCGCCACCTTTGCCAGCAGCATAGCGAAGCCGCCGGTCGGCCGCAACCGGCATGTCCTCGTCGATCCTGACCTCCGGCGGGAGCGACATGACATCGGCGGCACCGGTATCGAACGCTTCGGAAACGAAGTCGGTTCCGGGATCGTTGGCTATGACGACGACCGGAACATCGGGAAGTCGCAGCCTGACCATCGATAGCTGGCTCGTGCCCTCGATACCGGCGTCAGCATCGTGACACACCACAGCGATGTCGGGATCGTGATCCGCGATCCCGTCGGGGGCCGGGACAGATTGGACAGTCGCTGCATCGTCGACGCCGTCTAACGCACGCTCGACCTGGTCGAGTGTCTCGGAGGCCCCCACGAGGAGCACGTCGAGTGGGGGTCGATCAGTCATCCGTTATCCCCACGAACTCGAACCGAGCACCGGTTTCGGCGTGTTTCGCGTCGGTCACTTCGACAGTCCATCCGTGGGCCTCGGCAAGCGTCTCGACGATATACAGGCCAAGCCCGGTACCGCCACCGTCGGAAAACCCCTGATCGAAAACACTGGGTTTGTTTTCGTCCGGAATGCCAACGCCATCATCTTCGAGATAAAACCCGTCTTCGAGCACGCCGACGGAGATCCGGACGGACGAGTCGGAAGTCGTGGAGTTGTGCTCGATCGCGTTTCTGATCAGGTTCTCGAACAGTTCGGCCGTTCTCGCGGGATCGGACTCGAAGCTGACACTCTCGCGAACGTCGAGTACAGCGCCGTCAGTGTCGACGCTTTGCCATGCGTCCTCGATAACCGCCCGGAGCGAAACCTGCTCCGTATTACCGATGATCTGGCCCTGGCGAGCGAGCGTCAGCAGTTCGTCCGTGAGTTGTTCCATGCGGCCGAGCGCCCACTGGACCTGTTCGGCGCTCTCATCAGTGGTGTCGAACATCTCCGCGTACCCCTGTGCGACCGACAGCGGGTTGCGGAGGTCGTGGCTGACGATGCTGGCGAACTCCTGTAGCCGCTCGTTCTGTCTGGCCAACTCGCGCTCACGCCGTCGGATGGCGTCTTCGCGAGCAATACGGTCCAGCGCGGCTTCGGCGTTTGCCGCGAGCACTTCCATGAGATCGATACTAAACTCGCTGAGGGTGTCATTCGTCGACCCGAATCCGAGGACGCCGTGATTACCGAGTGGAAGCGTAACGGCGATCGGGTCGACCCCCCTGGCCGCCTCCGATTCCGCGTACCCGACGACCGATGAGGCGCTCCCCCCGGAGAGTTGAACGATAAACTGCAGTTCGTCGGTCTCGTAGGCGCGATCGAACCACTGGGTGTAACGATCGTAAATCGACGGCGTATCGTCGGCGCGACTGGTCGCGGCGATCCGCAGGGAACCATCGGTCGAATCGGCGAACAACACGTCGAGAACGGGAAGATCAGGGATGTCTCTGGCGATCTCGACGGCAGTCGTGGCGACACCGTTCTCGGTCGTCGCGGAAACGAGTTCGCGGCTCGCAACGTGGAGGGCGTTCATCATCTCCTCGTTACGTTTCTGTTCGGTGATATCCCGTGCAGTGCCGATGATGCCGACGACTTCCTCTCCGTTGGGGCCGTATCGTGGAGCCTTGGTTGTGTTGACCCACCGCTCTCTCCCCTCGTCGTCGACGAACTGCTCGACGTTGTTGATCATCGGCTCCTCGGTCGCCATAATCTCGTCTTCCTGCTCGCGCAGGGCACGTGCGGTCTCCGGATCGAACAGATCGTAATCCGTCATCCCGATTAGCTGCTCGCGATCGGGCTTGTGTTCACGAACGGAGACATCGCTGATCGCGGCGATCCGGCCGACATCGTCCTTGATGAACACCTGATGTGGGAGATGCTGCATCACGGAATCGAGCAGTTCGGTGTCGGTCTGGAACGACTCTCCTTTGCCCGCTGCGTGGCGAATCCGACGCACGGTCACGACGGGACGGTCCGTATCGATCCTGTTTTCCGGTCCAGTACAGATCACGTCGGTCGCACCTGCTGCCAGCGCGTTGGTGACGTAGTACGCAGTTGGATCGATGGAGTGGATAACAACTGGGACCGAGGGAAGTTCCTCGTGAACCGCATGCATGAGATCGATTCCGTCGACACCCCTGGTCCGATAATCGATAACAACCAGACAGTCGGGCTCGATGGTGGTCGTGTCGAGTTCATCGACGGACGAAACGGTCTCGACGGTGATCGTTTCATCAGTCTCACTGAGTGCACGCGAAAGCGGCCCAAGCTCGTCGATCGGATCGACGAGCAGCACAGTCATCGGCTCGAAGGCGTGGGCCATAGGTGTCGTCTCCTTCCGATTTATAGCCCAGCATAAAAACAGTGACGGACCTTATTAATCGGGATTAAGAGAGGAATAAACGACAGAGCTCAGTCGTCCCGGCCGTCGAGTGTGATCTGGCGGATCTCGATGATGCGTGGGTCGTCTTCGAGCTCCTGTCGGAGTTCCTCGGGGATTCCCTGATCAAGGTTGTACACCGACAGTGCCTCGCCGCCGATCGTCTCGCGGGCGTTGAACATTCCGGCGATGTTGACGTCGTGATCGCCGAGTACGCTACCGATGTAGCCGATCACGCCGGGTGCATCCTCGTTGCGGGCGACCAGCATGTGACCGAAGGGGATTGCGTCGACGCGGTAGCCGTCGATCCGGACGATTCGGGGGTCCTCGCCTGCGAACAGCGTCCCCTCGACAGTGATCTCCTCGTCACCATCGCGGACGGTCACCGCGACGAGACTCTGGAAGTCCTCTGTCTGTCGGCTCTTGGATTCGGTTACGTCGATGCCACGCTCCTCGGCGATCGAGGGGGCATTGACCGCGTTGACGCGCCACTCCAGCGGCGCGAAGACGCCTTTCAGTGCGCTTGCGGTCACGAGATCGACGTCCTCCTCGGCGATCTCACCTTCGTAGGCGACTTCGATCGCTGAAATTCGGTCGCCGAGCAGTTGTGCGGCGACCTTTCCAGCCGTGTCGGCCAGATCGAGATACGGCTCGACGCGCGGGAAGGCGCTCTCGTCGATCGACGGTGCGTTCAGCGCGTTGATTACGGGTTCCCCGTGGAACGCGGCGACGACCTGATCCGCAGTCGAGACGGCGACGTTCTCCTGAGCAGCCTCGGTGCTCGCACCCAGATGTGGCGTCACGATGACGTCCTCGACGTCGAGCAGCGGGTTATCGGCAGTGACGGGCTCCTCCGCGAAGACATCGACTGCCGCCCCGGCCATGACGCCCTCGTCGACTGCACGGGCGAGTGCGGCCTCGTCGACGACGCCGCCACGGGCACAGTTGATCAGGTAGCCGTCTTCGAGTTTGGCGAGTTCGTCGTCGCTTAACAGGTTTTCGGTCTCGTCGGTCAACGGGACGTGGACCGTCAATAGATCAGCGCGTTCGAGACAGTCCTCGAGTTCGGCCAACTCCGCCCCGATCTGCTCGGCCCGTTCCTGACTGATATACGGGTCGTACGCGACGAGATCCATCCCCAGCGAGGAGAGCTTCTTCGCGACTTCCTGACCGACACGGCCGAGTCCGACGACGCCGAGCGTCTTGCCGTTGACCTCGGTGCCGAGGTAGTCACCCTTGGCCCACTCGCCGTTCTTGAGGCGCTGGTGTGCCTGCGGGATCGAGCGAGCCGTCGCAAATGCCATCGCGACCGAGTGTTCAGAGGCCGCCCGGACGTTACCCTCGGGGGCGTTGGCGACGATCACGCCGTGATCCGTGGCCGCGTCGATATCGATGTTGTCGACGCCGATCCCGGCGCGACCGACGATGACGAGGTCCTCGGCTGCGGCGAAGACCTCCTCGGTGACATCGGTGCCCGAGCGGACGATTAGCCCGTTCGCGTCGGCAACCGCTTCGAGCAGGGCCTCACCCTCGACATCGTAGGCCGTTTCGACCTCGTGGCCCGATTCACGGATCCGGTCGAGTCCGGCATCCGCGATGGGGTCTGTTACGAGTACCTTCATGCCCGAGGGATTGCTCGGAGTAGGGATAACGCTTTCTTCATCGCCGCGATCGAAATCGGTCCCTTTTCAGTCCCGGTACGCGAACGACCATCAATGACAATTGTCGCGTTCGACTTCGATGGAACCCTGTCGGATTCGGAGATGACGGTATTGCTTGGGGACCAATATGGCGTCGCCGACGAGATGGACGAGATCACCGAACGGGCGATGAACGACGAGATCGAGTACGCAGAGAGTCTCCGGAGCCGGGCCGCACTACTCGAAGACCTCCCCGACGAGAAGGTCAAGGCCGCCTTCGACGAGGTTCGTCTCCGCGAGGACGCCGCCGAGACGATCCGCCGACTCAACGAGGCGGGCATCTATACCGCCATCCTCACTGGCGGCTTCGAGCGCGGTGTCGCCGCAGCGCTTTCCCGGGAGGGCGTCGCAGTCGACGAGATCGTCGCCAACCGGCTTCCGGTCGAGGACGACGTCCTCACCGGCGCGGCCGAGGGGCCGCTGATCGAGGGAACCAAGGATGACGCGCTGGCAACCCTTGCAGAGCGACAGGACGTCGAGATGGACGATACGATCGCGGTCGGCGACGGCGCGAACGACCTCCCGATGCTCGAAGTCGCCGGATTGTCTGTCGGCTTCGAGCCGAAAGCGGCCGTCGAGCCGTCCTGCGAGGTCGTCGTGGAGAGCTTCGCGGAGCTACAGACCGTCCTCGAAGACGAGGAGGTCCTGCCGAGAGAGCAGTGAGCGGGACGGACAGTACCTGCCGAGATCCCACAAGGACACGACAACCGAACCGCCGTTACCCGCAACCTTAAGACGATTCACCAGTTTTCGACATACATGGATTACGCGCTCGCAGTTGACGGTGCGCCGGAGACGATCCCCGGCGGCACCGGCGTACTGTTGCTTCATCCCAGCACCGGTGAAACGGATCGGATCGACACCGACTTTCTGAAGACCGATACCGATCACTTCCTCGTTATCTCCACCCGAACCACTGCCCGTGAGGTCAAACAGAAACTGGAGTACTACGACGTCGACGAGACGCGTGCCGAAATCCTCGACACACTCAGTGTCGAACGAGGCTACTCCCGCCGAACCGGCGAGTCGGTCCACTACGTCGGCGCACCGGACGATCTGGACGGGATCATCGAGAAGGCCGAGGAGTTCCTCGACTCCCACGACGGCAAGCTCCGGATCACGCTCGACTCGATTACCGAGTTGGCATACTACGCAGGTGAGGAACCGGCACAGGAAGCAGTGGAGCGGCTCCTCGGATTACTTGACGATCACGACGCTGTCGGCCTGTTCCACCTCTCCAAGGAGGTCCACCCGCAAAAAGTGCTCGAGAGCTACCGCGAGCAGTTCGCTGGCGTGATCGATCTGAACGAGGACGGCGAGACGACAGTCGAGTTCTGAGCGGAGTCAGCGCTGCTCGAACGTCTTTTCTGCCCACGCAACCGCGTACTCGGCTCCCCGATCCCGGTACACGTCGGTATCGAGTGCCGTGTACGGCGCTGGAAGTTCCAGCGCGTGTTTGATCGAACTGCAGGCGAGCTCGGTCGCATCGGCGAAGTCGGTATCGCCGTGGGCCATCGCACTCGGGAGCCCAGAAAGCCGCCCCTCGATCCGCTCGCCGGCGTCCTGCCACGCCTCGCCCAGCCGTGGGTGGACGTCGAGCCACTCCGCGAAGACGTCCCGTGTCTGCAGTCCGAGCCAGCCGTCGTACAGCGCGGCGGCGATCTGATACGTACTGTTCGGGCCGAGGTCGACAGCATCGTCGAGCGCGCGATACTCCTCACCGAAGAACCCCAGAAAACCCTCGGGGGCGTCGAGGCCAACCTCGACGAGCGCTTCAGCGATCAGGAAATCAATGAAGTCCTCGGGAGAGCCCTGTACCCGGGGCTTGACGATGACGACAGGTGGGTCGGTCTGGTGAGTCCATGCGACGCTCCCGTCGCCGGGCAGCCCGATCGTGAAGTCCGACCCGGCATACCGGCGAAGCACCGTCGGCACGTCCTCGGGAAGCCACTCGGCGGGAGCGGTGTAGGGGTCGAGCGCGTCGACGATCAGGCCCAGATCCTCGGCCTGTGCGGACGGGACCGTCTTGAAATCCGACGCGGCGTCGACGACGATGGCCGCCGGGGCGTGCGCGTCGCGGACAGCATCGAGATCGTCTGGGAGATCACGTACCTGGAACATCAGGCGAGCAGGTTCTGCAGGATCAATGCGACAGCGAGCACGCCCGTGACACCGATCGTTCCGACGACGATTTTGGTAGCCTGACTCATATTCGATGGGAGGTGGGCCGGTCGCTTAAAGGCTTTCAGATACGTCCTCTCTCAGTCAATAAATCCGTTGCCGAGCGAACGATGGGATTTTGCGCCCGCCGAACCAGGCCCGGGTATGAACCTCACAGACCGCCCCCGTCGGCTTCGCCGCGACGGGATCCGCGAACTCGTCCGTGAGACGGAGCTTTCGGCAGCCGATCTGATCGCGCCGGTGTTCGTCGACGCGACGACCGACGAGCGCGTCCCGCTCTACGATGCCGTCGCTCGTCACCCACGGAACAGGTTGACTACCTCGTCGGCGACAGCCGGCTCGGTAGCGAGAATGTACTGACGCCCGGCAACGAGTTCCGTGTCGGGACCCGCGATCGAGTCGGAGTCGTTCTCCGAGATCACGAGGCTCCCCCTCGGAAGCGACACCTCACTCAGTGTTCGACCGGCAACAGGTGCGGCCGATCCCGCCGTTATTTCGAGGATCCGAACGTCACCGACCGTCGCCTTGAGCGTTCGGACGCCCGTCTCGATCGCGCTGGCCGCGGCACCGGCTCCGGATTCTTCGGGGGTGAACGTGGCATCCACGAACTCGCCGTATTCCGAGCCGTCGTGAGTGGTCCGCATGACCGTTCGAATGGACGGGTTCGTCTCCCTCGCTATCGTACAGGCGGCCAGATTCGTCCCTTCGGTATCAGTCAGCCCCGCGATGACGTCCGCGCTCTCCAGATCCGCCTGTCTGAGTACCGAGGGACGCGTCGCATCACCGTGGATCACCGTGGCGATGTACTCGTTTTCGAGCAGTTGTACTCGATCGTCCCGGCGCTCGACGACGACGACATCGTGGTCGTGTTCGGCCAGTATCCGGGCTGTCCTGAGTCCCGTGCGTCCACTCCCCACGAGGACGACACGGAGTGGCCCGTTGGAAGGTTGAAAGGAGCTCATGCCCTATCTTTTCTTGCCAATTCAAAAGAAAGTACGCACGTGGCAGGTATCGTCCTTATACGTCTTTGTATGGTATTTATTTCGTATTCTATGGGGGAAACTATTATGCTTGATCAATTATATCAATAGATTACGCTCGATGGCTCCGAGTGTGTTATAATCGATGTCCGAGCAACAGACACGGGAGCCGCAGGCCGAACTGGGGCTGCTGGATGCGACGATGATCGGGATGGGGGCGATGATCGGTGCGGGAGTGTTCGTGCTCACCGGCCTCGCGGCGGAGATCACCGGTCCGGCGGTGATCCTCGTGTTCTTCCTCAATGGAATCGTCACCGGGTTCACTGGGTTGGCCTACGCCGAACTGTCGAGTGCGATCCCGAAGAGCGGGGGCGGATACGCCTTCGTCGAGGAGATCTTTTCCGACGTGGCTGCTTTCCAGATGGGCTGGATGCTCTGGTTCGGCTACATGATCGCGGGTGCGCTGTACGCGCTTGGGTTCGCTGCGAACCTCATCGAGTGGATCCAGATTTACTGGAGCGGCTTCCCCGCTGGCTCGGTACTCGGCGGGCTTACGAGCTGGACCGTGCTGTACGCGTTCAGCGTCGTCGCCATGCTGATCGTATTGAACGTCCTCTCGACGGCTGCGAGCGGCGCGGCGGAAACCGTCGGGACGATCATCAAGGTCGGTATTCTCCTCGTGTTCTCCGCGTTCGGAGCGTTCGCAATCGATACCGGCGAGTACACC
This sequence comes from Natranaeroarchaeum sulfidigenes, assembly GCF_017094485.1. Taxonomy (NCBI): domain Archaea; kingdom Methanobacteriati; phylum Methanobacteriota; class Halobacteria; order Halobacteriales; family Natronoarchaeaceae; genus Natranaeroarchaeum; species Natranaeroarchaeum sulfidigenes. The sequence goes on from NZ_CP064786.1 coordinate 2,979,400, forward strand.
CCGGTGTTCCCCGAGGGCGTCGGTGCGATTATCCCCGCCATGGGGCTGACGTTCATCGCGTTCCAGGGATACGATCTCATTTCGACCGTGACCGAGGAAGTCGAAAACCCACGCGAGAACATCCCGAAGGCGATCTTTCTGGCACTCGCAGGCACCATTATCGTCTACCTCGCGGTCGTCGTGGTCGCGGTCGGAACCCTCAGTGCCGATCGACTCGGGGCGCAGGGGGAGACGGCTATCGCCAGCGCCGCCGGGGAGTTCATGCCCGAAATTCCGGTTCTCGGACCGGGTTCGACGCTCATCTGGTTCGGTGCGGTCTTCTCGACGCTTACCGCACTGAATGCGGTCGTGATCGCCTCCAGCCGTGTCGCCTTCGCGATGGGGCGTGATCGGCTGTTCCCGTCCCGCGTCGGACAGATTCACCACCGGTTCGGAACCCCTGCACTCGGTGTCGTCATCAGTGCCGCCGTGATGTTGTTATCGGTGGTGTTCCTCCCGATTCAGATGGTCGGCAACCTGTCGAGTCTGTTCTTCCTGCTGGCGTTCGTCGCGGTGAACGCGGCGGTGATCAAACTCCGCCGCGAGCGCCCGAACATGAACCGGCCCTACGAGATGCCGCTGTATCCAGTGCCGCCGATTCTCGGCATCGTCTTCAACATCGGCATCGCCGGGTTCCTGGTCGTCAGGGATCCCGTGACCGGAGTACTTGCGGCGGGATGGCTCACGCTCGGTGTCGGGGCGTTCTTCCTGCTGAAACGCACCGGGTTCGGCGGCGGAAAGATCACCTCGGATGAGCCCCAGACCGACCCACAGACACTCGATGACTGAGACACAGTACAATCCATGAGCACACGAGACCTCGACGTTGTGATCGTTGGCGGCGGCCGGGTTGGCCTCCGCACCGCACAGACACTCGACAACCGCGGGCACGATATCACCGTCATCGAGCAGGACCCGGAACGGAGCGATCGCATCGCCGACGAGTATATCGCCACGGTGATCAACGGTGATGCGACGCGTCCCTCGATACTCAGGCAGGCGGACCTGGAGAGTGCGGACGTGCTTGCGGCCCTGACCGCTGACCTCGGGACGAACCTCGCCGTCTGTCTGACCGCCAGGCAGTACGGTTCGCCAATACGGACCGTGATGCGACGGCTGGAAGACGATAGCGACGAGTACGGGGATCTCGTCGATTCGACAGTGTTTCCCGAACAGGCCGGGGCACGGATCGCAGCGAACGCCGTTGACTCCGGCGTCCGGGCGCTCGAAGACATGGTCGGCGACCTGGAAATCCTGGTGATCGAAGTGACCGAATCGGCGCCCGTCGCCGGCCGGACGCTCGGCGAGATCACGCTCCCGGAGGGAAGTATCATCGTCTCCGGGGCCGACGGCAACGCGACTGCCGGTGCCGGGACGAGACTCGACCCCGGCCAGTCCTACGTCGTCGCAACCGAGTCGGACGTCGAAACGGAGATCGTCCGGCTGTTCCGCGGGTGAGGTTCCGGCCCTCGGGGCTGATCTCGGCTCTCCTGCAGCCAGGAGCCGATGGGATTTTGCGCTCGCCGAACCAAGCCCGGGTATGGACCTCACAGACCGCCCCCGTCGACTTCGCCGCGACGGGATCCGCGAACTCGTTCGGGAAACGGAGCTTGCGGCGGCCGATCTGATCGCGCCGGTGTTCGTCGACGCGACGACCGACGAGCGCGTCCCCATCGAGACGATGCCGGGCCACGAGCGCGTCCCGCTTGAGGAAGCCGTCGACCGGGTCGAGGAGGTGCTCGAAACGGGTGTCAGCGCCGTCATTCTCTTTGGAATCCCGGAATCGAAAGACGCCCGCGGCACTCGGGCGTGGGCCGAGGACGGCGTGATTCAGGAAGCGACCCGGCGGATCACGGCCGAAACCGACGCCTACGTCATCACCGACCTCTGTCTGTGTGAGTACACCGACCACGGCCACTGTGGCGTGCTCGAAGACGCCGCCGCCGAGGAGCCACGGCTGACCGTCGACAACGACGAGACCCTGGAGCTGCTCTCGCAAATCGCCGTCTCACAGGCCGAGGCCGGTGCGGATATGATCGCCCCGAGTGGCATGATGGACGGAATGGTCGGAACGATCCGCGAGGGGTTGGATCGGGAAGACTTCCAGGACGTGCCGATCATGAGCTACGCGGCCAAATACGAGTCCAGTTTCTACGGTCCCTTCCGGGACGCCGCCGACGGCGCACCCGCGTTCGGGAACCGGCGACACTACCAGATGGATCCGGCCAACGCCGAGGAAGCGATCCGCGAGGTCGCCTTAGACGTCGAGCAGGGCGCGGACGTCCTGATGGTCAAGCCCGCACTGCCCTATCTCGATATCGTGCGGGATATCGACCGGAAGTTCGACCGGCCCGTCGCCGCCTATAATGTCAGCGGCGAGTACGCTATGCTACAGGCCGCCGCCGACCGGGGCTGGCTCGATCTGGAAGCCACCGCACTGGAGTCGCTGATCTCGATCAAACGCGCCGGCGCGGACCTGATCCTCACCTACTTCGCCGAGGACATCGCGGAGCACCTCTAGGGCAGCTCGGCCCCACACTCGGTGCAGGTGAACTGAAACTCGTCGTCGACCAGCCGCGTCTCCTGGGTGGTCTCGGCCTCACACGCTGGACAGTAAAGCCGGGACTGCAGGGCATCCCAGTCGTGGGTCGCACCCGGCGCACCAAGCGCCCAGCCGATCACGCGCTCGTCGCCGTCGTTGTACCCCTCCTGAAACTCGCCCGGCGGGAACCGGATCAACTCGCCCGCCCCGACCTCGACTGGCTCGCGGTCGAGACCGACGTCGAACGTCGCGACCCCCGCCTCGATGTAGAACACCTCCTCCTGATCGTGGTGGGCGTGCAGGCCGCCCGAGAACGACTCACCGGATTCGAGCTCGAAGTAGTTCATCGCGAAATCGGTCGTCCCGAGCGTGTCGGAAACGGGTTTGCGGACGCTGTGGACGCCCAGCGGACTCAGCTCGTTCTCGACGTCGTCAATGCGCACCTTCTCCATACGGGTGGCCTACGGACGAGCGTGGAAAAGAACTATCGGCGGTTCGGGCGTTTTCGCCACCGATCTCAGTCTACCGTGCAGTTTTTGACTGCAACCACTGCCACTACCAGTAAAAAGTATTGGGTGCCGGCTGAACGAACCGAGAAACGTGTATTTAGGTGCGAGGGACGCGAATTCGACCGGAGAGACCGATGTTTGACAGCGACACCCGGACTGTCGGCGAGCTCGAATCGGAGGTGGGGTCCTTCGAGGGGACGCCAACCGAGGCACTGGACGAGGACGAACGTGGCCGGCTGGTCGACGCGCTCGTCGCACTGGCCGACGCGTACGGCAGTCGGGGCGAGTTCGACGAGGAAACGAAGATGCTAGATCGACTGGAACGGCTCCACGAAGAACACCCCAACGCCGACATCGACATTCACCTCGCGGCGGCACGGGCAAACGCGACCGCGGTGGACGCACGCGATGACATCTACGAGACTGGAATCGACCCGGAACGAATCGAGAGCCACCGGGAGGCCATCGAGGAACTGTACGCGACACGGTCGGAACCGACGATCGCCGGACCGCTCGCGCAGGCGACCGCGGAGACGATCCACGCGTACGGCAAAGCCGAGGAGTCCGGACGGATCGGGCCGTTGCTCGACCGACTCGAAGCGATCTACGACCGCCACGAGGTGACCGAGGTCGCAGCCGCGGTCATGCACGGCTACGCCCACGCAGAGCGGTATCTCGGCGACGCCGAGTACCTCTCCCGGGCGGAGAATCTCTACAGTGCGCATCCCGACCGGGACGTCGCGGTCGGTCTCGCGGGCGTGCTTGCCGGGCACACCAACGTCGATGCCGCCAGCGAGGACGTCGAGGCGATCGAACGCCGAATCGCGCGGATCGAAGCCCTCGCCGAACAGTATCCGGCGGTCGAGGCGGAGATCGCTCGCTGGCTCCCGATCGCGGCAGCCAACGCGACCCGTGCGAGCTTCGAACAGGCCGACTACAGCCGGATCGAACACTGGGGCCGCAAGACCCTGGAGTACCACGATCGACTGGAGACACCGACGAGCGCAACCTGGGCAGCCGTCGCGACGTTTTATTCCGCCCGGGCGTCGTTTTTCGATGCCGACATCGAGGCGGGCGAAGACAAGCTCGACCGGCTCAGAGCGCTGGAATCGGCACACGATAACCCGATCTTCGAACACTGGCTCGGCCGGGGGATGTTCGATGCGGTGAGAGCCTACGTCGAGACCGCCCGCGCGGACCGTGCACAGGAGCTGGCCGACGAACTCGCCAAGTACGCCGAAGGCCATCAGGATCAGGCACAGATCGAGGCGGGGCTGGAGAGTCTTCGGGAGCAGGCACCCGAGATCTTCGAGGGGGACGGCGTCACCATCGACATCGGCGGCCCCGATGGGAGGGCGACCGAAGAGGATACCGGAGAACCAGGGGCGAACGGTGCGGCTGTCGATCTGAGCCCCATCCAGCCCGACGAGCAGGCCACCCTCGAAGGCAGCCAGGAGCTCAGCGAGGCGATCGACCTCCTCGACGACGAGGATCACTCGCATGGATCGTGTGAGTCAGGGGGCTGTGGGGACTGTAACTCCGATCCCGACTACGGAGAGCCAGCCAGCGGTCCAGTTATCGCGGCTGGACTGCTCGTGTTCGTCGCCGTCTTTGCCTCGGTCGTCTACGCCGGCTATCGGCTCGTGAAACTCGGCGCGTCAGCACTACGGAACTGACCTGACAGCGATCTTTTTACTCCTACCGCTCGCGTATCCGGTATGTGGAAACGGATCGCAGTCATCCTCGTGCTGGTCGTCGCGCTCGTCGGTGGCGGTGTCGTCCTCTACTTCTCGACGCCATACGAGGGGTCGGAGGCGTCTATCCAGTCCGTGCAGGACGACCCGCGCGTCGACGTCGAGACGGCCGATGGAGTCAGCGTGCTCTCCCCCGCCGACGGTGACTCCGAGATCGGCGTCGTTTTTTATCCGGGCGCACGGGTTGCGCCGAACGCGTACTACCGATCGCTCGCACCGCTCGTTACCGAGGCAAACGCCACGGTCTACATCGCCGAGATGCCGCTGAACGTCGCGCTGCTCGATGCCGACGCCGCGGACGATATTCGCGCAGACGAAGCCCAGATCGAGACGTGGATCGTCGGCGGCCACTCGCTTGGGGGTGTCGCGGCTTGCAGCTACGCCGCCGAGACGGACGTCGACGGGCTGCTCATGTTTGCCTCCTACTGCAACGACGACATCAGCGATCGTGATATCGCCGTCCTCAGTGTCACCGGAAGCGCGGATACCGTGCTCGACTGGGAGGACTATCGTGCCAGTAACGCGGATCTGCCACCTGCGACCACGAGCGAGCGGCTGCCGGACGTCAACCACACGCAGTTCGGCTCGTACCGCGGCCAGCGCGGCGATTCGATGTCTCCACTATCGTATGATGAAGCTCACGATAGACTCGCAGAAGTCCTCGTGCCCTGGATCGAGGCGCGTGTCATCGAGACACGGTTCTGCCGTGGCTGGTCGAAGCACAGTACGTATGACGGTAGACACTTATATCACCCACCGGTAAGCCCGGAGTAGATGGTCGACGCCGCGACGCTGGCAACGCTGGTTATTGCGTGTCTGGCGAGCCTCTTTATGGCCTGGGCGATCGGTGCCGGCTCGAGTGGTTCGACCCCGTTCGCACCCGCAGTCGGTGCCAACGCGGTATCCGTGATGCGGGCGGGCTTTTTCGTCGGCTTGCTCGGGTTTGCGGGTGCTGTCTTGCAGGGAGCAAACGTCTCCGAGGCGGTCGGTCGGGAGCTGATCGCCGGCGACGTGACGCTGTCCGCGACTGCGGCGACACTCGCGCTGATCATCGCCGCGACGCTCGTGGCAATCGGGGTTTTCACCGGCTACCCCATAGCGACGGCGTTTACCGTCACTGGGGCGGTCGTCGGCGTCGGACTGGCGATGGGCGGCGATCCGGCGTGGGCGAAGTACGTAGAAATTACCACGCTGTGGGTACTCACACCCTTTGTGGGCGGGGGAATCGCCTACGGAACCGCGAAACTCCTCCGGAACGAGTCGATATCGGAGCGATACGCCGTCTCCACACTCGCCGGACTGGTCGGACTGATTCTCGCGAACATCGAGTTCGTCGTGCTTGGCCCATCCGGCGAGGGTGCGACGCTTGCTGCGACGCTTGGCGAATACGTCCCCGGACCAGCGCTTGCCGGGTCGATCCTCGTCTCGTTCGTGCTGGCCCTTCTCGCCGCCGGGCTGTTGTTCCGCGAGATGGAGGAAAGCGCCGAACGGGGCGAGCGACGGTTCTTGCTGGTCATGGGTGGGTTGGTTGCCTTCTCGGCCGGCGGCAGTCAGGTGGGACTGGCAATCGGTCCACTGCTCCCACTACTGGAGCCACAGGGCATCTCGATCACAGCAATCCTCGTCGGCGGCGGAGTCGGGCTTCTTATCGGCTCGTGGACCGGCGCACCACGGATGATCAAGGCGATCGCCCAGGACTACTCCTCGCTCGGACCACGTCGATCGATCGCTGCGCTGATCCCCTCCTTTGCGATCGCACAGACCGCCGTGCTCTTCGGTATTCCAGTCTCGTTCAACGAGATCATCGTCAGTTCGATCATCGGGAGCGGCTACGCTGCCGGCGATGGCGGCGTCAGTCGGTCCAAGATGGCCTACACGGTGTTCGCCTGGGTTGCTTCGCTGGTTGGAGCGATCGTCATCGGTTTTGGCGCGTTCTCGGTGGTCGATCTCCTACTGTGAGCTACTCGTCGTTGTCTTTGTCCCCATCGTCATTGTGGGTCTCGGCTTTTAACTCCTCCAGACGAGCCTGTTTGATTCGTGTGTTCTCGACTTCCTCGACCGTGATTCGGATCCCATCGTACTCGATCTGCTCTCCTTCCTCGACGAGTCGCCCCGCACGGTTGAACACGAAGCCGGCGACGGTCTCGAACTCCTCCCCTTCAGGTAGATCGATCTCCAGCGCTTCGTTGACCTCGTGGATATTGACCTCGCCCTGAACGACTGCGCCCCTCTCGACGTACTCGATCGGTTCGTCTTCACCGCCTTCGAGAATCTCACCGACGATCTCTTCGACCATATCCTCCATCGTGATCAGGCCTTCCGTCGTCCCGAACTCGTCGATCACGATCACCATGTGCATTCGTTCCTCGCGCATCTCGGTCAGCAACTCATCGACGTTTTTCGATTCAGGAACGTGCAGGGTCGGGCTGATCAGATCTTCGAGGTCGAGATCGTTCAGGTCTGCCTCGCCGTAGTTGACGTCGCGGACGAGATCACGGATGTGGACGACACCGACGACATTGTCGAGGCTCCCCTCGTACACCGGTACGCGTGCGTGGCCGCTCTGGACGGCGGTCTGGATCGCCTCGTCGACATCCGCGTCGACCGGTACCGCTGTCATATCGAGTCGCGGCGTCATTACTTCCTTGGCGATCGACTTGTTGAACCGGAAGATCCGCTGGAGCATCTCGTGTTCTTCCTCCTTGATGACCCCCTCCCGTTCCCCGGTCTCGATCATCTCCTGAATCTCCGAACGAGTAACGTAGCCGGACTCGATGGCTGCCTGCCCGCCGGTGAGCCTGTTCACCTGCCGCGTGAGCACGTCGAACGTGACCACCAGGGGCAAGAGGAGATAACCGGAGAATTTGAGCGGCCGTGCGATCCGTAACGCCCACGACTCGGTGTTCTCGACCGCGTATGACTTCGGGGCGCTCTCGCCGAACAGCAAGACGACGGCAGTGATCCCGAACGTCGCGGCCGCGACCGCCGCCCCCTGACTGAGATACAGGGCCAGCAGGGCGGTCGCGATCGAGGACATCGCGATGTTGACTAGATTGTTCCCGACCAGAATGGTTACGAGTAGCCGGTGGGGGTCCTCCTTGAGCTGTTTGAGCGTCGAGGCACCACGTCGACCCTCATCGACCAACACGTCGGTCCGATACTCCGGAAGAGCGAACATTGCGATCTCCGAAGATGAGAAGAAGGCAGACAGACCCATCAGTATGACCAGCGTCGTGATACCGACGAGGGTGACCGTCGAGTCCGTGAACTCGACACCGAACAGGGAGAACGCGAGCACAGATGACTGGAGAATCGACGAAAGAGGGAACACCATGTTCGGATACGTTGACTGTCGGGTGAATTAACTCTTGTGCGCTGACCACGGTGATGCCGACGCCAGCGTTTTGCCTGCCGCGACCGAACCGCCCAGTATGAGCGACCCCTCGATTACCGTGTATCGATTACAGGCCTGTCCGTTCTGCGAGCGGGTGATCCGGACGCTTGACGACCTTGACCTCGACTACCGCTCCCGGTTCGTCGAGCCGATGCACTCCGACCGGAACGTGGTCAAACGGGTGAGCGGGAAGCGGTCGGTTCCTGCACTCGTCGACGAGCGAACGGGCGTCACGATGTCCGAGAGCGCCAACATCGTCGAGTATCTCGAAGGAATGTACGGGGGTGATACCTGATGGTCGATCTCGATTTCGACGTCGTCCAGTTGCCAGACCGCGAGCACGTCGAAACGGGTGAGACCGCACCGGATTTCACGCGCCCGCTCGTGAACGACGAGTTCTGGGAGGACCGGTCGCTCTCGGAGCTGACTGACGGGGGACCGGTCCTCCTCGTCTTCTACCCGATGGACGGCGCGTTCCCCGCGACCTACATCTGGAAAGAGCTTCGAGACCGGGCGTGGGACGAGACTTACGACGTGCGGATCGTCGGCTGTTCGATCTCCGACCCGTACGCCCACAGGCGGCTGATCGAGGAGCGTGGGATCGACTACGAGCTGTTCAGCGATCCGAACAATACCGTCGCCGTCGAGTACGGCGTCCCGCACGATCTGGACGGGATGACAGGTGTCTCCGAGCCTCGCCCTGCGGTCTTTCTGCTCGACGAGGAGCGGGTTGTCGAGTACGCGTGGGTCGCCGGGAAGTGGCCCGAGTTCCCCGACTACGACGAGGTCGAATCGGCGCTCGGCGAGCTGTAGAGAGTTGCGTCGCGAGTTGCGGGCAAACAGGCGACACGTCGAGGACACGACGCGGCGTGTCGCACAGCCGCGCAGACCGCCGTCGTGTTGTCGTAGCTAGAGCACAGCGACTCTGGCCGCCCGATCACATATAAACGCTCGGCCCTCAGAACTGCTCTTCGAGCGCGTCGGCGATCGCTGGGGCGGCGCTGACCGCGCTATGGGGGCGCTCGATCGTATCAGTGCCGTAGATCGCGTCGACCCCGGCACGCGAGAGCTTCGTCACGGCGTTTTCGGCGAGCAGAGGGTGGACGCAGGTGACGAACACCCGGTTCGCGCCACGCTCGTGAAGGATCTCAACGGCTTCGCTCATCGTGGAACCGGTGGCAATTATATCGTCGACGACCACCACGTCCCGCCCCTCGACACTCGCATCGCTCGGCGAGATTTCGACCTCGGTCCCCGAATGCCGGGTCTTCTCGAAGTAATCGATTGCCCCCGTTCCGGCGGTCTCCTGTACCGTCTCGGCGAGGTCGATCGCACCGGCGTCGGGCGAGAGAAAGAGCGGATCAGCGAGATCATCGGGGAGCGGTTCGGCCAGTCGTCCTGCCGCGCTGACCGAGGTAGCAGTCGGCTCGAAGAAGTCACAGACGTCTTCCTCGTGTGGGTCGATCGTCAGCACTCGGTCGGCACCAGTGCTGATCGCGCGGGCGACAGCGCGGGCGGAGACAGGTTCGCCCGGATTGAACGCTCGATCCTGCCGTGCGTAGCCCATGTACGGGAGGACAGTAACGACGTCGTCGAACCCGGCTTCACGGGCGGCGTCCTGCAACTGGAGGAGTTCGAGGTGTGCGTCGCTGGTCGGCGTCGAGGCCACGACGATCGCGCGGTCGGTACTGGTCGGTGTCACGTCGCCGATGCTCGCCATCACCTCGCCGTCCGGAAACCGGTCGAACGCGACCGGGGCGAGCAGCTCGTCGAGTAGCTCGGCCAGTTCGGCCGCGAGCGACTGGGAGTGGCGTCCGCTGAGGATCATACCCGATTGAACTCCGGCCGACGTTAAACGCGTTTTCGTTCGGGGCAGCGACCGCCCGCGGATCAGGCGCGGGCTTTGATATCTTCGACGATATCGTCGAGGTCCTCCTCTGAAAGATCAGGGCGCTGTCCCGCGATAGCGTGAACCGGCGCGCCGCCGTCATCCTCGAACCGGGGGATGATGTGACCGTGAACGTGTGGGACTTCCTGTCCGGCTTCCGCGCCATTATTAAAGGCGACATTGGAGGCGTCGGCCCCGACGGCGTCCTCGACGGCCGGGACGAGGTAATGAAGCGTGTCGAACACCTCCGCACCCAGATCCTCTGGCAGGTCGTTCAGCGTCTCGTGGTGTGCTTTCGGGATCACGAGCGTATGGCCGGGCGAAAGCGGGTTGGCGTCCAGAAACGCCAGCGTCTCATCGTCCTCGTAGACCGTTCTGCTCGGGATCTCGCCGTCGATGATCGCACAGAAGATACAGTCCTCGCTCATATCCCACATGTCGGCGGCCGGTAGCAAAAACGTTGTCCAGCCGGCTGCGGGCTGCCTGTCGATCCGACAACCACGGGGCCAGCATCGACGTGGAAATAGTTCCGGTATCCGTATGCTACAGATTTCGAAGTATGGAACTACTGATTATGTAGCGTTACACTACAGTTTTTGTAGCTAAAGACGAAAACTTTCGAGGTGTTCGATCTCACCCGACGAACTCGTCCAGACGCTCGGCGACCGTCGTGACGTACTCGTCGGATTCGTAACCGAGCCGGGCGATCCAGACGTCCTGATATGAGGGATGCAGAACCGGCAGGACAGCGGGGTCGATGCTCGCTGGGTCGACTGGGTCGAGGACACAGTCTAAAAACCCATCGAGCGACCGATCAGCGAGGGCAAAGACCGACGCCGTGGCGTGTTTGCCGGCGGGCACGATCACGCCGGGATCGATCTCGTCGAGTTCGGTTTCGAGATGAGTGCGACAGGTCGCCCGCTCCTCGTCTGTCGGTTCGCGGTTCGAACCGTCATCGCCTTCCGGGAAGCACTTGACCGCGTTGGTGTAATAGGCGTCGTTGCCGTAGCCCGCATCGGCGAGCAGTCGTCTGATTCGCTGGCCGGAATGACGCGTCGTGAACGCCTTGCCCGTCCAGTTGCCGCCGCGCCATCGCTCGTTGGGGCCTCTCCGGGCGACAGCCCCGCGCCGGGCGCTTCGCCGACGACAACGATGCTGGCGTCGAGCGGGCCGGTTCCCCACGAGATGCACTCCCGGGAGTCGGCGAGGGCAGGACACCGCTGACAGTTCGGTTCGAGGACGTTACAGGAGTCCGGGAACTCGAGCATAATGGTTCGGGAAGGAGCGATCGGACAAAGCATCACCGACAGAAAGACCCATATCGGATCGGGGAGTTTGATGCGGTATGCAATTGGATGTACTCGTCGAACTGGTCGCGTACCTGCTGCTTGCGGTCGTGATCACAGGCCTCGGTCTGCTGGCGGAGCTACAGAGCCTCTCCTATCTGCTGAGCGGTGAGACGATGGCAGCACTCTGGCTCGCCGGAATGGGAATCCTCTTTCTGTACGCGGGCGTGTACATGCTCGGTTACGGAAAGCTGATGCCCGCGGTTCGACAGCTCTGAGAGAAGGGCCCGAGCGTCGCCGGTCGTACCGATTGCCCTTTGTTTTCGGAGTGAGATAGGCCGTGTATGGATAGATTTCGGGAAGTCGACGACCAGTACGATCCGGACGCGGTAGAAGACCGCGCGTTCGAGTACTGGGAGGACGTCGACGCCTACGAGAAAGCGAAAGCCGAGCGTGAAGGGGCCGAAGAGTTCTTTTTCGTCGATGGGCCACCGTACACCTCCGGTGCGGCCCACATGGGCACGACGTGGAACAAGACGCTGAAAGACGCCTACATTCGCTATCTCCGGATGTCCGGCTACGACGTCACCGACCGGCCGGGCTACGATATGCACGGCCTGCCGATCGAGACGAAAGTCGAGGAGCGTCTGGGCTTCGAGAACAAAAAGGACATCCAGGAGTTCGGCGAGGAAGCCTTCATCGAGGAGTGCAAGGAGTTCGCCGACGAACAGCTGGAGGGGCTCGAATCCGACTTCAAGTCCTTCGGCGTCTGGATGGACTGGGACGACCCCTACAAGACGGTGAACCCGGAGTACATGGAAGCGGCATGGTGGGGCTTCGAGCAGGCCCACCAGAAGGGGCTCGTCGAGCAGGGCCAGCGCTCGATCTCACAGTGTCCCCGGTGTGAAACTGCGATCGCCAACAACGAGGTCGAGTACGAGGACGTCACCGATCCCTCGCTCTACGTGAAGTTCGATCTCGTAGATCGCGATGGCCAGCTCGTCATCTGGACGACGACGCCGTGGACGATCCCGGCGAACACCTTCGTCGCGGTCGACGAGAAGCTGACCTATCAGGGCGTCCGCGCCGAGAGAGATGGAAAGGAAGAGACACTCTACATCGCCGAGGCCTGCGTGGAGGACGTCCTTCGGGAAGGTGGCTACGAGGATTACGAGGTCGTCGACGAGGTCACCGGCGAGGAGATGGTCGGGTGGGAGTACGAGCATCCACTGGCCGAGAACGTCGACCATCCCGGCGGCGATGGCGCTTTTCAGGTGTACACTGCTGAGTACGTCGAGGCCGACCGGACGGGACTCGTCCACTCCGCACCCGGCCACGGTGAGGAGGACTTCGAGCGCGGGCGCGAACTCGGCCTCGACATCTTCTGCCCAGTCGGCGGAGATGGCGTCTACACCGCTGCGGCAGGAAAATACGCGGGCGAGTTCGTCAAGGACGCCGACGAGGAGATCATAGACGACCTTCAGGACAGCGGTGCAATGTTGCACTCCGGTGAGACCCACCACAGCTACGGCCACTGCTGGCGCTGTGATACCGGCATCATCCAGATCGTCACTGACCAGTGGTTCATCACAGTCACCGACATCAAAGACGAGCTGCTCGACAACATCGAGGACAGCGAGTGGTATCCCGGGTGGGCACGGGACAACCGCTTCCGTGACTTCGTCGAGGACGCACCGGACTGGAACGTCTCGCGCCAGCGCTACTGGGGTATTCCGGTGCCGATCTGGCTTCCGGAGAACTGGAGCGGCGACATGGACGACGCCATCGTGATCGGCGACCGGGAAGAACTGGCCGAGCGTGTCGATCAGGAGATCGATCCCGAGAGCGTCGACTTGCACAAGGGCACCGTCGACGAGTTGACGATCACGGAGGACGGCGAGACGTATCGCCGTGTCCCCGACGTCTTCGACGTCTGGCTCGACTCCTCGGTCGCGACGTGGGGGACCCTCGATTACCCGAGCAACGATACTGACTTCGACCGGCTCTGGCCCGCCGACCTCATCATCGAGGCCCACGACCAGACCCGTGGCTGGTTCTGGTCACAGCTCGGCATGGCCACCGCGGCGATGGGCGAGATTCCGTACAACGACGTCGTGATGCACGGCTACGCCAACATGCCCGACGGGCGCGGGATGTCCAAGTCCAAAGGCATCACCGTCGAGCCCGACGAGGTAATCGAGGAGTACGGCGCGGACCCGATGCGCCTGTTCCTCCTGTCGGTCAACCCGCAGGGCGAGGACATGCGCTTCTCGTGGGACGAGACCGAGAGCATGCAGCGCAACCTGAACATCCTCTGGAACGTGTTCCGGTTCCCGCTGGAGTATATGCGTCTCGATGGGTTCGATCCAGCAGAAACGACCCTCGAAGACGTCGATGACGATCTCGATCTCGTCGACGAGTGGGTGCTCGCCCGGCTACAGAGCGTCGTCACGGAGATGACCGAATCGTGGGACGAGTACCGACAGGACCGAGCGATCGACGCACTGCTGGAGTTCGTCGTCGAGGACGTCTCGCGCTTTTACATCCAGGTCGTCCGCGAGCGAATGTGGGACGAGCAGGGATCGGCGAGCAAGCAGGCCGCTTACGCAACGTTTTACGAGGTTCTGGAGACGGTCGTGCGTCTGCTCGCGCCCGCCGCCCCGCTGGTCAGTGAAGAGATCTACCGGACCCTCACCGGCGACACCGGCAAGGACACCGTTCACGCGCTCGACTGGCCCGAGGCCGACGAGTACTGGGCCGACGAGCAGTTAGAAACCGACGTGGCGCTCCTGCGGGCCGTCGAAGAGGCGGGGTCGAACGCCCGCCAACAGGCGGAACGAAAGCTCCGCTGGCCGGTCACCCGTGTGGTCGTCGCAGCGGATGACGACCGCGCCGTGGAGGCCATCAAACGTCACCGCGATCTGCTCGCCGACCGGCTCAACGCCCGTGAGATCGAACTCGTCGGAGTCGGCGAGGACTGGGGCGAGCTCGCCTACAGCGCCGAAGCGGACATGAGCGAACTCGGCCCGGCCTTCGGCGGCCGCGCGGGCGAGGTTATGAACGCCCTCAACGAGTCTCGCGTCGACGAGCCAAGTCTCGATGTACTCGAAGCCGCCGTCGCGGACGTCCTGGAGGGCGAGTCACTGACTGACGCGATGGTCGAGTTCGTCACCGAGACGCCCGAGGGCGTCACGGGGACCGCGTTCAGCCGCAACGGCGACGACCTCGGCGTCGTCTACGTCGACACCACCCTCACCGAGGACATCGAAAGCGAGGGCTACGCCCGCGAGGTGATCCGGCGAGTCCAGGAGATGCGCAAGGAAATGGATCTGGACATCGAAGAGCGGATCCGCCTCGACGTCGAGATCGCTGACGATCGTATTGCGGAACTCGTCAGAGAGCACGATGAGCTGATCGCTGAGGAAGTGCGTGCTGACGAGATCGGAGACGTCGAGGACGGATACGAGAAGACATGGGACGTCGAGGGTGTCGAGATGGAGATCACGATCGCTCCTGTCGCGACGACCGAAGCCGCCGAGTAGCACAGGGTACTCTTCGCGTTATTGTACCAGTCAAAAGCCGGTACTCCGCGGTTGAGTCGAGAAAAACCGGAGTAGCTGATCTGTAGTCTATTCTTCCGTGTCTTCGTCGGCGTTCTCGGAGAGGCGCTTGGCTGCGAGCGCACCGGCACCGACGCCGGCCGCACCCGCTGCGACGCCGAAGCCGGGGAGGCCATCGTCTTCGTCGTCGTCTTCTTCCTCATCTTCCTCACCGTTTGCCGGCTCGGGCTCTTCGTCTCCGAGCGCGACGAACGGGATCTCGGGGGTCGTATCCTCGTCGTACGCGAGCACGTCCGCGCGGCTCTCGCCCTCTGGCAGGAGCAGGTCCATCGCGGCCGGGTCGTCCGCATCCGGATCGCCACCGCCGATCGCGTGCTCGCCCGGATCGGGGTTGATCGGCCGGATGTCCCCATCGCCGAAGCCATCGAACGGCGTCATGATCGCGGCAAAGGAGACATCGTCGGTCCAGTCGACCGCGCTCTTCGGGAAGTCGACAGCGACCGTGTGATCGTCGACCTGCTGGTACTCTACATCGCCGGAGACGGGCTCGCCCTCGGCGTCCTCAATATCCGTCGTTCCTTCACCGTGTGCGAGCACACGCGTTTGATGGGGCGTCGCGAAGCCGAAGTTCGTTCCGGCACGACCCTCGGTGCTCTCGGGGCCGTCGGCCTCCGGCGAGTTGATGTAGATCTGGACGAACTGGTGGGAGACCGGATCCAGTCCCCACGGGTTCTGGATCTCCTCGTTCATGGTGAACTCGAACTTGACGCGGGCGGGCGACTCGTGGATGGTCACGGACTCGACATCCCAGGCACCCTCGTAGTAGTCGTCGCCGGTCGGGTAGGTGAACTGATCGGGACCGTACGGTTCGCCGTCGGTGCCGGTCTCGAAGTGTTCGACCTCCTCGAACTCGGCGATCAGCGAGTCATAAGGGATCTCTGCGAGTTCTCCTTCGGAGTACGCGAGGGCGTCCTCGTTGCTCTCCACACCGGCGCGGTCGATTACGTTCGGCGCATACTCGTTTTCGGCACCGCCGAAGACGTCCTCGCCGGCGTCTGCCTCAACCGGGCGGACGTTGCCGGGCGCGTCACTGTCGTAACCGAGCATCAGTGCGGCGATCTCCATCTGATCGAGTCCGCCGTCGATCGCACTCTGTGGGAACTCGAACAGCATGGCCTCGTTCGCGTTGTTGACCGTGATCTCGCCCGAGGCGAGCTCCTCGCCCTCGTAGTTTTCGAGACGGGCACCGTGTTCACCGTCGGCGATGAATCGATAGTGGTACGGTTCCTCGAACGTCGCGTTAACTCCCTCCCGGGCATCAGTTGTGCCGCCGTCGACATCGGGATGGCGGATATATACTTGCAGATGTTGATGGGAGAATCCGTGCTCGTAGTCCCACGGATTGGTCAGGTCGCCGTCCACTTCGACGGCGAACTGGTAGTCGTTTCTCGACTGATGGACGTCAAAGCGGGTTAGATCGAAGGCCCCCTCGTCGAAGTCGTCGCCGGTCGGATACTCGTAGGTCCCCGGTCCGGCGTCGGTGCCGCTTTCGGCCGAGAGCTCGATAATCATGTCGCCGATCGAGAACAGCGACGGCGTCTCCAGCACGGCGAACGTGTCGACCTCGACGGTGACTCCCGTGTCACTGACATCGGTCGCAATATCTTCGCCGGTGACCAGATTGACCGTATCGACTTCCGGGCGCAGGATCGGTTCGACGGGATCGTCCTCGAAGTTCACGATACAGATAACGGTCTCGGGCCCGTCGATGTCGTCCAGTTCCGAGGCATCACGGCCGAACACGATCATGTTCGGGTTGTCGAAGTCGGGGTCGTCGAGTGGGAACGCGTACGCACCACGGAGCTCTGCTTTCGGTTTGAGCGCGTCCAGTTCTTGGTAGGCCTGGTTGACCTCCTTGAAGAACTCGAGGTGGTCTTCGTCGTACTCGTCCCAGTTCATGAAGGCGCGTTGTTTGCCGCCTTCACGAACGTCAGCCCCGATATCGAGTTCGCCATCGGTGATGCCACGGTTATCCTCGTCGAACGCATCCATATCGGTCGCCGGCCAGCGGTTCTCCCCGTAGCGACTGATCTGTCGTTCCTGTCCGTAGTAGAACTTCGGAACGCCGGGCAGACCGATACAGGCCGCCCACGCGGCGCGCTCACGTCGTGCGCCCGCTTCCCACTCCTCGTCGGGAACCTCGTCGCGGTCTTCAGGGTCGTTGAGGTTCCGAACGATGCTGTTGAGGAGCCGTTCCTCGTCGTGGTTCTCGACGTAGTTGAGGATCAGCGAGTGGTCCGGGAACCCATCCTCGGTGCGGGCCTCGATCGAGTCGATCAGCGACTGTGCGCCCGTATCGCCGGCGGCAACCGACGCAGCGGTGCCGGTGAACCCGTCCGTATCGAGATGCATATCGAAGGCGTTCTCGGCCATCTCCGGCTCTTTCGGGATCGTCTCGTCGAGCATGAGGAACTCCTCATCGTTCTCGCGGACGATCTCGCGGATGTCTTTCCACATACTGATCGGAACGCCCCAGGCGATATCACAGCGGAACCCGTCGACGCCGACCTCGCCGGACCAGAAGTCAGCGAACGCGAGCATATGCTCGCGGACGGCGACGTTGTCGAAGTTGAAGTTCGGCATCACACGCAGACCGAAGAAACCGGTGTTCGCCGGCGCGGGATCCGCGATTTCGGCGGTTGGGTCTTCCTGTAGACCGTCGACCGTCGAGGCAGCCTCGACGCGATCCCACCAGTCGAAGTACTTCGAGTCCTCGTCCCACTCGTTGACCGAGGGATACTCGAACTCGGCGTCGATCAGCGCCTGCGATCGCTCTTCATCCTGGTCGGCGATCGTGTCCTGAAAGTACGGATGGCCACGTCCCGCGTGATTGATGACGAGGTCGAAACAGACCTTGATATCTCGCTCGTGACACTCGTCGACGAACTCTTTGTAGGCTTCGATCGGCTCTTTGCCTTCGGGAGCCAGATCCTCCGCGATTCCGAAGTAGTCGTTCGTATCGTAGCCGTGGGGACCGCCGCCAGCTGGCTGGTCGCCCGGCCAGTTCGAGAGGTTCTGTTCTTGGAACATCTTGTCGACGCTCTCGGCTGGTACGACCGGTGTCAGCCAGACCGCGTCGACGCCCAGCTCTTCGAGATAATCGAGTCCACGCGCGCCTGTCTCGTCGTCGCCGTTGATGAGCGTGTCGAACGTGGTCGCGCCGCGTTCACCCGCCCACGAGCGTGGGAAGATCTGGTACATGATCCCCTCTTCCATCCACTCGGGCGCGCGGTTGGGAAGGTGGGTTTCCCCATCGGGGTGGAGCTCGATAGTGTCGATCATACTGCGTGCGCTCCCGTCGTACGCCGCGACGTGGACGCGTCCGCGCTCGCCGTCCAGCGCGCTCTCGGGGACGGTTGCCTCGAATCCGTCGGTATCGATGTCGTCGGTATCGAGTGCGTCACGGTCGTCCGCGAGGAAGACGACCTCCAGATCGTCCGTCAATGCATTGCTCGCCGGGTTGAGTTCCGGATTCGCGTTGAGGGTGAACTCGCCGCCGTCGTGCTCGCCCTCAAGTTCGACCGTCGGACGTGGGCCGTCGCCCTCCGGGAACGCGTGGATAGTCATTTCATGTGTCCCGTCCGGGGCGTCCAGTTCCAGCACGTATCGCCCAGGTTCGTCGGCGACGAACTCTACGGCGTGTTCTTTCTCCGTCGAGTGGCGCGGCACTGGCGCTTCGTCGTGTGTGTGCTCGAACAACAACTCGGCGTCGCTACCGTCCGGTTGTTCGACGAGCGACCACTCGAAGTCGTCGCTGTCGTAATTGTCCGGATCCGCCTCGAAGTCCGGAATACGCGGTGCAATGTTGTCACGGGAGCCAAACGACCACTCACCAATATCTTCGGGGTTCGAAATCATCTCGCCGACTTCGACGAACCGCGGATGTCCGGGGTGATATGAGTCGGGACCGTCAGCGTGACGCTGTTCGTAGTTGTCGACCGAATCGGCGCCGGCAGAGAACGGGGTGAACCAGAGTGCACCCGCACCCGCCATTCCGCCGAGTACTGTTCTGCGTCTGATATCTGGGTTGAGGGAGTTGTTGTTACTCATGATATTGTTAAATAACGTGTGTCTGCGAACCAGGAGACCATCGGGAAACCGCCTCCTCCAACGACGTTATCCGAAACCGCTGTGGTAGCAAACGGATAACGGTCGCGGACAGTTCGTGGACAGCCGTGTTGCGGTTCGAACCGCTGCCCACGTCCGCGACTGGTTTGGCTGCGACTCATCAACACACAGTGAGGTAATAGTTCATCATGTATAATACCACATTTACAACTAGTATTTGCCCCTAGTCTATGATCTCGTAATCAAGTATATAATGAATGTTATTTCTGCAGTGTGTAGTTACCACTCTGAACGAGCTGTGGTACAGGTCGAATACAGGGCCAGTCAGTCGAGTGTAACGTGTAGCTCACACCGATCGGCACCCGCCTGCAGACAGGCTGGTTCCACGATTTCTGCCGTCCGTTCGTACTCGTCAGCGATACCGATCACGATGCCACGCAGTACCGTGCAGAGCTGGCGGTCTGAACGATACGTCAGCACGACTTCGTTCCCATCAGTCCGCGTCGAAACGGTCGACGACGTACTGTGCTCATCATCGGAGTCGAGTTGCTCATAGATCGAATCTAGCGCGAGTAATACTTCCCGAGCGTCCCAGTCGTCACGAATGTGTGCTTTGAACGTATCGAGTAACGACGGTGCCAGCGACCGGCCGAACGACTTGTGGAGCGAGGCGTCGGGCCGCCCACTCAGTTCGGAGAGCGCCGTTGCCGCCCGTGTGAACTCCTCGTCAGGGTAGTCAGTGACGGGAAGATAGAGCGTCGGCTCGAGACCTGCTTCGTCAACGACCGCTTCCCAGTTGATCCCATCGACCTCCGTTTCGACGAACTCCTTGAACGCCTTATGAACGATCCCGTGCATACCGTTACTCACCCTGCCAACTGATCGACGTAATCATATGTTGGACTACAGACCTACAAGTGGTAAATATTCCGACGTAAGCTCATAGTACAGGTTACTTTTCTAGCTCGTCGATCAGTTCGGCGTCGTCGATTTCGGCCCGCGAGTCTCGACCGATATCCTCTGTCTGCTCGGCGGGAGCTGTCTCGTCGTTGAATTCGCTGATCAGTTCCTCGATGTTGTTCAGTCCGAGCAGTTCGGCCGTCTCGTCGTCGAAGTCGAGGCTTTCCAGTGCGCCGTCACCCACCTGCACGTCGCTTCCAGAGAGGTGTTTTCCGTAGCGGCCGATCATGGAGGTGAGCTCCTGGGGCATAACGAATGTCGTCGACTCGCCTTTCCCGATCTCTTCGAGCGTCTCCATGCCCTTGTCGATTACCGCCCGCTCACCCATCGACTCCGCGGATTTCGCGCGAAGCACTGTCGATATCGAGTCACCCTGTGCTTCGAGGATCTGACTCTGTTTTTCACCCTGCGCCCGGATGATATTCGATTGCTTGTCACCTTCGGCCTTCTCGACGGCACTCCGCCGCTCACCCTGTGCTTCGAGAATCATGGCACGACGGCGGCGCTCGGCGGACGTCTGCTGTTCCATCGCCCGCTGCACATCTTTGCTCGGGTTGACCTCCCGGACCTCCACCGCTTCGACCCGGATCCCCCAGCGATCGGTCGCTTCATCGACCTCATCGTGGATCCTTCTGTTGATCTTTTCGCGTTTGTTCAGCGTCTCGTCCAGTTCCATATCGCCGAGTACGGCACGAAGCGTGGTCTGAGCCAGGTTCGAGACAGCCCGTTTGTAGTCATCAACCTCCAGAAACGCCTTCTTCGCGTCCATGACACGGATGTAGATGACGGCGTCGGCGGTCACCGGCGAGTTATCACGCGTGATGGCCTCTTGGCGCGGGACATCGATCGTCTGTGTTCGCATATCGAAAAGGTACGTCTTCGAGACGAACGGTGGAACGAAGTTGATACCGGGCTGTAGCAGTTGTCGGTACTCGCCGAACACCGTCAGTGCGCGTTTCTCGTAGGCGTTGACGATCTCGACCGCGCTCGCCACCGTCACGACTGCGAGCGTCAGCAAGAGAGCGCCGACGATAGAGAGCGGCGTCAACTCGAGGAAATTCGTCAGAAGCACGGCACTCGCTGCCAGTGCAAGAGCACCGATCAGCACCGTCTGTGGCCTGAGTCCGTGCGTTCGATGCACGCTCTGGATCCTGTCTCCCCCTGATTGGGACATGTTCGACTAGTAGGACTGACGCGGGTTAACGGTTCGCACCGGAGAAGGACCGACACTACGTGCTTACAGCTGCTCTTCGAGTAACGTAACCGTTCCCTCACCAACCCCCTCGACCGACAGGAGTTCGTCACGAGACGCACCACGGACCCCCTTCACGCTACCGAACCGACCCAGCAGCCGCTTACGTGTTTCTGGACCGATGCCATCGATCCCGTCGAGCGCCGTCGACACCTCATCACGCAGAGTCTGATGGTACTGCAGGGCAAAGCGATGGGCCTCGTCGCGAACCCGCTGTACGAGATGTAACTGGGGCGCATCATCCGGCCAGTCGTGCGTCCTCTCCGGCGTGATCACGAGCTCTTCGTCTTTCGCGATGGCGATCGTCGGGATGTCCCAGTCTATCGCATCGAGCGCCGCCCGCGCCGCCGAAAGCTGTCCTTCACCTCCGTCGATTACCAGCAGGTCCGGATCAGGTCGGTCATCACACCCCTCCACGGCACGACTGGCTCGCCACTCGACTAGCGAACGCATGTTCGCGTAGTCATCGTTTCCGCCATTCAGCCGCTTGCGGCGGTAGTCGCTGCTCTCGCGGGACCCATCGACGAACGTAACGTTGCTTCCGACCGCCTCGTTTCCCTGAGCATGACTGACATCGAATCCCTCGATTCGCGTCGGCCGATCGATATCCAGGGCCGCTGCGAGGGCACCGACCTCGTCACGGCCGTCGGTGCCGCGGCGGGCGTTTTTGAGCGCCAGATCGACGAGCGTCGCCTCCCGACCGGCACCTGGAACACGAACCGCGACGTCTTCCGCGTCGAGCCATGCAGCAAGCTCCTGGTCGTCGAGATGCTCCGGGAGTACGAGCGCGTCCGGAAGCTCCCGCTCGGCGTAGTACTGTGGGACGAACGCCGACAGAACGCGCGCGATCTGATCCGGTCCGCTGTCGGGTGCAGCGAGCGTATGCCGGTCCCGGTCGACGAGCTGGCCGCCATCACTGTGTAGCCGGGCGACGGTCGCCTCCTCGCCCTCGATGGCGACACCAAGTACGTCCAGTAGCCGTTCGCCGCCGGATTCTTCGCTGGCGACGGCGGCACCGCTGTCACCGTGGAACGCCTCGACGGTCTGCAGTCGATCGCGCAGGTTGGCAGCACGCTCGAACTCCCGACTCTCGGCTGCTTGCTCCATCGATCGACGCAGGGGAGTGGCGAGGACACCGATCTCACCCTCGAAGAATCGCTGCGTAGCCGTGACGTCTTCCGCGTACGCCGCTTCGCTTATTTCGCCAGTACAGGGAGCGGTACAGATACCGACCTCGTAGTCGAGACAGGGACGATCCCGGTTCGCGTACTTGTGATCCGAGCAGCCCCGCACTCCGTAGATTTCCCGGAGCCCCTTGACGACCGTTTCGAGGCGAGACCGACTGGTATACGGGCCGTACACCGTTGCACCCTCGTCCGGATCGCGGGTGATCTCGATCCGTGGAACTGGGTGGTCAGTTAGCTGGACCAGCGGGTAGGACTTGTCGTCTTTCAGTCGGACGTTGTACCGGGGCTGGTGGCGCTTGATCATGTTCGCCTCCAGCAACAGCGCCTGCGTCTCCGTGTCCGTCACCGCAACGTCGATGGCATCGGCACGGTCGACCATCCGCTCGATCCGGCGACTGCGCGGATCAGCGTACGAGCGTACCCGGTCACGGATGTCGACCGCCTTCCCGACATAGAGCACCTGCTCGTCGGCGAGGAACTGGTAGACGCCAGGCTCGGTCGGGAGGTCGCTCGCCCGATCACGGACCGCTCTCGCGTCCATCGGGACCGGCTAGGTGAGCGTTGAGTTTCAACTCTACGGCTGACCCCGAGAGGCAGGCCAGTAGCGAACAGGCGACGGAATCCGCCACGACGCGGCGTGTCGCACACCAGCCCCGGCCAGCGCCGTGTCAGCAGGTCATCGCATGGCGATCATGGCCGCCCTATCGTATATAAAAGCTGGGAGGCTTGTCGTCATGCTCAAGCCGACCCGCTCCTAACGACAGATATGTTCGAAAAGAACGTCGGTGGAACCGATCGTACGCTCCGGTTTGTCGGCGGAGCCGCGCTGTTACTCGTCGGTGTTGTGACACTCGGCCGAAGATCGAAACGGAACGGACTTGGCGCCCTGGTCGTCGGCGCAGGGCTCCTTGCGAGCGCGCTCACACAGCGGTGCACGGTAAACAAACTGCTCGGAATCGACACCTGTCCAGCGGAGTAGCGCCACCAGGAGTGGTCAGGAGAGCTGTTCGGCGACGATTTCGTCTGCCAACTCGATGAACTCCGCCTCGGTCCCTGCGGGGACGGTCGCTCCGGCTGCCACGTCGTGACCGCCCCCATCACCGCCGACTGCGCGTGAGGCCTCGCCCATCACCGCCGAGAGATCCAGTCCCTCCCTGACCAGCGTGTGCGTTCCGCGAGAGGAGACTTTCACCTCCTCGTCGGTCTTGTTCGCGAAGGCGATGATCGGCGTCCCGCGGTCGACGCCGTCGGCCCCGACCGCCATTCCGGCGACGATGCCGACGATCGTCTCTCTGATCCGATCCTCGGCGTGGAACCACTGGACGTGCTCTTCACGTGTGACGCCTTCGGAGGTGACCCACTCGATACCATCAGAAAGGTTTCGACGGTGGTCCCGGAGGAGTTGCCGGGCCCGGTCGAGCGCGTCTCCGCGGTCCCCGAGACAGACCGCAAGGCCCACATCCGCACGTTCATAGCGTGCAGTCGCGTTCAGTAATGTCGAAAACTCGCTTGCATCCCGCAGTTCGGTCCCTTCCGGTTCGGCGGTGAGCGAGTACGTCGTTCCCACGAGACCGTCGATCTTCTCTGCCGGGACGCCTCTCGATACCGCGCGCTGGACGAGCGCGCTGGCGACCGTCTGTCGCTCGTCGTCGGTCAGGTCGACCCAGCGCCGCCAGTCGCCGTCGGCTTTGAGATCCAGATCGAGGTCGTCGAGAAAACCCATCGCGCCGCGCTCGTCGTTGCTGATGCCGGGGATGTAGACGTCGGTCGAGTATTCGAGGAGTTTCGGCAGGGGGCGGGTCTGCTTGCCGTACAGGGAGAGATCGGTAGCCTCTTCGAGGACGCCTGCCGAAACCCCTTCCTCGACGATCCGCCGGTTCGCGCCGACGAGTTCGCCGCCGCTTGCCTGCATATCGCCGACCGCACCGACAATGGCGAGCGCCGCGAGATCCCGATTGTCGCCGTCTTCAGGTTCGAGCGCTCTCGCAAGTGCGTAGCTCGCACCGGCACCCGAAAGCTCGGACGCGCCGTTGATCCCGAACAACAGCGGGTTCAGGTGATACTCGGTTTCGGCGTCTGCCGGTTGGTGATGATCGGCGATGACCGGGGTGATATCTCCCGACTGCTCGTACTCTGTGATGATATCGAGCTGTCCGCTCCCGAAGTCGGTGAAGAGGACGACGTCCCGGTCCATGTTCGCGATCTCAGCAATCTCGTCCTCGCCGAGCTGTTTGCTGAATACCGTCTCGAAAGGAATTCTGCCGCGTTCGAGCGCGCTCGCCGCGATCGCGGCACTCGTCAGGCCGTCCGCGTCGATGTGCGAGGCGAGAACCACGCCGTCGGCGTCGTGCAGTCGCTCGGCACACTCAGCAGCGCGCTCGGCGAGGTCAGGAATCGGAGCGTCCATCTGGTCGAACGGGAGTTGTGCGGAATAAGGGTTAAAGTTGCGGGTCTACAGGCGGAGCAGGCCGAGTGCCTCGGGGCTTGACCCCGGAGCAGTTCACACTCGCACCGACCCACGATGACAGCCTCACCGTGTCCGTCGCGCCGACAGCTATATCTCTGCTGAATAAACATGTAGGAATATGCACGAACGTGGCAGGGAAACCGCGCCAATGTCGGACGTAACCGAGCGACTCACGCTGCTTGCGCTGGTATGTCTCGCCGACCAGGGAGAGACACCCGCACACGCCGAAAAAGTCTCTGCAACCTGCCGAACGCAACTCGTAGACGCTTCGGTAGATCCGACCGACAAAGCAGTTGTCCGGCGGCTCAAACGGCTCGCCGACACCGAATACGTCGACCAGACCCGCATCGACGACCAGTCGCCAGTCGGCAAGGGGAACCCTGCCTACCGGCTCGCCGTCGATGTCGAAACCGCGCTGGAACCGTTCGTGACCGAGCGACAGATCGCCAAAGTGGTGGAATCGATCGAGAGCGACGGTTCGTAACTACTCGTGGTAGGTCGGGGCGGCAGCCTCGACTACGTCACACGCCAGTTCCTCGAAGTCGGCAGTGTCGGGGACGACATCGACGTCGATCCCGTACTCCTCGGCAGTCTTGCGAGTCGGCGGGCCGATCACGCCGACGACGGCGTCGTTCAGCCCCTCGATCGCCGCCTCCCTGATGCCGCGCTCTTCTGCGGCCTCAACGAAGTGAGCCACCGTCAGCGAGGAGGTAAACGCCGCCGCGTCGAGGTCGCCCTCGGCGGCGAGGTCGGCCGACTCGCCCGCGCCATCCGGTCGCACAAGCCGGTACAGAATCGTCTCGTGGACGTAGGCTCCGGCGTCCTCGAGTCCGTCGGTGAGCACGTCGCTGCCGTGATCGCTCCGGGCGACCTCGACGCGTTTGCCGTCAACGTCCCCGGTCAGCGCGTCGACCAGTCCTGTTGAGGTGTACTCTTCGGGGACGATATCGACCGGGTACTCAGTGGCGCGCATGGCATCGGCCGTGCTCTCGCCGATCGCCGCGACGGTCGCGTCACCGGGCTCCCAGCCGGCCGCGGCGGCGAGCTCGACGCCCGTCTTGCTCGTCAGGACGACGAGGTCGGCGTCGGTCCGTGGCGTTGCGCCGGTCGAGTTAACGGCCAGCATCGCGTCGGGGATCGGCGTCGCACCGAGCGATTCGATCAGTTCGACGGCCTCGTCGAGGCGCTCATCGTCGGGCCGGAAGACGGCAACGGTGGTGTCACGCGCCATTGTTGCTGCCCTCCACCGCTCGTTCGCGGTCCGGTTCGTTTTCGAGATGCTCGATCACCCGCTCGCGTGTCGCAGCGACCTCGCCGATGACGGTGATCGCAGGCGGCTCGATCTCGTGTTCGTCTCGGACATCGACGATGGTCGAGAGAGTGCCAGTCACGACGCGCTGGTCGGGCCACGTCGCGCGCTCGATCAGCGCGACCGGCGTGTCCGGGGCTTTGCCCGCTTCCAGCAGCGCGTCGGTGTACAGCGGTAGTTTTCCAACGCCCATCAGGACGACGAGCGTGCCTCCGGTGTCGGCCAGCGCCTGCCAATCGATCGCCGACTCCTCCTTGGTTGGGTCCTCGTGGCCCGTGACGAAGGAGACGCTGGACGTGTACTCGCGGTGTGTCGCCGGGATCCCGGCGACTGCGCCGCCCGCGAGCGCCGACGTGATGCCGGGGACGACCTCGAAGGGGATGCCGTGCTCGGCGAGGTGTTCCATCTCCTCGCCGCCACGGCCGAAGACGAACGGGTCGCCGCCTTTCAGGCGCACGACGGTGTTGCCCGCCTCCGCGGTCTCGACCAGCCGGCGGTTCGTGTACTCCTGTGGCGTCCACTCTCCGCCCGCACGCTTTCCGACGTCCTCGCGTTTCGCCTCGGGGATCGAGTCGATGATGTCCGGCCCCGGCAGCTTGTCGTGGAGGACGACGTCCGCCTCCTCGAGCAGACGCTTCGCTTTCACGGTGAGCAGGTCCGGATCGCCGGGGCCGCTCCCGACGAGGTAGACTTTACCGACCGTCTCGTCCCCACTCATTCTTCCCCCCGTTTGGCTTCGCCCTCCCCTTCCTCCCGCTTCGCTTCCTCGATCAGCTCGGCCGCACCCTGTTCGGCCAGATCCTGCGCGAACGCCCGCGCGTCGCGGACGTGGCGTTCGACCGACAGATCGCGGCTCGTCGCGACGGTCTCCCCGCCGTCGCGGCTGTACACCCGGACGACCGCGTTGACGTGCTCGCCCTGCACGACGGCGTAGACGCCGATCGGCGCGACACAGCCCCCACCCAGTTCGGCGAGGATCGTCCGTTCGACCGTCGTCTCGACCCGGGTGCGGGGGTTGTCGAGCGCGGTATGGATCCGTTCGCCGACCGCGTCGTCCAGACTCGTCACCGCGAGCGCGCCCTGGCCCGGCGAGGGGACGAAGTCAGTCGTCGGCAGGCGCTCGTACTCGATGCGGTGGAGCAGGCCGCTCCGTTCGAGTCCGGCTTCCGCGAGGACGATTGCATCGTATTCCGTTTCTACCTCTCGCTCCATCGCGCGGCGCTCTATTTCGGCGAGATCCGAGAACCACTCCTCGACGTCCCGATCGTAGGGGTGTTCGTACTCGTCGTTGCCCGCGTTCCCCTTGCGCTCTTTCTCGGCTTCCGTGCGGGCTTCGTGTTCGGCCTGCAGCCCCGGCGCGAGCAGTTTCTCGACCCGGGTGTCGACGTTGCCCCGGAGCGGCTCGACGGTGAGGTCCGGGCGGGCGTCGAGCAACTGGGCCTGTCGGCGCAGACTCGACGTCCCCACGGTCGCGCCCTCGGGCAGGTCGTCCAGACTCGTCCCGTCGGGCGTAACGAGCACGTCGCCCGGCGGGCCGCGCTCGGGGATGCCCGAGACGATCAGTTCCTCGGGCTGATCTGTCGGCATGTCCTTCATCGAGTGGACCGCGGCGTCGACCTCGCCATCGATAACCTTCTCGTCGAGGCTGCGGACGAACGCGCCGGTCTTGCCGAGCCGATGGATCAGCTCGTCGCGGATCCGATCGCCCGTCGTCTCCACCTCGACCAGTTCGACGTCCTGTCGACGGCTTTCGAGGGCCTCCTTCACCGTCGCCGCCTGGCGGCGGGCGAGATCGGAGCTCCGTGTCGCCAGCCGAATCGTATCGCGGTTGCTCATACCCTGCTCTCTATCTGCCACGGTGAAAAGCACGTTCTTTGGCTCTGCCGCTGTGCGTGTCCGTCAAGCGCCAGCACTGGGGTCGGCGTCACCCGGTCCGTCGGCCGCATCGCCGACCAGGTCCGCGGCGTCGGCGTCGCCGGCCGCCCGGAGCGCCGGGAGTTCGTCCGCGGCATCCCCACGCAGGCGGTACGTCTCGTGGTAGTCGTCGGGGTCGCGTCCACGGCCCGACAGCGCGCCGACCACGCCCGCGATCCGCTCGTAGTTCTCGCGGACGAGCGAGCCGACGATGCCGGGCGTCCCCGCCCGATCCGCGAGCTCCTGGGCCGCCGAGCGTCCCGCGTACACCCGTTGCTCGTCGGGGTCTACCAGCACCATCGCGAACGGACGCTCGCCGAACTGCGCGTCGAGGAACGGGCCGACCGCGTCGTCGTACCACGAGACGGCGACGACGTCGTCGAGCCGTTTCAGCGCCACCGCGGCGATCGAACAGTACGGGCACTCGCCGTCGAAGATCAGGACGGAGCTACTCATCAGGCGTATCAGGTGCTACAGGAGTATAAACGACACTCCGGATCGAGTCGGACGGGCTACTTCGCGAAGTAGCTCGTGAAAAAGCCCGAGAGGAAGGCAGTGATCGCGACCGACAGCGCGACTTCGCCGAGCCCCCACGGTCCGTCCTCTTCGTCCGCGAGCGCGACCGTGATTCCGACGCTGATGATGACCGAGATGATGCCGTTCGCGACGTGTTTGAACAGACCCATAGCGGAGAGAGGGTCTTCGCAAAAATATAGGCTACGCCGGTTCGATCGTCCCTCGGCGTCTCAGAGCGCCTCCTCGTACGCCGAAAGCAGCGTCTCGACGTCCTCCTCGGTATGTGCGTAGCTGACGAACTGGGACTCGTACTGGTTGACCGTGAGGAAGATACCCTGCTCTTTCATCGCGGGCCAGAACAGTCGCTCCCAGCGCTCGTCCTCGCAGTCGGCGACATCCGCGCCGTTTTTCGGGCAGTGATCGTAGCGCGGGCAGTCGGGACGCTGGCGACAGCCGGCCTCGCACTGGCCCTCGGTGGAGTCGGGACCCTCGCGGGTGAACAGGACTTTGAACATGCTGTCCGTGCCCGCGACGGTGTAACTGGGCGCGCGGTCGGCGACGATCTCGGTCAGCCCCTCGCGGAGCTGTTCGCCCAGCGCGTTGACGTGCTCGTAGACGTCGTTCTCGGCGGCGTATTTCAGGGACTCGTAGCCCGCCGCCATCGTGACGGGGTGACCCGAGAAGGTGCCCGACTGGAACACCTCGCCCGCGGGCGTGAACTGCTCGATGATCTCGGCCTTGCCGCCGATCGCGCCGACCGGGAAGCCGCCGCCGACGATCTTGCCGAAGGTCGTCACGTCGGGCGTGACGCCGAACTTGCCCTGCGCGCACTGGAGCCCGCCGACGCGGAAGCCGGTGATGACCTCGTCGAAGATCAGGAGGGCGTCGTGGTCCTCCGTGAGATCCCGGAGCGTCTCGTGGTAGCCCTCGACCGGGTGGACGATCCCCGTGTTGCCGAGGATCGGCTCGGTGAGCACCGCGGCGATCTCGTCGCCGTGGGCCGCGAAAACGTCCTGAACGGCGTCGACATCGTTGAACGGCACCGGGATCGTGTGCTGGGCGAACTCCTCGGGGATCCCCGGGCTGCTCGGGTGGACGTGGCCGTCCTCGCCCTCGACCAGCGTCGACTCCTGTGCACCGTGGTAGCCGCCCTGCATGACGACGATCTTGTCCCGACCGGTGTAGCCGCGGGCGAGCCGGATCGCGGAGACGGTCGCCTCGGTGCCGGAGTTTACGAATCGGATCATCTCGACGCTCGGGACGTGGCGGGAAACGAACTCGGCGAGGTCGACCTCGATCTCCGTGGGTGCGCCGTACATCGGCCCCTCGCTGACCGTCGACTGGACTGCGCTCTGGACCGGCTGTGGCAGGTCGTGTCCGTACAGCAGCGGGCCGTAGCCGTTGACGAAGTCGAGATACCGGTTGCCGTCGGCGTCGATGACGTGGCCGCCGTCGCCGCGCTCGATGAAAAAGGGATACGGTCGGATCGCGCGCACCGAGGAGTTGACACCGCCCGGGATCGACGACAGTGCACGGTCGTAGAGTTCGCGGGAGCTATCGTGATTCATGCCCGCGAGTTGGAACGCGCGGGTAAAGTTAGTACCGGCATCGCGGCGTCGAGCCGTCCCGCTCGAGCGCGTCGTACGACGGCAGATACACGCGCAGCGGAAAGAATTTGACGCCGATCCGAGAACAGTCGATCATGTTCGTCGAACTTGCCCTCCTGCTCGGGGTCGCCGGCGTTGC
Organism: Natranaeroarchaeum sulfidigenes; assembly: GCF_017094485.1. NCBI lineage: Archaea > Methanobacteriati > Methanobacteriota > Halobacteria > Halobacteriales > Natronoarchaeaceae > Natranaeroarchaeum > Natranaeroarchaeum sulfidigenes. Next base: position 3,009,851 of record NZ_CP064786.1, read on the forward strand.
AGGGTACTTCCTGATCGGCGGTGGCCGCAGACTTCGGACGACGTATCACATTCTCCAGAACGACCCGCTCGACGTTCGGTCGGTCAACGGCCATCGAGGTCCGGTCGAGGTCGAGGGACAGGCCGTGCCGGACGACGAGCACGGAACTGTCACGGCCCCCTTTACCGGGACAGAATGTCTCGCCTACACCTACGAGGTCGAGGAACTACGTTCCTCGGGCAAGAACTCCAGCTGGCACACCCTCGACGAGGGACAGGGTGGCGTCGACTTCCTCGTCGACGATGGAACAGGGCGCGTACGCGTCGATCCGCAGGGTGCGGATATCCGCCTCGACGGTGACTCGATCACCGTCAAACCCGGCAAGGAGTTGCCTGATAGACTGGAACGATACGTCGAGGCGACCGAGGGCGTCGACAAACAGGACGGAACGGTGAACCTGCTCGTTACCGAGGTGAACACGGGAAACAAACAGCGCTTTACGGAGCGTCGGCTCGACGTCGGCGAAACGGTCTACGTCTACGGTCAGGCTACCCGCGGCCCCTCGGCGGGCTGGGGGAGTACGGTCGTCGATGCGGTGATCGGCAACGGAGACGCCATTCCGACGTTCGTCGTCTCCGACACCGACGAGCGCGCCACTGCGTGGCGATTCGCACGAGGCGGGCTGTGGCGGGTCGCTGTGGGCCTCGGTGTGCTCGTGATCGGTGCCCTGTTCGTACTGCCAGCGGTCGCCCTGTCCGTCTGATTGTACTACAGTTTTCGAAGTTTATGGCTATAATAATCGAAGCGTATAGCTACAGTCCTCGAAGTCGCGGGACAGTGCAGGTAAACCGCGCAAACGCGCCGTATATTCCTTCGAAAGCAAAGAGGGGCCCGCGGCAGGAGCCACCTGCCAGCGAACCCCGGAGGGGTGGACGATCACTCGTCCGAGGGCCGACGCGTCAACCACCCGCGTCCGCCATGGATATGCACACAGTAGTCCCGTACTCCGCAGTTGCCCCTACACCGCGTCGGGTCCGGTTTTACCAGTTCGTACCTGTACCGCCTCCTCGACGTCCATCACGAAGATCTTGCCGTCACCGGGCTCGCCGGTGTTGGCACCCTCCCGGATCGCCTCGACGACGTCCCCGGCGGGCACGTCCGCGACGACCGTTTCGATCTTTACTTTCTGGTGGAGGTCGACCGTGTACTCTTCGCCACGCCACTGGCCCTTCTTTGCGGGCTGGCTACCGCGGCCGGAGACGTTGGTGACCGTCAGCGACGGCGCACCGACTTCCGCGAGCTGTTGTTTGATCGCGCCGAGTCGGTCGGGACGAACGATCGCCGTGACCATCTTAATCGGCTTTTCGATGTCCTCACCACCGTCGGACCGTAGCTCCGACGAGGCTCGCTCGCCGACCTCGCCACCGTCAGTGCGAATCTCGTGATGTTCCACAGGGACGCCGCCGTCCGTGGCGACGTCGGGACCGCCGAACTCGGGGTAGGTGTCGACGCCGTGTTCGGAGACGTCGAGGCCGTCACGCTCGTGTTCAGGGGTGACGCGGGCCTGACCCATCGCCTTGAGTGCGCCCCAGACTGCGGCCGTCGTGACGACGGTCCAGATCGTCAACACTGCGACACCGATGATCTGTGGACCGAACGCGCCCGCTTCGATCGAGAGAATTCCGCCAGCGATGAGCCCGCCGCCGATTGCCGTGCCCTCGACGGACCACAGCGGGTAGACGATCAGACCGAGCATCCCGGCGCTCCCGTGGACCGGAAAGACTGCACAGACATCGTCGATCTTGAGCGTCTGCTCGACGAACTTGAACACCAGGGGGAGCTGTGCGCCGGCGAGGAAGCCGATCGCGATCGCACCCATCGGCGTGATCAGGTTCGTCGGGCCCGTGACACCAACCAGACCAGCGAGCATGCCGTTTGCGACGTACAGCGTATCGACCTTTCCGGTCATGTACAACGCGGCGGCGGCCGCACCGATCCCGCCAACGCCCATACCGAGTGCCGTCACGATCGCAACACGGCCCACGACTTCGAAGGCACCGAGCTCGAACACACCGGGTTCAGGGTTGATCGGCGTCGCGGCAGTGCCGACGTTGAAGCCGAACCAGCCGAAACAAAGGATCAGCGTCCCCAGGACGGCGAAGGTCATCGAGTGACCGGGGATGATGTTGACACTGCCGTCCTCGTTGTACTTGTCCATCCGGCTACCGAGCACCCATGCCGCGGTGAGCCCGGCGACGCCGCCGAGACCGTGGACGACCATCCCACCCGCGAAGTCCTCGAACCCAAGGCCAGCAAGGAGCGGCGCGACACCATCGGCGGCGTGTGGTGCGTACCAGACCAGACCGGCGGCAACGGGGTAGATGAACGCCGCCAGAACGAAGGTGTACGCCAAGTACGCACGGAGTTTCGCTCGTCCTGCGACCGCGCCCGAGACGATCGTCGCGGCAGTCATCGCGAACACCGCGCTAAACAGGACGTTCATCAGTCCCTCGCTGGGGTCGGCACCGAACATCGTCAGCTCCCCGGTACCACCTCCGACGAGTAACGAACCGATATTATTCGATATCCCGAGACCGACGACGAAAAACACCGCAATCCCGATCGCCCAGGTGAGCATGTTCTTGGTCAGCTGATTCGCGACGTTCTTCGAGCGCACCTGACCGGATTCGAGCATCGCGAAGCCGGCGTGCATGAAGAAGATCAGGAAGGTGACGGTGAGTGCCCAGACCATGTTGATACCGGTCGCGAGCTCGTCTAGATCCGCCGCACTGATCTCCATGATAACCGGGTCTACCATACGACCACCTTCGAGCCCATCGAGGGTTTACGGAAATTCAGTGAATGTTCGTCCAACGGTTCCAGTGTATCCCGCACGTTTATGAGCGCCATTGCGGTTGTTCGTATTGAATCAACCCAATATAAGGATTGGCGTTGACAGACTGGCAAATACACTGCCCCTAATTGTAATAGTGAAAAAATCTCGTTTGGTTATATCTATATAAGGTTGTGAAACACACGGGAGTCAGCACACGCTGTATAACTTCTGGACGAACGGAAACCACAACTCAAAGCAGACCCGACTGCCCAGCCACAGGCCGACGACCACTGCGAGGACACGTCGAAACGCATAATATGCCAATATCGAGCGTTAGACGGCTCTTTAGACAGTTCTGTAGAATTCAGGTACGGTGCGAGACGAACTGGTTACGCTTGCGCGCGCTCAGTTTTTCGTCGACTTGGAGCGCCCATCGACATCGTCTTCCGGCGGCTCGACGCCCTCGACCGCCTCGGCGATCTCCGTGTCTTTCTCGGTGTCGATATGCCAGCGGTCGATCGTATCCTCGTACTCCGCGAGCCGTTCGGACACCTCCTCTTTCAGGCCATCGTCGTTGACATTAACCTCAAAAATGAACTCCTCCTCGTCCCCGTTGGTCGATTGCTGGAGGTTCGCACTGATCAGTGGATTATCGAAATAGTAGGGTGCAAGCTGTGTCATCACCCGCTGGTAAACGGTGTCTTCAACCTTGCGAAGCGCTTTCCGACCGGCCGAGTCGGCTGCCCGTGCGACGTAATCGATTGACTCACCCCACTTGCCGACCGCCCCCTCAGCATCGTCAGCGTCGAGTTTCTCGTAGGACTCGCTGAGTTTCTCGCCGGCCGTTTTGATGTCCTCGTCGGGATTTTTACCTGCCTGTTCGCCCTTCCCCTCCGCGACGCTTGCCTGTTCAGCGGTCTTCTCGCTGACGTCTTCCTCGATTCGCTCGTGTGATTTGGGTCGCCACTCATCCCACTCTTCGAACGCTCGAGCGTACTCGTCGCCACGATGGACCTGTACGTCACGGAGCGCACGCGAGATCCGCTCGCCGTGTTCCACGATGTCCCCCCACGTCCCCCGGATCTTGAATCCCGAGATGCTCTCTTCCATGGCCGTGTGGGTATCCGCTAAAACAGGCGTCTATATACGCTTTATCCCTGCGTTCGATGGTACGGCACCCACAATCCGACGCCGTCTACTCCTCGTCGTCCTCTCGCATCTGCTGGAGTCGTCCGACCAGATCCTCGGTTGACTCCTCGGTATCGAAGGTAATCGCGCCGTCGTGATCGTTCTCATGGACGTTGACAGCTCCATCGTCGTCTGTTTCGACGTTCTGATCCTGTTGTTCGGACTCGTCGTAACTACCAAAACCCATGCGGGATACGAGGCAGAGCGCCGACATAGGTAGTTCGGTTCGGGAACGGACTGGCACGTATCCACACGCACACTGGCGTTATTCGGAAGCGGATTCAGAACGCCCGTTCGTACTGCGGTGGGACGTCGATCCGATCCAGCGCATCGAGTTCGCGGGCGGCCCGGAGCGGGAACTGCGGATCACGCAGGAATTCACGGCCAACGATCGCGAGGTCGGCCCGATCGTTGCGGATCAGCGCGTCCGCCCCCTCGGGCGTCGTGATCCCGCCGACTGCACCGATGCCGACGTCTTCGCTCGTGTGCTCACGAACGTGCTCTGCGAGTGGCACCTGGTAGTTCGGGCCCGAGGGCGGGAGTTGCTGGTCGGGATGGATACCCCCACTGGAGACGTCGATCAGATCGACGCCAGCGTCAGCGAGCCGATCCGCGAGCCGGGCCGACTGCTCGACGGTCCAGGACTCCCGGTCGGGGAGCCAGTCAGTGCCCGAGAGCCGAACGAACAGGGGACGGTCGTCCGGCCAGATATCCCGGACCGCTGCTGTGACCTCCAGGGGAAACCGGATCCGGTTCTCGAAGCTCCCGCCGTACTCGTCGTCACGGTCGTTGGCGACGGGCGAGAGGAACTCGTGGAGCAGGTAGCCGTGGGCCGCGTGGATCTCAGCGATCTCGAACCCGGCGTCGAGGGCGTACCCGGCGGCGTCGGCGAACGTCTCGACAAGTCGCGCGATTTCCTCGCGGGACAGGGCGGCAACCTCGACCGGTGACTCGTGGCCGGGATAGGGAATCGCGCTCGGCGCGACGACGTTCCAGCCACCCTCGTCGGGCTGAAGCGGTCCCCGACCCTCCCACGGTCGGCGCGTGCTCGCTTTTCGCCCGGCGTGCGCCAGCTGGATCGCCGGAACGCTCCCCTGCGATCGGATGAACTCGGTGATGGGCGCGAGCGCGTCGGCGTGCTCGCCACTCCAGATACCCAGATCTTCGGGCGAGATACGTCCCCGCGGTTCGACTGCAGTCGCCTCGGTCATCACCACTCCCGCGCGGCCGGTCGCTCGCGCACCCAGATGTGTCCGATGCCACTCGGTTGCGAGGCCATCCCGATCCTCACAGGAGTACTGACACATCGGCGAAACCATCACGCGGTTCGGGATCTCCGTTCCACGCAGTTCGAGCGGGGAGAACAGATCGTCTGTCATCGTTGCCCCTACTCACCGCGGGCACAAAGCCGCGGTGATCAGCGATGGCGTTTCCGGTAGTTCGGGCGCACACACCCCCAGTATGCGGGCCGGAACGCTCGCGCGGTACGCGAGGATCGATAGCTTATACTCGTCGGACGCTCGATTGGCGAGCATGACCATCGAAGACCGGGATGAAGCACACGTCGTCACGCACGCGCTCGCGAAGGACACGCTCTCCAGACTTCGGGATGTAGAAACCGAGCAGGTCGCCTTCCGGAAGGGGCTCGTCAAACTCGGCCGAATCTGTGGGTACGAGATCATCGACGGTCGAATGGAGACCGAGTACGTCTCGATCGATACGCCCCTCGAAGAGACGATGGGCGAGCGCGTGAAAGGACTCGACGACGTCGTCATAATTAACGTTTTGCGCGCGGCGACGCCTTTTGTCGAGGGACTCCTGAAGGCGTTCCCGCGGGCGCGACAGGGCGTCATCAGCGCAAGTCGGGACGAGAGCGCCCGCAAGGAAGACGGCTCGTTCCCGATCACCGTCGACTACGTGAAACTACCCGAGATCACAGAGGATGACACCGTCATCGTCGCCGACCCGATGCTCGCGACCGGTTCGACGATGTGTACTGTGCTGGATCACGTCCTCGAGAATGCCCCCGAGCCCGAGCGCTTTATCGTCCTCTCGGCTGTGAGCGCCCCGGATGGCCTCCTGCGCGTCGGCGAGGAGTTCGACGAGGTCGACCTGCTGACCGTCGCCATCGACGACCATCTCGACGATGACGGCTTCATCGTTCCCGGCCTCGGCGACGCCGGGGATCGGGCGTTCCGTACGCAGTGAGGTAGGGAGAGACGACCACTAGAATTTTGTGGGAGAGGCACTCACATCCGAGTAGATGTCAGCTCCGTGTGACTCCTGTAGCGAACCAGTCTCCGATCCGCTCGCGCGGACAGTCCGACTCACAGTCGACCGATCGCAGGTCGATACCCAGCGGCTCTGCCCGCCCTGTTTTGCCGACTGGATCGGTCGCTACCGCGCGGAGATGGAAACTGACGACGACCCGCTCTCCGACGACGAGATTATTGTCGACTGACCACTACCGCCCCCAGCTGACCACCACAGACCCACAACACCAACCCCTTCACTTCGGATCGAAACCGAGAGAGGGAGAACCTGTAGCACTGCCGATCGCCGCTAACGAAACGGAGCTATTCGATATGGGCTCGTCCGCTGGTCGCGCTCCGAAGCCGATCACGAAGTCCAGCAGCATCCTCGACTGGGACGCGAACGTCGAAGGCAACGCGTTCCCCGTAGTCTGCCTCGAACTCGACGCTGGCGCTGTCGAGGACACTCCGAACCGTCCCGGAGTCATCGTACTCGACGGTAACCGAGACACGCTCGTGCGGGCGCTCCTCGACGACGCCAGCCTCGTCGAGCGCTTCCTTGACGGCACGGGAGTACGCCCGTGCGAGTCCACCGACGCCGAGGTTAGTTCCGCCGTAGTACCGCGTCACGACGACGGCGACGTTCTCTACAGCTTCCTGCTGGAGCACGTTCAGAGCGGGCTTGCCCGCCGACCCTGCCGGTTCTCCGTCGTCGCTCGACCACTCGCGGAACGGATCGGCCCGGACTCGATAGGCAGGGACGTTGTGCGTCGCGTCGTCGTACTCGGTCCCGATCGCCGCGACGAATTCCTCTGCCTGTCCGGTCGTCTCGACCGGGGCGATATGGCCGATAAACTCGGATCCCAGTACCTCGAAGGCCGCGCTGGCGCGCTCGGCGACGGTTAGATAGGCGTCGTCCGACATCGATCAGCCGTCCTCTGGGTCTGACGAATCGGTTGACGATACGGAAGGGGCGTCGTCCGAACTGTGGGCGTACTCGGCGTACACAAGGAGGACGAGAGTGAGGAGTAACAGGGTCTCGGCAGTCTTGGAGATGCCATCGATGGGAGAGCCCACCAGGTGCTCGGCGAGAATCACGATCGGGTTACCCTCGTGGCTGTGGCCGTGGGTATCCTCGACCCACGGGAGCACGGCCATGTGGCCGCCGAGGTGCCAGTAGGCCCACCCGAGGATGTAGGTCAGCATCAAACCGATTCCGAGAACGTATGCGCGAAGCCGTGAAAGGAGCTGCTGACGGACCAGTAGAAGCGCAACGATGATCGCAACGCCGGACACGATAAACAGCAGTGGACGGGGATCCCAGTAGATCGGCTGGTCGGTCTGGGCCGCCGTAATGAGCCGAGGAATGGCCCAGTACAGGTGGAGTCCGGCGACGACCGCTGCTAGCTGTACCGCAGCGAACTCGAGTGTTCCCCGTACGCTGTCGTCCATATGCGTACTCGTCTCGGGATCGTCAATAGGCCGTCGGTTTCTCGGACGCTCACTTCAGTTCGATCGAGCGGACAAAGGAGAGATCGGATAGCTCGTTGATCAGCGATCCCGGCAACTCCTGATCGGTGACGATGTAGAGGCGCGGTTCATCGGTGAATTCGGGATCCTCGCTGATCGTCTGACGGATCGAGACGCCCTCCTCGGCGAGCAGTCCCGTGACCCTTGCGACGATTCCCTCCTGTTCGGCGTCAGTAACCTCGATCGACAGGACGGTGAGATCGAGGACGGGAGCGAGATCCATCAGGCTGGGGACCTGTGAGATATTCTGGAAGATGCGGGTGAGCTCCTCGTCGTCGAGGATCGCGTCGGTCGTCGAGTCAACTACTCGCCGGTCGACATCGATCTCGCGTGCAATGCCGGTGTTCGGGATCTCGATCCCGCCCGAGACGACCCGCCCCTCGTCGTTGACGGAGAAGCCGCGTTCCAGCAACAGGCGGATGACCGCCTGCTGTGACGGGCTGCCCTCGAACTTTTCCATGATCTCGTCGAACATCCTTGTCCGGGCGAACGGTCGGCCCGTATTTATAGAATGTGTCGCCCACCGGCCAGGCGGAGCGTGCGACTGGACTACATGTTTCAATGAGATTTATGTTAGCAGAGGACCTCGGTATTGAGCAGCCAATGGGACCCACGATCGATGTGGTCCACGTCGGACGACACCAGGACGACGTGGGGACCACGGACCCACCAGTCACAGAGACTCACCAGCGTGATCCCCACGCCGTCCGCGCCGTCGGCACAGTAGATCAAACCCTGAGCGCAGTCGAGTCACGCCGCCCCGACGTGCTAGTAGTCGAGCACGACCTCCCAGGCGGCACGGGACTCGACGTCCTGGGTGCTGTGACCGAACGCTGGCCGGAGCTCCCGATCGTTTACTACACTGCCCAGCCGGACGCTGAAGTCGCAGCCAGAGCCAGTCAGGTTGGGATCACGGAGTACGTGTACGAAGCAGCGCTGGACGAGCAAACGCTCCTTGACCGTGCGCGTGCCGTCGTGTCCGGGAACACGAACGCGGACACCGTCCCCGACGCCATAGCAACCCGAGAGGATGCGCTCGAACGACTGTACTCGACAGTTGCCCCGAACGAGTCGGTAGCGGAGACCATCGACGATTTGCTCTCACTCGCAATGGACGTATTCGAGACGGGTGGAGCCGTACTATCGCGAATCGAGAACGGCGAGTACACGATCGAACACGTTCAGGGGTTCGACGGAGCCGTCGAGGCAGGCGAGACGCTACCGCTCTCGGCGACGTTCTGTGAGCGGACGATCGCCGGCAAAGCCGCGCTCCAGTTCGGCCAGTTGGCCGATGCACCATACGATCTGTCCGAGCGACCGGTTGCCGAGGAGTTCGGTATCGAGTGTTACGTGGGGACGCCCGTCGTCGTCGACGGCGAGCCGTACGGTACCCTCTGTCTGTTTGATCGGGAGCCTCGCTCGGGCTTCGACGAATGGGAAGTGACCTTCATCGAACTGCTGGCGACCTGGGTCAGCCGCGAGCTCGAACGCGAGCGGCGGGAGCAAGAGCGTGACACCGTAGACTCCGAGCTCAGGGAGGTCTTCGAGCGTGTCGACGACGGCTTTTTCGGGATCGACGACGAGTGGCAGTTCACGTATCTCAACGCCCGCGCGGAATCGCTGCTGCAGCGCGAGGCCGAGGAACTGATCGGACGGAACGTCTGGGAGGAGTTCCCCGAGGCGATTACACGGGCGTTCTACGAGCGCTATCACCGCGCGATGGAGACACAGGAGCCGGTCGATTTCGAGGAGTACTTCCCCCCGCTGGGGATCTGGTTTCAGGTTCGTGCGTATCCGGGCGACACCGGGCTCTCCGTCTATTTCGAGGACGTTACCGAGCGCAAAGAACGCGAGCAGGAGCTCGAACGCTACGAGCGGGTGTTCGAGAACGTCAGTGATATGATCGCCGTGCTCGACGAGAACGACGAGTTCGCACTCGTGACCCCATCGCTCGCGGAGAAGCTCGGTTACGACCGCGACGAGCTCATCGGCACACACGTCTCGGCTGTCACCGGTGACACGACCATCGAGGAGAGCTACGAACTCGGCCGGGAGCTGGTCGACGAGCCGCACGGATCCACGCGCCGATGGGAAACTGAGATCATCGACGCCGACGGGGGTGTACTACCGGTCGAGCTGGAGTTTTCGGTCCTCGAAACCGAGGCAGGGGGCTACCAGACGCTCTGTGCGGTGCGGGATATCTCCGAATTAGCCGACACCAGAGAGGAGCTAGCGGACCAGCGCGATCGCTTCCAGTACCTCTTCGAGTATATACCGGATCCAGTCGTCGAGGTCGAGTTCACCGACGGCGAGCCGATCGTTCGGTCGACAAACAGCGCCTTCACCGATGTCTTCGGCCACGAGCAGTCTGCCATCGAGGGGCGCTCGCTCAATGAGCTGATCCTTCTACCGGGCCAGCAAACGGCTGCGACTGAGCTTGACGAGGAAGCGATCGAGGGGAACGTACAGCGTGCGGAGCTTCGCCGACTCACAGTCGATGGCCCCCGAGAGTTCCTCTTTCGTGGCCTCCCCTACGACACTGGCGAGGAGGGCGTGTGGGGCTTCGGTATCTACACCGACATCAGCGAGCAAAAGCGCCACGAACAACAGCTACAGGTTCTCAACCGGATCCTCAGGCACAATCTCCGGAACGATCTCAACGTCGTCATCGGGCTGGCCGAACATCTCGCGGCCGACAGTGACGATCCGGAAAGCGTCGAGCAGGCGAACGAGCTAGTCTCACAGGCCCGGTCGCTCGTCGATCTCGGGGACAAGGCCAGACAGACCGAGCGAGTTCTGGATCCCGAGACGGAAGTGTACGCCGAGCAAGCGCGGTCGCTGTTCGACGGGCTCGTCCGTGAGTACGGCGAAGGGTACGACGGGCTGTCAATAACCACGGAGTTCGGACACGAAGAGCCGTTCGAGATCGATCGTCGTGTACGGATTGCCGTCGATAACCTCGTCGAGAATGCGATCGAGCACAACGACGGCCCGGTCTCCGTGACGCTCAGGACCGCGGTCGACGAGGAGGGTCGCCTCCGGATCAGCGTCGAAGACGACGGGACGGGCATCCCGAAGACGGAACGCTCGGTGCTCTCGGGCGAACAGGAGATCACGCCACTCAGCCACGGGAGCGGGCTCGGACTGTGGCTAGTTGTCTGGGTGGCACAGACCGTCGGCGGCGAGGTGGAGTTCGGCGAGCGTCCGGATGGAGGGAGTATCGTCACACTGACCGTCCCACACCGGCAGACTGCGCTGCTCGATTCCGGCGAGAGTGCGGGCGAGTCCCGATCTGATGTGTAGTTCCGCTATAGCTCTCCTTTCGTGCTCGGCGTGTCGCTTCGTCGCTCGTCGATCCGCGTCGCGTCGTCGAGCGCGCGGGCCGTGGCCTTGAACAGCGCCTCGATTTCGTGGTGGGCGTTCTCGCCCGTGACCTCCGCGTGGAGGGTGAGCCCGGCGTTCATCGCCAGCGAGCGCAGGAAGTGTTTGGCCATGTGGCTGGTCATCCCACCCACTGCGGCCTGTGAGAACTCGCCGTCGAACCGGAAGAGGGGGCGGCCACTCACGTCGACGACGACACCGGCGACAGCCTCGTCGAGGGGAACCTTCCGGTCAGCATAGCGGACGATCCCGCGCTTGTCGCCCAGCGCCTCCGCGAAGGCGTCGCCCAGCACGATCGCGACGTCCTCGACCGTGTGGTGGTCGTCGATCTCCAGATCGCCGTCACACTCGACCGTGAGGTCGAACAGGCCGTGTTTGGCGAACGATTCAAGCATGTGGTCGAAGAAGCCGATCCCGGTGTCGACGGCGGCGTCGCCGTCCCCGTCGATTTCGACGGTGACGTCGATATCGGTCTCTGCGGTCTCGCGGGAGACTGCCGCGGCGCGGTCGGTCATATCGGCGTCAACGCACCCGAGCACTATGGTTCCTGCGTCTCGCGTCGTGGCGAGCGCAGCAGATGTATCGTTACCGCAGCGCCGCCCGCGCCTCTTCGAGCGTGAACTCGCCCTCGTACAGCGCGCTCCCGACGACCACCGCGCTCGCGCCCGCTGCGCGCAGATCACGGATATCGTCGATCGATGCGACGCCGCCGCTGGCGATGACTGGAATATCGACCGCCTCGACGACCCGCCGGACGGGATCGGTCTGGACGCCGTCGAGTTGTCCCTCGACATCGACGTCGGTAAAGAGGATTGCGCCCGCACCGAGTTCCTCGTAGCGTGTGGCGGCCTCCGCCGGATCGATCCCCGTTCCCTCGGTCCACCCCTCGACGACGACCTCGCCGTCTTTCGCGTCGAGGCTCACGACGACGCTTTCGGGATACTCCGCGCTGATCTCGGCGACGAGATCGGGATCGTTCACCGCCGCAGTGCCCATAATGACCCGGTCGAGGCCGCGTTCGAGTAAGTCCGCGGCGTCCGCAGCGGTGCGGATCCCGCCGCCCAGCTGAAGCGAGACGTCCGTGGCCTCGACGATCCGCTCGACAGCGTCGGCGTTCGCGCGCTCGCCCTCGAACGCGCCGTCCAGATCGACGAGGTGGAGCGTCGCCGCGCCCTGATCGATCCAGCGTTCGGCAGCCTCGACCGGATCGCCGTAGCGTTTCTCAGTACCGCGCTCGCCCTGTACCAGCTGGACGACCTCACCGTCTTGCAGATCGACCGCGGGCACGATCTCGAACTCGGGGAATGCACTCATACGTGGGGGGTAGACCGGGGAGCGCCTAAACCCACCGAACCGGTCGGGCGCTGGCGTCAGGGCGGCGAGGGAGGGAGCTGTCGAGACGAGTACGTCACTTATTTTATCGGATTTGTCGTACTGTTGCCCAATGGAAACGCTGCTCGCTATCGGCGTCGTCGCGTCGATCTTCGTCGGCTTCAACATCGGCGGCTCCTCGACAGGCATCGCGTGGGGACCGCCGGTCGGGGCTGGCGTCGTGACGAAAACGACCGCCGCAGCGCTTATGACGGTATTTGTCTTCCTCGGCGGCTGGACAGTCGGCCGAAACGTCATGGGGACGCTGAGCGAGGGGATCATTACCCTAGAGGGAGGCATTCCGCTCGCAGGCGGGGTCGCAATCCTCTTTTTCATCGGCCTCGGGATTCTCGTCGCGAACGTCTTTGGCGTCCCCGTCCCGACCTCGATGACGACCGTCGGCGCGATCGCCGGACTGGGTCTCGCGACGGATACGCTCAACTATCCGATGATCGCCGAGATCATCTCGTGGTGGTTCGTGACGCCGATCATCGGGTTCTGGATCGGCGGCGTCATCGGGCGATACGTTTATCCGGAAGTCAACCGACGTGTGGAGATCAAAAAGACCGACGGGCCACTTTTCGTCATCGATCGGGCCTCGGGTGTGCCGAAGCCGTCGTTCGGGCCGAACACGACGTGGTCGGAAGTCGTGAGTACGACGATCGTGTTCGTCATCGGCTGTTACATGGCATTTAGCGCGGGGGCGAGCAACGTTCCGAACGCTGCTGCGCCACTCGTGAGTGCTGCGGGCGGGCTCCCCGAAAACACCGCGATTATCCTCGCCACACTGGCGATCGGTCTCGGAGGGTTCACGATCGCCCGACGGACGATGGAATCGGTCGGAAGCGAGCTAAGCGACATCCCACTCCTTGCCGCATTGTTCGTGATGGTGACCGCCTCGACGATCACGACATTGCTTTCCTGGATCGGGATCCCGATCAGTCTCGTGATGTCGACAGTCATGACGATCGTCGGTATCGGCTGGGGGCGTGCAACTCGACCGATCACCGTCCGTGAAGCAGTGACCCGCGATGCGAACGGCCACGAGATCGTCACCGGTGCCATCACCGCGGAGACAACAGACAGCAACGAAGCCGCACCGATCGGTGAACCCGAACCGAGCGAGGTCCTCAACGCCGAGAATCTGTTCAACCCCCGGGCGATTATCAAGTACATCTCGATGTGGATCATCGGCCCGACGATGTCGACCGGGCTGGCATATGGTTTCTTTGTGCTTTTCCCGGGAGTCGTGTGATCCGGACGCTTAGGTAGATGGGCATCGTACTCCGTCATATGGTTTCACGAGTTCTCGTTCCGATGGATGACTCCGAGCACGCAGAGGACGCACTCGAATACGCGTTCGATAACTATCCCGACGCCGAAATCACCGTGCTCCACGTCGTTGGCGTACCGTCGATGATGATGGGGGAGGCGACGGCGCTGTCACTCGAAGACAATCTCGAATCCGCCGCTGGGGAGCGCTCGGAACCTGTTTTCGAGCGGGCCAGGGGGATTGCCGCCGATCGGGACCGCGACATCGACACGGTCGTCGGAGTCGGTCACCCCGCCCGGAACATCCTCGATCGGGCCGAGAACTACGATACGATCGTGCTCGGTGCGCACGGCTCGGACTGGAGCCGCGTATCACATCGGTTCCTCGTCGGGAACATCGCCGAGACGGTGTCAAAGCGGGCGACGGTTCCCGTGGTACTGGTCAGATGAACTATCGGTGGATCGTGTCGATATCCAACGCATTAAGTCAACAGTTACTCTCTATCTATTCGTGATCGAACCGCTACTACTGATCGGACTCATCGTAGCGATCTTCGTCGGCTACAACATCGGTGGCGCGACGACCGGCCCGGCGTTCGGACCGGCAGTCGGTGCCGACGTCATTACCAAGACGGCGGCAGCGGCCTTTATGTCCGTATTCTTCTTCGTCGGCGCGTTCACGATCGGTCGCGAGGTCGTCGACACGCTGAGCGAGGGGTTGATCGATCCGGGCGTGTTCACCCTCGAAACCAGTATTACCGTGCTGTTCTTTATCGGGTTCGCGCTGTTCATCGGGAACTTCTTTGGTGTACCCGCGTCGACGTCGATGACGACCGTCGGGGCGATCGGCGGGCTGGGCTACGCGAGCGGGACGCTGAACTGGGCACAGCTCGGCGAGATCGTGACCTGGTGGCTGGTCGCACCGTTGATCGGCTTCTGGGTCTGTGGCGTGATCGGCCGGTACTTTTACCCCCGTATCAACGCGTGGATCAACATCCAGCGTAGCGACAACGAGCTATTTATCATCGACACCTCGGGGCGGATACCGCGGGTGGGAATCAGCGACGAAGCGACCCGGCGCGAACTAGTTGGGGCGATAATAGTCATTCTGATCGGCTGTCTGATGGCATTTAGCTCCGGGACGAGTAACATCGCCAACGCGATCGCACCGCTGGTCGGCAGCGGTGATCTTGAGATGAACGCAGGGATTATTATCGGGAGCGTCGCCGTCGGGATCGGTGCGTTTACGATCGGTCGTCGCACGATGGAAACGCTTGGCAACGATATTACACACCTGCCACTGACCGCCGCGATCGTCATCGCTACTGTCAGTTCCTTCATCGTCGTGGCGCTATCGGCTCTTGGAATTCCTGCTAGCTTCGTCGTCATCGCGACGATGGGTATTGTGGGCCTCGGCTGGGGACGGGCAACCCGGACAGTCGGTGTCCGGGAAGGAATGCGCGGCGAAAAAGAGGCGACCGTCTCCGTTGGCGCGCTGTCGGCGGATGAGGAGGGAGAAGAACTGCCCGATATCGGCGAAGAAGAGCCCGAAGACATTCCGAGCGCGGGCGATCTGTTCGATCCAGCCACCACCGGTCGAGTGATCCTGCTGCAGAATCTCGTTCCCGCAATATCGACGATCGGCGCGTACCTCGTCTTCCAGTTCGTCCCGGTGTTTGGTTTTTAAAATCCCTGGATCGAATGTAGGGTGTTAAAGGCTTCTTTGCCGCCAATTCCGGACGTTCAGACAGCGGAGGAAAACAATAACTTCTAACCGTTAGGACCGCGAACATCAGGTTGATGCCCACTGTAGAATACCTCAATTACGAAGTGCTGGACGATCAGGGCTGGGACATGGACGACGACGACCTCTTCGAGCAGGCCGCCGACGCTGGTCTCGACGAAGAGGACTACGGCTCCCTCGAAGTTAACGAAGGGGAGTATATCCTCGAAGCAGCCGAGGCGCAGGGCTACGACTGGCCCTTCTCGTGCCGTGCCGGTGCCTGTGCGAACTGCGCAGCCATCGTCTACGAGGGCGACATCGACATGGATATGCAGCAGATCCTCAGCGACGAGGAAGTCGAAGAGAAGGGCGTCCGGCTGACCTGCATCGGTAGTCCCGACGCCGACGAGGTCAAGATCGTCTACAACGCGAAACACCTCGATTACCTGCAGAACCGCGTCATCTAAACCGGGACAGGCGGCCGAACGGACTCCATTTTTGCAGACTGACGATCTGATCTCTGCACACGGTACCGCGGCGTGAAAAAGTACCTGTCTTTCATGAAAGACGTCGAGATCGATCCGGAGACACTCGGTCTGCTTAGCACTCCTGGGTGTCGATCGACTCTTCAGTAGCGCGCTCCAGTAGGTCGTCGACGAGACGGGTGAACCGGTCGACGAACCGGTCCGAAACGCGCGGGGTCACGTCCGAGAGCATCGTCGCAGTCCGTCCAGGATTCGACAGTGTCAGCGTTACCCGGTTGTGCTCGTCGTAGTGCTTCTCGACGACATCTTGCTCGACGAGATGTCCGACGTGATGTTCGAGCGTACTGCGGGCGATACCCAGCGCCTCGGCGACATCGGCCGGGGCCGCAGGTTCGTGTTCGATCAAGTGGATGACGATCGATCTGGCCGTCTCGCGGCGAAAGAGTGCAAGCGCACCTCGCTCCCACTCGTCATACGACGGCGGATAGTAGTGTGTTCGGCCATAGAACTCGCCACGAACCACCTCGCCAGCGTCGATCAGTCGCCGGATGTGGTACTGAACCTGTCCAGGGGCGTACTCGGAATCGCGGACGAGTTCGTTGAAATGGACCCCGGCGTCGTCGTGGACGTGCGCCCGGATCGTGGGTCGTGTCTGGGTCATCTGTTGTCGAGGGTATTCGACCGTTCTTAATGACCCACCAATACAAGGTGTTTCGTTTCTTCCCAGCGGCTGGGAACAGTGACCGAAGAGCATACCGGGGTGGCGAGGTAGCTAGAGAAAAAGATGGTTTCAGGGTGTTGGTCCGCATCGTGGGTCCGGCTTGCCGCGACAGCATCGTTAGGGGACACGTGGGTGGATCCACAGCTCGCGCCGGTGCTCGTCGGCGTCATTATTCTCGCAGTGTTAGGGACGACTGCGCTCTTTCTCGCAGGTGTCGTCGCCTATTCGCGTCGGGGGACGCCGAGGTATCTGCTCATCACGGTCGTGCTCGGTCTGCTCGTCGCACGCTCGGTCGTCGGGCTGGGCACGGTCCTCGGCATCGTCCCGATGACAGCACACCACCTCGTCGAACACGGCTTCGACTTCCTGATTGCGATCCTTATTCTCTACGCAGTCTATCGGAGCGGTCCGAGTGGGGACGGGTGACGCACAGGAGTGGCCGAGCAGCAGGAGCCGGAATTTATAACTCGGTGCCCCACACCGTTCGGGACATGCTCGAACTCGGTCCGGTCTTTGCCGGGACGACCGATCTCCTGCGGCTCGTCGCCGTTCCCGTGTTCGCGTGGGCCGCGTGGCGCGACATTCGGACGCGACGGGTCCCGAACGTCACGTGGCTCCCGCTTGCCGCGCTCGGCCTGTTGTTGCTGGTCTGGGACGGCTGGCACGCGGTCGGAATCGGCGGCTACGACTGGCAGTTGTTCCTCGTCACCACGGCGATCAGCCTCGGTATCGTCGTCCCACTGTCCTACGCGTTCTGGTGGATGGGTGGGTTCGGCGGGGCCGACGCAAAGGCGCTGATGACGATTGCGATCCTGTTTCCGGCCTTTCCCACCTACTACGTCGAAACGAGCGTCTATCCGGCGGTCCAGACCGATGTAGGCGTCTTCTCGTTTACCATCCTCACCAACGCCGTGCTCGTCGCGGTCGCGTTCCCAGTTGCCCTGGCCGCGTACAACGCCGTACGGGGGCGATTCGCTCCGGCGATGCTCGTCGGGCGAGTCCGCCACTGGTCCGATCTGTCGACCGCTCACGGTCGGGTGATGGAAAACCAGGAGGGGTTCACCCGGAGTGGGCTCGATCTCGACGTCTTGCGGATGTACCTGCGCTGGCGCGGACTGACGCTCGCGGACCTGCGCGAGGATCCCGATCGGTATCGGGATCCCGAAACGCTCCCCGAGGAGCCAAACCCGCCGACCGATGGGGCGGTAACCGCGGATGGAGAAGCCGTTCCTGTTGCCGGCGAATCGGCAGCTGCCGAGCGGATTACGGAGACCGAGGGGGCTGCCGATGATGAGGACGCAGAATCGACGACCTACGACGACCCGTGGGGTGCGGCCGCATTCCTCGACAGCATCGAGGGATCGGCGTACGGGACCACACCCGGAAAGCTCCGCGACGGGCTGGACACGCTGGTCGAGCGCGAACAGGTATGGGTGTCGCCCGGCGTTCCGTTCATCGTCCCCATCTTCCTCGGGCTTCTCGTCGCACTGGTGTACGGTGATCTACTCTTCCGGGTGCTGGAGCTGCTCGGACTCGTGTAGCCGGTAGCGGAGAACCCCACAGGCGACGTCCCGCCGACCAAAAAGCCTACTTCCGGGAGCCGCTTTCTCCCGGGTATGAGCGAGACACGTGCGGACGTCGAGCTGGATTTCGGCGACGACGGGCTGATCCCGGCGGTGGCACAGGACGCCGACACCGGCGAGATCCTGATGCTCGCCTATGCAACCCGCGAGGCCGTCGATCGGACCCGCGAGACCGACCGCGCACACTACTACTCGCGGAGTCGCGACGAACTCTGGGAGAAAGGCGCGTCGAGTGGCCACGTCCAGCACGTCGAAGAGATCCTCGTCGATTGCGATGGCGACGCCATCGTCTACCGGATCGAACAGGAGGGTGGAGCGTGTCACACCGGTTTTGACTCCTGTTTTCACCGAACCATCGACGGCGAGATCATCGGCGAAAAGGTGTTCGATCCCGAGAGCGTCTACGAGTGACCGGTGAACAGATGAGCCAGGACACTACCGACGAATTCGAGTCGATTACAGCCCTCCACGATGCATACGAGGAGCTGAACCAGGTCAGCGAGGAGCTAGACCACATCGGAGAACAGGAAGTCGAACGCGCAGTCGAGGCGTACAATCAGGCCCATCGAATCCTCGATCGGTACGCCGACGACGCGACCGGTACCGGTGACTTCGGTTCCTACGTCCAGTTCCGGGGGCAGTACTCCACGTTCGTCGAGGGCCTTCCGGAGTGGCTTCCGCGTCGGGACGTATTCGAGGACTCCCTCGATATCGTCGACAAGCGGCGGCTCAACGAGGGAGATTTTACCCGTGCACGGGAACGGCTGGACGGCGTCGCCGATCTCGTGGAGTTGCTCGAGAACCGGGACGAAGCCAAAGAGGAGTATCACGAGGCACGTCTCGATGCAATCGATCGGATCGAGGAGATCGAGGAGGAGATCGTAGAGGTTGAGCGAACACTGGAACTGGGGGAGGCGGATCTGGACGCGCCGATCGAGCGTCTCCGCGAGCCGATCGAGCAGTACAACAAAGGTGTTCGTGAGGCGTTCCGGGAGTACCGAAGCGAGACGAGTGCCCGCGAGTTCCTGGAGTTTATCGAGCGAACGAAGCAGTTCCCGCTCGTTCCGCTGCCGCGCCCGCCCGAGGAGTTGCTGGAGTATGTCAGAAACAGTCCCGACGGGATCGAATCGGTACCGACGCTGCTGGAGTACGCCGAGTACTCACACTCTAAACTCGTCCACTACGCCGACGATGCCGACGCCCTCAAGCGGAAGATTGCCACACAGCGAACCTACCTGGATCGACTCGAAGCCGAGCCGTTGACGCTGGCGTGGCCGCCTGAGGCAGCCAGGACCGTTCGCTGGCGAGTCGACGAGTTGCGCCGTGTTGTCGGACGGTTCGCATCCGAGTCGACGATCGCTGCGCTCCGCGAGGTTCAGCGACTGACGCGGGAGGAGGCGGAGTTCGAGCGCCTGCGCAACGCAGCGATCGCGGTCCACGAACTCGACGAGCGGACCCGTGAGCAACTCGCATCGGGGGAAATCAAGCGAGAGCTCGAACAGCTCCGGACGGAAAAAGAGACATTGCAGGAGCGACTCGACGCACTACCGGAGAGCTGATCCGGACCGACGATCCCTTACTGCCGCCCGCGTTCGAGGGCCTCCCGGACGTGGTCGACCAGCTCCTGTGCTCGTTGCTCGCTGCCTGCTTCCGCATACAGTCGGATTAACGGTTCCGTTCCGCTTGGCCTGGTGAGAACCCATGCGTCCCCGTAATCGAGTCTGATGCCGTCCTGCGTCGAAAGCTCGACGTCCACATCTCTGGCCCACTCGGCTGCGGCGTCGAGCATCGCGTCCCGCTCAGTTCTGTCCTCGTACGTGAGGTTGACGCGGATGTTGTGATAGCCCGAATACGGCGCGACGATCTCGCTGGCGTTGCGGCTGGCGACGAGTTCGAGAAACCGCGCGGCGGTGAACGCGCCGTCACGGGCGAGCCGATATCGCGGGAAAAAGAGCCCACCATTACCCTCTCCCGCGATCGGAACGGAGATGCCCTGTTTCTGGAGTTCGCGGATCCGGCTGACAATATATGTACTGCCGATCGGCGTCAGTTCGAGTTCGGCGTCGGCCGCAGAGACCGCATCGACGAGCCGCTGGGAGACGTTAACTGCGGAGACCGTCGTCTCACCCGGGTCGAGCTCCGCAGCGACGAGCGCGGCCAGCGTGGCGTCCCCCTCCATGTACTCGCCGGTCTCGTCGAAGAAGACGGCGCGGTCGCCATCGCCGTCGTGGGCAATCCCCAGGTCGGCGTCGGTCGCCTGAACCAGCCGCCCGAGATCGTCGAGGTTCTCGGGGATCGGTTCGGCATCACGGCCCGGGAAATGCCCATCTGGCTGGGCGTTGACTGTCACGACGTCACACCCGAGCGCACGGAAGAACTGGGGGCTCGTGAGGGAGGCTGCACCATGCCCAGGGTCGAGCGCCACAGTTAGATTGGCCCCGGCGATCCGGTCGACATCGACGACATCGAGCAGTTCGTCGAGATAGTCGTCGTTTGCGGTCTCGACACGTCTAGATCGTCCGACCTCGTTCCATGCCCTCGTGTCCGAGGCGTCCGCCAAGAACACCTCCTCGATACGTTCGAGTTCGTCGACCGAGAGGCCAACACCGTCGGAGCCGACGAGTTTGATACCATTGAACTCCGGCGGGTTGTGCGACGCGGTGACGATGACGACCGGGATACCGGCTCGCTCGGCGTAGGCCTGTGCCGCCGGTGTGGGCGTGACGCCGAGTCGGTCGATATCGGTCCCGACACTTGCCAGTCCGCTGGCGACCGCGTCGGCGATCATCTCGCCGGTAACCCGTGTATCGCGGGCAATTCCGACCCGGTCATCGTCCCAGACCGATCCGGCGGCCTGTGCGACCTCCATCGCAAACGAAGGCGTCAACGACTCGTTGACGATCCCCCGCGTTCCGCTCGACCCGAATACTTCCATACATCCGGACGTGCGTGGGCAATACTCAAAGCCGTTCCGCACCGCGATAGCGATACAGCGTCAGCGTTGCGTGCCCCTGAACCCGAATGGTTGATGAACGCAGGTTACTAATCACCGGATATGAGCACGAAACAGTCGAGGCGACGGTTTATGGCACTGACAGCGACAGGAGTCGCCGGTGCAGTTGCGGGCTGTCTGGGCGAGGAGGACGGCCCGGCTGCGGATGGGGAAACAGTCGACGAGTTACCGACGCCGGTACAGGGTGATCCGGACTCGGACGTAACAGTAGCAGTCTACGAGGACTTCAGTTGTCCTGGCTGCCAGACGTATAAACTGTCCGTCTATCCGGAGATCAAAACGGAATTCATCGAGTCCGACCGGATCAGATACGAACACCATGATCTGCCGGTGGTTAACGAAACCTGGTCGTATCAGATCCCGAGCGCTGCCAGAGCGGTGCAGGATACCGAAGACGACGAGGCGTTCTTCGCGTTCGCAGAAGCGATCTATCCGTACCAGGACGAGTACTCGTTCGATACCGTTGAATCGGTCGCCGAGGAAGTCGGTGCCGACGGTGATGCCATCCGTGACGCCGCGGAAGACCTGAC
This sequence comes from Natranaeroarchaeum sulfidigenes, assembly GCF_017094485.1. Lineage (NCBI taxonomy): Archaea > Methanobacteriati > Methanobacteriota > Halobacteria > Halobacteriales > Natronoarchaeaceae > Natranaeroarchaeum > Natranaeroarchaeum sulfidigenes. The sequence continues at coordinate 3,031,715 of NZ_CP064786.1, forward strand.
CTACCTGCCAGTGATCGAAGCAAGTAGTGACGCAGGGCAGGATCGTGGGGTTAGCTCGACACCGACAGTTGTGGTCAACGACGAACTGCTGACGCCGCAGCAAGGCGAGGACTTCTACCAGGAAATCGCAAGCACCATCGAATCCGCCGAGTAGCTCGGCGAGGCGGTACGTTTTTTCGACGGACCATCCAAGGAACGCTGATGACCGATCTCGACCGCGCAGCAACGGCGATCCGGGACGGGGACCTCGTCGTCTACCCCACAGAGACGGTGTACGGCCTGGCTGCAGACGCACTGGATGCAAACGCCGTCGAGCGAGTGTTCGAAACGAAAGGCCGCGAGCGCTCGAATCCGGTCTCACTGGGCGTCCCGGACGTCGACACCGTTGCGGAGTACGTGGATGCGACAGAGCGCGAACGGGCGTTCATGCACGAGTTTCTTCCCGGTCCGGTCACGGTCCTGTGCGAGCGTCGTGAGATGGTTCCGGACGTACTCACTGCAGGGAGTGATCGTGTCGGCGTTCGAGTGCCGGATCACGATCTGGCACTGGCCCTACTGGAGCGAACCGGGCCGATCACCGCGACGAGCGCGAACGTGAGCGGTCGACCGAGCGCCTGCCGCGTCTCGGAAGTCGACACGGAGATCATCGAGGCCGCGAGCGTCGTCCTCGACGGGGGGAAGACGGGTGGCGTCGAAAGCACTGTCGTCGACGTCGAAGGCGGAGAGATCCATCGCCGCGGCGCGCTGGGCGACGAGATCGAGGATTGGCTGGCCGAGCACTGAGTCGGACGCCCGTATCCCGCCTGAGCACGATTCTCTGGTATTATCCGAATCCCAGTAGCGACCGGAGCGTGCGCGTCTCGACGCCGCACTGCTCGCTGTACTCGCAGGCGGAACACTTCGTATCGTTCTGCAAGCGGGGCGGTGGAGTACCCAGTGATTCAACTGTTCGGATCGTATCACGATACTGTGCCCTCCGGCGACCGTCGATCGAAACCGATCGGACGATGCCGTGTGTCGGATACTCGACGTACGCGCGCTCGACCGGGCGTTCCCGTTCCCACGCGAGGGCTTTGGCGGCCGCGACGGCGTGGACCGACTGTGGCTCCCAGACACCCTGTTCCGGTGGCGTTCCCGTGGCGACGAGGGAGGGGACTGGCGGGTCCTCAAGGCACTTGTGGACGACCCCACGGGACTCCCGCCCGGTCAGCAGGACGTCCCGGCAAGGAGGATCGACGAGATCGTCGAAGCGGTCGATCCGCTCGCGGGTTCGCTGGAGGTTTCGGCGAAAGGTGAGGGGCGAGATGTCGATGGGGAGGTCGGATAGTGTCCCATCGTCGGCCCCGATCAGCTCGTCGTAGCGATACGCGAGAGCGCGGCGACGCTCCACGTCGGGCGGCGGCGAACGGTCCTCCTCCCGCCAGGCATAATAGAGCTGTCGCGGGCAGAACGCAGCAGAGCGGAGGTCACTGAAGGCGTGCAGAGCCATACCGGCGGTGGCTCGTAATCAAATATAAACTGTCGGACTGTCGTGGTGTATTGATCTGCAGCGGCGGGTACTGGAGGCGCGGAGTTCAGGGGTCGATACGAGAAGACCGCGGGACGTTAGAACGAGACGTCTGTTTCCATTCCCTCCGTGGCATCGTCAAGGCCGTCTTCCTGAACGTCACCGGTCATGTGTGTCGAGAGATCGGCCTCGCCGATTATACTGTCAAATTCATCCCGGTACCGATCGTTGGCATGCCGGGATTCGTTCTGTGCGGCGATGATTCGACGATACCGTCGGACTGTGGATTCACTGACATCGAACTCCTCAGCGAGGTCCGCCGTCGCCGGATCGTCGGTGAGGTGGCGGCGGAATTCGTCGAGGTCGAACGGCGCATCCAGATCGCGCTCGTGGATCAGATGGAGATCGAGTCGAGCGCGAACCACAGTTGTACGCGATTCGTCGATGTCGCGTGCGATTTTGGCGTCCGACTCGTCGGCGTAGAAGCCGTCGACGATCTCGCAGTACTGCTCGTCGGAGAGGTCCGTCTCGAACTCGTAGCGCTCCTGCATGCTCTCGATGACGGCTTCGATACGTTCACGGACGGCCTCGTTATCGACATCGGTGATCGATCCGCGGGTGTCTTCCTGTGACTCCGTGACGGTCTCCTCGTCGGTCACGTCGATGAAGATATCACGGAGCTCTTCGGTCTTCTCGTCCATCAGTACGCAGTGTATCAACAGGAGAAGGTATAAAAGCTTGTTCGGCTGGAGTTTTGTAAACCAATATATTCAAGGCGGTTGACGACAACCGCTCGGACATGAACGATACTGGGCAACGGGTTAAGCTCGTCGACGGCGAAACCGTCGTTGGCATCGCCGGTGCAGCACTGATGGCGGCGTTGACTGGCGTGCTGGCGTATCTGGCGCTGCCGTATCCCTGGTCGCCTGCACCGATCACCCTGCAGATCCTCGGCGTCTTCCTCGTGGGACTGTTCCTCGGGGCGAAGTGGGGCGGGCTCTCGATGGTGTTGTATCTCGTCGCCGGAGCAGTCGGGGCACCGGTGTTCGCACACGGACAGGCAGGGATCGGCCACCTCTTCTCCGATTCTGCAGGCTACCTGTTCTCGTTCCCGGTTGCCGTCGTTGCGATCGGCTACGTACTGTACGGGGATAGCGGGCTCCACTCACCGGCCGATGTTAGCGTCCCACGGCTGGTTCTGGGACTAATCGCCGGGCTGGCGATTATCTACCCAATGGGAATCGCTGGGCTGATGATCGTGCTGGAGTTGAGCCTTGCCGAAGCCGTAATCGGCGGTGCCGTCGTCTTCTTCCCCGGTGAGGCTGCCAAAATCGCCGCCGCGGTCGCGATCGCCCGGAGCGGGCACGTCCTTGACTGGCCGCCACAGGGCGTCGGGCAGTAAGTAAATGATAGAAACTACTGATCTCGTCTTCGAGTACGGGGACGTTCGGGTACTCGACCGGGTTTCGCTCCGGATCGGCGACGGCGAGTTCGTCGTGCTGGCGGGGGCGAACGGTTCCGGGAAGACGACGCTGGTTCGTCAGTTCAACGGACTGTTGACGCCGGACCAGGGTGAGGTAACAGTGGACGGAACGCCCGTCGAAGACGATTTGCTCGGTGCCCGCCAGCACGTCGGGATGGTGTTTCAGTCGCCCCGCGACCAGTTCGTGGCCACGACGGTCGGGACAGACGTCGCATTCGGCCCGGAGAACCTCGGGCTAGATCGCGACGAGATCGATCGCCGGGTGAGCGAGGCGCTCGATGCGGTCGGAATGACTGGTCGAGGTGACGAACGGATCGACCAGCTCTCCGGTGGCGAACAGGAGCGGGTTGCCATCGCGGGTGCGCTCGCAATGGAGCCCGACCATCTGGTGCTCGACGAACCCTTTACCGGCCTCGACGAGCCAGCGCGCCAGTCCGTACTGGAGAAGCTAGCGGCGCTGGGTGAGAGCGGAACCGGCATCGTCGTGGTCACCCACGACTTGCGGGACGTTCTCGACCTCGCCGACCGTGTGATCGCGCTGGTCGATGGTCGGGTCGCGGTCGATACCACCCCTGACTCGGTGGAGGCAGCGCTCGACGGCATCGGTGTTCGGATACCAGCGGGGTCAAACAGGCGGTGAGTCCTCGACGATGTTGACCTACGCACCGGGCACGACGCTCGCTCACCGGCTGGACCCGCGTGCGAAGCTCGGCTTTCAGATCGCGTTTGCCGTCGCTGCGTTCGCCCACACTACCATGTCGGGGATGGTCGTACTGACCGTTCTGGCGCTTGCCGTTCTGGTTACCGCCCGCGTGTCGCCGCTTCGGGCACTGTGGTCGATCCGGCTGCCACTCGTACTGCTGGCGTTTGCACCGCTGCTGGCCGCCGCCACCCTCGGCCCGCCGTGGGTCGACATCGGGGACGGCCTCGTGACTGCCCTCGCGAGCTATCGGGTCGTCCTGATACTACTGGTCAGTACCGCATACGTGGTGACGACCGCACCGAGAGAGTCACGGGCGGCAATCCAGTGGGCGGTGCCCGGACGCCCGGGCGTCGTTCTCGGGATCGGCGTCTCACTGATCTTCCGATTCCTGCCGGTGTTACAGTCGGATCTGCGCAACATCCGCGACGCCATCGCCGCGCGCGGTGGCGAGAACGCGAGTCTGCGGCGGCGTGCCGAACTGATCGGCGTGCATGGCGTCTCGCGGACGTTCCGGCGAGCAAATCGGCTGGCACTCGCGATGCAGGCCCGATGTTTCTCGTGGAACCCGACCCTGCCGCCGCTTTCGGCAACCCGGCTGGACGTCCCAGTAGTTGCGGTGAGTGGTGTACTTTTGTTATCACCGCTGCTCTGAGGCTGGGTTTTGTTGTCACCGCCGGATTATTTTTGTCACCACCTGGTTGAGTGGTTCTCCCCGATACTCCGACGAGAATAAACTAGGAATTAGTTGTAGATTACCCATTGACGAGAGCGGGACGACGGGTGTTCGTGGGAAGATTTATCTGTCCGGTGTGCGCGTGATAATACATGACATTTATCGCGCAAAGCGGTGGGGAACCGACCCGGCCGACGTTCTACCAGATCGACCTCGTCGGCGAGGTAATCTTCTACTATCTCGCCGCCGTCGCGATCATCATTTTCCTGTACGGTGCGTACGGTCGTGTACAACGGTACACGCGCGGCGACGAGGACTGGTTCGATAGACTGGATGGCATTGTCGGCCGGATTATTACGGCAGTAAAGTTGGTCGGATCGAACCGACCGCTGTTCGACCGTGATCTGTATGCCGGCGTGATGCACACGTTCATTCTCTGGGGATTCCTGACGCTCCTGATGGGGACGACGATCCTCGCCATCGACATGGATATCTACCGCCCGCTGACCGGCGAGTCGTTCTGGGTCGGCGACTTCTATCTCTCCTACCAGTTCATGATGGACGCAATGGGACTGTTGTTCGTCGTCGGCGTCGGGATGGCGATGTACAGCCGGTATGATGTCCGAAAGGCTCGCCTCTGGGGGAAACATACGAGCCTCGAAGACGACCTGTTCATCTGGACGCTCTTTATCCTCGGGGTCGGTGGATTCCTGCTCGAGGCCCTCGGTATTCTTGGACGTGGGTTCCCCAGTCACGAGACCGTGAGCTTCGTCGGCTACTTCATCGCCGTCGTGCTCGGTGCGGGTGGGATGACGCCCGAGGGGGCACAGGCCGCCTATCCAGTGGTCTGGTGGCTTCACGCGATCCACGCGCTTGCCTTCGTCGCCGCAATCCCATACACAAAGCCGTTCCATATGCTCTCCTCGTTTGCAAACGTCGTGACCCGCGATGAGAAGGCGGGCACACGACTTCCCGGCGTCCCCGCCGACCTCGATGCAACCAACGCCGAGTCGATCGAGGACTTCAGCTGGAAAGAGATTCTCGACCAGGACGCCTGCACGAAGTGTGGTCGCTGTTCGTCGGTCTGTCCGGCGAAGGCGTCGGGTCGACCGCTCGATCCGCGCGACGTGATCCTCGACCTGAAAGCGTACCGCGAATCCCTGGAGGGTGATGGCGGTGAGGGGGAGAAACCGATTATCGCCGATGGTGGGACATCGGTGATAGACAGCTCGACGATGGAGTCGTGTATGTCCTGTATGGCCTGTATGGACGCCTGTCCCGTCGATATCGAGCATCTGAACTCGTTCACCCGGATGAACCGTCAGCTCGTCGACGAGGGCGCGGTCGACTCGAACTTGCAGGACGTCTTCCAGGACGTGATGCAGAAAGGCAACACGTTCGGGGAAGCCCAGCGTGATCGTGCGGACTGGGCCGACGACCTGGAGTTCGATCCCACGGACGCGCGCGAGCAGGACGTCGAATACCTCTGGTACGTCGGCGATTACCCGAGCTTCGACGAGCGCAACAAGAAAGTCGCCAGATCACTCGCCCGCATCTTTGAGGAAGCCGACGTCGAGTGGGGGATCCTCTTCGACGACGAGAAGTACGATGGTAACGACATCCGCCGGATCGGCGAGGAGTTCCTCTACCTCGAACTGGCCGGACATCACGTCGAGACGTTCGAGGACTGCGAGTTCGAGCAGATCGTCTGTACCGATCCGCATAGCTACAATACGTTCAAAAACGAGTATCCGGAGGTGGATTTCGCGGAATTCGCCGACGATCCGATGATGCCTTTCGAGTACGACGAGCAGTGGAACTCGGATGGCGAAATCGACGTGAAACACTGGACGCAGGTCGTTGAGGAACTTGTGGAGGCGGGTCGGCTCGGTCTTTCGGGCGACGAACTCGACTACACTGTTACCTACCACGATCCCTGTCACCTCGGTCGGTACAACGACGAGTACGAAGCGCCGCGAGAGTTGATCCGTGCCACCGGTGCGGATCTCTACGAGATGCCCCGAAGTCGCAAGGATTCATTCTGCTGTGGCGGCGGGGGCGGGGGCCTCTGGATGGAGTTCGACGAGGAACCGAAGCCGAGCGAGGAGCGGCTGCGGGAGGCGTTAGAGGATACCGACGCCGGTGACGCGGTCGAGAAGTTTGTCGTCGCCTGCCCGATGTGTACGACGATGTTCGAGGACGGGCGGAAAACGGGGGATTTCGAGGAGGATATAGAAATCGTGGACCTTGCAGAGTTGTTGATCGAGGCTGTGGAAGCGTAGTAGAGTCAAAATCCGGACGCGGGACGCCGAAAATCCTGGTGTACGGTGATACTACCGGTCCTCGTCCCCACGCCACGCATCGGGTACCTCGATCGCGTAGCGGCCGTCCTCCATCAGCGAGACGATGTACTCCTCGCGGTCGTACAGCTCCATCAGGTTGAGTTCGTACTCGCCCGGACGGACGATTTTGATGCTCTCGAACTGCTGGTTGAGTTCGGCCCGAAGTGCTTCGAGGTCGGGGTTGTCGCTGTCGTTGTCAGGGGTGCCCGCGATTCTGCCCTCCGACGCATCCGGCGCGCCCTGCCCGGCAGGGGTGTCGTGTTGAGGCTGCTGGTTGTCCTCGACCGACTGTGTGGGCGGATCGTCGGGCAGTTCATCAGGAGAGACGACATCCGAGCGCGCGCTCGCCTGTGCCGTGTCTTCGGTATCGACGGGAGTCTTGCCGGCCGCGTCGTCACGATCGGATCTATCGGGTTGATTGTGGTCGGGTCGCTGGCCAACATCCGGCCACTCTTTTGATTCGGGGGGGTCCGGTGATGATCGGTCCCTGTAGGGATCTTCGAAGCCGTGATCCGGCCATTCTGTCGAACTCTCTTGCCCGAGGTCCGGGCGGCTATCGTTCGCCGTCGATGTATTTGAAGCGGCTTCACGACTGGCCGACGTGGGGGGTTGCGCGTCGGTGCGGCGGGTATCGGCCGCCTGTTCCGGTTCAGGATCGGATGCATCAGACGATTCGGACGTATTCGACGCCGGAGCGTTAGAACGAGTACCTGTTTTATCCGCTCGGTCAGAAGAGGTCGGCGACTCGTCACTGCTCACCCAGTCACGCACCGTTCGGGTGGCCTGTGATACGGTATTAGCAACGCTTGATGACGAATCCGGGGGTTCGTGGTCGTCCGGGATGTTCGAAGTAGACTCATCAGAACGACCAGCAGGCTCGAACTGGAACTTGTTGCCGCCACAGTCCGGACAGCCAGAGAGCATCTCCTTGGAGCCGTCCGGAAACGTCCGACCACAGTTCGTACACTGATGTGGCATTATTTCCGTGAGACCAGAGCGCTGATGAGCGTCTCGTCCTTGTGAAGCGTCTCGATCTGATTCGCCGGTCCGATTACCGTCAGTTTCGACGTCTCCTCTTTCCCCATGAGTCGTGAGAAGAGCCCACTATCCGTCTCACCGCGGGGATACGTCTCGATCTCGATCCCGTTGAAGTCCTCCGGGTCGGCGGGTGTGATCTCGGTCATCGTCACCTCGATCAGTTTCGACTCCTCGTCGGGGGTCAGCCCCTGTTCGAGGATGACGATATTGCCATCCCTGACTCCATCGAGGATCATCCGGATCTTCTCCATGCCCGTCATCCCGTCCATCCGATCGCCGCTGATCAGGTCGATCTGAACGCCGTCGGAGGGATCTTTTACTTCTGGCATTATCCGAAGTACTCCGCGATTTTGTCGTACACTTCGTCCATGTTGTCTCCTTCCAGCGCAGAGAGTTCGACCGTCTCGTGTTGGGGGAAGGCGTTCGCAATCTGCTGGACGTTCGATCCCTCGAGGTCGATCTTGTTCGCAAAGATCAGTACGGGGAGGTTCTGGCTCTCGATAATCCCGACGAGCATCGTATTGACCTGCGTGAACGGATCCTCCGTGGAGTCGAGAACGTAGATGACGCCATCGACGTCCTCGCGCAGCCAGTGCATCGCCTCGGCGACCCCCTCGGTTGCCTCACGGGAGCGCCGGACGGCGTCGTCCTCGTCGATGTCGTAGTCGAGGAACTCCTCGTAGTCGACCTTCGTCGTCACGCCGGGTGTATCGACGATATCGATCGATACGGACTTCCCGTTACGCTCTATCTCGACGTTTTCCTTGCGTCTTGCTCGACGTGTTTCGTGTGGAACGTGGCTTTCGGGGCCGATGGCATCGCCCGTCCAGTCCCGTGCGATTCGATTGGCTAGTGTGGTTTTGCCAGCGTTCGGCGGTCCATAGATACCTATCCGTTTCTGTTCGTCCTCGGAGAAGAGGCGGCCTGTTACGCGGGATACGCTATCCCTGAGTTCTGTAAATAGTCCCATGTTGTTCACCCCGCACCCATGCGTTTTCGTCGCGGGCTTACGCGTGGGTTATGGTGTATGGCGCTACAACGTCACTGTATATACTTAAGCCTTGGTCAGACGAGTATTAGCATAGTTGTAGTTACATAATTTTAATGTGTTGAAAATTACGCGTTAGAAACCGGTTGGACAGCCGAATTTTATAGGATCAATATTTATAGGATCAATATTAGTGGAGAAAAAGCGGTGCCGGGCTTCAGTGTATAAGATACACGAACGTAGAGAGTTCTCGGTGAGCTCGCGTTGCAGGAGTCGGCACGTCGTTGATGCTGTTGGTGGTATTGTCCACCACCCCCACCCCTTCGTTTCGAGTGGAACCCCCCTCAGAGACCCCACCCCCGTGGTGGGGGAGGGAGTAAGTTGGCGATAGATGTCTCCGTGTGACGTTGTCTTCTAGACTGTACTAGAAATACTCTAGACAATACTCCAGTTCTATACGCCTTCTACTGCAGTGCGGATACTGTTTAACACAGTGTGTAATAAAACTTTGCGTAGCACTAGACTTCGCCTGATCTCTCACCCCACCCACCTAATAAACGGGTTCCACCTGAAACGAAGGGGTGGGGGGGGGGTCCGGACGCCGTGTCACTGAACCCCTTCCTTTCGAGTGGAGTCTTCTCCCGTGCTTGCTGGGTTGTGGAATCGGTTCGATTCCCTG